>NZ_JBIBUK010000003.1:0-552326 GCF_043079345.1 Streptomyces sp. NPDC015220 | reverse complement strand
GCGTTGACTTTTGGCACGCTGTTGAGTTCTCAAGGAACGGACGCTTCCTTCGTACTCACCCTCTCGGGCTTTCCTCCGGGCGCTTCCCTTCGGTGTTTCCGACTCTATCAGATCTTTTTCCGATCCGATTTCCTCGGTGCTTTCCAGGTTCCCGCTCTCGCGTTTCCCTTTCCGGCGGTTCCGACTCTATCAGATCCTTTTTTCGACCTGACCCCCGGTCAGCGGGGTTTGTCTTCCCGGCTGTTCGGCCGTTCCGACGAGTGAGACTTTAGCGGATTCCGTGCTCCCGAGCGAATCGGGGGCCGTGCCCTTCCGGGCGTGGATTCCTCATTCCGTAATTACGCACGCCAATGAAACGACGGCAGACAGGTAGAACGACTGTCGTCGAGCAGAGGGTGGTGCTTGCGGATTGGCTGTCCGGGGACCGACCGGAGTCGGCTCTCACGCCGGACAACTCGGAGAACAGTACGGAGCCCGGCGAGTCGTGTCAACTCGCTGCCGCGCGGCATCGTGAGGCGTAGCCTCTTCGTCATGACGACGCGTACGTGCGCTCAGCAGTGGTGGCCCGCCTGACGGCGGCCGCGCTCACGTACGCATTCAACGGCCGCCGCCTCGGCGGCCGTTCTCGTTCCTCCCTCCGGGACCAGGGGGCCGGCCGGGGACGGCGGCCTCGGCCAGGAGATGGAGTGGAGATGACAAGGGTCTTCAGCGGGGTCAAGCCGACCGGGCACCTGACGCTCGGGAACTACCTGGGCGCCCTGCGGCGGTGGGCCGAGGTGGACCAGCACCGGGCGGACGCCCTGTTCTGCGTAGTCGATCTGCACGCGCTGACCGTGGACCACGACCCCGCGCGGGTGCGCAGACTCAGCCGTCAGGCGGCGACACTGCTGCTGGCCTCGGGCATCGACCCGGAGCGGTGCACGGTGTTCCTGCAGAGCCACGTGGACGAGCACACCCGGCTGTCCTACCTGCTGGAGTGCGTGGCCACCGACGGCGAGATGCGGCGGATGATCCAGTACAAGGAGAAGGCCCCGCGTGAGCGCGAGCGGGGTACGAGCGTGCGGCTGTCGTTGCTGACCTACCCCGCGCTCATGGCGGCGGACATCCTGGCCTACGGCGCGCACGAGGTGCCGGTCGGGGAGGACCAGACACAGCACGTGGAACTGACCCGCGACCTGGCGGTGCGGTTCAACCAGCGTTACGGACACACGTTCGTGGTACCGAAGGCGACCCACCCGAAGGTGGCGACACGGGTCATGAACCTTCAGGACCCGACGTCGAAGATGGGGAAGTCGGACGACTCCGGGCCCGGCATCGTCTACCTTCTGGACGAACCGGACGTCGTGCGGCGGAAGATCATGCGGGCGGTGACCGACAGCGGGCTGGACGTCGTCCACGACCGGGAGGAACGGCCGGGGATCTCGAACCTCCTGGAGATCCTGGCCGCCTGCGTGGGCGGGAACCCGGAGGACCTGAGCGGTGCGTACCAGTCGTACGGCGCCCTGAAGAAGGACACCGCGGAGGCCGTGGTCGAACTCCTCAGGCCGGTGCAGGAGCGCCACCGGGAGCTGTGCGCGGATCCGGGGTACGTGGAGCAGGTGTTGCGGACGGGCGCGCACAAGGCCCGGGAGATGGCGCGGCCGACGGTCGACACGGCCTACCGGGCGATCGGGCTGCTGCCCGCCTGAGGAGCGCGGCCGGGACGGCCTCCCGGAGCCGGTCTCGGCCGGCGCCCGCCGGTGTCAGTTGTTGCCGGAGGCCAGCTCGCGGCTGCGGTCGCGGGCGGCCTCCAGCGCGGCGATGAGCGCGGCCCGGACCCCGTGGTTCTCGAGCTCGCGGATGGCGTTGATCGTCGTGCCGGCCGGTGAGGTGACGTTCTCGCGCAGCTTCACGGGGTGCTCCCCGCTGTCGCGGAGCATCACCGCGGCGCCGATGGCGGACTGGACGATCAGCTCGTGGGCCTTGTCCCGGGGCAGGCCGAGGAGGATGCCCGCGTCGGTCATGGCCTCGACCAGGTAGAAGAAGTACGCCGGGCCCGAGCCGGAGAGGGCGGTGCAGGCGTCCTGCTGGGACTCGGGCACGCGCAGGGTCTTGCCGACCGCTCCGAAGATCTCCTCCGCGTGTGCGAGGTGTGCTGCGGTGGCGTGGGTGCCGGCGGAGATGACGGACATCGCCTCGTCGACGAGGGCGGGGGTGTTCGTCATGACGCGGACGACCGGGGTGCCCGCGGCCAGGCGCTCCTCGAAGAAGGAGGTGGGGATGCCCGCCGCGCCGCTGATGACCAGTCGGTCGGCGGGGATGTGCGGGGCGAGCTCGCCGAGGAGGGTGCCCATGTCCTGGGGCTTGACCGTGAGGATCAGGGTGTCGGCGGTCTTCGCCGCTTCCGGGTTGGTGACCGGGGTGACTCCGTGGCGGGCGCGGAGTTCCTCGGCCCGCTCGGAGCGGCGGGCGGTGACCAGGAGATCGGCGGGGGCCCAGCCGGCCCGGATCATTCCGCTGAGCAGGGCTTCGCCGATCTTGCCGGTGCCGAGGACTGCGACTTTCTGGCTCATGGGGCTCATCCTCGCACCGGCGGTGCGGGGTGTGGCGGGTTGTCCGGCAGGCGGAACACCCGTGGCGGGGGGCCGGGACCAGGGCGGGGAAGCGGGGCGGAGGAAGAGGGCTTCGGGTCAGGGGCGGACGGCGACGAGGAGGAGTACGTCGTAGGTCTCCTCGACGGTGCCTTCGGGGAAGACCTTGAGCAGGTGGTCGCGCTCCTCGGCGAGGAACGCGGCCCGCTCCTCCTCCGGGCGGACGAGGAAGAAGGAGTGGCTGCCGATGTTGGCGAGGTGGGTGTCGAGCGGTACGCGGCGGCTCCAGCGCACCTCGCGGCGGGCGAAGCGGAGGCGTCCGCTGGGGTCGGCCAGGTCGGTGCGGGCGGCCCGCCCCTTCTCGGCGGGGATGTCGACACCGGAGAAGCGCGCGATGCGGCGGCCCTGCTCGGCGCTCCACTCGACGCCGTGGGCGTCGGTGTTCCACCACAGTGCCAGCGCGCCGCCTGGACGCAGGACGCGCAGGGCCTCCGGGACCGACCGTGCGGTGTCGGTCCAGTGCCAGGCCTGGGCGTAGGTGAGGAGGTCGACGCAGGCGTCGGCGAGGGGCAGGGCGTTGCCGTTGCCGCGCACGATCGGGATGCCGGGGTGGGTGCCGCAGAACTGGGCCGCCATGCCGTCGCCGGGCTCCACGGCCAGCACCTGTGCGCCGCGCTCGTGCAGCAGGGCGGTCGCGATGCCGGTTCCGGCGCCGACATCGGCGACGCGCGCACCGGTGAGCGGGCGGCCGGCGAGTTCCTCGACCGCGTCGAAGAGGGCGGGCGGGTAGGAGGGACGGTTGGCGGCGTACTGGGCCGCGGCGGCGTTGAAGGAGTGGGCGCGGGCGGCGTGCGTGGGCTCGGGGGCCGGGGCGGGCGGCGGGGATGCGGTCATACCGCCATGATCCAGCGAACGGTGGGCCGCCGGGCAAGGGGTTCGGCCGGCGGGCGGCCCGCCCGGGCGGTAGCGGTCAGGAGCGGCGGCGCTTCTTGGAGGGGTTGCCGGAGCGGCGGGTGGTCCGGCGTTCGTGCTCCTCACGGGCCCGCTCGTACTCCTGGCGGTGCAGCTTCTCGCCGGGGGCCTCGGTGAGGGAGCGGAAGAAGTAGGCGAGGAGGGAGCCGACGAAGCCGATGGCGAGCAGGCCGCGCAGGGAGGCCTGCCGCTCGGGGTCGGGGCGCTTGGTGAAGCCGTCCCAGGTGTCGCGGAAGGCGAGTGCGCTGCACACCGCGAACATCACGATGACCAGCAAGGTGACGAAGGCGCCCGAGTCGGCGATCTGCAACCCCTCGTAGGCGAAGCGGAGCACGAAGCAGGCGGCCGCGGCGGCCAGGAGCGAGCCGGCGGCGACGCCGGCGCGGCGGGCCGCGTAGCCGCCGTCATGGTTCACCCAGGTGGTGCCGAAGAAACGCAGGGGTTCGGGCCGGGGCCCGCCGGCGGGGGCCGTGGGGCCCGCGGTCGTGTCCGGGGTGCCGTTCTCGTCGCTCACGGGACGATTATGGCTCGGCGGCGGCCGCGGGCCCGGGGCGGGACCGGACGCGGCGGGGCACTGCGTGGCCGTCGCCGCCGGTGCGCACACGGGCGTCCGGGACGAACCCGGCGCCGTCGCTGTCGTCCCGGATGTTCGAGGTGCCGTGCGGATGATGCCGTGGGGACCGGTCGCCGCGATCCCCGGCGCCTCGCAGGAGACGGGCCCCGGGCGCCGTCGGTCAGGACACGGACGACGGCGTGGCCGGCGCCGGGACCGCCACCCGCTCCTCGGGCGGGGCCACGACCGCGACCGCGTCCCCGCGCCACGGTCCGGGGGCGCGGGTCTCGCCATCAGCGTCCGCGGCGCGGCACCCGCTCCCGGCCGGATCGACGTCCGGGGGACCGTGTGCGCCCTGTCGGAAGTGGTCAGCCGCAGCGCGAGGCGATGTAGCCGTCGCTGCCGGTGTGCACATAGGCGTCGGAGACGAACTGGCCGTCGCTGATGTTGTCCCAGATGTTCGAGGTGCCGTAGGGGCCGGTCACCGTGGTCCCCGGCGTCTGGCAGTAGATCGGTACCTGCGCGCCCTCGGTCAGGACACGGACGATGCCGTAGCCGGTGCCGGGACCGCTGCGGACGTTGAGGCGGACACCCGGCGCCACCGAGTAGTACCGCAGGGACGCGGCCACGGACTGGGCCGCCCGCTCCCGGTCGTCGCCTGTGAGCTCCGCATGGTCGACAGACATGAACTTCTCCCCCGTTGCCCCCATGACTGCCATGGGGTGCCGTTGATTCCCAGGAATCACGCCGCGAAACACGCCGGCGCGACGCGCACGCGAACGCTAGCAAGCCGCCTCTGTCCTGTTCGAGTCTTCGACTAGGCTCCGTGCGTCGCGCGCGCGGACGAACAGCACGGGGGTGGTCCATGGCGCCACAGCGCAACATCGGAGCAGACACGGAAGCGGAACTTCCGGAATACGCCGGGCACTACCAACTGGAGTCGTGTCTCGGATCCGGGGGCATGGGTGTGGTGCACCTGGCCCGCAGCACTTCCGGGCTGAGGCTCGCGGTGAAGGTAGTGCATGCCGAGTTCGCCAGGGACCCCGAGTTCAGGGGGCGGTTCCGGCAGGAGGTGGCCGCCGCCCGGAGGGTGAGCGGCGCCTTCACCGCACCGGTCGTCGACGCCGACCCGGAGGCGGATCGCCCTTGGATGGCCACGTTGTTCATCCCCGGGCCCACCTTGTCCGAACAGGTGAAGCGGAACGGGCCCATGGCCCCGGCCCAGTTGCGGCGGCTGATGGCTGGACTCGCCGAGGCGCTGCGCGACATCCACCGGGTGGGTGTCGTCCACCGAGATCTCAAACCGAGCAACGTGCTGCTCGCGGAGGACGGGCCCAAGGTCATCGACTTCGGCATCTCCCGTCCGAAGGACAGTGACCTGCGCACCGAGACGGGCAAGTTGATCGGGACGCCGCCGTTCATGGCGCCCGAGCAGTTCCGGCGGCCCCGGGAGGTGGGCCCGGCCGCCGACATCTTCGCGCTCGGTTCCGTGCTGGTGCACGCGGCGACCGGACGCGGTCCGTTCGACTCCGACAGTCCCTACATCGTCGCCTACCAAGTGGTGCACGACGAGCCGGATCTGACCGGAGTACCGGAGGACCTGGCGCCGCTCGTGCTGCGTTGCCTGGCCAAGGATCCCGAGAGCCGGCCCACGCCCGACGAACTGATGCGGGAACTGCGGTCGGTCGCGGCCTCGTACGACACCCAGGCGTTCATACCCGCACAGCGCTCCGGTGACGCGACACCGCCGGGGACCGGCTCCGGGCGGACGAAACGTATTTCCGGGAGGCGCAGACGGGCCGCGCTGGCGGCCGGGGCGGTCGGCCTGCTCGGGATCGGCGCGTTCACCTCGGTGCACCTGCTCGGCGCCGGCACTCCGAAGCGGGTGGCCGTGAACCCGCGGACCACACCGGCCGGGTTCGAGGCGTGGGTGGCGAGACCGAAGTCCGGGCGGGCGACCGCACCCCAGTGCTCCTACGGCACCGGCAGGCTGTTCTGCGCGCAGGACGGCGTGGTCTTCGCCCTCGAGCCGTCCGACGGCGCCGTGCTGTGGCGGCGGCCCATCGCCGGAGCGGGCACGCGCAGGCCCGAGCTCTCGGGCGGCTCGGTGCACGTCGCCACGTCCGACGGCCGGCATCTGGAAGCGGTCGCCCCCGCCTCCGGCCTGCCCCGGTCACGGCAGGCCGTTCCCGCGCGGGGTGGATGGCGGTTCGCGGGCGGCATGCTCCTGCTCGCCCGGGCCGACGGGACGGTCACCGGCGTGGACGGCGCCTCGGGCGGCACACGGTGGACCCGGCGGCTTCCGGGCTTCGGTCTGCCGTCCCTCGAATCGTTCCCCGGGAATTCGTCGGCCTACGCGGTGAGCACGTCCGACGACGGGGCCAGTACGCGGATCACGGCCGTCGATCCCGTTACCGGCACGGTCCGCTGGGCGGCAGTGCTGAGCGGCGTGTTGAGACCCGTCGGGGCCCGCGACGGCGCCGTCTTCCTCCTCGACACCGACAGGCTCAACGGTGACGCGAAAGCGGTCGTCCGCTACACCCCCGGATCCGGGGCGGTGCGCAAGGTGCCGCTCACCGTCCCCCGGCAGGACCCGCTGGCCGAGGTGCGGGGAGGCGTCGTCCATCTGCTGGCGGCGGGCGGTGCGCTGGAAGCCGTCGACATGAACGCCGGGAAGCGGCTGTGGCACCTGGAGACGGCCGTGAGCCGGGGATCGGTGCCGGTCTGCGACGGCCGGTACGTGTACGTCAGCGCCGCCGACGGCCGGCTGCTGGCCGTGGACGCGGGTACCGGGAGGCTGGCGGGGCAGACGCCGGCGCGGCTCGGCGCGGACCCGGGCGAGGTCGCGACCGCGGTGCCCGCGCCGGTGGTGGTCGGGGACCGGGTCTACGGGACCGCCCCCGACGGCACCGTCTTCGCCGTCGACGGAAACGATCCGTCGGCCTGGTGACACGCGAAGGGGCCGCCCCGCGAGGGAAGCGGCCCCGAACGCGGTCGGCGCTGTGCTCAGCCCAGCTTGGAGACGTCCCGCACCGCGCCCCGGTCCGCGCTGGTGGCCATCGCGGCGTAGGCGCGCAGGGCCGCGGAGACCTTGCGGTCGCGGCCCTTGGGGGCGTACGCGCCGTTCAGGGCCTGCTCGCGGCGGGCCAGTTCCGCCTCGTCCACCAGGAGTTCGATGGTGCGGTTCGGGATGTCGATGCGGATGCGGTCGCCGTCCTCGACGAGCGCGATCGTGCCGCCGGAGGCCGCCTCGGGGGAGGCGTGGCCGATGGACAGGCCCGAGGTGCCGCCGGAGAAGCGGCCGTCGGTGATCAGGGCGCAGCTCTTGCCCAGGCCGCGGCCCTTGAGGTACGAGGTCGGGTAGAGCATCTCCTGCATGCCCGGGCCGCCCTTGGGGCCCTCGTAGCGGATGACGACGACGTCGCCCTCCTTGACCTGCTGGGTGAGGATCTTCTGGACGGCCTCCTCCTGCGACTCGCAGACGACCGCGGGGCCCTCGAAGGTCCAGATGGACTCGTCGACGCCCGCCGTCTTCACCACGCAGCCGTCGACCGCCAGGTTGCCCCTGAGGACCGCGAGGCCGCCGTCCTTCGAGTACGCGTGCTCCAGGGAGCGGATGCAGCCGCCCTCGGCGTCGGTGTCCAGGGCCTCCCAGCGCTCGGACTGGGAGAACGCCTCGGCGGAGCGGACGCAGCCGGGGGCCGCGTGCCACAGCTCGACCGCCTCGGCGGACGGGGAGCCGCCGCGGACGTCCCAGGTCTTCAGCCAGTCGGCCAGGGAAGGGCTGTGCACGGCGTGCACGTCCTCGTTGAGCAGGCCGGCCCGGTGCAGCTCGCCGAGCAGGGCGGGGATGCCGCCGGCGCGGTGCACGTCCTCCATGTAGTAGGTGCGGTCCTTGGCGACGTTCGGGGCGACCTTGGCCAGGCAGGGCACGCGGCGGGAGACCGCGTCGATCTCCGCCAGGCCGAACGTCACGCCCGCCTCCTGGGCGGCCGCCAGCAGGTGCAGGATCGTGTTGGTCGAGCCGCCCATGGCGATGTCGAGGGCCATGGCGTTCTCGAAGGCCGCGAAGGTGGCGACGTTGCGGGGCAGGACCGTGTCGTCGTCCTGCTCGTAGTAACGACGGGTGATGTCCATCACCGTGCGGGCGGCGTCGACGTAGAGCCGCTCGCGCGCGGTGTGGGTGGCCAGGACCGAGCCGTTGCCGGGCAGGGACAGGCCGATCGCCTCGGTGAGGCAGTTCATCGAGTTGGCGGTGAACATGCCGGAACAGCTGCCGCAGGTCGGACAGGCGTTCTCCTCGATGCGGAGGATGTCCTCGTCCGAGATCTTGTCGTTGGCGGCGTCGGCGATGGCGTCGATCAGGTCCAGGGTGCGGACGGTGCCGTCGACGAGGGTGGCGCGGCCGGCCTCCATGGGGCCGCCGGAGACGAAGACCGTCGGGATGTTCAGGCGCAGGGCGGCCATCAGCATGCCCGGGGTGATCTTGTCGCAGTTGGAGATGCACACCAGGGCGTCGGCGCAGTGGGCCTCGACCATGTACTCCACGCTGTCGGCGATCAGGTCGCGCGAGGGCAGCGAGTACAGCATGCCGCCGTGGCCCATCGCGATGCCGTCGTCGACGGCGATGGTGTTGAACTCCCGCGGGATGCCGCCCGCCTCACGGACCGCCTCGCTGACGATCCGGCCGACCGGCTGCAGGTGGGTGTGGCCGGGCACGAACTCGGTGAAGCTGTTGGCGATGGCGATGATCGGCTTCCGGCCGATGTCCGCACCGGGTACACCGGAGGCGCGCATAAGGGCGCGGGCGCCCGCCATGTTGCGGCCGTGGGTGACTGTGCGGGACCTCAGCTCGGGCATCGTCGCTCGCTCCTTCGGAGAGTTGTGCCGGAGGGTTCTGCCGGAAGCCGGGACCCGGGACACCGGACCGGCGGGATCGGAGGGCCGGTGGGCCGGGGAGTCGGGAGACCGTGGCGGCGTGGCAGAGTTCTGACTCGGTCGAGCCTACGCCGGTCATCCAGGGGTCGGGACACCGTGTCCGGAATGCGGGACGCGTGTCTCGTCGCACATCGGTTCGCACAGCGGCTCTCGCAGCGCTTCGCGCACCGGCTCGCACATCGGCTCCGGAGCGCGCGGGGGCCGGTCGCCGGGGCGCCCGCCCGAACCCGTGCGGACGCCCGGGCGGTCGTCCGTCGGCGGTCGTCCGTCGGGGCGCACCACGGGCTCACGGGCCGGCGAGGTGTCCCTGCACCACCGGGGCCAGCCGGGCGATGATCTGCTCCACGTCCGCCGAGGCCAGCGGCTCCACCTTGATCACGTACCGCAGGATCGCGCACCCCACCAGCTGGGCGGCGGCCAGTTCGGCGCGCAGCTCGGCGTCCGGCAGGTCGATCCGGCCGGCGATGCGGCGCAGCAGCTGGGCGGCGATCAGGCGGCGGAAGACGGCGGCGGCGGTGTCGTTGGTCAGCGCGGACCGGACGATCGCCAGCAGGGGGGTGCGGGTGGCGGGGTTCTCCCAGACGCCGACGACGGCACGGGTCAGGCACTCCCCGACCCGGTCCGGCGGGGCGTCGGCCAGCGCCTCCGGCGCGTTCAGTGCCGGTGCGAAGGCCACCTCGATCGCCGCCTCGAACACCTGCTCCTTGGTGCCGAAGTAGTGGTGGACCAGGGCCGAGTCGACCCCGGCGGCCTTGGCGATGCCGCGGACGGACGTCTTCTCGTAGCCGTGCTCGGAGAACTCCTCACGGGCAGCGGTCAGGATGTGGTCGCGGGTGTCCGCCGCCTCCGTGCGCCGGGGGCGGCCGCGGCCCCGGGTCGCCGCACCGGTCATCGCCGGGGCACCTTCACCGCCGCCGATGCCAGGTGGAGCCGGGTGAACGCCAGCGCCTCGGCGAGATCGGCCTCGCGCTCCGCGCTCGACATGGCGCGGCGGGTGTTGACCTCGATGACGACGTGCCCGTCGAAACCGGAGGTGGCGAGACGTTCCAGCAGTTCGGCGCAGGGCTGACCGCCCCGGCCGGGCACGAGGTGCTCGTCCTTGGCCGAGCCCTTGCCGTCGGCGAGGTGGACGTGACCGAGCCGGTCGCCCATGCGTTCGACCATCTTCAGCGCGTCGGTACGGGCCGTCGCGGCATGGCTGAGGTCGATCGTGAAGTGGCGGTAGTCGTCCTTGGTGACGTCCCAGTCGGGGGCGTAGGCGAGCATCTCGCGGTCGCGGTAGCGCCAGGGGTACATGTTCTCCACGGCGAACCGCACATCGGTCTCGTCCGCCATCCGCCAGATTCCGGTGACGAAGTCGCGGGCGTACTGGCGCTGCCAGCGGAACGGCGGGTGGACGACGACCGTGCTCGCGCCGAGCTTCTCGGCCGCCGCGCGGGCGCGCTGGAGCTTGGTCCAGGGATCGGTGGACCAGACCCGCTGCGTGATCAGCAGACAGGGGGCGTGAACGGCGAGGATCGGTATCCCGTGGTAGTCGCTGAGTCTGCGCAGCGCTTCGATGTCCTGGCTGACGGGGTCGGTCCACACCATGACCTCGACTCCGTCGTACCCGAGGCGCGCGGCGATCTCGAAGGCCGTCGCCGTCGACTCCGGATAGACGGACGCCGTCGACAGGGCGACCTTCGCATCCGGGACGCGCGCGACTGGCTCTGCCATGGGGGACAGGTTACGGGGTGCGGTGGGCGGGTGCGGGGCTCCTGCCCACGGTTGTGGTCTTCGCCATGTGCGGGCGCGGGACGGCCGTGCGCCGGTCCCCGGTCTCCGCCGTGGGTGGTGCGGGACGGCCGGAGTCGTCGGTGTCACACGGCCGGCCGGGGCGCGCGGCTGATCGGGGCTCGCCGGGGCACCTCGCTCGTCACACCGGGCTCGAAAGGATGTGACTCGTCACACCGGGCTCATGAGGACGTGACTCGTCACACCCGGTTCGTCGGGGCACGCGCCTCGTCGAAGCTCGTGCGGGGAGCGGGCCGCACCGGTCGACGGCTCCCGCGCCCGCGTCCGTGCCGCTCACCGCGTCGTTCCGTCCGTACGCTGCTCCCTCAGGCCGTTCCCATGTGGTCCAGGCGCCGCAGGATCACGCCCTCCCGCAGCGCCCACGGGCAGATCTCCAGCCGCTCCACGCCGAACAGGTCCATCGCGGCCTCGGCGACCAGGGCGCCCGCCAGGAGCTGGGTCGCGCGGCCGTCGGAGACGCCGGGCAGCTCGGCGCGCTCGTCGGCCGTCATCGCGGCCAGCCGCGGCACCCACGCCTCCAGGGACTCCCGCTTGAGCTCGCGCTGCACGTAGAGGCCCTCGGTGGAGCGCGCGGCCCCGGCGATGCGGGCGAGCTGCTTGAACGTCTTCGACGTGGCGACGACGTGGTCGGGGGCGCCGAAGCGGCTGAACTCGCCGACCGTCCGCGCGATCTCCGTACGGACGTGGCGGCGCAGTGCCCTGACGTCGTCCGGGTCGGGCGGGTCGCCGGGCAGCCAGCCGGCGGTGAGGCGGCCCGCGCCGAGCGGCAGCGACACGGCGGCGTCGGGTTCCTCGTCGATGCCGTAGGCGACCTCCAGGGAGCCGCCGCCGATGTCCAGGACCAGCAGTTTCCCCGCCGACCAGCCGAACCAGCGGCGGGCGGCGAGGAAGGTGAGGCGGGCCTCCTCCGCGCCGCTGAGCACCTGGAGCTCGACACCGGTCGCCTCCCGCACCCGGGCGAGGACGTCGTCGGCGTTGCCCGCCTCGCGCACGGCGGAGGTCGCGAACGGCAGCAGGTCCTCCACGCCCTTGTCCTCGGCGGCCTGGAGCGCGTCCCGGAGCACGGCGATCAGCCTGTCGATGCCCTCGGACCCGATCGCTCCGCCCTCCTCGAGGAGCTGGGCGAGGCGCAGCTCCACCTTGTGCGAGTGCGCGGGCAGCGGGCGGGCACCGGGGTGCGCGTCGACCACCAGCAGGTGGACCGTGTTCGAACCCACGTCGAGGACACCGAGTCTCATGTACGGAACGCTACTGCCACCCGGGCGGTGCTCCCCCTGGATCGCCCGGTCCGGGGAGGTCCCGGCGGACGTGCCGGGCGACTTACCCTGGACGCGTGCCAAAGACGAAAAAGGCGAAGACCGATAAATCGGCGGGCGCGGCGAAGACCGGTAAGCCGGAGGCCGGGCCCGGGAAGGGCCCGGAGCCCGACGAGAAGGGACTGGACTTCGCGCGCGCGTGGGTGGAGTTCCCGGACCCGGCCGACGACGAGCAGGTCTTCCGCTGCGATCTGACCTGGCTGACCTCCCGCTGGAACTGCATCTTCGGGAGCGGCTGCCAGGGCATTCAGGAGGGCCGCGCCGAGGACGGGTGCTGCACGCTGGGGGCGCACTTCTCCGACGAGGACGACGAGCGGCGGGTCGCCGAGCACGTGGCCAGGCTCACTCCGGACATCTGGCAGAACCACGCCGAGGGCACGAGGAACGGCTGGGTGTCCGAGGACGAGGAGGGGTCGCGGCAGACCCGTCCCTTCCAGGGCTCGTGCATCTTCCAGAACCGGCCCGGCTTCGCCGGCGGCATGGGCTGCTCCCTGCACATCCTGGCCCTCCGGGAGGGCCGTGAGCCGCTGGAGACCAAGCCGGACGTGTGCTGGCAGCTTCCGATCCGGCGGACCTTCGAGTGGATCGACCGCCCCGACGACACCCGGGTGCTCCAGGTGTCGATCGGCGAGTACGACCGCCGTGGCTGGGGCCCGGGCGGTCACGACCTGCACTGGTGGTGCACCTCGGCGACCTCGGCGCACGGCGCGGGCGACCCGGTGTACGTCTCCTACCGTGCGGAGCTGACCGAGCTGATGGGCAAGGCCGGCTACGACCGCCTGGTCGAGCTGTGCGAGGAACGGCTGGCCTCCCGGCTGCCGCTGCTCGCTCCGCATCCGGCGGATCCCACCCGGCCGGCCTGACCGGCCGGGCGACGGGTCGGCGGGCCGGGTGCGCCCTGGTTCGTGTGGGACGTGCGCCTCACGTGCGCCCTGACCCGTAGACCTGGGTCTCACAAGGACCCGCGCCCTGAACCTGGTTCCACGGCTCACACGCGCCCCGGCCCGTGGGCCTGGGACCCGTATGCGCCCCGATCGTTGGATCTGCGGCTCACACGCGCCTCGACCCGTGGGCCTGGGACCCGCATGCGCCCCGACCCGTGGGCCTACGGCTCACATGTGTTCCGGTCTGTCCGCCGGGCCGACACCGGCCCGGGCACGGTGCTTCCGTCCTGCCACCCGATCCGCCGGGGGGACGACACGCCTGGGGCCTCTCGCCCGGATCACTCCGGGCTCGGGGCGCCGGTGTCGGCCGGTGGCGGGGTCGAACCGCCCGGCTCGGACGGTGACGGCTGGGTCGGAGTGGTCGGTGCCGGGGTCGGGCCGGACGTCGGCGGGTCGGTCGGCGGGGTCTGCGAGGGGGCCGTGGGCGTCGGCGGAGCGGGGGTCGGGTGCGGGTGGCCGGCCGGGGGCGGATCGGCCGGCCGGGTGGGGGCCGGGTCGGCGGGGCTCGGTGCGGTGCCGTGGCCGTCGATGGTGATCACGGCTCCGGCGGGTGCGATCGCCACCCGTGCGCGCCAGTGGCCGGACGGCTCGCGCAGATGGTCGACGTACACCTTGATCGTCAGGGTTTCACCGGGCTTCAGGGTTCCCGAGGAGCGGCTCAGGTAGAGCCAGGGCGCTCCGGTGGACGCGGTCCAGCGGACCGCCGCGGGCCCGGACGCGGTCAGCGTGACGATCGTGGTGTCGTCGGCGCTCGACGCGGTCACGGTCAGGTGGCCGTCCTCGTGCCCGGTGCCGGCGGCGCCGACGACCGCCACCGAGACATCGGGCCGGGCGCTCGCGCGGTGGCGGGACCCGGGACCGGCGTTGGCGGTGTTCTCGTAGCCGCGGCCCGGCGGTCCGCCGGCCAGGGCGCCCGGCTCGCCCCCCTCGCGCGCGGTGGCGGACGGACCGGCCTGGCCCTCGCCGGTCGGGGTGCCCCGGTAGGCGGCCCACAGTGCCAGCACGGGAGCGGCAACCACGGTGGCGACGACCGTCGTCGTGATGGCACGCGCGCGCAGCCGGTCCCGGCGCGCGGCGCGGTCCTTGGGGTCCGTCGGGAAGCCGCGCCGGTCGAACCGCGGGGCGGCGCCCCGCGCGCGCGGGTGGAGCGTCATGGCGAGGTGCACGGCGGCGCGGGGCGCCCGCAGGACGGGCAGTTCGGCCGGGGTGACCGAGGCGCCGGGCCACCGGCCGGGAACCGCGCGCTGCGCGGTGCGGCGGCAGCGCGGACAGTCGTCGACGTGCCGGACGAGTTCGCGCCGCAGCGCCGTGCCGAGCACGAACCCGCTGTCGCCGGCGAGCACGGCCACCCCCGGGCAGCCGCCGGCCTCGACGACGGCGAGCGCCGCGCGGGTGCGTTCCACCTCGCAGGCGGCGGAGGCCAGCAGCTCGCGTGCGGCGGCGAGGCTCAGGCCGAGTACCGCGGCGACCTCGTGGCCGGCCAGGCGGTGGCGTACCGCGAGTTCGAGGGCCTCACGCTGTTCCGGGGTGGTGCCGGCGGCCTCGGGCCAAGCCAGCAGGGTGAGTTCGCGCCGCCGTTCCTCCTGGATCTCCTCCGGAACCGGCGGTGCCGGTGAGGCGGACGGGAGCTGTGCGCCAGGTGGGACCGGCGCGCCGCCCGGCCCTCGCCGGTCGTCCACGCGACGACCGTCACCGGGCCGGCCGTCACCGCGACGGCCACTGCCGTGGCGGTCGGCGGCGTGGGTGCCCTGGCGCCGCTGCCTGGCCGCGGACAGCTTGCGCAGGCACGCCCAGCGGGCCAGGGCGTAGAGCCAGGCCCTGCGCAGCGCCGCGTCGTCCGGGCCGCGCTGCCCGCGCCGCTCGGCGCATGCCAGCGCTTCCCCGAGGGCCGCCGTCGCCGCGTCGTGGTCGCACAGCACGGACAGGCAGTAGGTGAACAGGCCGTCGAGATACGGCTCGTAGCGGGCCGGCGGGCGCTCCGCCAGCGTGCGCGCGGCGGCGCGGTCGCGCGCCTCGCGGTCTGCCCGGTCCGCCCGGTGCGCACCGGTCGTGCGGGTCGTGGTCTCCGGACTGCTGCTCATCACCCGTGCGACCGTATGCGGCGGAGGTTCGTCCGTTCTTCCCTGTTGCGCACTTTTAATCCGTACGGGTGAAACGATCCATCAAAAGAGGACGGAGCCATTCCGCCGACGGACGGACCTCTTCCCCGCACCCGCCGTTCGAAATGCGTTCGAATACAGTGGGCGGGGTTGTCAGTGGCGGCGGTTACGGTTTCCCCCATGGCTGCCCGTACGAAGACCACCAAGGACCGCCCGTCCTACCGCTGCACGGAATGCGGCTGGCAGACGGCCAAGTGGCTCGGTCGCTGCCCCGAGTGCCAGGCCTGGGGCACCGTCGAGGAGTACGGCGCGCCTGCCGTCCGCACGACGGCGCCGGGCCGGGTCACCAGCTCGGCCCTGCCCATCGGCCAGGTCGACGGCCGACAGGCCACCGCCCGCTCCACCGGCGTGCCCGAGCTCGACCGGGTCCTGGGCGGCGGACTGGTCCCCGGCGCCGTCGTCCTGCTCGCGGGCGAACCCGGGGTCGGCAAGTCCACGCTGCTGCTGGACGTGGCCGCGAAGGCGGCCGACGACGAGCACCGCACGCTGTACGTCACGGGCGAGGAGTCCGCGAGCCAGGTCCGGTTGCGGGCCGACCGCATCGGCGCCATCGACGACCACCTGTACCTCGCCGCCGAGACGGATCTGGCCGCCGTCCTCGGCCACTTGGACGCGGTGAAGCCCTCGCTGCTCATCCTCGACTCGGTGCAGACGGTCGCCTCCCCCGAGATCGACGGCGCGCCCGGCGGGATGGCACAGGTGCGGGAGGTCGCGGGCGCGCTGATCCGCGCCTCCAAGGAGCGCGGCATGTCCACGCTCCTCGTGGGCCACGTCACCAAGGACGGCGCCATCGCCGGCCCGCGCCTGCTGGAGCACCTCGTGGACGTGGTGCTCCACTTCGAGGGCGACCGGCACGCGCGCCTGCGCCTGGTCCGCGGCGTCAAGAACCGCTACGGCGCGACGGACGAGGTCGGCTGCTTCGAGCTGCACGACGAGGGCATCACTGGCCTGGCCGACCCCAGCGGCCTGTTCCTGACCCGGCGCGCCGAACCGGTGCCCGGCACCTGCCTGACCGTCACCCTGGAGGGCCGCCGCCCCCTGGTCGCCGAGGTCCAGGCGCTCACCGTCGACTCCCAGATCCCCTCCCCGCGCCGTACGACGTCGGGTCTCGAGACCTCCCGCGTCTCGATGATGCTGGCCGTGCTGGAGCAGCGGGGCCGGATCAGCGCGCTGGGCAAGCGGGACATCTACTCGGCGACGGTCGGCGGCGTGAAGCTGTCCGAGCCGGCCGCCGACCTCGCGGTCGCCCTCGCCCTGGCGTCGGCCGCGAGCGACACCCCGCTGCCCAAGAACCTCGTCGCGATCGGCGAGGTGGGTCTGGCGGGCGAGGTCAGGCGGGTCACGGGCGTCCAGCGGCGGCTGGCCGAGGCCCACCGCCTGGGCTTCACGCACGCGCTCGTACCGGGCGATCCCGGCAAGGTGCCCGCGGGGATGAAGGTCCTGGAAGTGGCCGACATAGGGGACGCGCTGCGGGTGCTGCCGCGCTCCCGTCGCCGAGAGGCCCCACGGGAGCAGGAGGACCGCCGGTAGACTTTGCCCTGGTCTCGCCCGTCCGTACGAACCGTGTGTGCGAAACGGGAGCGCCTGAAGAACCCGCGACCGGAGGAGTGCAGTGGCAGCCAACGACCGGGCAGCAGCTCCCGGAAAGTCCGGTGGGAGTTCCGGCGCCGATGGCCTCATGCGCGCCTCGCTGAGCGCCGTGGCGCCCGGCACGGGACTGCGGGACGGCCTGGAGCGGGTGCTCCGCGGCAACACCGGCGGCCTGATCGTGCTCGGCTCCGACAAGACGGTCGAGACGATGTGCACGGGCGGCTTCGTCCTGGACGTCGAGTTCACGGCGACCCGCCTGCGGGAGCTGTGCAAGCTGGACGGCGGCATCGTGCTCTCCTCGGACCTGTCGAAGATCCTGCGGGCCGGCGTGCAGTTCGTGCCCGACGCGACGATTCCCACGGAGGAGACCGGCACCCGGCACCGCACGGCGGACCGGGTCAGCAAGCAGGTCGGCTTCCCGGTGGTCTCGGTGTCGCAGTCCATGCGTCTGATCGCCCTGTACGTCGACGGCCAGCGCCGCGTCCTGGAGGACTCCGCGGCGATCCTCTCCCGCGCCAACCAGGCCCTGGCCACTCTGGAGCGGTACAAGCTCCGCCTGGACGAGGTGGCGGGCACGCTGTCGGCGCTGGAGATCGAGGACCTGGTGACGGTCCGGGACGTCTCGGCGGTCTCGCAGCGCCTGGAGATGGTGCGCCGCATCGCCACCGAGATCGCCGAGTACGTGGTGGAGCTGGGTACCGACGGGCGCCTCCTGGCCCTCCAACTGGACGAGTTGATCGCGGGCGTCGAGCCCGAACGCGAACTGGTCGTGCGGGACTACGTCCCCGAGCCCACGGCGAAGCGCTCCCGCACGGTCGACGAGGCGCTCGCCGAACTCGACAAGCTCTCCCACGCCGAACTGCTCGAGATGTCCACCGTCGCCCGCGCCCTGGGCTACACCGGCTCGCCCGAGACCCTCGACTCGGCGGTCTCCCCGCGCGGTTTCCGGCTGCTGGCCAAGGTCCCGCGACTGCCCGGCGCGATCATCGACCGGCTGGTCGAGCACTTCGGCGGTCTGCAGAAGCTCCTCGCGGCCAGTGTCGACGACCTCCAGACGGTGGACGGCGTGGGCGAGGCCCGGGCGCGGAGCGTACGCGAGGGGCTCTCCCGGCTGGCGGAGTCGTCGATCCTCGAACGGTACGTCTGACGGCCGACCCCGGCCGAGCCCCGTGCCTTCCTGGGCCCTGTCCCCGTGCCGCTCCTGGTCCGGCGCGCTCCGGAACGGGACACCTGGTGCCGCAACGGGCAGCGTTCGCCCCGTGGCGACGCCCGGCACGCCTGCCCGAGCTCTTCGAGCGGGGAGCGCCCCCGGGGATCAGGCACCGGACGCCGTTCCTCGACGGTGAACGTCGCCTGCCGCGGACTAGTCCGCCGACAGCACGAACGACGTCTGGAGCTTGCCGTATCCCGGCACCTTCGCCTCCACCAGGTACGTGCCCGCCGCGGCCGAGCCCGCCGGAGGCGTGGCGCACTGCCGGGCGCTCGGCTTGCGGTCCCACCGCACCGTGTAGGTGATGCCGCTGCCCGCCGGCACGCGGTACAGCAGGCTCCCGGCCGTCTTCGGGCAGTCGGCGGACGACCAGTAGTCGTCACTGCTGTTGGCCTGACTGACCGTCACCACAGCCGACTTGGGGCCGAGGTCGACCTTGCAGTCACTGCCGGCGGAGCTCTTCGCGATCAGTTCGAAGGTGGGCGTCTCACCGGGGGCGTAGGAGTTGCGCACACTGCGCAGGCTCAACTTGACGTTGCCTGCTGTGCAGTCGGGCAGCGTGGTGCCGGCCGGCAACGCGGCGCCCGCGCCGCCACCGCCCTTGGCGCCGCCGTCCGGGCTCCCGCCGGACCCGCTCCCGGCCGAGCCGCCCGTTCCTTCCGGACCTCCGGAGCCGTCGCCGCCCGAACCCGCACCCGATCCGGAACCCGACCCGGTGGAGTCGCCGCCGCTGGACTCGTCGCGCCCGCCCGGGTGTTGGGTGATCGCCGGGCCGGATTCGGAGGGCCCCGGCGTGATGGTGGAGGGGGAGGGATTCTTGCCGTCGGGCGCGCCGCCGTTGTCCTTGTGCCCGCCTCCGCCGCCCGATGTGACGAGCCAGAGGATCAGCAGGGCCAGCAGGGCGAGTCCGGACAGCATGAGGACCCGCCGTCGCCAGTAGATGGAGGCGGGAAGCGGCCCGATCGGATTGCGCAGAGATCCCACGGCCCAAACTGTACGAGAGATCGCCGACTTCCCCCGCCCCACCCGCCGCGTCGGTGACAACTTTTCCGGATCATCATCACGGAAGCCGCCCCTCTCCCATGGGCGTTCGCCGGATCCTCTGTCCAACGGTCGCCGGGCGTGACGGAAACAGCCTGTCACTGACGCTCCGTGACGGCTCGTCAGTACGGTCACGCCGGGTCCCGAGCAGCCCTGCCCGGCCATCGGGGCAGGTACCCCTTCGGCAGCGTCCCTCGGACGAGCCGCACGGCGGGACCGCGGGACGACGGGACCGCGGGACGACGGGACTGCGGGACGACGGGGCACAGGCCCGGGGGCGTCGGGTGCGGGGTGGGCGACGCCGGTGTGACGGCCCCGCCCGCGGCCCCGACCCGCATGCGCGGAACACGAACGGAGAGCGGGGGCGGAACACGAGGCGCGCGGCCACGGAGCACCGCCGCGTCGTCCGGGTCCGCCGCCCGGCCCCACCACCCGGTGTTCCACCCCGGCCCCGCGCCCGGCCCCGGCACCCGGTCTCCCGTCCCGGCCCCGAGCCCGACCCATCACCCGGACCGTCCTCCCGCCCGCGCTTCCCGTCCGCGGCGTACGCGCCGTCCGTCCCACCGGGCGGCGGCGACCCACCGCCCGGTGTCACCTCACGCGGGCCGGTGCCGTCACGTGGCAGGATCGGAAGCGTCATGACTGCGCCCACACTGCCCCCGCACAGCAGCCCCACAGCCCCGGCCTCCGCCACCGGCGCGGCCACCGACGCCTCCGGCGCCCCGCTCGGCGAGACCCTGCACTCGCAGGTCATCACCTGGTTCGACGGCAACGCCCGTGACCTGCCCTGGCGGCGCGCCGACGCCGGCGCCTGGGGCGTGATGGTCAGCGAGTTCATGCTGCAGCAGACGCCGGTCAACCGCGTGCTGCCCGTCTACGAGCAGTGGCTCGAGCGCTGGCCGCGCCCCGCCGACCTCGCCAAGGAGGCGCCGGGCGAGGCCGTCCGCGCCTGGGGCCGGCTCGGCTATCCGCGCCGCGCCCTGCGCCTGCACGGCGCCGCGGTCGCCATAACGGAACGGCACGGCGGCGACGTACCGACCGAGCACTCGCAGCTGCTCGCCCTGCCCGGCATCGGCGAGTACACGGCGGCGGCGGTCGCCTCCTTCGCGTACGGACAGCGGCACGCCGTCCTCGACACCAACGTCCGCCGCGTCCTCGCGCGCGCGGTCACAGGTGTGCAGTACCCGCCGAACGCCACCACAGCGGCCGAACGCCGCCTGGCCCGCACCCTGCTGCCCGAGGACGAGGGGACCGCGGCCCGCTGGGCCGCCGCCTCCATGGAACTCGGCGCGCTGGTGTGCACGGCGAAGAACGAGTCGTGCCACCACTGCCCGATCGCCGCGCACTGCGCCTGGCGCCTCGCGGGCAAGCCCGCGCACGACGGCCCGCCGCGCCGGGGACAGACGTACGCCGGCACGGACCGGCAGGTGCGCGGCAAGCTCCTCGCCGTGCTGCGGGAAGCCCACACGCCGGTTCCCCAGGCGGTGCTGGACCGGGTGTGGCACGAACCGGTCCAGCGGGCCCGCGCCCTGGACGGGCTCGTCGCCGACGGTCTGGTGGAGCCGCTGGCGGGCGGCCTGTACCGGCTGCCGCTGACCTGACCCGCCCGGCCACCCGTCACCTGCCGCCTGTCGGCAGGCGGCTGTCGGCAGGCGCCTGTCGTCTGCCGACTGTCGGCAGGCGCCTCGCCGCCGGCGTCCGGCGCCCGTCGCGGCGCACACCGGCAACCGCACCCGACGCGTCGTCTGACACCCGGTCACCCCACAGCCGGATGACAGCTTCGGACGGCGTGACGGGTGCTCATGTCACAGGCAGACACACCAACTGACGGTACAAAAGGGCTTAAAGCGGACTAATCGGGCCGCCCCTTTACCCCGTTCCGACGTCCGTTACACAACCGACGCACAGCCGAGGGCTGGCCGCAGGCTGCTTCGGACAACGCCGTGACAACCCCTCCGTACCTTCATTTGCGTGCCCGACAGGCACCGGACGGCTGCTGACCACAGCCCGTCCGCACAACAGCTTTGTCTGCGGCGGATGACGGGCCGCACAACGGGGAGCGGAGGCGGTTGATCATGGCGCAGGGCGAGGTGCTCGAGTTCGAGGAGTACGTGCGTACCCGGCAGGACGCGCTGCTGCGCAGTGCACGCCGGCTGGTGCCGGACCCGGTCGACGCCCAGGACCTGCTCCAGACGGCGCTCGTCCGGACGTACGGGCGCTGGGACGGCATCGCCGACAAGCGGCTCGCCGACGCCTACCTGCGCCGCGTGATGATCAACACGCGTACGGAGTGGTGGCGGGCCCGGAAGCTGGAGGAGGTCCCGACCGAGCAGCTCCCGGAGGCGTGCGTCGAGGACTCCACCGAGCAGCACGCCGACCGCGCGCTCCTCATGGACATCATGAAAGTTCTCGCTCCCAAGCAGCGCAGCGTCGTCGTGCTGCGACACTGGGAGCAGATGTCCACGGAGGAGACGGCCGCGGCCCTCGGCATGTCCGCGGGAACGGTCAAGAGCACGCTGCACCGGGCGCTCGCCCGGCTCCGCGAGGAGCTGGAGGCCCGCGATCTGGACGCACGCGCGCTGGAGCGTGAGGAGCGGGAGCGTTGCGCGGCCTGACCGGCGGGGCCGGTGTCGATCCCGAGCCCAGTGAGGCTCGGAGAACCTTTCAGGCGGCGTTCACGGCGGTTGCCGTGCTCGCCGCCCTCGCCCTTTTGGTGTCCGCCTGCGGCACGAGCGGCACGGGCACCCGCGACGAGGGACCGGCCCACGCCGGCAGCTCGGTGGCGGGCGCCGTCGCCTCCGCCTCGCCGGTCCCCAGCGACTCGCCGCAGCCGGCGGTGAACGCGGTCCGGCTCATCCAGGACGACCCGAAGGTCTCGGCCACGGTGAAGCGCGGGCTCAAGCCGTGCTCGGCCGACGAGTACCCGGTCGACGTGTCCTACGGCAAGCTGACCGGAGGCCCCGCCGACGACATCGTGGTCAACGTGCTGACCTGCGGAGACGCGATCGGTATGGGCGCGTACGTGTACCGCGAGCGGGGCAGCCGGTACGAGAACGTGTTCGCGAGCGAGGAGCCGCCGGTCTACGCCGAGATCGACCGCGGCGACCTGGTGGTGACCAAGCAGGTGTACGAGAAGGACGACCCGGTGTCGAACCCGTCCGGCGAGGACGTGATCACCTACCGCTGGAAAGGGACCCGGTTCGCCGAGGCGTTCAGCACGCGCAACGAGTACAGCAAGGCCGTCGGTGGGGGCGCGACGAAGGCGCCGGCCCCGGAGCCGGACAACTGACCACGAGAGAATGCCGGTGTCGTGAACCGGCGTGAACCGATCTGGCCCGCCGATCCGATCTCCCGGTGAAGGCGCGATCGACACACCGTCGCGTCCGGGCACGACGGGCACGCACGCGTCCGGGGTGAACGCGGAGCGGGCCGGAGGCGTCCACACCAGTGAGCGCACCATTCGAAGCACAGAGGACTGAGAGCACCGGGATGGCAGAGCAGACCCACGTCCTGTTCGTCGAGGACGACGATGTCATCCGCGAGGCCACGCAGCTCGCCCTGGAGCGGGACGGCTTCGCGGTCACGGCGATGCCCGACGGCCTGTCGGGCCTGGAGGCGTTCCGGGCGGACCGGCCCGACATCGCGCTGCTGGACGTCATGGTCCCCGGACTGGACGGCGTCAGTCTGTGCCGCCGCATCCGCGACGAGTCCACGGTCCCGGTGATCATGCTGTCGGCGCGCGCGGACTCCATCGACGTCGTCCTGGGCCTGGAGGCGGGCGCCGACGACTACGTGACCAAGCCCTTCGACGGCGCCGTCCTGGTCGCCCGGATCCGCGCGGTGCTGCGCCGCTTCGGGCACGCGGGCGGCGCCCGGGCCGAGGCGGACTCCGCCGAGGTGGCCGGCGGGGTGCTGACCTTCGGCGACCTGGAGGTCGACACCGACGGCATGGAGGTGCGCCGGGCCGGCCGGCCGGTGGCGCTCACCCCGACCGAGATGCGCCTGCTCCTGGAGTTCTCCTCCGCGCCGGGCACGGTGCTGTCCCGGGACAAGCTCCTGGAGCGCGTGTGGGACTACGGCTGGGGCGGTGACACCCGGGTCGTCGACGTCCATGTGCAGCGGCTGCGCGCGAAGATCGGCCAGGACCGGATCGAGACGGTCCGCGGCTTCGGCTACAAGCTGAAGGCCTGAGCGGGCGGGCCATGCGGGGGATCACACGACGCCTGCTCCCCGAGCGCCTGGAGCGGGCCGGCATCCATACGGGTCTGCGGTGGAAGCTCAGCGCGGCGATCGCTCTGGTCGGCGCCCTGGTGGCGATCGCGCTGAGCCTGGTCGTGCACGACGCCGCCCGGGTGTCGATGCTGGACAACGCGCGCGACCTGGCGGACCAGCGTCTGGTGGACGCCCAGCCGCTCTACGAGCGCCCCGGCCGGCGGCCGGCCTCCTCGATCTTCAAGGTCGACGACCCGATGCTGCCGCCCGTGCTGCAACGGAAGGTGCAGGACGGCCGGCG
Organism: Streptomyces sp. NPDC015220; assembly: GCF_043079345.1. Lineage (NCBI taxonomy): Bacteria > Bacillati > Actinomycetota > Actinomycetes > Kitasatosporales > Streptomycetaceae > Streptomyces > Streptomyces sp. NPDC015220. Next base: position 528,726 of record NZ_JBIBUK010000003.1, on the reverse strand, counting down.
GGCCACCTACGTCACCGACCACCGCGGCGGCGTACCGGACATCTGGGCGGCCATGCCGATCAAGGGCGGGCACGTGCTCTCCCTGCACACGCACTTCACCGACCGCAGCGCGAACATCCTCAGGGACCTCGACCAGGCCCTGGTGATCGGCTCGATCGCGGTCGTGCTGGGCGGCAGCGCGCTCGGCGTGCTCATCGGCGGGCAGCTCTCCGGCCGGCTGCGCAAGGCGGCGGCCGCCGCGAACCAGGTCGCCAAGGGCGAGCCGGACGTACGGGTCCGGGACGCCATCGGCGGTGTCGTACGCGACGAGACCGACGATCTCGCGCGCGCGGTGGACGCGATGGCGGACGCGCTGCAGCAGCGTCTGGAGGCGGAGCGGCGCGTCACCGCCGACATCGCGCACGAACTGCGCACCCCGGTGACCGGACTGCTGACGGCCGCCGAACTGCTGCCCCCCGGTCGTCCCACCGAGCTGGTCCTGGACCGGGCGAAGGCCATGCGCACGCTGGTGGAGGACGTGCTGGAGGTCGCCCGGCTCGACAGCGCCTCGGAACGGGCCGAGCTCCAGGACATCGTGCTCGGCGAGTTCGTCGCCCGGCGGGTGGCGGCGAAGGACCCGGACATCGAGGTGCGGGTGGTGCACGAGTCGATGGTCACCACCGATCCGCGGCGCCTGGAACGGGTGCTGTTCAACCTGCTCGCCAACGCCGCCCGGCACGGCAGGCCGCCGATCGAGGTGACCGTCGAGGGGCGGGTCATCCGGGTCCGGGACCACGGTCCCGGCTTCCCGGAGAACCTGCTCGCCGAGGGGCCGAGCCGCTTCCGCACCGGCAGCGCGGACCGCGCCGGGCACGGTCACGGCCTCGGCCTGACCATCGCCGCCGGTCAGGCCCGCGTCCTCGGCGCCCGGCTGACCTTCCGCAACGTGCGCCCCGCGGGCGCCCCCGAGCACGTCCCCGCCGAGGGCGCGGTCGCCGTGCTGTGGCTGCCCGAGCACGCGCCGACGAACACGGGCAGCTACCCGATGCTGCCGCAGCAGGAGGAGTGACCCCGGCCCGGGACGGCCCGGCGAACCCGGTCGGCCCGGCCGCCGTCCCGGGCCGGCGCAGGCGCCGGCCTATGACGAAGGCCCCCGGCGACGGCCGGGGGCCTTGTCCACTGCGGCGGGCTCCGCGGGGTTTCCCGGGGCTCCCCCGGTCCGGGTGGGCCCTCCCGGCTCCCCGGGGACTCAGACCGCCTCCGCGAGCCCCTCACGGGCGGCGGCGCCGCTCGCCCCGTCGTCCCCCTCGGGCTTCGCCGCGGCGGGGCCGGCGCCCTTCAGCGGCACCTCCTTGACGAACACCGCCGCGACCAGCGCGAGGACGCCGACCACGGAACCCAGCAGGAACGCCGAGTGCGTGCCGGAGGACACCGCGTGCTGGTACGCCTCCCGGGCCACCGCGGGCAGCTTCTCCAGGCTCTTGGCGTCCAGCTGTGCGGACTTCTCCGTCATCTTGGAGCCCAGCGCGCCGGCCCGCTCGGCCATGACGTGCTGCACCCGGTTGTTGAACAGCGCGCCCATGATCGCCACGCCGAAGGACGAGCCGAGGGTACGGAAGAGGGTGGTGGACGAGGAGGCCACGCCCATGTCCTTCATCTCCACGCTGTTCTGCGCGACCAGCATGGTGATCTGCATCAGACAGCCCATGCCCGCGCCCAGGACGGCCATGTAGAGGCCGGAGGTGAACCGGGTGGTGCCCGTGTCCATCATGGAGAGCAGGTACAGGCCCACGACCATCAGGACGCTGCCGACGACCGGGAAGATCTTGTACCGGCCGCTGTTGGTGGTGACCCGGCCCGCGATCATCGACACGACCAGCATCGCGCCGAGCATGGGCAGGAGCAGCAGTCCGGAGTTGGTCGCGGACGCGCCCTGCACCGACTGCTGGTACAGCGGGAGGAAGAGCACGGCGCCGAACATCACGAAGCCGGTGATGAAGCCGATCAGCGACATCAGGGTGAAGTTGCGGCTGCGGAAGATGTGCAGCGGCACGATCGGCTCGGCGGCCCTGGTCTGCCAGAAGACGAACCCGACCAGCGCGACCACGCCGATCGCGGTCAGCTCCATGATCCGCGCGGAGGTCCAGGCGTACTCCGAGCCGCCCCAGGTGGTGACGAGCACGATGGAGCTGATGCCGAGGGTGAGCAGCGCCGCGCCCAGGTAGTCGACCCGCGCCTGCGAGCGCTTCTTCGGCAGGTGCAGTACGACGCTGATCGCGACGAGCGCCACCGCGCCGAGCGGCAGGTTGATGTAGAAGGCCCAGCGCCAGCCCCAGTTGTCGGTGATGGTGCCGCCGACCAGGGGGCCGCCGATCATCGCCAGCGCCATGACGCCGGCCATCATGCCCTGGTACTTGCCCCGCTCCCGGGGCGGGATCAGGTCGCCGATGATGGCCATCACGCCGACCATCAGGCCGCCGGCACCCAGGCCCTGCACCGCGCGGAAGCCGATCAGCTGGCCCATGTCCTGCGCCATGCCGCTGAGCGCGGAGCCGAGCAGGAAGAGAACGATGGAGGTCATGAAGGCGCCCTTGCGCCCGTACATGTCACCGAGCTTGCCCCACAGCGGGGTCGCCGCGGCGGTGGCCAGGGTGTACGCGGTCACCACCCAGGACAGGTGCTGGAGGCCGCCGAGCTCGCCGACGATCGTCGGCATCGCGGTGCCCACGATCATGTTGTCGAGCATCGCGAGCATCATCGCGATCATGAGCGCGAGCAGGACGACCCGCACACTCCTGGGCTGTTTGTCCGCCTGCCCGGTGTCGGTCCCGGCTATCGGTGCGTCCGCCATGCGATCCCACTCCCCCAGTTGCGCCTACTTACTTGCCGACCGGCAAGTCACTACACTCCGGAAGGTAGAGGTTTACTAGCCGGGCGTCAAGTAAGTTTCCGTCGACCGGCCGGCAGGCAGGTTCTCAGGGAGTGCGAGGAGTACGAGGATGGGCGGCACGATGGACGGCAGCAGGCAACAGCGCCGCGGAAACACCCGCCAGCGCATCCAGGACGTGGCCCTCGAACTCTTCGCGGAGCAGGGCTACGAGAAGACCTCCCTGCGCGAGATCGCCGAGCGCCTGGACGTCACCAAGGCGGCGCTCTACTACCACTTCAAGACGAAGGAAGAGATCCTCGTCAGCGTCTTCGGGGACCTGACGCAGCCGATCGAGGAGCTGATCGAGTGGGGCCGGGAGCAGCCCCACACCCTGGAGACCAAACAGGAGATCGTCCGCCGGTACGGCGAGGCGCTCAGCGGGGCCGCGCCCCTCTTCCGCTTCATGCAGGAGAACCAGGCGACGGTGCGCGAGCTGCGCATCGGCGACACCTTCAAGGACCGGATGACCCATCTGCGGGACATCATCATCGATCCGGAGGCGAGCCTGACGGACCAGGTGAGGTGCATCAGCGCCCTGTTCACGCTGCACGCGGGCATGTTCGTCATGCGGGACCTCGAAGGCGACCCCGACGACAAGCGCAAGGCCGTCCTCGAGGTCGCCATCGATCTGGTGACCCAGGCCCACCGGGGGGCGCACGGGTCCTGAGGCGCACCGCTTCCCGGAACGCCGCACCGCCGCCCTGCCGAGATCAGCGGGCGGCGGTGTGGAGAAACGTTCAGCCAGACGGCCGGCCGACCGGTGCGTGAGCCGGCCGGCCGTCGGCCGGGTTCAGGGCGTCGCTCAGACGTTGACGCCGTGGGCGCGCAGGAAGGCGACCGGGTTGACCGCCGAACCGTAGTTCGGGGTCGTACGGATCTCGAAGTGCAGGTGCGGGCCGGTGGTGTTGCCGGTGTTGCCGGACAGGGCTATGTGCTGACCGGTGGCGACGACCTGGCCGACCTTCACGTCGATGCGGGAGAGGTGGGCGTACTGCGAGTACGTGCCGTTCTCGTGCTTGACGACGATGGCGTTGCCGTAGGCGGGGCCGTCGCCGCCGCCGTTGGGGCCGGCCTTGACGACCGTGCCGCCGTGCGCCGCGACGACCTCGGTGCCGATCGGCACGGCGAAGTCCTGACCGCTGTGCTTGTGCATCCAGTGGCTGCCGCCCTGGTCGAAGGTGGCGGTGAGGGTGTAGTGCTTCACCGGGTCGACCCAGGCGGCGGCCGACTTGGCAACGGTGGCGGTGGGGGCCGCCGCGGTCTCGGCGGCGGACGCTACTCCCGCGCCCATCGCGACCGAGACTCCCAGGCCGGCGGCCAGGACGGCGGCGCGGGTACGGAGCTTGGTGGCACGGGCGGAACGGGACGTGGCGCGCTGGAACATCGAAACCTCGTGGTGTGGGGGACATGAGAACCACCCGGAGATCTGTGCCTTCGCCGGGCGGGCACCACCTTGGTAACCCCACCCGTCCGCCGCCCTCAAGCACCCCTACTACGACGAAACCTAGTAAGTAGTGACAGTGGCGTACGTCTCTTGACACTCTCCCCAATTCGGACAAAGTGCCTGTAGAGACCCCATGTCGCACTGATTCGTCGGATGAAATATCCGGTTTATGCGCTCTTGCCCCCCACTAAGTGGCGTAGTACCGGACGAATCACCTGTGCCCCATGTCACCGGCGAACACGGTGGACCGCCCCTCGGGTGTGACCGACCTCATGTGGTGCCCGTCTCAGCGAAGTTACCGTCAAGTAATCATTCGGTTCCCCTCCCGCCACCCTGCGGCACGAGCATGCTCACAACAATCCGCACTGTCACGGACGCGAGAGGACCCCCATGACCACAGGCAGCTGGACGCGCCGCACCGGTATGACCGCCCTCGCCACGGTCGCCGTCGCCGCGCTGGCCGTCCCCGTGGGCGCGCAGGCCGCCACGGACGCCCCGTTCTCCGCGCCGGCGAGCTCAGCGGCCCCGGTGCCCGCCACGGCCGCCGTCACGGGCGCCGTAGCCGCCCCCTCCGCCGCCGCGGCCGGGAAGGCCGACTACGGCACCTGGCAGCAGGACTGCCAGGCCGTGATGGACCAGGCGATGCCCTACCTGGTCCAGCGGATCGCGAACGCCCGGCCGGGCGAGAAGCAGGCCATCGTGTTCGACGTCGACAACACGGCCCTGGAGACGGACTTCGGGTTCCGCTACCCCCAGCCGGCCAACAAGCCGGTGCTGGAGGCCGCCCGGTACGCCCAGTCACACGGCGTCTCGCTGTTCTTCGTGACCGCCCGCCCCGGCATCGTCGAAGCGCCCACCGAGTGGAACCTCGATCACGACGGCTACCAGGTCTCCGGCCTCTACGTCCGCGGCTTCCTCGACCTCTTCAAGGACGTCGCCGCCTACAAGACGGCCCAGCGCACCGCCATCGAGAACAAGGGCTACACGATCATCGCGAACGTCGGCAACAGCACCACCGACCTCTCCGGCGGTCACGCCGAGAAGACGTTCAAGCTGCCCGACTACGACGGGCAGCTCTCCTGAGGGAAGGCAGCGGAAAAGGGGGCTGCCCCGGGACTCGGTCCCGGGGCAGCCCCCTTTTTCCGTACGGGCCGGACGCGGCGGTTACGCGTCCTTGCTCAGGTTCGGCCCGGCTCCGCCGGCCGCCTGCTCGATCGGCGGGACGTCGGGCAGAGTCGACTTCTCCTCACCACGGAAGGTGAAGGTCTTGTCCTCGCCCTCGCCCTCGGTGTCCACGACCACGATGTGGCCGGGACGCAGATCGCCGAAGAGGATCTTCTCCGAGAGCGTGTCCTCGATCTCGCGCTGGATCGTCCGGCGCAGCGGCCGGGCGCCCAGGACGGGGTCGTAGCCCTTCTTCGCCAGCAGCTCCTTGGCGGACTGGGAGAGCTCGATGCCCATGTCCCGGTCCTTCAGGCGCTCGTCCACCTTGCCGATCATCAGGTCGACGATCCGCAGGATGTCCGCCTGCGTGAGCTGCGGGAAGACCACCACGTCGTCCACACGGTTGAGGAACTCGGGCCGGAAGTGCTGCTTGAGCTCGTCCGAGACCTTGTTCTTCATGCGCTCGTAGTTGGTCTTCGTGTCACCCGTGGCCGCGAAGCCCAGGTTGAAGCCCTTGGAGATGTCCCTGGTGCCGAGGTTGGTCGTCATGATGATGACCGTGTTCTTGAAGTCCACGACCCGGCCCTGGGAGTCGGTCAGGCGACCGTCCTCCAGGATCTGCAGCAGCGAGTTGAAGATGTCCGGGTGGGCCTTCTCGACCTCGTCGAAGAGGACGACCGAGAACGGCTTGCGGCGCACCTTCTCCGTCAGCTGGCCGCCCTCCTCGTAGCCCACGTATCCGGGGGGCGAGCCGAAGAGACGGGAGACCGTGTGCTTCTCGCTGAACTCCGACATGTCGAGGGAGATCAGCGCGTCCTCGTCACCGAAGAGGAACTCGGCGAGCGCCTTGGACAGCTCGGTCTTACCGACGCCGGACGGGCCGGCGAAGATGAACGAGCCACCCGGACGCTTCGGGTCCTTCAGACCGGCACGCGTACGGCGGATCGCCTTCGACAGCGCCTTGACGGCGTCGTTCTGACCGATGACCCGCTTGTGCAGCTCCTCCTCCATGCGGAGCAGGCGGCTGGACTCCTCCTCGGTCAGCTTGAAGACCGGGATGCCGGTGGCCGTGGCGAGGACCTCGGCGATCAGCTCGCCGTCGACCTCGGCGACGACGTCCATGTCGCCGGCCTTCCACTCCTTCTCCCGCTTGGCCTTGGCGGCCAGGAGCTGCTTCTCCTTGTCGCGCAGGGAGGCGGCCTTCTCGAAGTCCTGCGAGTCGATCGCGGACTCCTTGTCCCGGCGGACGGCGGCGATCTTCTCGTCGAACTCGCGAAGGTCCGGCGGCGCGGTCATCCGGCGGATGCGCATCCGGGAACCGGCCTCGTCGATCAGGTCGATCGCCTTGTCCGGCAGGAAGCGGTCCGAGATGTACCGGTCGGCCAGGGTGGCGGCCTGGACCAGCGCCTCGTCGGTGATGGAGACGCGGTGGTGCGCCTCGTACCGGTCGCGCAGACCCTTGAGGATCTCGATGGTGTGCGGCAGGGACGGCTCGGCGACCTGGATGGGCTGGAAGCGGCGCTCCAGGGCCGCGTCCTTCTCCAGGTGCTTGCGGTACTCGTCCAGCGTGGTGGCGCCGATGGTCTGCAGCTCACCGCGGGCCAGCATCGGCTTCAGGATGGAGGCCGCGTCGATGGCGCCCTCGGCGGCGCCCGCACCGACCAGCGTGTGCAGCTCGTCGATGAACAGGATGATGTCGCCGCGGGTGCGGATCTCCTTGAGCACCTTCTTCAGGCGCTCCTCGAAGTCACCGCGGTAGCGGGAGCCGGCGACCAGGGCGCCGAGGTCCAGGGTGTAGAGGTGCTTGTCCTTGAGGGTCTCGGGCACCTCGCCCTTGACGATGGCCTGGGCGAGGCCCTCGACGACGGCGGTCTTGCCGACGCCGGGCTCACCGATCAGCACCGGGTTGTTCTTGGTACGGCGGGACAGCACCTGCATGACCCGCTCGATCTCCTTCTCGCGCCCGATGACCGGGTCGAGCTTGGACTCACGAGCGGCCTGGGTGAGGTTCCGGCCGAACTGGTCGAGGACCAGGGACGTCGAGGGGGTGCCCTCGGCAGGGCCGCCGGCGGTGGCGGTCTCCTTGCCCTGGTAACCGGAGAGCAGCTGGATCACCTGCTGCCGCACCCGGTTGAGGTCGGCGCCCAGCTTGACCAGGACCTGGGCCGCGACGCCCTCGCCCTCACGGATCAGGCCGAGCAGGATGTGCTCCGTGCCGATGTAGTTGTGACCCAGCTGAAGGGCCTCGCGGAGCGACAGCTCCAGGACCTTCTTGGCACGGGGGGTGAAGGGGATGTGGCCCGAGGGCGCCTGCTGGCCCTGGCCGATGATCTCCTCCACCTGCTGGCGGACCGCCTCGAGCGAAATCCCGAGGCTCTCAAGGGCCTTGGCGGCGACACCCTCACCCTCGTGGATCAGGCCCAGGAGGATGTGCTCGGTGCCGATGTAGTTGTGGTTGAGCATCCGGGCTTCTTCCTGAGCCAGGACGACAACCCGCCGCGCGCGGTCGGTGAACCTCTCGAACATCGTTAATCGCTCCTCAGAGCGGTCAGGCAGTGGGGGGAACTTCCCCTCCCTGTCCTTCCGCAGCTTAGTCCCGCAAGCGGGGACCGCTCATTCCAACTGCCGACACCGTCGATGGCCTCCTGACCCCGAACGCCGACATATGCTCCAACCCGATGGTGCGAGACGATGTTCCCGCAGGCCAGGCAGTTACCCCAGTCGCCAGTACGCCGACGGCGAACGTGAGACTCCTCTGCCCGGGTGCGGCCCGCGTGTCGCCCCCTCCCACTAGGCATGTCTTACCCGTCGGCACCGACAGTCCATGCGGCGCGCGCAGGTTCCCCCTCCGCTATGGGCGAACAACTTCGCGCCCCACCGCACTCCCCGGCCACACCCGTTCGGCACTCCGCGCGCACGAGCGGCGACCGAGCGTAACCTCTCGCCGCTTCGGCCGGTTGCACCCGGCATGGTCGGCAGCGTCTCCACGGTCCCCCTTCCGGTTCCCCTCCCCCGTCGGCCGCTCGACCCCGCGGACCGGGTGCGGCACTGGTACGAGAACGAGCTGGGCTGGGCGACGGCGCCCGGAGCCCCGGTACGACTCGTCGTGGGCCGCCGTTTCGACGTCCTGGACCTGCCGCTGGAGGCGGGACGGGCGGTGCTGCGCCGTCTGGGGCCCGAATCCGTGGTGGCGGTGCAGGGGGACCGGATGCGGCTGCCGGTGGCCGCGGGCAGCGCGGAGGAGCTGCCCGGGCTGCTGCAGTGGCTGGAGTGGGGCGCGCTCGACCTGGATCTGGTGGCGCTGGGCGCCGGCACCCTGATGGACGCGCCCTCGCCGCCCGGCGCCGGGCGGCCCGGCGGAGGCCGCCGTGGTCCGCGGGGGGCCGCCGTGTGGCTGCGGCCCCCCGTTCCGGGACGCGAGGTCGAGGCCTCGCTGCCGGCGCTGTCGGCCCTGGGGGGCGGAGGGGGCGCCCCCGATCTCGTACGACTGGTGAGCACGGCGGCGACGGAGTGCCACCGGCTGCGGCTGCGGCGGGCGTGCCCCCCGCCGTCGGTGTTGCCCTAGACGTCCCTCCGGCCCGCCGTCGGCGCCGTCCGGGGCGTTCCTCCGGTCCGGGCTGTCGGCCGGTGCCGCCCAGGGCGTCTCTCCGATCGGCCGTCGGCGCCGTTGTGGGCGCCCTGCCGCCGATCGTCGCCGGCGTCCTGGGGCACGGGAGTTCGCCGATCGGCCGCGGCGGGGCCGCGCCTCCACCCTCGCCCGTCGGCCGTCCGGCCCACGGCCGGCCGGCGAGAGCCTCCGGCCCGTGCTCCGGTCCCTGCCCCGGCCCGGCGCATACGGTCGGCTGCCGTCCGCCTCGGTCCGCCGACGCCCCTTTCACGAACCCAGGCCCGCCGTTGGCCCTTTCCTGGAGCCAGGGTCAGCCGTTGGCCTTTTCGTATGCCTCACGGATGCTCGCGGGAACACGGCCGCGGTCATTGACCTCGAGGCCGTTCTCCTTCGCCCACGCGCGGATCTGCGCGGTGTCCTGGCTGCCGCCGGACGCGGCCCGCGCCTTTCCACGGCCACCCGAAGCGCGGCCTCCGGTACGCCGGCCGCTCTTGAGGTAAGGCTCGAGAAGACCGCGGAGCTTGTCCGCGTTGGCGGTGGTGAGATCGATCTCGTACGTCTTGCCGTCCAGCGCGAACGTCACGGTCTCGTCCGCCTCGCCGCCGTCGAGGTCGTCGACAAGAAGGACCTGAACCTTCTGTGCCACCGGATTTCCTTTCATCGATAACGTACGGGCCGGTTGCTCGGCGTCCGCCGTTTAGCCGCTGCCCCTTGTTATATGCAGTACTGCAGTACGTCGGAAAGCAAACCGCGTTTGCGGAAAAAACACAAACCCCTGGGAGAGACCCGAGCCTCAACTGAGACCGGAAACATGCGCGTTTCGGACATAGGGGTTCACCGGGTCGCCCATGGCGATCTACAGATGCAGAAGCATCCGGCTGTTGCCCAAGGTGTTCGGTTTCACTCGTTCGAGACCGAGGAACTCCGCGACGCCCTCGTCATAGGAACGCAGGAGCTCGGCGTAGACATCGGTGTCGACGGGCGTCTCGCCGATCTCCACGAAGCCGTGCTTCCCGAAGAAGTCGACTTCGAAGGTCAGGCAGAAAACGCGGCGAACGCCGAGTCGGCGTGCGGTCTGGAGCAACTTCTCCAGCAACTGGTGGCCCACGCCGGCGCCCTTCAGGCCCGGCTGCACGGCGAGAGTGCGCACTTCCGCCAGGTCTTCCCACATCACGTGCAGAGCGCCGCAGCCGACGACCTCGGCGTTGTCGTCCCGTTCGGCGACCCAGAACTCCTGGATGTCCTCGTAAAGAGTCACCGTCGCTTTGTCGAGCAGGATGCGCTCGCGGGTGTAGTCGTCCAGGAGTCGGCGCACGGCCGGGACATCGCTGGTCCGGGCCCGCCGGACGGTGATGGCTTTTGCGGAGACTTCGGAACGTTCTGCGGACATGAGCGGACGCTATCGCTCGTTGCCGCCGGCCGCGGAGCCGGGGTTCTGGTCGCCGGTTTCGAAGGCATCCGCGGCCGTGGCGGTATCCGGGACTTCGCCCGTGACTTCGTCGGCGTCTTGCGGGGCCTCTTCGGCGGCCTCTCGCGCGGCGTCTTCGGCGGGGCCTTCGGGTGCGGTCCGCACGAGGGCTTCCGTGGTGCCCTCGACGATCCTTACGGCGTCGCGCAGGGCCCGCCGCTGTTCGTCGCTCATCATGCCGAAGAAGGCGACGAGAGCCGCGGCGGCGTTGTCGCTCTGCGACCAGGCGTCGTTCATCAGTGCGGCGGCGTAGGCGGCCCGGGTGGAGACCGCCTCATATCGATAGGCGCGACCCTCCGCCTCGCGGCGCACCCAGCCCTTGTGATGCAGATTGTCCAAAACGGTCATCACCGTGGTGTACGCGATGGACCGTTCCCGCTGAAGGTCTTCCAGGACTTCCCGAACGGTCACCGGGCGGTTCCACTTCCACACCCGCGTCATGACCGCGTTCTCGAGTTCTCCCAATGGGCGAGGCACAACTCAGCACCTTAGTAGGAAATGCTGGCCATCGCGTGCGGGGCGGGCGCTTCAGGTCCGAACGCGGTCAAAAAGGGCACAGGGACCCACGGTGCGGCGTGCGGGTGGGCGCCGCGGCGGGGCGCCCGCGGCGTCGGGCTTCGCGCGGGTCGCCCCGCCTCGCGGCACCGGACCCCGGGGAGCCGGGGCCCGTGTCGTCAGGCCTCGGAGGAGGTGGCGCCGCGGGCGTTCTGCGCACGCGCCAGCGCGGCGTCGACGGCCGCGTCCTCCTTGGCCTTGGCGGCGCCGCCCTGGGTCTTCACGATCACCCGGACCAGAGCGATGAAGAACGCGGCCATGACGACCGGCGGAACGAGTGCGGCGAGGTAGTCCATGGGACCAGAGTAGCCACGACGGCGGGACAAACAGGGGCGGGGTGGTCCGGAGCGTCACACCGCGGCGAACCGCTGCCGCGCGCCCCCGGCGGGCGGGGCCGGTTTGCGTCGCGGGAAGACCTCGCCCGGCGTGGGAACGGGACGGCGGGCGGGTCGCGGGGACCCGGGGGCGGGCGCCGGGCCGGGCTGGGCGGGGGCGGGGCGCTCGGCGGGCTTGGGCGCGGGCTTCCTGGCGGGTTCCTTGCCGGGCCCGCCGTCCCGGGCGCCCCGGGCGGCCGGGACGGCGGAGAGCGCCCGGACAGTACGCAGCGGGCTGCGGGAGGCCGGAACGGCGGGGACGGCCGTGCCGCCCTGGCAGCGGCGCAGGAGGGCGGCCGCGGCCGGATTGCCGCGCAGGGCCCGCAGGGCCGCGAGGTCGTCGGGGCCGGGCCGGTGGCCGGCCTCCAGCGCCTCCCTCAGCAGAGCGAAGTACCCGACGGCCGTGCCGGGCAGGGCGGCGCGGTAGCGGGCGAGGTCGGCCAGCAGGAACGCGCGCAGCCGGGCGCCCTCGCGCATCGCCTCGTCGAGCGACTCGGCGAGGCGGAGACAGTCCCGGACGTCCTCGGCGCGGGCGGGGCGGACATGAAGGGCAGCGGCGAGGGCGCGACGGAGCACACGCAGCTCCTCCGCGCCGAAGGCCATGCCGCCGCGGGTTCCGTATGGCGTGGGCATGGGGCGACCATACGCGCTAATCAGACAAATTCGACATAAGCCGCTTGCGTGGCGCGCGGGTGTGACGCGTGCGGGCCACACCCGCGCGGGGCCTCACAGGCGCGAGACGTTCCGCTCGTAGACGAGCCGCAGTCCGATCAGCGTCAGCCAGGGCTCGTGCTCGTCGATCACCGAGGACTCGCCGAGCACCATCGGGGCCAGGCCGCCGGTGGCGATCACGGTGACGTCCTCCGGGTCGGCGGACAGTTCGCGCGCCATGCGGCTCACGACTCCGTCGACCTGGCCGGCGAACCCGTACACGATGCCCGCCTGCATCGCCTCGACCGTGTTCTTGCCGATCACGCTGCGCGGCCGGGCCACCTCGATCTTGCGCAGCTGGGCGCCCTTGACGCCGAGGGCGTCGACGGAGATCTCGATGCCGGGGGCGATCACGCCGCCGATGTACTCACCGCGCGCGGAGACCGCGTCGAAGGTCGTCGCGGTGCCGAAGTCCACGACGATGGCCGGGCCGCCGTAGAGCTCGACGGCGGCGGCCGCGTTGATGATGCGGTCGGTGCCGACCTCCTTGGGGTTGTCGGTGAGGATCGGCACGCCGGTCTTGACGCCCGGCTCGACGAGTACGGCCGGCACGTCGCCGTAGTAGCGCCGGGTCACCTCGCGCAGTTCGTGCAGCACCGAGGGGACGGTCGCGCAGATCGCGATGCCGTCGATGCCGTCGCCCAGTTCGTCGCCGAGCAGCGGGTGCATGCCCATCAGGCCCTGGAGGAGCACGGCCAGCTCGTCGGCCGTGCGGCGGGCGTCGGTGGAGATGCGCCAGTGCTCGACGATCTCGTCCCCGTCGAACAGGCCCAGGACCGTGTGCGTGTTGCCTACGTCGATCGTCAGGAGCATGGAGGTCCCCTACTCCGTCTCGCGCAGGTCCAGGCCGATGTCCAGGATCGGCGAGGAGTGGGTCAGGGCGCCCACGGCCAGGAAGTCGACGCCGGTCTCCGCGTACGCCCGGGCGTTGTCCAGGGCGAGCCGGCCCGACGCCTCGAGCAGCGCCCGGCCGCCGACGATGGCCACGGCCTCCTCGCACTCGCCGGGCGTGAAGTTGTCCAGCAGGATCAGGTCGGCGCCGGCGTCCACGACCTCGCGCAACTGGTGCAGGGTGTCGACCTCCACCTCGATCGCCAGGTCCGGGAACGCCTCGCGCACGGCCTTGAAGGCCGGACCGACCCCGCCCGCGGCGACCACGTGGTTGTCCTTGACCAGGGCCGCGTCCGACAGCGACATGCGGTGGTTCACCCCGCCGCCGCACCGGACGGCGAACTTCTCCAGCGCCCTGAGGCCCGGCGTCGTCTTGCGGGTGTCGCGCACCTTCGCCCGGGTGCCCTCCAGGACGTCCGCCCACGCGCGCGTGGCGGTCGCGATGCCGGACAGGCGGCACAGCAGGTTCAGCGCGCTGCGCTCGGCGGTCAGCAGGTCACGGGTGCGGGTGGTGACCGACAGCAGCCTCTGGCTGGCCTCGACGCGGTCACCGTCCTCGACGTGCCGCTCGACCTCGAACTCGTCCGTGCAGACGACCGAGAGGACCGCCTCGGCGACCCGGAGTCCGGCCACCACTCCGGCCTCGCGCGCGGTGAAGTCGCCGGTGGCCACGGCCTCCTCGGGGATGGTCGCGACGGACGTCACGTCCACGCCGTGCGCCAGGTCCTCCTGGATCGCGACGTTGGCGATGTCCTCGACCTCCACCGGGTCGAGCCCGGCGTCGGCCAGCAGCTGGGCGAGCGCGGGGTCGAGCCCGCACTCCAGGTACTCCTCGTCGGCGTCCGCGCCGCAGGCACAGCCGTCGCCGCAGCCGCCGTTCGGGGCGAGGGGAAGGTCGTCGGTGCTCACTTGGGTCACTGCTCCTGGGGACGGCGGGGCCCGGGGGCCTCGGGACGAGTCGGGGGGAAGTCGGCGGTGTCGGTGGTCCGCACGTCGTACGTACGGTCCGTGCGCAGCCGTACGACTGTGTGGCGGCGCCAGCGGGCGTCGTCGCGCCCGGCGTGGTCCTCGCGCCAGTGGCAGCCGCGGGTCTCCTCGCGCAGCCGGGCGGCGGCGACCAGGACGCGGGCCACGCACAGGAGGTTGGTGGCCTCCCAGGCGTCGACGCCGGGCTCGGCGGTCTTGCCGTTCTGGTCGAGGGCGTCGTGGGCCTCGGCGTGCAGCTGTTCGAGCCGGGCGGCGGCCGTGGCGAGCGAGTCGGCGGAGCGCAGGACGCCGGCGCCCTCGGTCATGATCCGCTGGATCGCGAACCGGGTCTCGGGGGCGAGCAGGGGGTGCTCGGGCTGCCCGGCGGGCCGGACTGGCCGCGGCACGCGCGCGCGCAGACCGCTGCCGGAGCGCTCCCGCGCGATGTCGGCGGCGATCCGCTCGGCGTAGACCAGCCCCTCCAGCAGGGAGTTGGAGGCGAGCCGGTTGGCGCCGTGCACGCCCGTGCAGGCGACCTCTCCGCACGCGTACAGGCCCGGCACGGTGGTCCGGCCGTGGGAGTCGGTGCGCACGCCGCCGGAGGCGTAGTGGGCGGCCGGGGCGACCGGGACCGGCTCGGTGACCGGGTCGATGCCGTGCGCCCGGCAGGCCGCCAGGATCGTCGGGAAGCGGTGCGCCCACATCTCCGCGCCGAAGTGCCGGGCGTCGAGGAACATGTGTTCGGCGTCCTGCTCCTGCATGCGGCGCGTGATGCCCTTGGCGACGATGTCCCGCGGCGCGAGCTCGGCCAGTTCGTGCTGCCCCACCATGAACCGCACGCCGTCGGCGTCGACCAGGTGGGCGCCCTCGCCGCGCACCGCCTCGGAGACGAGGGGCTGCTGGCCCTCGGCGTCCGGGCCGAGGAAGAGCACCGTCGGGTGGAACTGCACGAACTCCAGGTCGGAGACCTCCGCTCCGGCGCGCAGGGCGAGCGCCACGCCGTCGCCCGTGGACACGGGCGGGTTCGTGGTCGCGGAGAAGACCTGGCCCATGCCGCCGGTGGCCAGGACCACGGCGGGCGCGTGCACGGCGCCCACGCCGTCGTGCTGGCCCTCGCCCATGACGTGCAGGGTCACCCCGGCGGTGCGGCCGTCGGCGTCGGTGAGCAGGTCCAGGACGAGCGCGTTCTCGATGGTGCGCAGTCCCGGCCGGCGGTCACCGCCGTCCCCGGCCGGGATCGCCCCGTGCCCGTCCGGCCGGACCGCGCGCACCGCGTCGAGCAGTGCCCTGGAGATCTCCGCGCCCGTGGCGTCGCCGCCCGCGTGGGCGATCCGGCGGCGGTGGTGACCGCCCTCGCGGGTGAGCTGGATGCCGCCCTCGTCGTCGGTGTCGAAGTGCGCTCCGGTGGAGATCAGCCGCCGCACGGCGTCGGGGCCCTCGGTGACGAGGATCCGCACGGCCTCCTCGTCGCACAGACCGGCGCCCGCCACCAGGGTGTCGTCCAGGTGCTGTTCGGGGGTGTCGCCCTCGCCCAGGGCCGCGGCGATGCCGCCCTGCGCCCAGCGCGTGGAGCCGTCGTCGAGGCGGGCCTTGGTGACGACGACCGTGTCCAGGCCGGCCGCCGAGCAGCGCAGGGCGGCGGTGAGGCCGGCCACGCCTGAGCCGACGACCACGACGTCCGCGTCGATGGACCATCCGGGCTCGGGCGCGTGCAGTCGTATGCCTGTGCTGGTCACGAGGCGGCTCCGAGGGTTTCGTGGGTTCCGAAGACGAGGGGGAGGTTGTCGATCAGCCGGGTCGCCCCGACCCGGGCGGCGACGGCGAGGACCGCCTCGCCGGTGAAGTCGTTCCCGATCTCGGTGAAGTCGGACGGGTCGACGAGGGCCAGGTAGTCCAGCTCGACCGGCGGGTCGAGACGGGCGGCCTCGTCGAGGACCAGCCGGGCGGCCGCGCGCACGGCGTCGGCGGCGCCGGGGGTGGCCTTGGCGACGGCGGCGGCGTCGGCCGCCGCGCGGGACTCCCCGAGCGCGTTCAGGGCCTCGGCACGCGCGCGCGTGCAGGGCACCTCGCGGGCCCGCGCGCGCAGCGCCTCCTGGGCGGCGTGCCGGTCGCGGCCGGCGAACAGCGCCTGGGACAGGGCGAGCGCGGTGCGCCGCTCGTCCGGGGAGAGGTAGCGGTTGCGGCTGGACAGGGCCAGGCCGTCGTCCTCCCGCACGGTCGGCACGGCGACGATCTCCACGCCGAAGTTCAGGTCGCGCACCATGCGCCGGATCAGGGCGAGCTGCTGTGCGTCCTTCTGGCCGTAGAGGGCGAGGTCGGGGCGGGTGAGGTGGAGCAGCTTGCCGACGACGGTGAGCATGCCGTCGAAGTGGCCGGGGCGCGAGGCGCCCTCCAGCCTCTCGCCCATGGGACCGGCGGTGATCCGGACCTGGGGCTCGCCGCCCGGGTAGACCTCCTCCACCGGGGGCGCGAACACGACGTCGGCGCCCGCCCGCCCGGCTATCCGGAGGTCGGCGTCCAGGGTGCGCGGGTAGCGGTCGAGGTCCTCGCCCGCGCCGAACTGCAACGGGTTGACGAAGACGGTCACGACGACCTCGCCGTCCCTCCCGGCGATCTCGCGGGCCGCCCGGATCAGCGTGGCGTGGCCCTCGTGCAGCGCGCCCATGGTCATCACGACGGCACGGCGGCCGGCCGGCACGCGCGCGCGCAGCTCGTCGGCGGTGCGCAGCAGGGCTGTGGTCATCGGGCGTCTCCGTTCTCGGGCGCCCAGGTCACCGGGCGGCCCTCCGCCGCTTTCCGCGGTGCCGTCGTGATCGTCGGGTGCGCGGCCGCCGGGGCCCCTGCGGCACGTGCCGGGTGCCCGGCCCCCGCGGGTCCGGCAGGGCGCGTCGGGTGTCCGGCGCGGGTCATCGGCCGTCCCCCTGCCCAGCGTCGGGACCCTGGGCGCCGGGTGCGTCCGCCGCCCCCTCGGCGAGGACGCCCAGCAGGTCCTCGGCCAGCTCGGGCTTGAGCAGGCCGTGGGCGAGCGCGCGGTCGGCGGTGGCCCGGGCCATCGCCAGGTAGCCGGCGACGGTCCGCGGGGCGTGCCGTCGCAGCTCGGCGACGTGCGCGGCGACCGTGCCGGCGTCCCCGCGCGCGACAGGACCGGTGAGGGCCGCGTCGCCGGAGCGCAGGGAGTTGTCCAGGGCGGCGCCGAGCAGCGGGCCGAGCATCCGGTCGGGCGCCTCGACGCCGGCCGCGCGCAGCAGCTCCATGGCCTGGGCGACCAGCGTCACCAGGTGGTTGGCGCCCAGGGCGAGCGCCGCGTGGTAGAGCGGGCGCATCTCCTCGGCGATCCACTCCGGCTCGCCGCCCATCTCGATGACCAGGGCCTCGGCGGCCGTCCGCAGCTCCTCGGGGGCCGTGACGCCGAAGGAGCACCCGGCCAGCCGCTGCACGTCCACCGGGGTGCCGGTGAAGGTCATCGCCGGGTGCAGGGCGAGCGGCAGGGCGCCCGCGCGCAGGGCGGGGTCCAGCACCTTCGCGCCGTACCGTCCGGAGGTGTGCACGAGCAGTTGCCCGGGCCGTACGGCGCCGGTCTCGGCGAGGCCCGCGACGAGGCCGGGCAGCGCGTCGTCGGGAACGGTCAGGAGCACCAGGTCGGCGCGGGCCAGGACGTCGGCGGGAGACACCAGGGGCACGTCGGGGAGCAGCAGTTCGGCACGTCGTCTGGAGGCGTCGGAGACTCCGGAGACGGCCACCGGGCGGTGCCCGGCGAGCTGGAGGGACGCGGCGAGCGCGGGTCCCACCCGGCCGGCGCCGACGACGCCGACGGCGAGCCGCGCGGGGCGGTCCCTGGGGTCTGGCTGTTGGCTAGTACTCACGCGACGGTGGCCTTCCCGTTCCAGTCCGCTCCGGGTACCGGACGATTTCTCGTCATGTTAACGCTATCCGTCTCCGGAGGCGTCCGGCCGCCCGCCGGCTGTGGGCTTCGGCACGCTCCAGCGCGCCGGAAAACAGGTGCCCCCGCGCCCCGGCGCACGGCATGATCCGCCACATGAGCGATACAGCGGAGCAGGACGGCCGGCGGGCGGAGCAGGTCACGGAGGAATCGGAGGAGGAGCGGCGCAAACGGCTGCGGGAGCGGCGCATAGCCGCGTACCGGAGCGCGGAGCGCGTGCTCTCGCGCGCCGGACACCTCGACACGCTGCGGGAGCGGCTGGCGCTGCTGGACGGCGCACGGGAGGTGTACGACCTCGACGAGCTGTCGGACATGTACGGCAACGGCGTCGTCGAGGCCCTGGAGGAGAAGGTGGCCGGGCTGCTCGGCAAGGAGGCCGCCGCCTTCTTCCCGACCGGCACCATGGCCCAGCAGGTCGCCGTGCGCTGCTGGGCGGCCCGCACCGGGAACCCGGCCGTGGCGCTGCACGCCCTGTCCCATCCCGAGGTGCACGAACGGCATGCCTTCAGCCAGGTCAGCGGCCTGCGCCCGGTGCGGGTGACGAGCGAGCCCCGGCTGCCGACCGCCGAGGAGGTGCGCGGCCTCGACGAGCCGTTCGGGACACTGATGCTCGAACTGCCGCTGCGGGAGGCCGGTTTCGTCCTGCCCACCTGGGCGGAGCTGACCGAGGTCGTCGGGGCGGCCCGCGAGCGGGACGCGGTGGTGCACTTCGACGGCGCGCGCCTGTGGGAGTCGACCGTCCACTTCGGCCGTTCCCTGGCGGAGATCGCGGACCTGGCCGACAGCGTGTACGTGTCGTTCTACAAGTCCCTCGACGGTTACGGCGGAGCCGCCCTGGCCGGCCCGAGGGAGCTGGTGGAGGAGGCGAAGGCCTGGCGCCACCGCTACGGCGGCACCCTGTTCCAGCAGTTCCCGACCGCGCTGTCGGCGCTGATCGGCCTCGAACGGGAACTGCCCCGGCTGCCGCAGTACGTGGCACACGCGCGGGTGGTGGCCGACGCGCTGCGCGAGGGCTTCGCGGCGGCCGGCGTGCCCTGGGCGCGCGTGCACCCCGGGGTACCGCACACGCACGAGTTCCAGCTCTGGCTGCCGTACGACCCGGAGGTGCTCGCCGAGGCGGCGGTGCGCCAGGCGGAGGAGACCGGGACCCTGCTGTTCGGCCGCCCCTGGGACCGCGGCGGGCCGGGGCTGGCCTGGACGGAGGTCACCGTGCGCGCAGCCGGTCTGGAGTGGACGGCGGACGACGTCAAGGCCGCCGTCGCCGACTTCGCCGGACGGCTGACCGGGCAGTCCGACGGGTAGGACGCGGACAGGCCCACCGGCCCGGGGAGCGTCGCGGCCGACTCAGGGAAGGGCACGGCTCGGGGAACCGCCCGGCCCGGGGGAACCGGCCGCTCGGGGGAACCGGCAGGCTCGGGGAGGGCTCGTCAGGTCGTCGGGCGCCTGCGGATCGAGGGCGTGCTGCCGCGTGACGCGCACGCCGCCCACTCGGGGCGCACGCCGCCCACTCGGGGCGGACGGGGCGCGGGAGGGCGTTCCGGGGGGCCGCTATCGCCCCGGTCGTCCCGGTCCGCGACGGCGCGCCGCCCGGGTCGCCCCGATTGACGGCGCCCGTCAATCGGGGCCGCCGCTGTCGGCGGCGGCGTGCACCATGGGGGCATGAGCGTGCGCATCGACATCGCGGGGCTGCGGCCGGAGCGGGTCGCCGTCGTGCCCTCGCCCCTGGCCGAGCTGGGCATGGCCCTGCACGCGCTGTCCGAGCCGGGCCACCACCCGGGCCTTCAGGGCTGGGTCACGGGCGTCACCGCCCGGCTCGACCCACACCTGGCGGACCGGATGTGCGAGGCGGACTTCCTGTGGCGGACGACGTTCTCCGACCTCTTCCTGCCGTACGCGGGCATCCCGGGCGGCCGCACGCTGCCCGGCGCGACGCTCGCCGACGACCTGGACCTGCTCGACAAACTCTCCGACGAGCAGTTCGTGGACGCGGCCCTGGAGTTCACCTGCGCCCTGCCCTACAGCGATCCGGGCCCGGGCCCTCTCGGCGACGCCGGGCTGCGCCGCCGCGCCCTGGAGCTGGCCGCCGCGCGCGGTCCGCAGCAGGTGCGTTTCAGCGAGCGCCTGCTGGCCGACCCGCCCCGGATCCGTTCCTGGCTGCGGCAGTTCCTGCGGGACTGCGACGAAGCCTTCTTCGCGGAGACCTGGTCCCGGCTGCGCCACCAGCTCGCCGCGGACGCCCGGCACAAGACGGAGCTGCTGCGCCGCAAGGGCCTGGCCGAGGCGCTGGCCGCGGTGTCCCCCGCGGTGGCGCTGGACGAGGCGGCGGGCCGGATCGTCGTCGACAAGCTCGGCGAGGGCCGTACGGCGACGGCGGAAGGCGGCCTGCTGCTCGTGCCGACGAGCCTGGGCTGGCCCCATCTGATGGTCCTGCACCGGCACGCCTGGCAGCCGGTGCTGCACTACCCGGTCGGTTCCCCGGAGCTCGCCGCGCCGCCCTCGGTGGAACAGCTGACCCTGCGGATGTCCGCCCTTTCCCACCCGGTGCGGATGCGGCTGTGCCGCAGCCTGGCCCGCAGCGCGTTCACCACCAGCGAGCTGACGCATGTGCACGGCATGACCGCGCCCGAGATATCCCGGCACCTGGGCGTGCTGAAGAAGGCGGGCCTGGTCACCACCCGGCGCCGGGGGCGGTACGTCTACCACCAGTTGGACGTGTCGATGGTGGCCCGGCTGGGCAGCGACTTCCTGGAGGGGGTCCTGCGGTAGGGCGGATCGTGCCGGGCGGGCGGCGGACAGCGGGCGGCGGGCGGCGGGCGGCGGGCTCAGATTCCCGCGCAGTCCGGGCGGGATCATGCGGTGCAGGCCGAAGCCGGCGTGCTCGGGGTCGCAGATCACGCTGCCGGGCAGCCGGCGGCGGATCTCGTGCGCGGTCCGTGTCTTGCCGCCCCCGAAGGGACCGTTGATCCACAGCAGCATGCGCGAGACCCTACCGGGGCCGGCTCGTGTCCCTCAGCCGCGACCGCCGGCCCGGACGAGCCCCGTCTCGTAGGCCAGCACCACCACCTGCACCCGGTCGCGCAGGCCGAGCTTGGTCAGGATGCGGCCCACATGGGTCTTCACGGTCGCCTCGGACAGCACCAGACGAGCGGCGATCTCGCCGTTCGAGAGCCCCTGGGCGACCAGGATCATGACCTCGCGCTCACGCCCGGTGAGCCGCTGGAGCTCCGTGTGCCGGGGCTCCGGTCCGCTCGCGGGCAGCATCGGCGCGAACCGGTCGAGCAGGCGGCGCGTGGTGGAGGGCGCGACGACGGCGTCGCCGCTGTGCACGGCGCGGATCGCGGCGAGCAGGTCGCCGGGCGGCACGTCCTTGAGCATGAAGCCGGAGGCGCCCGCCTTCAGTCCGGTGAAGGCGTACTCGTCGAGGTCGAAGGTGGTCAGTATCAGCACCTTGGGCGGGTTCGGCCCGGAGCAGATGCGGCGGGTGGTCTCCACACCGTCCAGCTTCGGCATGCGCACGTCCATCAGGACCACGTCGACCGCGCTCGCCCGCAGCACCTGGAGGGCCTCGACGCCGTCACCCGCCTCGGCGACGACGTCCATGTCCGGCTGGGCGGCGAGCACCATCCGGAATCCGGTGCGCAGCAGCACCTGGTCGTCGACGAGCATCACGCGGATCGTCATCGGGGTCCTCTTCCGTTCGGTCGTCGGCGGGGTGGTCGTCGGCGGGTCGGTCGTCCGTGGTCACCAGCGCGCCGTGCCCGCGGCGTGACAGGTGTCACCAGGGTGCGTGCGTCGGTCTTCAGTGCGTCGGTTTGAGCGGCAGCAGGGCGCTGATGCGGAAGCCTCCGCCGGGGCGGGGCCCCGCGTCCAGCGTGCCGCCGACCATACCGATCCGTTCCCGCATGCCGATCAGGCCGTGTCCCTGCCCGTCGGCGCCGCCCTCCTCGTACAGCTCGTGCGGCGCGCCCTTGCCGTCGTCCTCGACGAGCAGACCGAGGCCGTCGTCGAAGTACACCAGACGCACGCTCGCACCCGCGTTCGCTCCACCGTGCTTGCGGGTGTTGGTGAGCGCCTCCTGCACGATGCGGTACGCGGTGAGCTCGACCCCGCTGGGCAGCGGGCGCGGGGTGCCCTCGACCCGGAAGTCGACGGGGAGCCCGGAGCTCCGGCACTGCTCGACCAGTTCCTCGATCTGCTCGACGTCGGGCTGCGGCACGTACTCGCCGCCCTCCTGGTGCTCGCCGGTGCGCAGCACGCCCAGCAGACGGCGCATCTCGGCGAGCGCCTGGCGGCCGGTGGAGGAGATCGTCTCCAGGGCCTTCTTCGCCTGGTCCGGCGCGGCGTCGAGGACGTACGCGGCGCCGTCGGCCTGCACGACCATCACCGACACGTTGTGCGCGACCACGTCGTGCAGCTCGCGCGCGATCCGGGCGCGCTCGGCGGCGACCGCGACCTTGGCCTGTGCCTCGCGCTCCTTCTCCAGGCGGGCGGCCCGCTCCTCAAGCTGCGCGAAGTAGGCGCGGCGGGTGCGCATGGAGTCGCCGAGCACCCAGGCCAGGGCGAAGGGCACCGTCTGGAAGACGGCTATCGCGATCTGACCGAGCACGCTCGCATGCTGCTGCGGCCAGCGGAACTGCGCCAGGGCGGCCGCGCACATCCCGCCGGCCAGCGCGAACCGGGAGGCCCAGCGGGTGCCGATCGCGGCGACCGTGTAGATGATCACCAGCATGGCGAAGTCGGCGACCGTCGTCTCGACGTCCAGCACGAGCTGTGCGATGCCCGTCGCCGCCGCCAGCAGCACCATCTTCTCCGGCATGCGCCGACGCAGCGCGACGACCACGCTCAGCACGACGGACACGCCCAGGGCGGCCGGGAGGGACCCGTGGTGGTTCGGCGCCCCGTTGAGGCTCGACGCGCTCACGCTGGAGAGCCCGAGCAGGACGAGGGCCCAGAAGCCGTCGACCCACATCGGGTGCCTGCGGAGAAAATCATAGAGGCGCTGCACGTAACCCAGCGTAGGGAAGCGGGACAGGTGCGGGGGTCAACCGAAGGGGCGATCCGCGCCCGGTCCTCGTACTCCCCAAGGTGGAGGCTGTGACCGCCGGTACGCCTACGCTGGCGAGGTGGCGGACGGCACGGCGGACGAGGTCACGGCGGTGGACGACGACGGCACGGCGGGGAACACGGTGAACGGCACGGCGGACTGGGTCGCGGCGGACGGCGGCGGCGGCACGGCAAAAGACCCGGGGGCCGAGGTCGCGGCGGACGGCGCCGACGGTACGGCGGACGGCGCGGCGGGCCGGGCGGCGGACGGCGCGGCGGGCCGGGTCACGCACGAACCGGCGGACCGGGTCTCGGACGGCGCGGCGGGTGAGTGGCGCGGCTGGCGGGCGGCGGCTCTGGAGGCCCTGTACGGGCCGGACGGCTTCTATCTGCGTCCCGAGGGGCCGGCCGGGCACTTCCGTACGTCCGTGCACGCCTCGCCCCTGTTCGCCACGGCCGTGGCCCGGCTGCTGTGCCGGGTCGACGAGGCGCTGGGACGCCCGGCGACGCTCGGCTTCGTCGACATGGCGGCCGGGCGGGGCGAACTGGCCACCGGGGTGCTCGGCGCGCTGCCCCCCGAGGTGGCCGCCCGCACACGCGTGTACGCCGTCGAGATCGCCACCCGGCCGGACGGCCTCGATCACCGGATCGAGTGGCTGGCCGAGCCCCCGGAGACGGTCAGCGGGCTGCTGTTCGCCAACGAGTGGCTGGACAACGTGCCGGTCGAGATCGCGGAGGTCGACTCCGCGGGCGTGCCGCGACGCGTGCTGGTACGACGCGACGGCGCCGAACGGCTCGGGGATCCGGTCTCGGGGGCGGAGGCCGAGTGGCTGGCGCGGTGGTGGCCGCTGCCGGAGGAGCCGGGGCTGCGCGCGGAGATCGGGCTGCCCCGGGACACCGCGTGGGCCGCCGCGGCGGCCCGGGTCGAACGGGGTCTCGCGGTCGCCGTCGACTACGCGCACACAGCCGCTTCCCGGCCGCCCTACGGAACGCTCACCGGGTTCCGGGACGGACGGGAAACCGCGCCCGTGCCGGACGGGTCCTGTGACATCACGGCGCACGTGGCCCTGGACGCGTGCGCCGCGCGCCTGCCCGCGCGCGCCCGTCTGCTCACCCAGCGCGAGGCGCTGCGCGCCCTCGGCATCACCGGCGCACGCCCCCCACTCGCACTGGCCTCCACACACCCCGCGGACTACGTGCGCGCCCTCGCGCACGCCGGGGAGGCGGCCGAGCTCACCGCGCCGGGCGGGCTCGGCGACTTCGGCTGGCTGCTCCAGCCGGCCGGTCTCCCGGACGCGGCGGCCCTACTTGTCGATGTCGCCGACCACGAAGAACATTGACCCGAGGATCGCCACCATGTCCGCCACCAGCGTCCCCGGCAGCAGCTCGGTGAGGGCCTGGATGTTGTTGTACGACGCCGAGCGCAGCTTCAGCCGGTACGGGGTCTTCTCACCCTTGCTGACCAGGTAGTAGCCGTTGATGCCGAGCGGGTTCTCGGTCCACGCGTAGGTGTGCCCCTCGGGCGCCTTGAGGACCTTCGGCAGGCGCTGGTTGACCGGTCCGGGCGCCAGCTCGGCGAGCCGGTCCAGGCAGGCGTCGGCGAGGTCGAGCGCGTTGTGCGTCTGCTCCAGCAGGCACTCGAAGCGGGCCAGGCAGTCGCCCTCCTGCCGGGTGACCACCTGGAGGGTGTCCCGCAGCTCCCCGTACGCCAGGTACGGCTCGTCGCGGCGCAGGTCGAAGTCGACGCCCGAGGCGCGCGCGATCGGACCGCTCACGCCGTAGGCGTGCACCGCCTGCGCGGTGAGCGCGCCCACCCCCCGCGTGCGCCCCCGGAAGATCTCGTTGCCGAGCACCAGGTCGTCGAAGACGTCCATCCGCGAACGCACGGCGGCGACGGCGGCACGCGCGCGGCCGAACCACCCGGCCGGCAGGTCCTCCTTGAGGCCGCCGACCCGGTTGAACATGTAGTGCATCCGGCCGCCGGAGACCTCCTCCATGACGTTCTGGAGGACCTCCCGCTCCCGGAAGGCGTAGAAGACCGGTGTGATGCCGCCCAGCTCCAGCGGGTAGGAGCCGAGGAACATCAGGTGGTTGAGCACCCGGTTCAGCTCCGCGAGCAGCGTGCGCGTCCACACCGCGCGCTCGGGGACCTCCATGCCGAGCATCCGCTCCACGGCGAGGACCACGCCCAGTTCGTTGGAGAACGCCGACAGCCAGTCGTGGCGGTTGGCGAGCATGATGATCTGGCGGTAGTCGCGTGCCTCGAACAGCTTCTCGGCGCCGCGGTGCATGTAGCCGATCACCGGCTCCGCGCGCGTGATGCGCTCGCCGTCCAGCACCAGCTTCAACCGCAGCACACCGTGTGTGGAGGGGTGCTGCGGCCCGATGTTGAGCACCATGTCGGTGCTCTCCGCGGCGCCGCCGATCCCGACCATGGTCTCCGTCGTAGGAGTCATGCCACCAGTTTCCCCTACGTACGCTGGCCCCATGGAGACGGGGAGCGGGGAAGAGGGGCGGGCGGCGGGGGACCACCCGGTGTGGACCGCGCTGCCGCCGGGTCTGCTGCGGATGCGCCGGCTGCTGCTGGTGGTGTGGCTGGCGCCGGCGGCCGTGGCCGCGGGGCTGGTGCTCGGTGTCACGGCCGGTCCGGCCTGGTCGGCGCCGGCGCTGCTGCCGCTGGCGCCGATGGTCTGGGGCTGGGTGCTGCTGGGCCGCAACTGGCGCTCCTGGCGGTACGCCGAGCGCGCCGACGACCTGCTGATCAGCCGGGGCGTGCTGTGGCGCGAGGAGACCGTCGTGCCGTACGGGAGGATGCAGCTGGTCGAGGTCACCTCCGGGCCCGTCGAACGGCGTTTCGGGCTGGCCACCGTGCAACTGCACACGGCCGCCGCCGCGACCGACGCGACCATCCCGGGCCTCGACCCGGCCGAGGCCGAACGCCTGCGCGACCGGCTCACCGAGCTCGGCGAGGCCCGATCGGCGGGGCTGTGACGACGGCGGGGGACGAGGACGCCACGAGCGGGAGGCCCGGGGAGAGGCGGGCCGAAGACCGACTGGCCGGGAACCACCAGGCCCCGGACGGGCGGGCCGGGAACCCGCGGGCCGCGAACGGGCGGCACCCGGACGGGCGAGCCGGGGGCGAGGGCGCCGCCGCGGCACGGGGGCCCGTGGACGGGCGGATCCCTGGCGAGGCACCCGCCGAGCAGGCGCTCGCGGCCGGCACTCCGGTGGTGACCGAGCGGCGGCTGCACCCCGTGACACCGCTGAGGCGGGCCTGGGCCCCGGTCACCGTGCTCGCCGGCTGGGCCGTGCACGACCCGAGCCAGGCGCAGCAGCAACTGACCAGGCTGACGACGACCACGCTGCTGATCGGACTCGCGGTGCTCGTCCCGGCCGCCGCCCTGTACGGCTTCCTGTCCTGGTGGTTCACCCACTTCGCGGTGACCGACACCGAACTGCGCATCCGCACGGGTCTGTTGTTCCGCCGCATCGCGCACATCCGGCTCGATCGGCTCCAGGCGGTCGACGTCACCCGGCCGTTGCTCGCGCGCTTCGCGGGCGTGGCCAAGCTCAAGCTCGACGTCATAGGGACCGGCAGGAAGGACGAGCTCGCCTTCCTCGGCGAGGAGGAGGCCCGCACCCTGCGCGCCGAACTGCTCGCCCGCGCCGCCGGTTTCGACCCCGGCGCCGTGCGTGAGGTGGGTGAGGCGCCCGCGCGGGAACTCGTGCGCGTGCCCGCCCGCGTGATCGCCGTCTCGCTGCTGTTGACCGGCGCGACCTGGGGCTCACTGCTCTCCGCCCTCGTGGTGCCGCCGCTGCTGTGGCTGGGCACCCACAACCTGTGGACGGTGCTGGCGTCCGTGGTGCCGTTGGCCGGCGGGGCCGTGACCAGCAGCATGGGGCGCTTCGTCGGCGCGTACGGCTGGACGGTCGGCGAGTCGCCCGACGGGCTGCGGATCGACCGGGGGCTGCTGGACCGCACCCACGAGACGGTTCCGCCGGGCCGGGTGCAGACCGTACGGATCGTGGAACCGCTGCTGTGGCGGCGGCGCGGCTGGGTCCGGGTGGAACTGGACGTGGCCGGGTCGTCGAACTCCGTCCTGCTGCCGGTCGCGCCCCGGGAGATCGCCGAGTCGGTGATCTCCCGGGTGCTGCCCGGGGTGACCGTGCCGGAGGCCTCCGCGCTGCTCCGGCCGCCGCGGCGCGCCCGGTGGTGCGTGCCGGTGTGGTGGCGGGGCCACGGGATCACCGTCACCGACACGGTGTTCGCCGCCCGGCACGGACTGCTGCGGCGGCGCCTGGCGTTGGTGCCGCACGCCAAGGTGCAGAGCGTACGGCTCACCCAGGGGCCGTGGGAGCGGGCGTGGCGGGTCGCCGACGTGCACGTGGACACGGGGGCGAACAGAACGGTGACGGCACGTCTGCGGGACGCCCGGGAGGCGGCCGGGCTGCTGCGCGCCCAGGCGGAACGCTCACGGACCGGACGCCGCCGGGCCCGGCCGGACCGGTGGATGACCTGAGGACCCGTCCGACGCATCCGGTCCCGGCCGGGCTGCGGAGACCGACCAGCCGGGACGACCGGGTCCGGCGCGTCCGGTGCCCACGCGCCCGCCGGCCCGCGGACTCCGCGGGCCGGCGGGCGGCCCCGGGCGGCCCGTCCTCGCCGGGCGCAAACGAGGGGCGCGGCGTTCGACCGCCGCGCCCCTCGCCGTCACCGCCCGTTCCGCTCTCAGGAAGCCGCGGTCCGCAGGCCCTGTACGTCGATCTGTTCCGTCTCGTCGTGCGCCGTCAGGTCGATGACCTGGCCCACCGCCCGCTCCTCGGCGCCGGCCGGCTTGTACTGCGACTCGGCCTCGGCCTTGTGCAGCGCGAGGGCCTCCTGGCCCACGACGTCGGCCAGGTCCTCGTTCTGGACGGCCTCCAGGGCGGCCGGCGGCGCCCCCTTCTTCGTGCCGAAGAAGTCGAACCCGCCCTCGACCGACGGTCGCCGCTCGGGCGCGCTCGGCACCACGGCCACCGCGGTCGGCACCGTGAAGTGGCCGGCGGGCCGCCGCACGGGCCCGGCCGGGGCGGCGGCCGTGGCCGACTCGTCCGATTCGCCGGCCTCGGCGGCCTCGGCGGCCTCGGCGGCCTCGGCGGCCGGGGCAGTGTCCGTCGGCTCGGTCCGGCCGGCCGCCTCGGACCGCGCCTCGGGTCCGTCCTCGCCCACGGGGCGCGCACCGGAGTCGAGGTCGGCCGCGGCGACGGAGTCCGCCGTGGTCGCCGGCTCGGCCGCCGGACCGGCGTCCTGCTCGGCGGCCTGCTCGCGAGCCGGGCCGCCGTCCGCGTCGAACCGCGCCAGCGCCGCCCGGGCCCGCCGGAACAGCTCGGAGCCCGCCGGGGAGAACACCGCGGGGACCGCGGCCGCCGGCTCCTCGGCCGCCGGCCGCTCCGCTGACGCGGTGTCCACGGCACCGGCGCTCACGGCCTCCCGGCCGCCGGTCCGCGACTCTCCGGCCCGCGACTCTCCGGCTCGCGACGCCGCGGGCGCCGCGGGTGCGGCCGGCAGCGCGCGGGGGCCGGGCGCCGCCTCGATCTCCAGCAGGCGGCGGCCCTCCAGGGCACTCGCCCGCTCGGTCTCCGCCGTGGCGTACCGCCGCAGCAGCGCCGCGTGCTCGTTGCGCAGGCCCGTCAGCTCGGTCCGCCTGGCCCGCAGCTTCTGTTCGAGCCGGACGCGCAGTTCCCGCGACTCCTCGAGATCGGACTCGAGTTCGGCGACGCGTTCCTCGAAGCGCCACTCGTCGCTCGCCCGCGCGCGCGTGAGGTCGGCGACCTGCCGGCCCGCCTGGGCGTCCCAGCGGCGCATGACGAGCGCTCCGGCGACCGCCGTCACCGCGGCGGCCGCCGCGAGCGTGCGCAGCAGGGCCGGCGCCGTGAACAACCAGGGGCCCAGCGCGCAGACGAGGGAGACGCCGGCGACCGCCGAGGGCGGCAACAGCCTGTGCAGGGGAGGGGAATGGCGGTGACGTCCACGTGGCATGGCCAGAAACTTACCGCGCGTAGGCGAAACATGGGCGCCCGCCCCGCAAAAAGGCGGCCGTACCGAAACCTTCACTTCGCAACAGGAGTTCATCCTCCACCGCCGCTCCGAGTTCCGGCCGCTCACCACTCGGAGTTCCGGTGCCGCACGGCAGGAGTTCCGGCGTCGTACCACTCCGAGTTACGGCGTGGCACACGGCCCGACTTCCGTCCGAGTTCCGGTGCTTTTCCCGCCGCTCATCGAACAAGATCATTTTCAACGGTCGCTCAGCCGCCCGCTGAGCCACTGGAGCGTCGCCGGGATCTCGCGCTTCCAGGTGTTGAAGTTGTGGCCGCCGCTGGGCAGGATGATCGACGCGATACGGGTCCTGTTCGTCGCCTTGACCGCGTCGATGAACTTCAGGGTGGACTTGTAGTCGCTCTCGCCCTGCTTGCTGCTGGTGACGAGCAGGGAAGTGTCGGGAGCGGGCAGGTGCTTGATGCTCCACAACAGGTCGGCACGGTTCTTCAGATTCTTCTTGCCGTGGAAGAGATCACCCGTCGTGGGGTCGATCGGCGCCTTGAAGTACGGCGACAGTCCCGCGCCGGCGGCGTACACGTCCGGGTGGTGCATGGCGAGTTTCAGCGCGCAGTAACCGCCCGTGGAATCACCGACGATGCCCCAGCTGCCCGGCTTCTTGCCGACCCGGTAGTGGGCGAGCACGGCGTCGGGCAGGTCCTTGGCGAAGAACGACTCGGTCTGCGGCCCGCCCGGGATGTCCACGCACTCCGTGTCGCGCGGCGGCGCCACGGTCGGGCGCAGCATCACCAGGATCATCGGCTGCATCCGCCCGTTCTTGGCCAGCTCCTGCGCCGTCCGCGGGTAGTTGAGCTTGCTGACGAGCGCCTGGGTGGTGCCCGGGTAGCCGGTGAGGACGACGGTGGCCGGGAAGGTGCGCGTGCGGTACTGCGGCTGGAAGTACTCGGGCGGCAGGTATATCAACGCCGGCGAGGCGATGTGCGTGGTACGGCCCATGATGTCGACCTTCTGGATCTGGCCGGTCAGCTGGGGCCTGGCACCGTTGGCCACCTGCACCTGCTGGGTGCCGACCACCTGGAGCGGGCCGCCGGGACCGCCGTTGGCCGAGTGGTCTATGACGACACCCTGGTCGGTCTCCTGTCCGAACAGGTCCGCCCAGCTCGCGTAGAAGCCGAACGCCTGATTGGCGAGGAGGCCCACGCAGGCGAAGATCGCGGTCTGGGTGGCCAGCAGGATGCCGACGCGGCCGCTGACGGCACGCCAGTTGCGGCGCGCCAGGCGTGGCCACAGCCACACCGTGGCGACGAACAGCAGCACGGCGAACACAACCGCCAGTACCAGCACTCTTTTGCTCGTGAGACCCATCGGCTCTTTCCTGCCTGTACTTCCCGCCCGGGCCGTCCCCCCGCCGTCTTGGCGAGAGCTTGCCCCGGGCTTTCCCTGGCCTTTGACCCGGATTTCCGGCGGGGAGTGAACCTCTCTCCCCTAGACACCGTCCTAGAGGGCGCAATGTCGCCGGATGCCCGATCGGCACCGGATTCAAGGTCTCTCGCAGAACTACGGGATGCGATGTCTGTCAGGATAGATGGGGAAATGTCGGACGGGGTTCCGAGTCGATCAGGTCGGGTGCGACGGATCCTCCGCGGCCCCCGCCCCGAGGCCGTCCCCACGCTGATCGGCAGGGCCTGCGCGGTCGTCGGCCTCCTGGACATCGCCGCCGGCGTCTTCCCGCGCTTCCGGCACAGCCGGATGCACGCCATGGTCGAGGTGCTGCCGGGCTCCTTCGGCCCGTTCGTGGCGGCCCTGTCGCTCAGCGCGGGCGTCCTGCTGCTGCTCCTCGCGCACGGCCTGAGGCGGCGCAAGCGCCGGGCGTGGCGGGCCGCCGTGGTGCTGCTCCCGGCGGGCGCGGCAGCGGAGTTCGTCTACCGGCACTCCGTCGTCGGAGTCATCATCTCACTCGCGCTGCTGGCGCCGCTCCTGGTCCACCGCAAGGAGTTCGCGGCCCTGCCCGACCCGCGCAGCCGGTGGCGGGCACTGGCCAACTTCGTGCTCATGAGCGCCGGTTCGGTGGCCCTCGGGATGCTCATCGTGAGCATCCATCCGCACCGCATGGTCGGCGACCCCAGCGTGGCCGACCGGCTGACCCACGTGGTCTACGGCCTGTTCGGCTTCGAGGGCCCGGTCGACTACCAGGGCAGCACCTCCTGGACCGTGGCCTACTCCCTCGGCGCGCTCGGCTGGATCACCGCGGTCACCACCGCATACCTGGCCTTCCGCCCCGAACACCCGGCCGCGCGGCTGACCGAGGAGGACGAGTCCCGGCTGCGCGCCCTGCTGGCCAAGCACGGCCGCCGGGACTCCCTGGGCCACTTCGCGCTGCGCCGCGACAAGGCGGTCGTGTTCTCCCCCAGCGGCAAGGCGGCGGTGACCTACCGGGTCGTCTCCGGCGTGATGCTCGCCAGCGGCGACCCGATCGGCGACGTCGAGGCCTGGCCCGGCGCCATCGAGCGCTTCATGGACGAGGCCAGGGCCCACTCCTGGACGCCCGCCGTCGTGGGCTGCTCCGAGACCGGTGGTGAGGTGTGGACCCGGGAGACCGGACTGGACGCCCTGGAACTCGGTGACGAGGCGGTGGTCGACGTCGCGGATTTCTCGCTCGCCGGACGCGCGATGCGCAACGTCCGCCAGATGGTCAAGCGCATCGAACGGGCCGGCTACGAAACCCGGGTGCGGCGTATCCGTGACCTCGGCGACGCCGAGCTGGAGCGCATCCGGCGGGCCGCCGAGGACTGGCGGGGCACGGACACCGAGCGCGGTTTCTCCATGGCCCTCGGCCGCATCGGCGATCCCTCCGACGGCGACTGCCTCATAGCCACCGCCCACAAACAGGACGACGAGCCGGGCGAGTACGGCGACCTGAAGGCGATCCTGCACTTCGTGCCGTGGGGCACCGACGGTGCGTCCCTGGAGCTGATGCGGCGCGACCGCTCGGCCGACCCCGGCATGAACGAGCTGCTGATCGTCGCCACGCTGCAGGCCGCTCCCAAGCTGGGCGTCCAGCGCATCTCGCTGAACTTCGCGATGTTCCGCTCCGCGCTGGCGCGAGGCGAGAAGATCGGCGCGGGTCCGGTGCTGCGCGCCTGGCGCGGGCTGCTGGTGTTCCTCTCCCGCTGGTTCCAGATCGAGTCGCTGTACAAATTCAACGCCAAGTTCCAGCCCCGCTGGGAGCCGCGGTACATCGTCTACCGCGCCTCGTCCGACCTCCCGCGCATCGGCTTCGCCACCATGCAGGCGGAGGGGTTCGTCGACCTCGCCCTGCCGATGCCGCGCTTCCTGCGCCGCCGCCGGGCCACCCGGCGCCCCTGCGCGCACGCGATGACCGACCGGGACGTCCGCGCGGCGTAGCCCCGGACGAATCCGCTCCGGCGCACGGCGGACAGCGCGCCGGAGCGGGCGCCCCGGCGGACTTCTGCGCGGCCCCGGCGGCCGGGAGCCGCGCCCGTCGAGCCCGGCCACGACCGGGGCCCCGCCGGGCGGGGACCTCGGTTCTCCCGAGGCCGGTTCCCGTACCCGGGAACACCGCCCCGGCGCGCGGCCGGCCCCGTCTGAGGGCCGCCGGCCGACCCGGGACGATCCGCCCCTTCGGGCCGCTGCGGGTGCTCGGGCCAAGAGCGTCACGCCGGCACCCTGGGCCTACGCTGAACGTATGAGCAACCAGAGCGGGCGCGGCCGAGTGGCGGGCCTACCGGCATGGGACCGCTGCGCGGTCATGGGGGTCGTGAACGTGACCCCCGACTCCTTCTCCGACGGCGGCCGCTGGTTCGACACGACCACCGCCGTCAAGCACGGGCTCGACCTGGTCGCCCAGGGCGCCGACCTGGTCGACGTCGGCGGCGAGTCCACCCGTCCCGGCGCCGCCCGCGTCGACGAGGCCGAGGAGCTCAGACGGGTCGTCCCCGTCGTCCGCGGTCTCGCCGCGGAGGGCGTCACCATCTCCGTCGACACCATGCGCGCCCGCGTCGCCGAGCAGTCGCTGGCGGCGGGCGCCGCTCTCGTCAACGACGTCAGCGGCGGCCTCGCCGACCCGGCCATGATCCCCGCGGTCGCGGAGGCGGGCGCCCCCTTCGTCGTCATGCACTGGCGCGGCTTCCTGGAGGGCGGCAACGTCCAGGGCGTCTACGCCGACGTCGTCACCGAGGTCGTCGACGAACTGCGGGCGCGCGTGGAGGCCGTTCTGGAGGGCGGCATCGCCCCGGACCGGGTCGTCCTCGACCCCGGTCTGGGCTTCTCCAAGGACGCCGGGCACGACCTCGCGCTCCTGGCCCACCTCGACCGCCTGCTCGGCCTGGGCCACCCCGTCCTGGTCGCCGCCTCCCGCAAGCGGTTCCTCGGCCGGGTCCTGGCCGGCCCGGAGGGCGCGCCCCCGCCCGCCCGCGAGCGCGACGCCGCCACGGCGGCCGTCTCCGCGCTCGCGGCGCAGGCCGGCGCCTGGGCGGTCCGCGTGCACGAGGTGCGCGCCACGGCGGACGCGGTACGGGTCGCCCGCGCCGTGGAGCGGGCCCGCGGCGAACGGCGGGACGAGCGGCCCGGCGAGCCGATCGCCCCGTCCGGCGGCGCCCGGACCGCGAAGGACCCCGCACGCTCTCCAGAAGGAGCCCGGTGAGCGCCCCCCACATCGACGTCGAGCAGGTCGAGGCCGCCAACACCACCTACTACGAGACACTGGAGCGAGGTGACTTCGAGGAACTGTCCTCGCTCTGGCTCACCCCCTCCGACCTGGGCGTCGACGAGGAGTACCACGATCCGGCCGACACCGGCGTGGTCTCCTGCGTGCACCCCGGATGGCCGGCGCTCACCGGCCGCGGCGAGGTGCTGCGCTCCTACGCGCTGATCATGGCGAACACCGACTACATCCAGTTCTTCCTCACCGACGTGCACGTCTCGGTCACCGGCGACACGGCCCTGGTGACCTGCACGGAGAACATCCTCAGCGGCGGCCCCGCCCCCGGCGACGGCGACGAGCTCGGCCCGCTGGTCGGACAGCTCGTGGTCGCCACCAACGTGTTCCGGCGCACCCCTGCCGGCTGGAAGCTCTGGTCCCACCACGCCTCCCCCGTTCTGGCCGAGAACGGCGGTGCCGAGGATGACGACACCCCCGCCTGAGCGGGTAGGCACGTGGCACGAACGCGACCGGGTGCCGCGAGTGGCGGGAATCACGGTTCGGGGGGCGCGGGCTGCCGCCACCTCGCGAGCAACCGGGTTCTCCAGGGGAAACGCGCGGTGAACCCTCCCGGACCCGGCCGACGCCCCGCCCCCGCGGCCCGGCGTTGTCGGTGCCCGCAGGTAGATTCGTTCAGGACCGGTGTGCCGCCCGCACGCGGCAGGCACTGGCCGTCACCGACGATTGCAGGAGTGATTCGCGTGGATCGTGTCGCGCTTCGCGGCCTGAAGGCCCGCGGGCACCACGGGGTGTTCCCGAAGGAGCGCGAGGAGGGGCAGACCTTCCTCGTCGACCTCGTCCTGGGCGTCGACACCCGGCCGGCCGCGGCCGACGACGACCTGGCCAAGACCGTGCACTACGGCATCGTGGCCGAGGAGGTCGTCGCCGTGGTGGGCGGCGAGCCCGTGAACCTCATCGAGACTCTGGCCGAGCGCATCGCCCAGGTGTGTCTGAAGCACGAGGGGGTCCGGCAGGTCGAGGTCTGCGTCCACAAGCCGGACGCCCCGATCACGGTCCCCTTCGACGACGTGACCGTCACCATCACCCGGAGCCGAGTATGACCGCACCTTTCACCCAGGGTCCGACCGATCCGACCGTACAGCCGGTGCCCGCCTCCGTCGTCGAGAAGGTCGACGCCGCCGACACCACCCTGCAGAACCCGAAACGCGCCGTGCTCTCCCTCGGCTCCAACCTCGGCAACCGGCTGGAGACCCTCCAGGGCGCCGTCGACGCCCTGGAGGACACGCCCGGCGTGCGCATCAAGGCGGTCTCCCCGGTCTACGAGACCGAGCCGTGGGGAGTCGAGCCCGGCTCCCAGCCGTCGTACTTCAACGCGGTGGTGATCCTGAAGACGACGCTGCCGCCGTCCTCCCTCCTGGAGCGCGCGCACGCCGTCGAGGAGGCCTTCAACCGGGTCCGGGACGAGCGCTGGGGGCCGCGCACCATCGACGTGGACATCGTCGCCTACGCCGACCTCGTCTCCGACGACCCGGGGCTCACGCTCCCCCACCCGCGCGCCCACGAACGCGCCTTCGTCCTCGCTCCGTGGCACGACGTGGATCCCGACGCCCAGCTGCCGGGCCGCGGACCGGTGGCCGATCTGCTGGCCTCCGTCACCCGTGCGGGCGTCGAACCGCGCCGGGACCTGGAACTCCGGCTGCCCGAGTAGTCGTTAAGGTCTAGTGCCGCGGCAGGCAGCGTCCGCCCGTCAGCAAGCGGCGTCCGGCGCGTGCTCCGGGGTCCCCCGCTCGAAGGGGGCGGGGAGTGCCGGATGTCGCCACGGGGCAGACGTTCGCCTGTTACGGCACCAGACGACGTACGGCCAGGCCCGACCCGCGACCGGGTCCGCCGGGCCGCCCACGCCCGACCACGGTCCGGGGGAGCTGAAGGGACACCGTGAAAGAGCTGCGCATCAGGGTGCTGGTCGGCGTATTCGTCGTGGCCGGAGTGCTGTCCTGGGCGGGCGCCCGCCTGTGGAACTCGGTGGGGACACTGCCCAGCGTCCCCCTGGCCGCTCCCGTCGTCCTGGCCCTGATCGCCGCGGTCCTGCTGTCCACCGCGCTCTCGCTGCGCGCCCGGCTCAAGGCCCAGCGCGAGCGCCGCCCCGGCGCCAAGGGCGTCGACCCTCTGATGGCCGCCCGCGCGGTCGTCTTCGGCCAGGCCAGCGCCCTGGTCGCCGCCCTCGTCGCCGGCATGTACGGCGGCACGGGCGTCTTCCTGCTGGAACTGCTGGACATCCCCGCCCGCCGCGACCAGGCGATCTACGCCGCCCTCTCGGTCCTGGCCGGCGCCGCGGTGATAGCCGCGGCCCTGTTCCTGGAACGGGTCTGCAAGCTCCCCGAGGACGACGACCAGGACCGCAGCGGCGCGGAACCCGTCGCCTGAGTCTCCCGGAGCCGTCAGCGCGCCATGATGAGGCTCATCGCCTCGTTGCGCGTCGCCGCGTCCCGCAGCTGACCGCGCACCGCCGAGGTGATGGTCTTCGCACCGGGCTTGCGGATGCCCCGCATGGACATGCACATGTGCTCGCACTCGATGACGACGATGACGCCACGCGGCTCCAGGATCTCCATCAGGGAGTCCGCGATCTGCGTGGTGAGCCGTTCCTGCACCTGCGGACGGCGGGCGTACACGTCCACGAGCCGGGCCAGCTTGGACAGACCCGTGATCTTGCCGCTGCTGGACGGGATGTAACCGACGTGGGCGACCCCCCGGAAGGGGACGAGGTGGTGCTCGCAGGTCGAGAACACCTCGATGTCCTTCACCAGCACCATCTCGTCGTGGCCCAGGTCGAAGGTCGTCGTCAGGACGTCCTCGGGCTTCTGCCACAGGCCCGCGAATATCTCCCGGTACGCCCGCGCGACCCGTGCCGGCGTGTCCAGCAGGCCCTCACGGTCCGGGTCCTCGCCGACCGCGATGAGGAGCTCGCGCACGGCGTTCTGGGCGCGCTTCTCGTCGAACTCGCCGATGGTGCCCTCGCCGTCCAGCGTCACGGGGTCGGTCATGTGATGCCTCGTTCCTGTCTGTCTCATGCGGACATGCGAAATGCCGCGCCCCACAGGCTAGAACCAGTGGGGCGCGGCATCCATTCCGGGGCCGGTGGGCTCCGGTCAGCTCTCCGGGCGGTCCTCCGGGGCCTGCTCCGTCGCCGGGGCGGACTCCGTGGCAGTGGACTTCACGGTGCTGATCGCCGCCGTCGCGCCGTTGGCCCCGTTGGTGAGGGCCAGCTCCTTCGGGGAGAGCACCGGCGGGCGGGTGGACGGGGTACGGCGGGAGGAGCCGGTCCAGGCGGGCCGCGGCGGACGCTTCACGATCGGCGCGAAGATCTCCGCGATCTCCTCCTTGCCCAGGGTCTCCTTCTCCAGGAGGGCCAGGACGAGGTTGTCGAGGACGTCGCGGTTCTCGACCAGGATCTCCCAGGCCTCGTTGTGCGCGTTCTCGATGAGCTTCTTGACCTCCTCGTCCACCAGCGCGGCGACCTCTTCCGAGTAGTCGCGCTGGTGAGCCATCTCACGTCCGAGGAACGGCTCGGTGTTGTCGCCGCCGAACTTGATGGCGCCCAGGCGCTCGGTCATGCCGTACTGCGTGACCATCGCGCGGGCCGTGGAGGTGGCCTTCTCGATGTCGTTCGCGGCGCCCGTGGTCGGGTCGTGGAAGACCAGCTCCTCGGCCGCGCGGCCGCCCAGCATGTACGCCAGCTGGTCGAGCATCTCGTTGCGCGTGGTGGAGTACTTGTCCTCGTCCGGGAGCACCATGGTGTAGCCGAGGGCCCGGCCGCGGGACAGGATCGTGATCTTGTGGACCGGGTCGGAGTTCGGCGAGGCCGCCGCGACCAGGGCGTGGCCGCCCTCGTGGTACGCGGTGATCTTCTTCTCCTTGTCCGACATGATCCGGGTCCGCTTCTGCGGGCCCGCGACCACGCGGTCGATCGCCTCGTCCAGCATCTTGTTGTCGATCAGCTTCTGGTCGCTGCGGGCCGTGAGGAGCGCGGCCTCGTTCAGGACGTTCGACAGATCGGCGCCGGTGAAGCCGGGGGTGCGGCGGGCGACGGCGGCCAGGTCGACGTCGGGCGCGACCGGCTTGCCCTTCTGGTGGACCTTGAGGATCTCCAGCCGGCCCTGCATGTCGGGGCGGTCGACCGCGATCTGCCGGTCGAAGCGGCCCGGGCGCAGCAGCGCCGGGTCGAGGATGTCCGGGCGGTTGGTGGCGGCGATGAGGATCACGCCGCCCTTGACGTCGAAGCCGTCCATCTCGACGAGCAGCTGGTTCAGGGTCTGCTCGCGCTCGTCGTGACCGCCGCCGAGGCCGGCGCCGCGGTGGCGGCCGACCGCGTCGATCTCGTCGACGAAGACGATCGCCGGGGCGTTCGCCTTGGCCTGCTCGAACAGGTCGCGGACCCGGGAGGCGCCGACGCCGACGAACATCTCGACGAAGTCGGAACCGGAGATCGAGTAGAACGGGACGCCGGCCTCGCCCGCGACGGCGCGCGCGAGCAGGGTCTTGCCGGTGCCGGGCGGGCCGTAGAGCAGCACGCCCTTGGGAATCTTGGCGCCGACGGCCTGGAACTTGGCCGGCTCCTGCAGGAACTCCTTGATCTCGTGGAGTTCCTCGACGGCCTCGTCCGCGCCGGCCACGTCCGCGAAGGTCGTCTTCGGAGTGTCCTTGGTGATGAGCTTGGCCTTGGACTTGCCGAAGTTCATGACCCGGGAGCCGCCGCCCTGCATCTGGTTCATCAGGAACAGGAAGACGACCACGATGAGGACGAAGGGGAGCAGGGAGAGCAGGACTCCGACGAAGGCGTTCTGCTTCGTCGGGGAGACCGTGTAGCCCTTCGGGATCTGCTTGTCCTGGAACTTGGTCTGCAGCGTGCCGGCGATGGTCACGCCCTGGTCGCCGATGTAGCTCGCCTGGATCTTCGAGCTGCCTTCGACCTTCTGGCCGTCCTTGAGCTCGACCTTGATGGTCTGCTCGTCGCCGGTGGTCAGCTTGGCCTGCTGGACCCGGTTCTCATTGATCGCCGCTACGACCTGGCCTGTGTCCACCGTCTTGTAGCCGCCGGACGAGCCGACGACCTGCATCAA
Source organism: Streptomyces sp. NPDC015220 (assembly GCF_043079345.1). Taxonomy (NCBI): domain Bacteria; kingdom Bacillati; phylum Actinomycetota; class Actinomycetes; order Kitasatosporales; family Streptomycetaceae; genus Streptomyces; species Streptomyces sp. NPDC015220. The sequence continues at coordinate 489,817 of NZ_JBIBUK010000003.1, read as the reverse complement.
CACGACCACGGCAAGGACGGCCAGCACGATCCACATGACCGGCCCACGGAAGTATCGCTTCACGTCCATCCATACGGAGCGGTGCCGCCCCGTCCCTCCTGCCATAGTGAGTTTGATAAGACAGTTCTTCTGACGGTACCCCAGCGGTGCGGCTCGAAGCCGCACAGGAGAGCCGGCGTTCCCGTCTGCATGCTCCAACGGCTCCGGGGCCGCCGGGGTTCCCGATCAACGTACGGGGCCGTGACCCACGGGGTCAGCCGCCGTAGACATGGGGGGCGAGCGTACCGACGAACGGCAGGTTGCGGTACTTCTCCGCGTAGTCCAGGCCGTAGCCGACGACGAACTCGTTGGGGATGTCGAAGCCGACCCACTCCACGTCGATGGCGACCTTCGCGGCGTCCGGCTTGCGCAGCAGCGTGCACACCTTGAGGGAGGCGGGCTCACGGGAGCCGAGGTTGGAGATCAGCCAGGACAGGGTCAGCCCGGAGTCGATGATGTCCTCGACGATCAGGACGTGCCGGCCCTTGATGTCGGTGTCGAGGTCCTTGAGGATCCGCACGACGCCGGAGGACTGGGTGCCCGCGCCGTAGGAGGACACGGCCATCCAGTCCATGGTGACGGGGGTGGACAGTGACCGCGCCAGGTCGGCCATGACCATGACCGCGCCCTTGAGCACGCCGACGATCAGCAGGTCCTTGCCCGCGTACTCCGCGTCGATCTTCGCCGCCAGCTCCGCCAGCTTCGCGTCGATCTCTTCCTTGGTGATGAGCACCTGCTGAAGGTCGGCACCCATGTCTTTCGCGTCCACCCGCATCACTTTCGGTCGGTCGTCCCACCGGCTGTCCGCGGCCTTCCCCACCGGGGAGGCCGGCCGCCCGGCACCTCCCCCGGAGGGGAGACCGGAGCCTCCCCCGGAGGGAGGATTCAGCCTTGCCGAATCACCAGTCTGCCACCCTGCCGCTGGGCGACGACTTTGCCCGGGAGGTTGATGGCCCCCTGACCGCGCCAACCGGTGATCAGCCGGTCCACTTCCTCGATGTGGCGGGCGAACAGGGAACCGGCCGGGGCGCCCGCGTCGATGGCGGCGCGGCGCAGGACGCGGCGGCGCACGGCGGGCGGCAGGACGGACAGCTTGGCGCACTCCAGCAGGCCGGCGTCGTCGCGGACGGCGGCCTCGGCCTGGCCGGCCCAGGCGTCCAGGGCGTCGGCGTCGTCACGGGAGAGCTGGGCGGTGCGGGCGAGGGCTTCGACGACTCCCTTGCCGAGGGCCTTCTCCAGGGCGGGCAGCCCCTCGTGGCGCAGCCGGGACCGGGTGTAGGCGGGGTCGGCGTTGTGCGGGTCGTCCCAGACGGGCAGGGACTGGACCATGCAGGCCTTGCGGGCGGTCTGCCGGTCGATGTGCAGGAACGGGCGCCGGTAACGGCCGCCGGCCCCCGAGACCGCGGCCATGCCCGACAGCGAGCGGATGCCGGAGCCGCGGGCCAGGCCGAGCAGCACGGTCTCGGCCTGGTCGTCGCGGGTGTGGCCGAGCAGGACCGCGGCGGCGCCGAGGCGTTCCGCGGCGGAGTCGAGGGCGGCGTAACGGGCGTCCCGGGCGGCGGCTTCCGGACCGCCCTCGCGGCCCACCGTCACGGCGAGGGCGTCGACCGGGTCCAGACCGAGTTCGCGCAGCCGCTGGGCGACCTCGCCGGCGCGCAGGTCGGAGCCGGACTGCAGGCCGTGGTCGACGGTGACGCCACCGGCCCGGACGCCCAGCCGGGGGGCCTCGAAGGCGAGGGCGGAGGCGAGTGCCATGGAGTCGGCGCCGCCGGAGCAGGCGACGAGGACGAGCGGGGACGTCGCCCGTCCGTGGCCGTCCCGCGGACCGGGCGCGGGGCGTGCGGCGGGCCACCGGCCGCGGCCGGGGGTCGGCACGCCGAGCGGCGGCTGCCCGAGGTGCTGCGCCGCCCGCGGGCCCGGCGCGGCGTGCTGCGGCCGGGCGCCGTACGCCGCCTGCGCCGCGGGCGCGGTCCGCGGTTCGGGGCGGGGCGGCCCGACGGCGGGCGCGGTCTGCTCGTCGAGGATGTCTTGGAGGACGCGGCGTACCGCCAGGCGTATCGCCGCGACCGCAGGATGGGGACCCATGTCCGGTTCCCTTCACGGAGTCTTTCGGGGGGTGAGCCCGAGATCGGTCACTCAGAGTATGTCGATGGTGACAGAAACGGGCCGTTCCCCGAGCATCGCACGCCTACCCCTCGCCTACGGTCCCTCGGACGGGTGATTGGAGGGGCGTTCGCCTGCCGTCGGCCGGATTCGGTTCACCCCGTCCGTACACGAGTTCCTCACTCGGCCCTGCGGTGCACCCGCGCGACCCAGTCCGCCGGTTTGGCGATCTCCGCCTTGGTGGGGAGGGTGTTCGGAGAGGTCCAGACCCGGTTGAAGCCGTCCATGCCGACCTGTTCGACGACCGCGCGCACGAACCGCTCGCCGTCGCGGTACTGGCGCAGCTTGGCGTCCAGGCCCAGCAGCTTGCGCAGGGCGCTGTCCAGCCGTGAGGCGCCCTTGGCGCGCCGCTGCTGGAACTTCTCGCGGATCTCCGCCACGGTCGGCACGACGTCGGGGCCGACGCCGTCCATGACGAAGTCGGCGTGCCCCTCCAGCAGGGACATGACGGCGGTGAGCCGGCCGAGGATCTCCCGCTGCGCCGGGGTCTGCACCAGCTCGACGAGGGACCGGCCGCCGTCGTCCTCCTCGCCCTCGGGACGCCCGCCCACGAGCGACTGGGCGGCGTCCCGGATGCGCTCCAGGAACGCCATGGGGTCGACGTCGGTCTCCGAGAGGAAGGACTGGATTTCGCCCTCGAGGTGGTCGCGCAGCCAGGGCACCGCGGTGAACTGGGTGCGGTGCGTCTCCTCGTGCAGGCACACCCACAGCCGGAAGTCGTGGGGCTGGACGTCGAGTTCGCGCTCCACGTGGACGATGTTCGGGGCGACGAGCAGCAGCCGCCCGCCCCCGTTCCCGCCTGCGGGCAGCTCGCGGGTGGCCGGGGCGAAGGTCTCGTACTGGCCGAGCACCCGGGAGGCCAGGAAGGACAGCAGCACGCCGAGTTCGACGCCGGTGACCTTGCCGCCGACGGCGCCGAGCACCGCGTTGCCGGGGCTGCCGCCGCGCCGCTGCTGCATCTTGTCCAACAGGGGTTTCAGCAGCTCGCGGAAGCCGGCGACGTTGGCCCGGACCCAGCCGGGGCGGTCGACCACGAGGACGGGCGTGTCGTGGGTCTCCTGCGTACCCAGACGGGTGAAGGCACGGACGTGTTCCTCCGAGACCTCGGCGTGCCGGCGCAGTTCCGCGACGACCGCCCGGGCCTCGTCGCGGCTCACCTCGGGTCCCGGCCTGACCAGGCGGGTCGCGGTCGCCACCGCGAGATTCCAGTCGACCATCCCGGGACTTGCCGCACCACCGATGCTCGTCATGCGTCAACGGTACGTGAGCGCCGCCGCTTGGGGCAGGCCGTGGCGGCGGGCGTGGGCGTCCTTCGTCCGCCGCCGCGGCCCGTCGCCGTGCCGGGCGCGCACGCGGGCGGGCGGGCCGGGCGCCGGACGGCGGGCCGGGCGCCGGACGGGCGGCCGTCCGGGTCCCGGACCACGCCTGCCGGGCCCGGGCGGCGGCGGGTGGAGTGCGGCTCCCGGCGGTGGCCGGCCGCGCCCCTCGGCGGCGGGCGCTCTCGGGACGCCGGGACGCCGGTGGCCGGCCCGCCGGGGGCGACGCTCGGTGGAGCCCCGCACGGCGGCCGGCTCACGACGTCACGACGGGCGACCGGTCACGGCGCCCCGCGCCCCGGTGGGTCCGCGGGGGCCGGTGGCGGTGGTCAGCGGTGGTCGCAGCCGCAGGCCGCCAGCGCGGTCGCCGTCCTGTCCAGGGCGGACTGGGCGGCCTGCGGGTCCGTCGTGCCCTCGGTCAGGAAGGCGAAGGCCAGCAGGCGTCCGTCGCGGTCGACGGCCGTGCCGGCCAGCGTGTTCACGCCGGTGAGCGTGCCCGTCTTGGCGCGTACGATCCCGGCCGCGCCGTCCGAGGTGTAGCGGTCGGCGAGGGTGCCGGTGAAGCCGGCCACCGGCAGTCCGGTGAGGACCGGGCGGAGTTCGGGGCGGGCGGGGTCGGCGGCGGCGCGCAGCAGTGCGGTCAGCAGGTCCGCGGTGAGCCGGTCGGCACGGTCCAGGCCGCTGCCGTCGTGGAACGCCGCGCCGGTCAGCGGCAGGCCGAGCAGCTTCAGCCGCGCGGCGATCGCCCGGGCGCCGCCGGCGAAGTCGGGGCGTTCGCCCGTCGCGGCGGCGGTCTGGCGGGCCAGTGCCTCGGCGATGTCGTTGTCGCTGTTGGTCAGCATGCGCTCGACCACGTCGGACAGCGGGGGCGAGGACACCGTCGCGAGGGTCTGCGCGCGGCCGGTGGCCTTGGACGGGCCGGGGTCGGAGACCTTGATGCCGTAGCCGGCCAGGAAGCGGCCGAAGGCGCGGGCGGCGTCGGCCGCCGGGTCGCCCACCCGGGGGGCCGGGCCGCTGGTCGAGCCGTCGGTGCGGGCCTCGTCGGCCGTCAGGGCGGTGACCCGGGCCAGGTTGTCGTTGACGCCGATGGGGTGCAGGCCGGAGCCGGCGTACAGGGTGGTGTCGTACGACAGCGTCACCTCGCTCAGCCCGCGCTCGGCCAGGGCCGCCGCCGTGTAGTCGGCCAGGGTGCGCAGACTCGCCCATCCCCGGTCGTCCTCGCGCGCGGTGAGCGTGGGGTCGCCGCCGCCGACCAGGACGAGTTCCCCGGTGTCGGGTTCCAGTGCGGCGCGGGTGGTGAAGCGGTGGTCGGGGCCGAGGGCGGACAGCGCGGCGGTGGCGGTGGCGATCTTGGTGGTGGAGGCGGGGGTGAACGCCCGGTCGGCGTCACGGCCGTACAGCCGGCTGCCGGAAGCCACGTCGACGACCACGGCCGAGTGGCCGGTGCCGAGGGCGGTGTCGGCCAGCAGCGGGTCGAGGACGTCGCTCAGGGCCGCCGCGCCGGCGGCCGGCCGCACGGGGGCGGCGGTTCCGTCGAGGCCCATCAGGACCGCGGCGGCGCTGGGCGCGGGCGCCGGTCCGCCGACGGAGGCGTCGGACGTGTCGGACGTATCGGAACCGCGACCGTGATCTGCGCCACCCGCGTGCTCCAGGGCGGCGGCCCGGTACCGCTCGGCCGTACGCTGACCGGTGGAGTCCCAGGGACCGGCGGCGGTCACCACACCGGCGGCCAGCGCCAGTCCGGCGGTGGCGGCGCCGGCGGTGTACCGCCAGGTCCTCGGCCGTGCCGATCGCGGTCCGGTGCGTCCCGTGAGCCGTGCTTTCCACGGCCGCACGGACCGCGCGGCCCGTGCGAGACGCGGCCGTACGGACCGTGCGGCCGAGGTCAGACGTGGTCGCGCGGCCCGCGCCAGGCGTGCCAGCCGCGGTCCCGCGGTCCGCCAGCCCCTCAGCTCCGGCACGACCACCAGCCCCTTTCGCGATCACACACCTGCGTGAGGGACACTTAATCACCAGAACTATGTGCTGATCATGGAGGAGCCACCGGTGGAGTTCGACGTCACGATCGAGATCCCGAAGGGTTCGCGGAACAAGTACGAGGTGGACCACGAGACCGGTCGTATCCGCCTTGACCGTCGACTCTTCACTTCGACCAGCTACCCGGCCGACTACGGCTTCGTCGAGGACACCCTCGGCGAGGACGGCGACCCGCTGGACGCGCTGGTCATCCTGGATGAGCCGACCTTCCCGGGTTGCCTCATCAAGTGCCGCGCCATCGGCATGTTCCGGATGACGGACGAGGCCGGCGGCGACGACAAGCTGCTGTGCGTGCCCGCGTCCGACCCGCGCGTGGAGCACCTGCGGGACATCCACCACGTCTCGGAGTTCGACCGGCTGGAGATCCAGCACTTCTTCGAGGTCTACAAGGACCTGGAGCCCGGCAAGTCCGTCGAGGGCGCCAACTGGGTCGGCCGCTCCGACGCCGAGGCGGAGATCGAGCGTTCCCGCAAGCGCTTCCAGGAGCAGGGCGGTCACTGACCGTTCGACGCCCGCGGGCCGCGTGCACCCCACGGGGGTGACGCGGCCCTTTGGCATGCCGGGGGGCGTTCCCGCGCATACTGAGGCATACGGAAGGTGTCGTTCAGGGAGCATTGCCCAGTGACGGATGCGGAGGACCGCAAGCCGCAGTCGGACGAGGCGAGGAGCGCGTTCAAGCCTCCTACGGGGTCCTCGGTGACGCAGGCGACGCAGGTGATCCCGGTGCCGAAGGCGGCCCCGGTCGCGCAGGCGACCCCGGCGGTCGACAACGAGTCGTCCACGACGTCCGAGTTCGCCGTCCCGCGGGGGCTGGCCGTGCCCAGGGCCGGCGGCGAGTCCGAGACGACCTCCGAGTTCGCCCTCCCGGACGGCCTGGAGGTCCTCGAGCCGCCGGCCGCCGAGCCCGAGGGCTCGGCGTTCAGCACGCCCAGCACCTACAACGCCCGGCAGGCGCCGGCCGCCTTCACGCCGCCGAGCGGCGTCCCGGCGGTCAGCCTGACCAAGGACGTGCCCTGGCAGGACCGCATGCGCACGATGCTGCGCATGCCGGTCACCGAGCGGCCGGCGCTGGAGCAGGTGCACAAGGCGGAGGAGGGCGGCCCGGCCGTCCCGCGCGTGCTCGATCTGACCCTGCGCATCGGTGAGCTGCTGCTCGCCGGCGGCGAGGGCGCGGAGGACGTGGAGACGGCGATGTTCGCGGTGTGCCGCTCCTACGGCCTGGACCGCTGCGAGCCGAACGTCACCTTCACCCTGCTGTCCATCTCCTACCAGCCGTCCCTGGTGGACGACCCCGTGTCGGCCTCCCGGGTGGTGCGCCGCCGCGGCACCGACTACACCCGGCTGGCGGCCGTCTACCGGCTCGTCGACGACCTGAGCGACCCGGAGGCCCACGTCTCCCTGGAGGAGGCGTACCGGCGGCTGGCGGAGATCCGCCGCAACCGGCACCCCTACCCGGGCTGGGCGCTGACCGGCGCCGCCGGGCTGCTCGCGGGCGCGGCCTCCGTGCTCGTCGGCGGCGATCTGATCGTGTTCGTGGCGGCGGCGGTCGGCGCGATGCTCGGCGACCGGCTGGCCTGGCTGTGCGCGGGCCGCGGGCTGCCGGAGTTCTACCAGTTCACGGTCGCCGCGATGCCGCCGGCCGCGATCGGCGTCGCGCTCACGGTGGCCCACGTCGACGTGAAGGCGTCCGCGGTGATCACCGGTGGGCTGTTCGCGCTGCTGCCCGGACGGGCACTGGTGGCCGGTGTCCAGGACGGCCTGACCGGCTTCTACATCACCGCCTCGGCGCGCCTGCTGGAGGTCATGTACTTCTTCGTCGGCATCGTCACCGGGGTGCTGCTGGTGCTGTACTTCGGCGTGAAACTGGGCGCCCAGCTCAACCCCGACGTGGCCCTGGGCGGCAACGCACAGCCGGTGCTCCAGATCGTCGCCTCGATGCTGCTGTCGCTGACCTTCGCCGTGCTGCTCCAGCAGGAACGGTCCACCGTGCTGTGGGTGACGCTCAACGGCGGGGTCGCCTGGGTGGTGTACGGCGCGATGCACAACGTCGGCGACATCTCGCCGGTGGCGTCCACGGCGGTCGCGGCGGGACTGGTGGGTCTGTTCGGGCAGCTCCTGTCCCGCTACCGGTTCGTCTCCGCGCTGCCGTACACGACCGCCGCGATCGGGCCGCTGCTGCCGGGTTCGGCGACCTACTTCGGCCTGCTGGCGATCGCGCAGAACCACGTCGACAAGGGCCTCGTGTCACTGGCCAAGGCGGTGTCGCTCGCCATGGCCATCGCGATCGGGGTGAACCTGGGGTCGGAGATCTCCCGGCTCTTCCTGCGGATCGGCTCCGCCGGGAAGCGCCGGGCGGCCAAGCGGACGAGGGGTTTCTGACGGGGAGCGCCCCCGGACTCAGGGGGCGCGGTACCGGCCCCCGTCGCCCGGATACGGCTGCTGGTTCGGGTCGTACTCGCCCTGCTGGTCGCCGTAGGGCTGCTGCGGGTACTGGTGCGGCTGGGGCTGCTGCTGGTACGGCTGGGGCTGCTGGTACGGCGGCTGCGGCTGGTGCTGCGGCTGCGGCTGCGGCTGCGGCTGCGGCTGCTGGGAGTACTGCTGCCGCGGGTACTGCTCGCCCTGGTACTGGTGGTCCCCGTCCTGCCGCTGGGGCCCGCCGTAGCCGTGCTGTCCGCCCTGGGGCGCGTTCCGACCGCCGTACGGCTGCTGCGGCTGTTCCCGGTGCGTCGGCTCGATGCGGCGCAGGCGGGTCGTCGAGTCGTCCATGACCGGCTGCCGGCCCGCCGGCTGCTGGAACGCGGGCTGGTACGGCTGCTGCTGCTGCGGCTGGCGCGGGTACTGCTCGCCGGCCGGGGCGGCGGGCTCGGGGTTCTTCCTGGCCTTGGAGCGGGCGCGCAGGAACTCGATGGCGATCGGCACCACCGAGACCAGGACGATCAGGATGAGGATCGCCTCGATGTTCTCCTTGACGAAGGCGATCTTGCCGAGCCAGGAGCCGAGCAGGGTCACGCCCGCGCCCCACAGGACGCCGCCGATGACGTTGAAGGTCAGGAACGAGCGGTACCGCATGCCGCTGACACCCGCGATGATCGGCGTGAACGTGCGCACGACCGGCACGAAGCGGGCCAGGACCAGGGACTTCGGGCCGTACTTCTCGAAGAACTCGTGCGCCTTGGTGACGTTCTCCTGCTTGAACAGGCGGGAGTTCGGGCGATTGAAGAGGGACGGGCCGACCTTCCTGCCGAACATGTACCCCGCCTGGTCGCCGAGGACGGCGGCGAGGCAGATCAGGGCGATCGCCGCCCAGAGCGGGAAGTCCATCTGGTGCGAGGTGATCAGCAGACCGCAGGTGAACAGCAGGGAGTCGCCCGGCAGGAAGAAACCGATCAGCAGACCGGACTCGGCGAAGACGACGAGGAGCAGGCCCCAGATGCCGAAGGTGTCGAGGAGGTAGTTCGGATCCAGCCAGCTCGGGCCGAGGGCAAGCGTCGTCACGGTACCGGGCTCCTGAGGGGGTGAGGAAGGACGGCGGCGGTTCGCCCCCGTGGTACTGCCGCACAACGTATCAACGGATGGTGTACGGCCCAGGTTCCACGGGCTCCCGCGGAGCGCGCTGTGGGCCCGCCGGGTCCGGGCTGTGAGCCGCGGGCGTCGAGCACCGAGGCGGCGGGCGGGCCGCCGGGACCGGTGCGGGGCGCCCGGCGGTCCCCGGAGACCGGAGGCGGCGGCGAGCGCCGGCCCGGCGGCCGCCGGCCGCCGCCGCGCCGCGTGCGCCGGTGAGGGCGCCGCACCGTCCCGGACACCGGCGGGGGCGCCGTCAACCCTCGTGACGGGCGGCGTTGGCGAGGATCGCCTCCTTCAGGTGCTCGGCGAGCCCCGGCCGGACGGAGTCGTAGAACGCCTTGAAGCGCTCGTCGGCGACGTACATCTCCCCGAGGCACCGGTGCATCTCATACGGACATTCGAAGAACCATGTGCCGATGTGCCGGCGGTGCTCCTCCGCCAGGTCCATGGCCGCCTCGGCGGCCGGCGGCCCGCCGGCCGCCACCAGCGCGGCGTAGCGCCCGCTCCAGTCGTCGACCTCGGCCTGGATGCGCTTCCAGTCCTCCTTCCCGTAGCGGGCGGCCCGGCGCTGCGACTCGGCGTACGCCTCGGTGCCTCCCCAGCGCTGCTCGGCCTCGTCGGCGTACTGCTCGGGGTCCTTGTCGCCGAAGACCTCGAACCGTTCCTCGGGTGTGAGATCGATGCCCATCCTGCGTGCCTCCATGGCGTGCTCCACGGCCGCGGCCATCCTCTGCAGCTTCTCGATCCGGGCGGTCAGCACCTCGTGCCGGCGGCGCAGGTGCGCGCGCGGGTCCGCGTCCGGGTCGTCGAGCAGCGCCGCGACCTCCTCGAGCGGGAAGCCGAGCTCCCGGTAGAACAGGATCCGCTGCAGCCGGTCGAGGTCGGCGTCGCTGTAGCGCCGGTGGCCCGCGCGGCTGCGCTCGCCGGGGACGAGCAGGCCGATGTCGTCGTAGTGGTGCAGGGCGCGCACCGTCACCCCGGCGAATCCGGCCACCTGTCCGACGGAATGGCTCACTTCCGCTCCCTTCTCGGTCGGTACGCCCACCACGGTCCGCCCTCACGTGGCGTGAGGTGCAAGTCCGTTCCCCGTCCGGTGTTCCGCTGCCGCTTCAGGAGGCGTTGCGCACCATTCACCACGGTTCGTCCGCTTATCGTGAGCTGGTGCCCCAGGACACCGAGCAGTCGGCGCCCGTCGCCCCCGCCGTGCCGTCGGCCCCGGCCCGGACGCTGCTGCCGCTGATCCTGCCCGCACTGGCCGTGGGCGTCGGCTCCAGTCTGCTCTACCTGCTGGTGAGCGGGCTGGCCGAGCGACTTCAGGGGGTGCTGTGGGGCGACCTGCCGGACGCGCTCGGCGTCGGCCGGTACTCCGCGGTGTGGATGCTGGTCATGCTCACCGCGACCGGTGTCCTGGTGGGACTCGTGGTGTGGAAGGCGCCGGGGCACGCGGGGCCCGACCCGGCCGTGCTCGGGCTGTCCGCCGCCCCGACGGCGCCCGTCGTGCTGCCGGGCCTCGTGCTGGCGACCATGCTGATGCTGGCCGGCGGCCCGAGCCTGGGCCCCGAGAACCCGATCATCGCGGTGAACGTGGCGCTGGCGTTCTGGCTGGGCCGCAGGCTGCTGCCCCGGCTGTCGGGCGCGCTGTGGCCGGTGCTGGCGGAGGCGGGCACGATCGGCGCGCTCTTCGGCACCTCGGTCGCCGCCGCACTGGTCGTCTCCGAGTCGCTGGCCGGGCGGCCGATGAAGGGAGCGCTGTGGGACAACCTCTTCGCGCCGCTGGCCGCCGGGGCCGCGGGGGCCATGACCACGAACCTGGTGGCCCGGCCCACTTTCGACCTGGGCCTGCCGCCCTTCGGCCATCCGCGCTGGGAGGACCTGATCGCCGCCGTGGTGCTCTCCTGCGCGGGTGCCCTGCTCGGCCTCGCCGCCGTGTACGCCTTCCCCCGCGTCCACGGCGTCTTCGCCCGGCTGGGGCACCCGATGGCCGCGCTCCCGGTCGGCGGACTGGTACTGGGCGCGCTGGGGGTGCTGGGCGGCCATCTGACGCTGTTCAAGGGATTGTCGGAGGTGGCCGAGCTGACCCGGGACCCCGGGGGCTGGACGGCCGGACAGTTCGCCACGATGGCCGTGGTCAAGCTGGCCGCGCTGCTCGTCGCGGCGTCCTGCGGCTTCCGCGGCGGCCGCGTCTTCCCGTCCGTCTTCATCGGCGCCGCGCTCGGGCTCACCGCCCACGCCCTGGTCCCCGCCGTGCCGCTCGCGGTGGGCGTGTCGGCGGCCGTCCTCGGCATGCTCCTGGCGATCACCCGGCAGGGCTGGGTGAGCCTGTTCACGGCCGCCGTCCTCGTCTCCTCGCCGACGGCCCTGTCCCTGCTCTGCATCGCCTCGCTGCCGGCCTGGCTGCTGGTGACCGGCCGGCCGCAGATGCAGCTGAAGGCCGACGGGACGGCGACCCGCTGACCGTCACCGCCTGCCCGACCGGACGGCGACCCGCTGACCGCCACCGCCTGCCCGACCGGCGGGCCGCCCGGCGGGCCGTCGCCGTCCCGCCCCCCGTACGGCGGCCTCGCGGGCGTGCGGCGGTCCCCGCCTCGCCGTCCGCTTCAGGGCGTGGTGGGACGAGTCGGGCTCGGCACCGGACCACTCGTGGGCGCCCCGATGCTCCAGGTCGCCTCGCACCCGGTGGCCGCGGGCCCGCCCGTGCCGACGGACGGCGCCCGGGACCAGGAGTCGGATCGGCGGCATGCGCTCCGGGTCACTCCCGGGCCTCGGCCCGCTGTGCCAGGGCCACCAGCTCGAAGGCCGTCTTCCCGTCCAGCGACTCGCGGACGATGTCGGCGTGACCGGCGTGCCGGGCCGTCTCCCGGATCAGGTGCAGGCACAGCCAGCGCACGGAGACCCGCTCGTCCGGCGGGAACCAGGGGGCGTCCGGCAGCGGGAAGGTGTCGTCGAGGCTGGGCACGGACCGGACGTACGCCTCGGTGTCGGCGGCGACCTTCTCCCAGTACGCGAGCTGCGAGGCGACGCTCTCGTCGCCGGTGAGCCGGAAGCAGTCGTGCCAGTTCGACTCGTCGCGCTCGACCGCCGGCGGCTCCTGCCTCGCCCGCGCCACCCACGTCTGCTCCACCTCGACGACGTGCTTGAGCAGCCCGCCCAGGGACAGCTCGCTCGCGCTCGGCCGGCTCCGGGCCTGCTCCTCGGTCAGCCCGAGCAGCGCCCGCCGGATCCCGCCGCGCTGCTCCTCCAGGAACGCCAGCAGCGCTCCCCGCTCGTCGCCCTGCTCCTCGGCTCGCACGTGAGTGACCATGACCGGCCGCCTTTCGTCGTGGTGTCGCCGGCTCCCTGCCCGACACAGACGACGCTACGGGCCCTTGCGGTCAGCTCCTGTCCGCAAGGGCCCGGGCGCGCGGACATCAGAAGGGGAAGCCGCTCCGGCCGTGCTGGACCGAGATCCACTTCACCGTGGTGAAGGCGTCCACCGTCGTCTCACCGTTCAGGCGGCCGATGCCCGAGTGCTTCTCGCCGCCGAAGGGGACCAGCGGCTCGTCGTGGACGGTGCCGTCGTTCACGTGGAACATGCCGGTGTCGATCCGCTTGGCGAACGCGACACCCCGCTCAATGTCCGCCGTGTGCACCGCGCCGCTGAGGCCGTACGGGGTGTCGTTGACGATCCGGACGGCCTCCTCCTCGCCGTCGAAGGGGATGAGGAAGGCGACCGGGCCGAACACCTCCTGCCGGAGCAGCGCGGAGTCGGCGGGCACGTCGGTCAGGACCGACGGCTCGACCAGGTTGTCGGTGGTGGCGCCGCGCACCAGGGCCGTGGCGCCCTCGGCGATCGCCTGCTCCACGGTGCCCGAGACGGCGTTCGCCTGGGTGGCGTTGATCACCGGGCCGATGATCGTCTGCGGGTCGCGCGGGTCGCCGACCTTCAGCGACTTCACCTTGGCGACGAACTTCCCGGTGAACTCATCGGCGACGGAGCGGTCGACCAGCACCCGGTTCGCGGCCATGCAGACCTGCCCCTGGTGGACGAAGCGGCTGAAGACGGCCGCGTCGACCGCGTAGTCGAGGTCGGCGTCGTCCAGGACCACGATCGCGCTGTTGCCGCCCAGTTCCAGGACCGAGCGCTTGAAGTTCGCGGCGCAGACGGTGGCGACGTGCCGGCCGACCTTGTCGGAGCCGGTGAAGGAGATCACCTTGGGAACGGGGTGCTCGATGAAGGCGTCGCCGATCTCGGCTATGTCCGTGATGACGACGTTGAGCAGGCCGCCCGGCAGCCCCGCGTCCTCGAAGATCTTCGCCACCAGGGAGCCGCCGGCCACGGGCGTGTTCTGGTGCGGCTTGAGCACCACGCCGTTGCCGAGCGCGAGGGCCGGGGCGACCGACTTCACCGACAGCAGGAAGGGGAAGTTGAAGGGGCTGATCACACCCACCACGCCGACCGGGACGCGGTAGACGCGGTTCTCCTTGCCGTCGGCCGGGGACGGGAGGATCTTCCCCTCGGGGCGCAGCGCCAGGTGGACCGACTCGCGCAGGAACTCCTTGACGAGGTGCAGTTCGAAGGCGGCCTTGAGGTGGGTGCCGCCCAGCTCGGCGATGATCACCTCGGTGATCTCCTGCTCGCGCTCCTCGACCAGGCGCAGCGCCTTCTCCAGGACCGCGCGGCGGGCGTAGGGGTTGGTCGCGGCCCACTGCTTCTGGGCGCGGGCGGCGCTGCGGTAGGCCTCGTCCACCTCGTCGACCGTGGCTATGGTGATCGAGGCCAGCTTCTCGCCGTCGTACGGGTTGAAGTCGATGATGTCCCAGGAGCCGGTGCCCGGGCGCCACTCGCCGTCGATGTACTGCTGTGCCAGGTCGGTGAAGTAGGACGACATGTGATCCCTCGAATCCCCAGGCTCGCGCTGTCTGATGGGGTGTCATCGTACGCGCGGGTAAGGGGAGTTGCGCGGGAGTGCGGGAGACCGGCGAGGGCCTACGAGAGCTGGAGGAGCCCGCGCAGCACGTCGCGACTCTCGTCCGGACCGGGACTGTCGTGCTGGAGCTCCTTGAGCGTCCTCTCGTACTGGGTGACGTCCTCGCGCTTGTCCAGGTACAGGGCGCTGGTCAGCTGCTCCAGGTAGACGACGTCGGACAGGTCGGACTCGGGGAAGCTGAGGATCGTGAAGGCGCCGGACTCGCCGGCGTGCCCGCCGAAGCTGAACGGCATGACCTGGAGCCGGACGTTGGGCCGCTCGGAGATCTCGATCAGGTGCTGGAGCTGGCCGCGCATCACCTCGCGGTCGCCGTAGGGCCGGCGCAGCGCGGCCTCGTCCAGAACGATGTGGAGCTCCGGGGCGTTCTCGGCGACGAGGCACTTCTGCCGCTCCAGGCGCAGCGCCACCCGGCGCTCCACGTCGGCCTCACCTGCGCCCTGCATGCCCCGCCGGACCACCGCGCGGGCGTACGCCTCGGTCTGCAGCAGCCCGTGCACGAACTGCACCTCGTAGACGCGGATCAGTGACGCCGCGCCCTCCAGGCCCACGTACGTGGGGAACCAGCTGGGCAGGACGTCGGAGTAACTGTGCCACCAGCCCGCGACGTTGGCCTCCTTGGCGAGCGAGAGCAGTGAGCCGCGCTCCGCGTCGTCAGTGATGCCGTACAGGGTCAACAGGTCTTCGACGTCCCGAGTCTTGAAGCTCACCCGGCCCAGCTCCATCCGGCTGATCTTCGACTCCGAGGCGCGGATCGAGTAGCCCGCCGCCTCCCGCGTGATCCCCCGCGATTCCCGCAGTCGCCTGAGTTGCGAGCCGAGCAGCATGCGCCGCACCACCGATCCGGGCTCTCCCGCGCTCACGTTCGCCAGCCTCCCCAACCGTCCTCAAGAGCCGCAGTCTGCCACTAAATCACTTCGAGCAGTACTCGCGCGATTACGGAAACGGAAAGAGATCACAGAAAACGTGCACCCCAAGGCAAGAAGGAGGCATGCGGCGGACGTGAGGATGGCAGAAAAAATGACCAGTAAGCGGTACGGGAGGGTCCAATTCGGTCACGTGCACGTGCATCTGCCCTTGCATCTGCTGTACGCATCCGAAACCATGGTCCCGCACCACCGCTGCATCGCAACGACCGCGGATTACCGGGAGTGCCTCGCATGGGGACGAATGGATCGGCCATGCTCCAGCCGTTGAGGCAGGGCCTTCCCCCACTCGACCCCGCGGCCGTGTCGGACGGTGCCTCCTGTTCCCTGCCGGCCCGTTACGAAGCCGTGCGCGAGGCGCGGCAGTTCACCCGCGGCACCCTCGACCAGTGGGAACTGGGCTACCGCTTCGACGACGTCTGCCTGGTGGTCTCCGAACTCGTCACCAACGCCCTGCGGCACGCGCTGCCGACCGCGTCGGGCCGGCGTGCGTGCGAGCACGGCTCGGTGGTGCGGCTGCACCTGATGCGCTGGACCGACCGGCTGGTGTGCGCGGTGCGCGACCCCAGCCAGGACAGCCCGGTCGCCCGCGACTCGGACGACTTCTCCGCCGAGTCCGGCCGGGGCCTGTTCCTCGTCGACTCGTTCAGTGACGGCTGGGGATGGCACCCGCTGGCGGGCACGCTGAGCGGCAAGGTCGTCTGGGCGCTGTTCCTGCTCCAGCCCGGCGGCGACTGACGGACGCGGCGTGCGCGCACGCCGGGGTTCTGCGCGCCCGGTGGTCGGTCACGGAGACCCGCCCGCGTGCGGAAACGGTTTTGCCGACGCGTCAACCCGCGATCAGGTGGTCGAACTCGCCGTCCTTGATGCCCAGCAGCATCGCCTCGATCTCCGCGCGCGTGTAGACGAGCGCGGGACCGTCGGGGAACCGCGAGTTGCGTACCGCCACGTCACCGCCCGGCAGCCGCGCGAACTCCACGCAGGAGCCCTGCGAGTTGCTGTGCCGGCTCTTCTGCCAGGCCACCCCGCTCAGCAGCGTGGCCGCCATGCCGTTGTGCACGTCGCACTCCCCGTACCCGCCCTCGGCGTCGTGGTTCACAGGTCGCTCCCCGTTGGTGCACTGGCTGATGTGGCCATTGATGCATCGGTCAACTGAACCGGATCATAACCTTGTTCATGTGCAGTTGCATGAGCAGATGCACGTGCACAAGGAGTGTTTCGATGGTTACAGCTTTGACGAGCGCTTTACCGAAGTCGTTCGAGACGTCCGCCTCCGGGTTCGCGGGACATACGCCGGTTCCGGCGCGCGTCCGCGGCGTGCACTAGGAAAAGACGCACGCGGCCCCTCACCTGTTCCGGCGTCGCCGCACGAGTTCCGGAACGGGCTCTACGAAATGGCGTAACGGCACGCTGGGGACGGGGCGCACGAGGCGGGGACGAACCGGCGGAAGTGCTGGGGCTCGCGGGGCGCGAGGCGCTGTGCGGTTGCGCACATGCATCTGCAACGTCGGGCCCCGCCGCGGCGCCGATCGGCTCGGTGCCCGTACCGCGCCGCGCCGGCGGCCGGCCGCCGGCGCACCGTGAGGCCGCCGGGTGACGACTGGTAACTTGCTGCGGTCGTACCGGCCGCCGGGCGGCCGACCGCTTCCAGCTTGGGGGTTCCAGTGACGAGGGCGACTGCGGCGACTGCGGCGGGCAGGACGCCGACCACGGCGAGCGGGTCGTCGGTCACGGCCGGGACCACCACCACCGAAGCGGCCCGGGCGAGGACCGCGGCCAAGGCGGTACGGGTCGGCGCGGTGGCTCTGACCGGCGTGCTCACGCTGACCGCGTGCGGCGGCGGGGGCTCGGACACCGGTCCCGAGGACGGCTCCGGCCGGGGCGGCGCCTCCCCCACGCCCAGCAGGCCCACGGCCACCGAGTCCGGGTCCGGGTCCGGGTCCGGGTCCGGGGCGAACACCAAGGCCAGTGGCCTGAACGGCAGTTGGCTCGCCACCACCGACGGCAGGGCCGTGGTCCTGATCGTCACCGGAGAGCAGGCGGCGCTCTTCTCGACCGACCGGACCACCTGCACCGGAACAGCGGTGGAGCAGGACGGCAGGCAGGTGCTCCGTCTCGCCGAGTGCAAGGCGCGTACGACGGGCACGGTGGACTCCGTCAACAAGACCACCCTGCGGGTTACCTGGGAGGGTGGTCCGGGCACGGAGACGTACACCCGGGCCGAGGGCGGGACGCTACCCTCGGGGCTGGCCACGGCGAGTCTCGGCTCCTGAACGATCGCGGAGCCCGGTGGCGGGGCGGGCAACCGCGCCGCACGCTCGTACGTGATGATCCTTGAGCATCGTCACGACCCAAGGAACCACCTCATGCGCGCCTTTCCGATCACCGTCACCGCCCTCGCCGCGGCCCTCCTCCTGACCGCCTGCGACAGCGGCGGCAGCAGCAGCGGCAGCGGCAACGACACCGGGAGCAAGAACACCGACAGCACGGCCTGCCGGGCCGGCGAGGTCGCCCTCCAGGTCGGCCCCGCCAACGCCGCGCCCGCCGCCGGGGACACCGGCAACGTCCCCGTCACGCTGACCAACAAGGGCTCCCAGTGCACCCTGGACGGCTTCCCCGGTCTCACCCTGTCCGCCGGGAGCAGCACCGCGACCGTCCCGACGGACCAGGCCGGACAGCCGCAGAAGCTGACCCTCGCCAAGGGGGACACGGCGTCCTTCACCCTCACCTACGTACGGGGCGGGAACGGTGACGCGAAGAGCCTGGCGGCGACGTCGCTGAAGATCGCCTTGCCCGGGGCGGCCGACGGCAACAGCTACCCGTGGTCCTACGGCCCGGTCCAGGGCAAGAAGGACGCCGAACACCCGGACGCCTCGGTGACCGCCTTCCAGCAGGCCGGGGACTGACATCCGCCGCCCGTCGACCGCCGGGGACCGACCGGCGCCGGCCCGGGGCCGGCCACCCACCGCCTGCTCGGACTGACCTGACCTTGCGCGCTGCCTGCTCTGACTGACCCGCTCGGGGAGCCGACCGCTGCCCGCTCGGGCCGGTCACTGCCCGCCGGGCCTGCCCGCCGGGCGGCTGTCGCCGCCGACGGCGGGTCTCAGTCGAGCGGCGGCCGGGCCCTCACCTGTGCCCGGTCGGCGGCCTCAGCGCCCTCGGTCCAGCCCGCCGCGTCGCTCACCCCGCGCAGGCGGGTGGTGGTCGTCTGCGGGAACATGCGCTCCAGCCGGTCGGTGACCGCGACGTCCCGGCTCGCCAGCACGGGCAGCAGGTCTTCGGTGACCTGCTCCTCGGCGGCGGCCGCGAGGCGGGCGCCTGTCCGGTGGGCGTAGGCGGCGAGGAAGGACTGCCGGAAGGTCTTGGTCCGCTTGCGCCCGCCCGCCCGCTGGGCCGCCTCGGCCCGGGTCATCGCGGTCATCGCCTGCACGAGAAGCGACGTGTACAGCAGTTCGACCGCGTCCAGGTCGGCCTCGAACCCGACGACGGTGGAGAAACCGAAAGGCTCGTTCCACACGGCCCGGCAGTGGTTGGCGGTGGCGACGGCGTCCAGCAGCACGGCCTTGGCCTGCTCGTACGGCGGCTCCACACCGATCCGGCAGGCGCCGGGGGCGTCCGGGGCGGGGGCGCGTGCGGCGAGCAGTGCCTCGTCGATGCTGTGCCGGGCCATCAGTTCCTGTGCCTTCGCGCTCAGCGCCTCCGCCTCCTCCGGGAACCCGGTCGCCTCCGCCTTGGCCAGCAGGGCGCGTATCCGGCCGAGCATCCGGGACCCGCTCCGCGACACGGCGGGACCGGGCCCGGCGTGGCCGTCCAGCGTCTCGAGCGCGGGCAGTCGCAGCAGCAGCCGGTACAGCTCCAGTACGGCGGTGGCGTACGAGAAGCGGTCGGCGGCGGGTACCACCTCGGTGGCCAGTTCGTCGAGCTGAGCGGCCCAGCGCCGGCCGCGCGGGCGGTCGTCGGGGGCCTGCGCGCGGACGAGGGCCACCACGATCCGCACATGGACGTCGTCGAGCTCCCGCCGCACGATCCGCACCAGATCGCGGGGCTGCCAGCCCCGCCGCCACGCCGTCGCGACGAACTCCTCGCCGCGCCGCTGGAGCTCGGCGTCCGCCGCCGGGTCGGCGGCGAGCAGCGAGGCGCCGGCGTCGAGGGCGTCCTCGGTGGCCGTGTAGAGAGCGGCCCGGAAGGCGCGGTCGACGGTGCTGGGCGTGGTCACGGATCGATCGTGCCATGTCGCGCGCAGATGTTTGTCCACACCCTGTGGACAGCGATGACCGACCTCTGCCTCCGCGCTCCCGCCACCTCTCGACACATCCGCCCAAGTCCCCGGCGCCGTACTCCCCTTGCGCCGGTGCCACCCTTCTCGGACTCCACCCCCTCCGGCCCGCCGAACCGGCCGAGATCGTTGTCAACCTTGGGTTGACGGATGCGCACTGTCAACTTACGGTTGACACATGACGAACCCTGCCATCAGGTCGAACGTCCGCCTGGACGACCTCATCTCGGCCATCAAGAAGGTTCATCAGGAACCGCTCGAACAGCTCCAGGACGCCGTACTCGCCGGCGAGTACCTCGGCGAGGTGGCGGACCACCTCATCGGGCACTTCGTGGACCAGGCGCGGCGCTCCGGCGCCTCCTGGACCGACATCGGAAGGAGCATGGGCGTCACCCGGCAGGCCGCGCAGAAGCGGTTCGTGCCCAAGGAATCCACCGACCTCGATCCCAGCCAGGGCTTCGACCGCTTCACCCCGCGCGCGCGGAAGGTCGTCATGGCCGCGCACGAGGCGGCGAAGACCGCCCAGAGCTCCGAGGGGCTCCCCGCCCACCTGGTCCTCGGACTGCTCACCGAGCCGGAGGCCCTCGCCGCGAAGGCGATCGAGGCGCAGGGGGTGCCCCTGGGTTCGATCCGCGAGGCCGCGACCGCCGCGCTGCCGCCGGGCTCCGCCGACGCCCCCGACCTCGTCCCCTACGGCCCCGCCGCCAAGAAGGCCCTGGAACTCACCTTCCGGGAGGCCCTGCGCCTCGGCCACAACTACATCGGCACCGAGCACATCCTGCTGGCCCTGCTGGAGCTGGAGAACGGCGAGGGCGTCCTGAGCGGTCTCGGCCTCGACAAGGCCCGCGTCGAGGAGTACGTCGTCGCGGCCCTGGCCGAGTTCCTGGAGAACAGCACGCAGGACGAGGAGCGGTCCGGGAAGCCGGCGGAGGGAGAGTAGGGCGAATGGGGCGCGGAGGGCTGGCCTCCGGCTCTCCCCGCCCCTGGAAAGCGCAGGTCGAAGCCGTTGTCAGAGCTGCCTGCGAGACTCGCATGCATGACCGACCGGTGGGCCCTGGCTCCGACCGAGGAGGGCGGCGCGGAAGTCGCCCTCCTCGGCCCGGACGGGCTGCCCGCCGGGCCGGTGCGCCGGGAGGCGGACCTGGCCGAGGCCGTCCGGTCCAGGCCGGATGTCGCGCGGTGGGTGTGGCGGTCCACCGCCGAGGTCTATCCGCGCCTGCTCGCGGCCGGTGTGCGCGTGGAGCGGTGCTACGACATCGAGGACGCGGAGACGATCCTGCTCGGCCACGAGGGGCGCCACGGCGAGCCCCGCTCGGCCGCCGCCGCGCTGGCCCGGCTGCGGGGCGGCCCGGTACCGCCGGATCCGCCGCAGCGGTCCGCCGAACCGGGCGCGCAGTCCCCGCTCTTCGAACCGCGCGGGCGCCACCTGCCGCTCGTGGACCTGGCCGCCGTCCATGCCGAGCAGCAGCGGCGGCACGGCCGGACGGCGCACCCCGACCGCATGCGCCTGCTCACCGCCGCCGAGTCGGCGGGGATGCTGGTGGCGGCCGAGATGAACCGCGCGGGTCTGCCCTGGAGCGCGGAGGTGCACCGCCGGGTGCTGCGCGAACTGCTCGGCGAACGCTACGCGGGCGGCGGTGAGCCACGGCGGCTGGCCGAGCTCGCCGACCAGGTGTCCGCCGCCTTCGGGCACCGGGTCCGGCCCGACCTGCCCGCCGACGTCGTCAAGGCCTTCGCCCGGGCCGGGATCAAGGTCAGGTCCACCCGCCGCTGGGAGATCCAGTCCGTCGACCACCCGGCCGTGGCCCCCCTGCTCGAGTACAAGAAGCTGTACCGGATCTGGGTGGCGCACGGCTGGTCCTGGCTTCAGGACTGGGTGCGGGAGGGGCGGTTCCGGCCGGAGTTCCTCGCGGGCGGAACCGTCACCGGGCGCTGGGTGACCAACGGCGGGGGCGCGCTGCAGATCCCCAAGGTCATCCGCCGGGCCGTGATCGCCGACCCCGGCTGGCGTCTGGTCGTCGCCGACGCCGACCAGATGGAGCCGCGCGTGCTGGCGGCGATCTCCCGCGATCCCGGCCTGATGGAGGTGGCCGGCCGTGGCTCCGACCTCTACCAGGCCGTCTCCGACCGGGCCTTCTCTGGCGACCGCGCCCAGGCCAAGCTCGCCGTGCTCGGCGCGGTCTACGGCCAGACCTCCGGCGACGGCCTGAAGAACCTCGCCGCCCTCAGACGCCGCTTCCCCCGCGCGGTGGCCTACGTGGACGAGGCGGCGCGGGCCGGCGAGGAGGGCCGCCTCGTACGGACCTGGCTGGGCCGGACCTGCCCTCCGGCGGCCGGGACCTCCGAGGACGCCACTGAGGAGGCGGGCATCCCCCAGGACGATCCGGCCGAGCGGCCCGCCGGCCGGATCGGCGGCCGCGCCGGGGGGCGGGACGAGGACCATGGCTGGATGCCGGGGTACGCCTCTACCGACGCGCGGGCCCGTGGCCGTTTCGCCCGGAACTTCGTCGTCCAGGGCAGCGCCACCGACTGGGCCCTGCTGCTCCTCGCCGCACTGCGCCGCACCTGCCGGGACATGGCGGCCGAGCTGGTCTTCTTCCAGCACGACGAGGTGATCGTGCACTGTCCCGAGGACGAGGCCGGCACGATCGTGGAGGCGATCCGGGACGCCGCGGAACTGGCGGGCCGTCTGACGTTCGGTGACACCCCCGTGCGGTTCCCGTTCACGACGGCGGTGGTGGAGTGCTACGCGGACGCCAAGTGAGGCCCCCGGACCGGACGGAAGCCATCACGACCGGCCCGGCCGATCGGCCCGCCCCAGCCGCTCCCTGACGCTCTCCCCCGCTCCAACCACCTTCGGCCACTCCTGCCGCTCCCGCCGCTCCTGGTGCCCTGAGGATCTGCGACGATCCTGAACGCTCCGAACGGCCCCGACCGACGCGAGACGCGAACGCCCCGGCCGATGCCGCACCACGACGAACGACCCCGGAGGGGAAGAACCGGCATGCGACTGCGCTGCGCCCTGCTCGACGACTACCAGAACGCCGCGATGACCGTCGCCGACTGGTCGCCACTGGGCGACAGGGTGGAGGTGGTCTCCCGCACCGAGCACTTCCCGGACGAGGACTCCCTGGCGGCGGCGCTCGCCGACGCCGACATCGTCGTGACCCTGCGCGAGCGGGTCCCCTTCCCCGCCACGCTGCTGAACCGGCTCCCGCGTCTGAAACTGCTCGTGGCCACCGGCATGCGCAACTCGGTGATCGACTACGCCGCCGCGCGGGCGAACGGAGTGACCGTCTGCGGTACGGAGAGCTCCTCGACCCCTCCGGTCGAACTCACCTGGGCCCTGCTGCTGGGCCTCGCCCGCGGCATCGTCCAGGAGAACACCGCCCTGCGCGCCGGCGGCCCCTGGCAGTCCACCGTGGGCGCCGACCTGCACGGACGTCGCCTCGGTCTGCTCGGCCTCGGCCGGATCGGCGGCCGCGTGGCCCAGGTCGGCCTCGCCTTCGGCATGGAGGTGACGGCCTGGAGCCAGAACCTCACGAAGGAGCGTGCGGACGAGGTGGGCGTGGCCCTCGCCCCCTCGAAGGAGGACCTGCTCTCGACGGCCGACTTCGTCTCGGTCCACCTGGCCCTGAGCGACCGCACCCGGGGCCTGCTCGGCGCCCCCGAGCTGGCCCTCCTGAAGCCGACGGCGTATCTGATCAACACCTCACGCGCCGCGATCGTCGACCAGGACGCCCTGCTCGCGGCCCTGCGCGAGGGCCGCATCGCCGGCGCGGGCATCGACGTCTTCGACACCGAACCGCTCCCTGCCGACCACCCGATGCGCACCGCCCCACGCCTGCTGGCCACCCCGCACCTGGGCTATGTGTCCCGGGCCAACTACGAGCGCTACTACGGCCAGGCGGTCGCAGCCATCGAGGCCTACCTCGCCGGCACCCCGATCCGCCTCCTCGGCTGACCCCCCGCACGACCGCGCACCGGCACGCCGACGCAACCCCCGCGGACCGGTGGTCCCCTCACAGGGCCGCGAAAGGGGGAACGGGACTAGCCTTGGCGCCGGGGAACGCGGGCGTGGAGGGGCGGGCGTGGGATCGGGAAGCGAGTGGGGATGGCCGGAACGGAGCCTGCTCGGGGTGCTGTCCGCTCCCGCACGGGCCGAACTGCTCTCCTTAGGCACGGAGTTGACGCTCCAGTCCGGTGACGTACTGCTCACCGAGGGCGCCACGGACCGGCATCTGTACGTGATCCTCGGTGGCTTCGCCAAGGTCACCGCGACGGTGGAGAACGGGCAGGAGTCGCTGCTCGCCGTCCGGGTCGGAGGTGACAGCGTCGGTGAGATGGCCGCGCTCGACGGGGCGCCCCGGTCGGCCGGGGTGGTGGCCTGCGGGCCGCTGCGGGCGCGGGTCGTCGGGCCCGGAGCCCTGCACGGGCTCATGATGCGGCGGCCCGAGGTCGCGATGGCGCTGACCCGGATCGTCGCCGACCGGCTGCGCTGGGCCAACCGCCGGCGGCTCGAATTCAGGGGCTACCCGGTCAAGGTGCGCCTCGCCCGGCTTCTGGTGGAGTTCGCCGTGGGGTACGGGCGACCCGAGCGGGGCGGTGGTCATGTGATCGGTTTCCAGCTCACCCAGCCCGAACTCGCCGCGCTCACCGGCGCCGCCGAGACCACTGTGCACAAGGGGTTGCGCGAACTGCGGGACGAGGGGCTGCTCGGTACGGGCTACCGGACGACCACCGTGCACGACCTCGCCCGGCTCGCCCGGGTGGCAGAGCTCGCCGAACCCGTGATGCCGCCCGACTCGCGACGGCCCCGCGGGTCAGCCGAGGATCGGCCGTAGCAGCAGACAGAGCCCGGCGGCGGTTCCCATCACCGCGGTGCACACCACGGCGGCCGTCACGCAACGGTACTTCCGCAGGGCCACCTCGGCGAGGAAGCGGATCATCGCGCGCATCTGCCGTGCGTCCTCGTCGGGGTCCGCGGCCGCGGGAGCGGTGAGCGGTGACTCGACCGGGACGGCGGCCAGCCGCACGAAGCTGTAGTCGTTGGCGCCGACGGGCCGCCAGATGCGCGGTCGCAGCGCCAGCGCGAGCGACGTCGCGCCGCCGAAGAGGCCGCAGGCGAAGAGGACGAGCAGCACTCCCGCCGCCCAGCCGAGCGGGCCGCCGCGCCGCCAGCCGTCGAGTGCCGCCTCGCTCCACGCCCCCGCCGTCCCCACGAGGGCCGCCTGCACGGCGGAGAGGATGCCCGCCTTGGCGTCGGCATGCTGGTGCGCGGTCTGCAGGACGGGCAGCATCGCGTGCGAGGCGGAGACGTACGCACTCCCGGCGGGGTCGGGCGCCGTCGTGGGCGTGGGGGACGAAGCGGACGTCACGGAACCTCCAGCGTGACTCGGATGGACTTCCATTGAGCCGCCGGAACGTCGGTCGAACCAGGCACATCTACGGGATCGGCCGACGCACGTGATCCCGTACTTCCACGGGGTGCGGGCGCCCGCCCGGGTGTACAACTGGCGGGGCGACCGGCGCCCCACGGGGGTGGGCGTCGGTCCGAGAGCAGCCTGCCGCATGGGCCCGCGCGTCATAACTCACTTTGTTTTCAGTTGAGTTGAAGGTGCGGCATGCTGTCCTCCCGCTGTGACGAACGAGGAGGACCAGATGTCCGTGGGTGCGATGGGCGTGTTCGACAGGCGGCTGCTGCTCGCCGTCGACGCGCGGGGGTACGGCAGCGCGGACACCGCGCGGCAGCGAGACATCCACACGGCGTTGCCCCGGCTCCTGTCCGAGGCGGCCGAAGCGGTCGGACTCGACCGGGCCTCCTGGACGCGGCAGGTCGCGGGGGACTCCGAGTTCGCCGTGCTGCCGTCCGGTTCCGACGAGCAGGCGCTGGTCGAGCCGTTCATGCGCCGGCTCGACGCCGGGCTGCGCGCCCACAACCGCGACCGTGTGCCCGGCGCGCGGCTCGCGCTGCGCGCCGCCGTGCACTTCGGTCCGGCCTCGAAGGCCCCCAACGGCTTCGTGGGCCCCGCGCCCGTCGAGATCTCCCGCGTCCTGGAAAGCGACCCCTTGCGCCAGGCCCTCGCCGCGGCGCCGGACGCGGCGCTCGCCGTCGCGCTGACCGCACCGGTCTTCACGGAGCTCGTCGCCCAGGGCTACACCAACTTCCGGCCCGAGGAGTTCCGCGAGGTCGTCGTCGAGAAGAAGGAGTACCGGGGACGGGCCTGGCTGTGGGTGCCCGGGTACGACGTACACGCCCTGGACCTGGGTGATCCGAACCCCGCTCCCGGCTCCGCGACGGACCCCGGTGAGCCGGTGGCGACCCGGGGGACCACGGCGTCCCGGGGCTCCACGACGTCCGCGGCGTGTGAGGCGCCCGCCCGTGACGGAGGCGACCACGTCACCACCAACCTGCACGGAACCGTCATCAACGGCAACGTCGTCTTCGGCATCTCCAAGTGATCGGAGCAGCCGGGAGGACCGGGGGGACGCACGCGTGAGGCCCATGGATCGGCCGCCCGAGGGCGACGGCGGCGACGAGGAAGGAGGCGGCGTGTCCGGCGAGCACATACCGTCCGCCGACGAGGCGAACGGCACCCCCGATCCCCGCCCCTCCCCCGAAGCGCCCGCGCCTCCCGCCGCCACCGCACCGAGGCCCCCGTCCGCGCCGGGCACCCCGGCACCGGCCCCTTCCGACGGTGACTACCACGTCTACAACAACTTCTACGGTCCCCAGTACCACGGCCGCGCCCACTTCGGCATCGCCACCGCCACCGAGCGGTCCGGGCGGGCCCGCGCCACCGGCCTCCTCGAAGGCGACGAGATCGACGCGCTGCTGCGCTCGTACATCCGCCCCGACTGCTTCGACGAAGCGGCTCGCGAGCTGTCCCGCACCAGCGTCGTCGTCCTGACCGGCCCCCAGGGCACCGGAAAGCGGTCCGGTGCGGTCGCCCTGCTCCGGGAGACCGTCGGACCCTCCGCCGACTACGTGGTGCTCTCCCCCGACATCGGCCTCGACCAGCTCGCGGAGCGCACCTTCGACCCCGGTGTCGGCTATGTCGTCCTCGACCACACCGGTACCGTCGGACCCACCGGAGGCGCCGCCGGCTCCTCCTCGGACTTCGACTGGCGCCGAGTGCGCGACCAGTTGCGCCGCTACCGCGCCCATCTGGTGATCACCACCGCGCACCGCGTGAGCGGAGGCCCTCCGGAGGCCGTGCCCCACTTGCCCTGGCAGCCTCCGGCCCTGGACAGGGTGGTACGGGCTCGGCTGGTCCAGGCCCGTACACCGCAGGAGATCGTCGACCGGGCCGTGGCCGGAGTCCCGCCCCACTGTCCCGTCGCGGTCGTCGCCGAGGCGGCGCGGCGGATCGCCGCGGGCGCCGACCCCGACCAGGCATGGAAGGAACACAGCGGCACCGCGCCGCAGGCGGTCCAGGACTGGTTCGGCGCCGAGGAGGAGCGCAGCCTGCGCGAGATCGCCGAGGTCACCACTCTCGCCTTCGCCCCCGGCATCGGGCGGCGCGACTTCGAATCGCTCCAGGTCCTGCTGGAGCGGCTGCTCGAACCCGTGTACTTCACGTCGGAGCGTGCGCCGACCCCGTCCCACCTCACCGCCCCTGACACCACGGGGCAGACCACCGCCGAAGACCAGGACCCGCAGCGTCGGCGTGCCCGTCCGATGGACCGGCGCCGCTCCCTCGCGCGCAACGACCTGATCACCACCGAGATGCACGTCTACGGCGCGACCACCCGGGAAGTCATGGTCTTCGCCGACGCCGAGGCGCGCCGCTGGGTGCTCCAGGCCCTGTGGCGCGACCACCCCACCGAGTACTGGGACGCGGTCCGCCACTGGTTGGGGGCGGTCGTGGCGGCCGGCCCCGATCCCGCGCTCCAGCTCTGCATCGCCTCGGGGCTCACGCTGCTCGGGCACAGCGCCTTCGACGAGGTCGTGCAGAGCTACCTCGACCCGTGGGCGCGGGGCGAGAGCGGCGAGACCGGGCAGAACCTCGCGGTGTACGTGCTGTGGTACATGTGCCTGGAGGAGACGCAGGCAGCCGCCGCGCTCACCCTGGTCCGTACGTGGGCGCAGTCCACCCACCCCTCGCTGCGCGGCACCGCGCTCCGGGCGTTCAGCGGCCAGCTCGGCGTCACCTTCCCCACGGACGCGGTGAAGTGGCTCTGGGCGGTGCTCCGCAGCGGTGTGCTCGACAAGCGGGAGGAGCGCGAACTCGGACTGCGGGCGTGGGCCCAGCTGTTCCTGACGCTCGTCGACTGCCAGGAGGACGCCGGCATCGTGCTCGATGCCCTGGCGCACCGGATCGGGAAGGAACGGCGTACCCGGTCCGCCGCCTACTCGAACAGCGGCCTGCTCGTCCTCGAGACCGCCCTGTGGGTCTTCACCGTCACCGAACGGCTCTCCGGACGCCCCGCCGTCGCCCGCTACGTCGCCGACCGGCCCGATGAGGCCGGAATCGTCGCCGAGTTGTGGGCGGCGATCCTCTGCTACCGGCCGCTGCGCCGGAACGCCCTGTCCGCTCTGCTCGTCATGGCCCGCGCCCTGCCCGCCGTGACCTCCGACCCCACCACGGTGGCCGCGCGACTCGGTCACGCCTTCGCCGCCGTGCTCCCGCAGGTCGAACATGCCTTGCTGACCGATGAGTTGGGCCGACTTGCGCAATCCCGTCACGCTCGCGCCACCGATCCCGACTGCGTTGCGATCATGCTCGGCGCCCTGAACCGTGTGAAGGACAGTAACCCACGATGACCACGATCCACAGGACCTATCCCCTGGTCGAGGAGCGTGTGCTCGCCCCCGCGCCCCACACCGGTCGCCGCTTCTGGAACCGGCCGGCCCGCTCCCTGGACGAACTGCCCCGCGTCGCCGCCCACCAGGTGCTCGTCTACCGTACCGGCGACCAGTACCTCACCGACCACGGCGTCCGTGGGCCCGCGGACGAGGACGTCCTGAACGCCGGCTCGGTCACGGTCGTCGACTGCCGCACGGCCGTGCCCGTCACGGTCAGCATGGACGTGCCGTCCGCCGAGACCGACGGTTTCACCGTCCAGGTCGCCTTCCACTGCACGGTCACCGATCCCGTGGCCGTCGTCCGCGAGGGTGTCACCGACCTCGAGTCCCGGTTGCTCGGCTACCTCCGGGCGCTGCCCGGACTCACCGACGTCACCCAGGAGTGGCCCCTCGACGCGGGCAAGGAGGTGACACGTCGGCTGACCGCCCGCCTGGTCACCTACCTGGAGATGGGGCCGCCGCGAATCGCCGGACTCTCCGTCGGCGCCCCGTACCTGACGGTCCTCACCCCGGAGGAGTTCGCCGCGCAGCAGCGTCGCGCCGACGAGGAGCGGCGCGCGGCCGAGCAGGACCGGGTCAAGGAGGCGGTGCGCCGCGAGCGCGAGCTGATGGAGCACGAGCGCGAGAAGGAGCGCGAACGCATGGCGGCGGAGCGCAAGGCGCTGGAAACGCGGCATCAGCAGGAACTCGACGACCTCAAGCGGGCGTACACCCACCGGACCGACGCCGAGGACCAGCACTACACCCAGATCCTCAAGCGCCGGGACAACGAGTTCGAGCGCACCGAGGCGCTCAAGGACCTCGACGACTTCGGCACCGATCCGGCCGGCACCGACATCCTCGCCCTGCGCAGGGGCGAGATCTCGTACTCCGAGCTGGCCGAACGGCAGCGTGAGACCGACCGGCTGCGGCGCGAGCGGCAGCGCGAGGACGAGGAGCGCCGCTGGGAGCACTCCGAGCGGCAGCGCCAGGCCGAACGAGAGGACCTGCACTACAGCCTGGAGCGCGAGGACCGGCGCCGGGAGGTCGCCCGCCAGGACCGCCGTGCCGAACTCGACGCCGCCCGGGAGGAGCAGCGCGAGCAGCGGGCCGCGTCCCGCGAGGACCTGCTGCGGCGGCGCGCGGAGCAGCGCGAGGACGTGCTGGCCGAGCGCGCCGAGCGGCGTCACCGAGCCGACCGGCGCGACAGTGTCAATCAGGAGCTGGGCCGCCAGATGATCAACCGTGGCCTCCTCGACAACGCGCCGCTCGACGCCCGCGCCTTCGTCGAACGCCTCGGCTCCGGGCAGGGTCTCCTCGCCCCGGACCCGCCCGCCGGCCCGCAGGTGGCAGGCGTCGCCGACGCCCCGCAGCTGGAGGAGGGCGATGGCACGGCGTCCCGCGACCGCTCGCACGAGCGCCGCCGGCCGTACGACGGGGAGGCGTCGTACGAGGACGAGGTGTCGTACGAGGAGGCGTCGTACGAGGAGTACGAGAAGGGGGCGTACGGACGGGATCGCGCCCCGCGCGACGGCCGGCGCGGCGGGCCGCACGAAGGCGACCGGCACGGCGACGGGTACGACGACGCCGACCAGCCCGCTCGCGACGGCGGCACCGACCGGCGACCAGACACCGACATCGACCTGCCCACGCGCGGTCCCGTGATCGCCGACGACGACCTCGGGGAAGCGGGGAGGGAGGAGCGTGGCCGCTGACACCCCCGTACGCCCGCCCGAGCAGAGCCATGACGCGTGGGCGGCCGGAACCGGGCCCGCGCACCGTCCGCGGGACGCCCGCCGGAGCGGCCACGGCCCCGCCGTGCTCCTGCGTCGGCTGATCGGCATCCGCGAGGAGATCCTCGACCGCGAGAGCGCCGAGCGCGTCCGCTACACCTGGTACGGCGCCATCGTCCTCAACACCGCGCTGCTCGGTGGGGCGTCCATGGCCATGGCGATCAGTACGGTGCGCGAGGGCACCCCGGTCGCGGTGGCGGTCGTCGTCGGCGTGATGTGGGCGTGGATCGTGCTGGCTCTGGACAGCTGGCTGGTCTCCAGCACCCACGGCTACACCGGCGGGCGGGCTCTTCGCATGCTGGTGCCCCGGCTGTTCCTCTCCGTGGTGCTCGGGCTCACCATCGCCGAGCCGCTGCTGTTCCAGATCTTCGACCGCGAGATACGCCAGGAGATGGCGGTGGTCCGGGAGCGCGACCTCGCCGACTTCCGGGGCAGCCTCACCGCCTGCAACCCGCTCGACGGCAAGGACACGACGAATCGCGCGGAGTGCGGCGACTTCCACCTGACGGTGAAGGGCGCGCCGGCCTCGATCAAGGAGGACATCGCCGACAACGCCGCTGCCGTCGCCCGCCTCGACCGGCAGATCAAGAGCTACAACGACGCCCTCGACAAGAAGCTGGCCACCGAGCGCCGCGAGTGCGCCAGGGACCGGTGGATCTGGCGGGGCAACGGCTGGGACACCACCGAGACCTGCGAGCGTGCCCGCGCCGACACCGGCGCGTACCGGCGGACGGGCAAGGTCGACGCGTACGAGGCGAAGCGCGCCGAGCTCGTCGCCAAGGGCAACACCCTGTCCGAACAGCTGATCAACACCGGCACCGCCTACCGGGCCGACGTCAAGAAGGCGATCGACGCAAAGGTCGCCGAGCGCAAGGAGTCGCAGCAGCACGACGGACTGCTGCTGCGTGCCGGCGCCCTGTCCACGGTGGCCTGGTCCGACGGTTTCGCGCTCTTCGTCATGTTCCTGTTGCACGCCGTACTGCTCCTGGTCGACGCCATGCCGGTGCTCGCCAAGCTGATGAGCGGTCCGTCCGAGTACGACCGCAGGCTCGGCGAGCGGCGCGAGGCCAACCAGCGCATCCACTTGGAGGACCTGGACGTGCAGCACCAGGTCGTCGCGATAGACCACGAGGTCCGGCGGTACGCCGCCGAGGTGCGGGCCGAGGAGGACAAGGCCCGGCTGGGCCAGGCCCACTACAAGGCGCGAGCGGAGTACGCCCGCATGGTCCGCGAGGAACTCGACGCCCGTACCGCGCGGCTCCTCGGCGAGTGACGCCCGACGGCGACCGGTTTCCCCTGACGCCGGGAAGTTCGGCGGAACCGGTCGCCGTCGCGTCCTTGGCCGGGACCGTGCGGTGCGGGGCTTCGCCGACTCCCGCGCGGCCCGCGCCCGGCGCCGCCGTCGCGTCCGCTGAACACCGAAAAGACCACCTAGGAACGTTACTAGGTGGTCTTCGCAGTGGAGCCGCTTTCGGGATTCGAACCCGAGACCTACGCATTACGAGTTGTGCGATCTTGGTCCGGACTCGTCCACGACCGTTCGCCAGGACGTCTCCTTACCTGCTCAGCGCCGTTCCAGACGTCTATGGACAAGGGCAGACGCTTGGGGAACGCGCAGCGACTGCGACCAGAACTGAGACCATGGGCGCTCGCTACCGAAGGGGCCAGGAACCGTCCCCCGGCCCGTCTGGGCGTAAGAGCCGGATACCACGTCTGCGCCAACCAGCGTGATTGCCGGGTGCACAGCGAGGCGACCCCGACGAGAGACGTCGACAGAGAGCAGCGACAGAACCTCAACACAAGCCCACCGCGCAACACTTGACCACCCAGGCCGCCCTCCCTGAACGAGGCAAACGAACCGATGAGCAGTCAAACTATGGGCTGTAGAGGTAAGTTGGTCTCACAACTTCACATTCCTCCAAATCGACCGCGTCCCACCGCATGGGGGCCGCAGTCAGACTCCAGGAGACCACTTATGCTCACTGAGCAGGCGCAGCATGCCCTGAATCTGCTTCACCGTCGCGCTGACAAGGCGCGCGACTCATTCGACCTCGAGCGTATCGATCGAGCCCTCGACGAGGTCATCCGCCTCAACTCGGACGCCCCCGCAGCCTTCCAGATCCGCAGCGCCATGGCGCACGCCGGTGATCTCCTGCGCCAGCGCCGAGTGATCGCCCCCTCGACCTCGCTGAGCGCAACCGACTCGTACCGCGAACCCGGCGCCGTCGACGGTCAGTTCGCCGCTGCGGATCTCATGGTGTGGCTTCAGACCACGAAGGCGCTGACCTCATCGCAGCGGAGCCTGCTGCAGCAGCTGGGTGCTGGACAGGACCCCTCTGAGATGGCCACCGAGCGCGGCGTCGCCATGCCGCGGATGCGCGAGCAGATTTCTCGTGCTCGGCGGCGTGCTCGTACCGCCTACACCGCCGAGGTAATGGCGGCGTGACGACGCGACGACTGCTGCGCCTGCGCCCGTGGATAGTCCGGGCCATGATCCCCGACCAGCTGATCGGCACCTACGTGCTGTTCCAGAACGGCACGGAGCACTACATCGGACGCAGCGACACCTGTCTGCGCCGTCGGTTGCTGACGCACTGCACCACCGCCCACGGCGAGTACTTCACCTACGACGTCCATCCCACCCCGGAACTGGCCTTCGCCATGGAGTGCAGCTTGTTTCACACGTACCGCCACGGTCTGGTCAACGTTCTACACCCGGACCGGCCGGACTATCAGAGCCCGAAGTGTCCGTTCTGCTGGGACACCCTGGCCAGCACACTCAAGAGCCGCTTACGAACCAAGAACCTTCCGTAACTACCCAGAACGCCGCAAAGGACCACTGTCATGAGTATGAATCCGACCTTCCAGGGCCCCGACGAGGGTGACCCGCAGGCCAGCCCCACCTCCCAGGCCGCCATCATCCAGGTCGACACCGCCCTGGAGTCCATGCGTGACTCCGGTTTCGACCTCACTGCCGCCGCGGGCGAGCCGATCGACAACTCCATCGAAGCCGGCGCCACACACATCAAGATCTCGACCACCTTCGGCCCGCAAAAGCGATCGATTGAAGAGATCGCCTTCGCCGACAACGGCCGGGGCATCGAAACCGAGGTCCTCCCCCACGCGCTTTCTATGGGCTTCAGTACCCGATACGGCCAGCGGGCCAGCCTCGGCCGCTTCGGGGTAGGCCTCAAGCTGGCCGGTCTCAGCCTCGGACGCCGCATCGACGTCTATACCAAGCTGCCCGGAGATGACACGATCCGGCACGCCTACCTGGACCTGCGGGAGATCACCAAGAAGCAGCAAACGCACATCGAAGCGCGTGAGGCCTCGGGCTGGCCGCCCGCGTATGAGCACCTGATGCGCAACCCTGACGGCACCCCGGTCGACTCCGGCACGCTCGTGATCTACGGCAAGATCGACAAACTTGAGGCCGGAGGCCACTACGGCACCAGCCTGGACGAGAAGCTCGCCGACCTGCGCAACTTCATCGCCAGGGCCTACCGAAAGTTCCTCAGCCAGGGACTGATCATCCAGCTCAACGACACACAGATCACCCTCTTCGACCCGCTGTTCCTCCTGGACAACCCGCGGATCATTAAGCGCTACCCCAAGGAGGACGTCCGCGGCACAGTGATCGACGAAGCCGACATCACGATCGCTGACGGCAAGGCCATCCATGTCACCGTCACGATCACGCCGGCCATCTTCCGCTGGCGATCAGGCGAGGGTGGACTCAAGGACCGCGACGGCCGCGACATTCGCGAGTTCCAGATCGACGGCAGCGCTGGAAAGATCAGCATGGTCCGCAATGGCCGTGAGATCAACTACGACATCGTCCCGAGGCTGCTCCCGGCCGGCATTGACAAGGTCGACCGCTACATCGGCATCGAAGTCACCTTCCCCGCCGAACTGGACTCCTTCTTCCAGGTTCGGAACGTCAAGCGCGGCGCCGTCCCCGTCGACAAGCTGCGATCCGAACTGCGCCAATGGCTCGACCGCCCCGTCCGGTACGCCCGCCGTGAGATTCGCAGGCACTGGGGAGAGGTCAAGACGCAAGAGCGCGCCGCAGCGCAGGCGCATGACGAGGCGACTGCAGCAGCAGCCCGCGCGGACAAGACTGCCCCTCAGGGGCAGGCGGGCAAGGACCTCACGGACCAGGAGACCGAGCAGATTCTGCAGGATCTCCTGGCGGATCTAGGAGTAACGGACGATCAGGAGAAGGCGGAGGAGGTCCGCGAACAGGTCAAGGAGAACCCCTTCACCTTGGTCGATGCGGAGTGGCCCGGCAATGAGATGTTCGAGATCGACCACCTCAACGGCAAGGCGATCATCCGGCTGAACCACCGCCACCCCTTCATCCGCGACATCTACGACCGACTCAAGGCCGTGGCCGACGAGGGCAACAACGGCAGCGATGCCGAAGAACTCCGCACCCTGATTCGCAAGACCGAGACCGGCCTGGACCTGCTCTTCCTCGCCTACGCCAAGGCCGAGAACATGCACAGCAAGCCCAGCCAGTTCGCCGACCTGCGTAGCTACTGGGGCCAGTTCACTCGCGCCTATCTGCAGGAGCTCCCCAAGGAGGAGTAGCCACCCTCACCGCGGCCCATCCGACAGGCAGCCGTAGCCCCGAACCCGCGGTTCGGGGCTACGGCTGCCCCGCAAGTGGCCTCCGGCGGGCTGCTAAGGGGAGCTGTCAGAGACAGGCCAGTGGCCTCTTTAACCGACAGCCGCACGGTGCCCGCGCTCGCCGCTTCCCGAGGAAGCCGCAGAATACACGCCCGACATCAGGCGCCGGTTGCTGGTGAAGCCCGGCCTCACCGGATTGTGGCAGGTCAGTGGTCGTTCCAACTTGCCCTGGGACGAGGCGGTTCGGCTTGATCTCTACTACGTAGACAACTGGTCGATGAGCCTAGACGTGTCGATCCTGCTGCGGACCGGGGCCGCGATTCTCCGTGGAGAGAGAGCTTACTGACCACTTCAAAGCCTGCCCGATGCGTGGGCCAGCGTAATGGGCCATGATCAGTCGCGACAAGGCAGCTCCAATTCAAAGCCGCTCCGCCGACCTACAGAGGAAGCAGGCCTGGGCAGATCACCTTGCGTCAGAATCTACGTAATAGCTGTTGCGAGTGGGGGAAACATGCGAGAACCGGGGAAGAAATACCCTTGAAATCACTGACGCGGTGAGGGCTTGAATCACGTACGGATCAGCGACGTGCAGCAGTGTCCCGCACAAGGCGACTCGTGAAACCCGCGTCCCTCAGCCGTTCGTACGCGGCCACAACGTCATCAGGGATGTTCTGTTCGACCATGAAACCCTGCTGCGGGTAGATCATGAGTCGCTGCTGAGTACCCACCAGCATGTCAATGACCAGCCGCACATCGTGGATTGAGTCCACGTACTCCGTCAGGGTCATAGGTGTGGACGCACTCACCCACTCCACTTCGGACCAGAGCTTGCGGGCCGTCGCGTAGGCGCGACGTTCCTCGTACGGCTTGCTGACTAGGAGGACCGACGAGACGGGGACGTGCCGTTCTTCAAGGAGTGCGCGGGAGAAGCGGATGTTTTCACCCGTGTTCCGGGCCTGCGGCTCGACGAGGATCGCGGCTGCGGGAACGCCCAGTTCCACGGCGCGTTCGCGGTAGTGCTCAGCCTCGCCCCGGGGCATGCGGTCGCGGGTCGTGCGACTGGTCGCCCCGGTGAACACGATGAGCGGCGCCATGCCGCGGTGATAGAGGTCCGCGGTTGTGTCCGCCACTCCGAGATCATGACTGCCGAGCCCGATGGCGACCGAGCACGGGTGCACGTCGTGGCCCATCTGCTGGAAGTCCCACAGCCGTTGAGTGTCGGCCCACGCTTGCGCTGAAATCACTTGCTTCCGCCCTCTGGGTTCGCTGAGTCAGGCACCTTGAAGTCGTAGGTCCATGCGAAGCGAGTTGCCGCGTGGACACCGATTGCAAATTCCACCACGGTCCCATCCGCAGTGAAGGTGGTTCGGTGGAGTTCCACGACCCACTCGCCCGGTGAGAGCTGGAGGAGCTGGGATTCCTCCACCGTGGGAATGCGGGCGAACAGGGTCTCCCGCATGTGGTCGATCTCGTATCCGGCGTCGTAGAGCACCCGGAAGCCACCGCCGCGGCCGGCGGGGCCCGGCGTGGGGTCGACGATGCGCGTTCCCTCGACGTGTTCGGGCCGGTAGTAGCTGGTCAGAGTGTGCGTCGGTTGCGAGCCTTCCTTGACTAGACGCGCCCGTGCGTAGACGTCGGCGCCTTCTGGCAGGCCGTGCGCCTCAGCAACGACGGTTGGGGCTTTTACCCGGCTGACGGTCTGCGTCTGCTCGTTCCGCTTGTACGCGCGTCCGGATGCCACGCGGTCCGCGATGAACGCGACCTGGTCGCTATCCCGCCACTTGGCCTTGTCGTAACGCTCGATGCCGAGCCGCTTGAGCGGTGCGCGCTCGCGGACGACTGTGCCATGCCCGCGTGAGGACGTCACCAGCCCTTCCGCTTCCAGCGCCTTGTAGGCCGCGTGAACTGTGGACTTCGAGCCCTCGCCCGCTTCCACAAGGTCTCTGATCTGCGGCAATTGGACCCCGGGCGCGTACTCGCCGTTCCTGATCTGCTCGGCCAGTCGGTCCGCAAGCTCCCGCCACTTGGGCGCCATGCAGCACTCCTCTCGACACGACCAGTGAAGCACAGTCCCAGGACTGTTGACAGTCCTGGGACTGTGCGTCATTGTCTTGTTCAGCGACCCGCAGTCCTAGGACAGCGGGAATCGGTGGGCCTTCTTTGGGCTGTGCCGAAACGCAGGGCGGAGACGCTGCAAGACCGCCCGCTAAGGCCAGGCAGAACAGGGTTTCGGCCCGTACTGGCGAGGTGGCCCGGTGACCGCGAGCAACGGCCGGAGGGTGGGGACATAGGTCCCCCTTGCAGTGCGTTTCCTCGTTTCCTCGACCGACAGGAGTTCTGCGATGCGTCAACGACAGCTCTGGGCGCCGCCGTGATGGACCGGCCGACGGCGCCCTGTGGTAGTTCGGTCCGCTCTCGGTTCCGCAGCGTTGACGCTGCGGCCGGTTGCCTCTCCCGTCCGTCCGTCCCGCGTACTGCGTGAGGACGTACGGGCGGGAGTGCGGGGAGCCGGATGTCCCGACTTCAACGGCGAGCGGTCCCCGGGTGGCACCCCGGGGACCGCGTTCGGGCCGTTCACCCTTGTGAGAGGAACCACGACCCAATGGAGCACATCGTCACTGTTCAGGACGCTGTTACCGCGTTCGCTGACTTCATGGAGCCGACGGCCGCGGAGCTGGAGGCGATCGAGCGGGAGATGCCCGTGATCCTCGCGGACGTCGACCTGCTGGACGCGCACATCGTCACCCTGGATCGCACGCCGACCGAGTTGGACGCTCGCCGTATCCGCCGGGCCCGCCGCCGCGCGCTGGCCGCGCGGGTCGCGCTGCTCAACCGCACCGCCGGCGCGAGTCTGCCCGGGGGTGCCGCGTGAGCGCCACGGGACGGGACCTGGTCGCCGCACATGCCGAGGTGAAGGCGGAGATCGCGCGGACGGACAGCAAGACCGCGCTGCTGCTGGCGTTCGTCGGCGCGGTGCTCGCCGGCACGTGGTCGGTGGCCCGCGACCTGCCCCTGACCGTGCCGGCGACCGCCGTCGGCGGCGCGGGGATGGCGGTGCTGGTCGGTGCGGCCGGTTTGCTGCTGCGTTCGGTGCGGCCGAACCTGGGCGGCCGACACGGCTTCCCCCTGTGGGCCACCCTCACCCCCGACCAGATCATGAATGCGGTGGCCGGTGATCTGGCCGCGGACGTCGCCGGTCTGTCCCGTCTGGCGGTCGCCAAGTTCACCTGCCTGCGCAGCGCCGTCGACCTCACCATGACCGGCGGAGCCCTGCTCATCCTCGCCGTCCTGCTCAGCGTGGGGGGTGTGGCGTGAACGCCAAGACCGTGCTGCCGGCCGTCGCGATGACGGCCGTCTCGATGGTCCTCACCCTGGCTGTGGTCGTGATGTGGCTGGGCGGGGCGGTGCCGTGGCCGGTCGCGCTGGTCGTCGGACTCGGGATCGACGGTGGATGGCTGGCCACCCTTGCCTACGAGCGCCGCCTCGCGGCACAGGGCGACCACAGCCCCGCGGTCACGGCAGTGGGCTGGTCGTTCGGGCTCATCGCCGCCGGCGTCCTCATCGCCCACGCCCTCACCGCCGACGGCTCGGCCGCCGCGTGGCTGGCCGTGGCCTGGCTGCCGGTCGCCGCGAAGGCTCTGTGGCTGGTGCACGGGCTGTGGGAGCGGACCGCGCTCACGTCGAAGGCGCTGGATGCCATCCGCGGTATTCAGCAGGAGGCACGGGACGAGGCGGCCGTGGCCCGGGCCCGGCTACGGGCCGAAGCGGCCACCGAGGAGACCCGGCTGACGGCTGTGACGGCGGCCGGGGCCCGCGTCGCACGCGTCCAGGCGAAGACGGCACAGACCCTCGCGAGCCCATCTGACCGATGTAACGCTGCCGCATCGCCCCGCTACCCGGCACCTTGCCGTGCGCGACGAACAAATGGATCTCGCGGTTCTTCTCCGCCGCACTCAGCAGTGACCCGTTACGGCCGGAAGGCTTTTGCGGGCCGTTCGCGCCGGCACCGGTGTACAGGTACAGCGGGCCGAACTCGTCATCTTCCGCCCGGCCGTCGAAGGTGTACCCGTACTCCTCGCCCGCGGACGGGTCGGAGTAGACGAACACCTTCCCCGCCTTTTCGGCCGGCTCGATGCCCTGGAACGTCCCGCAGCCGTAGGCCGCCGCAATGGCGTCACGTGTCGTGATCAGACCCGGCACAAGATCCACAGTCGTCGTCATGCGGCGACCATAACCGCCCCCTCCGACACCTGCGCCCCCCTTGCACAAGCGCAGGAAAAAGGGCGACCCCACAAGTTCTTGGCGGAACGGGGTCGCCCTTCTCACCAGCACCCAACCAAGGAACTGGAGACACCCAGCATGACCCATGACCCCCGTTTAGCGCTGCTGTCCACAGCCCTAGACGCTGCCGCCCGCGGCTGGCACGTCTTCCCCCTCCGCCCCGGCACCAAGCGGCCCGCCCTCCACGGAGAGGCCACCTGCCCCCGCACCGGCCAGTGCGAGCACGGGCACCGCAAGTGGGAGCAGCGCGCCACCACCGAACCGGACCGTATCCGCGCCGCGTGGTCGCGGGCACCGTTCAACGTCGGCATCGCCACCGGCCCCTCGCGGCTCGTGGTGGTCGACCTAGACACCCCCGAGCACAAGGGCAGTTCGGACGCGCCTGACGGCGCGACGACCTTTGCGGCGCTCTGCGAGCGCGCCGGCCACGCCGTCCCCCACACCTACCGAGTGCGGACCGCGAGCGGCGGGACGCACCTGTACTTCACCGCCCCGTCCGACGTCCGCCTGGCCAACACCGCCGGGACGGTTGCCGCTTCGGTCGACACCCGCGCGTGGGGCGGGTACGTCGTCGCCGCCGGCAGCATCACCCCCACCGGACCGTACGAGGCTCTGTGCGGCTCCGCGACGGTTGCTCTGCCCGGATGGATGCTGAGCATCCTGCGGCCCGCCCCCGCGCGTCCGGTGGGCCCACTGAAGCTGCCCGCGGTGGACGGCAGCCGCGCGGCACTGGCCGCGCTGGAAGCCGAATGCGCCGCCGTGGCCGCGGCCCCGGACGGACTGCGCAACGTCACGCTAAACCGGTGCGCCTTCAAGGTGGGGCGGTTCGTCGCATGGAGCGACCTCCCCCGACACGTGGCCGAGGAGGCCTTCCAAGCGGCAGGAGAGGCGGTGGGACTCACCGCCGCCGAGTGCCGCGCCACGATCCGCAGCGCCCTGGACAGCTCCCTGCGCACCGCCCGGCCCCGGGAGGCGGCATGACCACCCCCAACCGCCCCCGCTTGGAAGGCCAACCCCCCACCCCCACCGACCCGGGCCACGCTGGACCGGCCGCACCGCCGACGGCCGTGGGCGAGCCGAAAGGCGCCGCCCGTCAGGGCGTCCCTTCTGCTGTTCGTCCTGACCCGCCCCGGGGTGACGGCCGGTACCCCGTCGCGTGGCTGTACATCGTCGCGCCGCGCGGTGCCGTGCCCACCGCCACCTCGTGGTGCGCGTGCGGCTGGGACCGCAGCGCCGTCGGCCATCGCCGGGTGCTCGCCCTGATCACCGACCACACCGCCCACCGCGACGCCTGCCCCCTGCGCAACCCCAAGGAAGGAAGGGCCGCCGCATGACCCCCACCATCGACGGGGCCGCGCTGCTGGACGAGGTGGAAGCCTTCCACCGTCGCTTCAACGTCTTCCCGCACGAGGCCGCCTACGTCGCCGTCGCCCTGTGGGACGCTCACGCCCACCTGCTCGACTGCTTCGACTCCACCCCCCGCCTCGCCTTCCTCTCCCCCGAACCCGGCTCAGGCAAGTCACGGGCGCTGGAGATCGTGGAAACCCTCGTGCCGCACCCGATGACCGCGGTCAACGCCTCCGCCGCCGCCCTCTTCCGGGCCGTGTCCGGAGCCGACGGCCGGCCGACCATCCTCTTCGATGAAATCGACACCATCTTCGGCCCCAAGGCAGGGGACAACGAGGAACTACGCGGGTTCCTGAACGCCGGCCACCGGCGCTCCGGGGTCACTTACCGGTGCATCGGCGACGGCGGCAACCAGACCGTGCAGGCGTTCCCCTCGTACTGTGCGGTCGCGGTCGCCGGACTCGGCTCGCTGCCCGACACGATCCTGACCCGCTCCGTCGTCATCCGCATGCGCCGCCGCGCCCGCAACGAACGCGTAGAACCCTTCCGCGCCCGCATCCACGAGGCGGAGGGCCGCAAGCTGCGCGACCGGCTCGCCCAGTGGGCCGAACACGCCCGAGGCTCGGTCGCCGGAGCCTGGCCCGAAATGCCCGACGGGATCACCGACCGGCCCGCCGACGTGTGGGAACCCCTGCTCGCCGTCGCCGACGCCGCCGGCGGCCACTGGCCCCACCGGGCCCGGGAAGCGTGCGTGACGCTGGTCAAGGCATCCCAGACCACCGACAAGCACAGTCTCGGCATCCGCCTGCTCACCGACCTGCGCGACCACGTGCTCATCGGCATGGACCGCCTGCCCACCATCGCCATCCTCGACCGGCTCAACGCCCTGGACGACGCCCCATGGGCCGACCTGGACGGCCGGCCGCTCGACCACCGCCGCCTGTCCCGGATGCTCGCCGAGTACATGACCGCCGACAACGAACCGATCCGCTCCCGCAACATCCGCACCGCCGGCGGAGTCCTCAAAGGCTTCGTCTCCGCCGACCTGGAAGACGCGTGGGCCCGCTACTGCCCACCCCCTCCCCAGGAAGCCGCTACATCCGCTACACCGCTACAGCCCAGCTCAGAGACGGTGAATCTGTAGCGGCACCCAAGCGTGTAGCGGCTACACCCGCCACCCCGTAGCGCATGCGTAGCCGCTACACGCCACACCTCCGCTACAAAAACACCCCCGCTGACCTGCGATGTAGCGCTGTAGCGGATGTAGCGGACTCCTGAGAGCCAAGCCGAGACCGGACGCACCCACCGAGGAGACATCCCGGATGAGCACCGCCGTCGCTCCCTCTATCGACCGACTTCTCTACACCCCCGAGGAAGCCGCCGAAGCACTCGCCATCGGCCGTTCCACCCTCTACGAGCTGATGGCCACCGGCGCCCTGACGTACATCAAGCTGGGCCGCTGCCGCCGGATCAGGCGAGCCGACCTTGAACGCTACGTGGCGAGCCTCACCCCGCTGCCCAACTGACCCGCGCACACCCCGAGGCGGTCCCGGACTCTGCGTCCGGGGCCGTCTCACGCATGGAGGAACATTGAGCCCCCGCAAGGCCAACCTGGAGTCATCCATCTACCTGGGCGTGGACGGCTGGTGGCACGGCCGCGTCACGATGGGCGTCAAGAACGACGGCAGCCCGGACCGGCGCCACCGTCGCGCCAGGACCGAGGCGGAAGTACGCCGCAAGGTCCGTGAGCTGGAAGCACTGCGCGACAGGGGCCGCGCCCCGAAGGCCGGCCGCGCGCCGACCGTGGCGCAGTGGATGGACACCTACCTG
The DNA here is from genome assembly GCF_043079345.1 of Streptomyces sp. NPDC015220. Lineage (NCBI taxonomy): Bacteria > Bacillati > Actinomycetota > Actinomycetes > Kitasatosporales > Streptomycetaceae > Streptomyces > Streptomyces sp. NPDC015220. Next base: position 447,861 of record NZ_JBIBUK010000003.1, on the reverse strand, counting down.
ACCGAGATCGCGAGCCTGAAGCTCAAGCCGCGGTCACTGGACGACTACTGGTCCAAGACGCGCAACGACATCATCCCCGGCGTGGGACAGCACCGGCTCGACAAGCTCGCCCCCGAGCATCTGGAACGGATGTACCGGGCCATGCTCGACGAGGGACACGCCCCCTCCCACGTGCTCAAGGTCCACCGCATCCTGTCGCGGGCCCTGAAAATCGCCCACCGCCGGCGCCTCATCGTCGAGAACGTGGCCACGCTGGTGGACCCTCCGACCGTCGACGAGACCGAGGCAAATCCGTTCACGACCGAGGAAGCCAAAGCGTTCCTGGAGGCCGCTGCCGAACGGCCTACGTTCATGCGCTGGTGCGTCGGGGTCGGCATGGGCTTCCGGCAGGGCGAAACGCTCGGACTGCGCTGGTCATACGTCGACCTCGAAAACGAGTTGTTCCACCCCCAGTGGCAACTTCAGCGACTCACCTGGCGCCACGGCTGCAAGGACCCGCACGCCTGCGGCGCCCGGCTGCATCGGTTCGAGCCCTGCCCGCCGGACTGCTCCACGCACAAGGGCTACAAGCGCGGGTGCCCGAAGCCGTGCCCGAAGGGCTGCAAGGCCCACGCGAGCACCTGCCCGCAGCGCAAGGGCGGTGGCCTGGTCTTCACCCGCCCCAAGACGAAGAAGAGCAGGAACCCGGTACCGATCCCGCCGCCGTTCGTGCCCTACCTGCTCGCGCACAAGGAGCAGCAGGACGCCATGCGCACGGCGGCCGGCGAGCTGTGGCAAGAGTGCGGCGCGGTCTTCACCCGCCCGGACGGTCGCCCCATCGACCCGCGGGCCGACTGGGCGGAGTTCAAGGAGCTGCTGGCGGAAGCGGGCATCGACGACCGGCGCCTGTACGACGGCAGCCGGCACACCGCCGGGACGATCCTCAACGAACTCGGGGTGGACATGCCCACGATCATGGAGATCCTGCGGCACACCCAGATCAGCCAGACACGGCGGTACGTGAAGGGCCGGTCCCACCTCTCGAAGGACGCCATGCGCCGTATGGGAGACGCCTTCATGCCGCGCCAGATGACCCCTACTGAGACCAGAACTGAGACCGAGGACCGGCGAGCCGAGCGGGCACGGCGCCGCCGCCGCATCCGCTGAACGAAAAAGCCCAGCTCAGACAATGTCTGGGCTGGGCTTCGCATGGAGCCGCTTTCGGGATTCGAACCCGAGACCTACGCATTACGAGTGCGTTGCTCTGGCCATCTGAGCTAAAGCGGCGTGCTGCCCGCACCAGGGTGCTGTCGGCAACGTCCGTAAGTCTACACAGTCCCGGGGGGTGCTTCGTACCCGCCCCGGAGCGGGGTCTTCCGGGGCGGGTGACGCCGTTACGAGCAGTGCTTCCCGTCGGCCGGCGGGGTGCCGCGCAGGAGGTAGGTGTCGATCGCGGTGTCGATGCAGCGACTGCCCCGGCCGTAGGCGGTGTGGCCGTCGCCGTCGTAGGTGAGCAGGCGGCCCGAGGTGAGCTGGTTGGCCAGTGCCTGGGCCCAGATGTAGGGGGTCGCCGGATCGCGGGTGGTTCCGACCACGAGGATGGGGGCCGCTCCCCCGGCCTCGATGCGGTGCGGCTGTCCGGTGGGCCTCACCGGCCAGTACGCACAGTTCAGGGAGGCCCAGGCGAGGCCCTCGCCGAAGACCGGAGACGCCTTCTGGAAAGCCGGGACGGCCTTCTCAACGTCGTCGGGGGAGGAGAACGCCGCGGGGAGGTCCAGGCAGTTCACGGCGGCGTTGGCGTACATCAGGTTGCTGTAGTGACCGGCGGAGTCGCGTTCGTAGTAGCTGTCGGACAGGATCAGCAGCCCGGCGCCGTCGTTGTCCTCCATCGCCGTCTTCAGCGCTTCGCGCAGCTGCGGCCAGGCGCCGCGGTCGTACATCGCCGCGATCACCCCGGTCGTGGCGAGCGCCTCACCGAGGTTGCGGCCGCTCCTGTCGCCGGCGGGGAGCGGGTGCGCGTCGAGCCTGCGGAAGAAGGCCGCGAGGCGCTCGCCGGCCTGCTGCGGGGCGGTGCCCCGGCCGCCGAGCGGGCAGTCGCTCTGGCGTACGCAGTCCTTCGCGAACGACTGGAACGCCGCCTCGAAGCCGGTCGTCTGGTCGAGGTTCATCCGGCGGGCGGTCAGGGTGGGGTCCATCGCGCCGTCCAGGACGAGACGGCCCGCCCGGGCCGGGAACAGGCCGGCGTACGTCGCGCCCAGGAACGTCCCGTACGACGCGCCGACGTAGTTCAGCCTCTCGTCGCCGAGGACCGCTCGGAGGACGTCCATGTCGCGGGCCGCCTCCACAGTGGAGACGTGCCGCAGCAACCGGGGCTCACGGGACCCGCACCCCTCGGCGAACCTGCGGTACGCGCCGACGAGCGCCTCGGCCTCCTTGTGGTCGTCGGGCGTGACGTCGGTCTGCGTGTACGCGTCCATGGCCCGGTCGTCGAGGCACTCGACGGGCGCGCTGCGGGCGACTCCGCGCGGGTCCATCGCCACCATGTCGTAGCGGGCACGGATCTCGGCCGGGTAGCCCAGGCCGGCGTACTGCTGGAGATAGCCGACGGCCGAGCCGCCCGGACCGCCCGGGTTGAGCAACAGCGAGCCCAGGCGCTTGCCCGGCCCCGTGGCCTTCTTGCGGGCCACGGCCAGCGCGATGCCGCCCGCGGAGGGCTTGGCGTAGTCCAGCGGCGCCTTCATCGTCGCGCACTGGAAACCGGGGACCCCGCAGTCCCGCCAGGACAGCTTCTGGCCGTAGTACGGCGCGAGGGCGGACGGAGTGGACCTCGGCAGCGCGGCCAGCACCGCCTCCGCCGCGGGCGTGGCCCGGTGCTCTGTGCTTCCGGACGAGCAGGCCGAGACGAGCAGGGCCGCGGCTGCCAGGAGGGAGCCGCCAGTGCGGGCGATCCGGGGGCCGCGTCGACCGCTCGGAGGGCTGTCCGGACGAAGGGAGCGCCTGAAGTACATCCAGCGATCGTAACTCTCCGCGATCATTTGGAAGCGCTCCGCGCCTGCCGTGCCGCGTACGAGTGATGCCGTCAACCGTGCGTGACGACCAGCCGGGCGTCGGCGTCGGGCGACGACTTCCGGTGCAGGCGTGTGGCGTCCGGTGCCGACGTCCGGTGTGGGCGTACGGCGTCCGGTGCCGGGAACCGGCGGGAAGGGGCGTTGGGTGGTCAGCCGGCTCTGAGGGCCATCGTCATCGCCTCCACCGCCAGAAGTGGGGCCACATTGCGATCGAGGGCCTCCCGGCAGGCGGCGATCGCGTCGATCCGCCGCAGGGTGGACTCCGGCGAGCTGTCGCGGGCGATGCGTTCGAGCGTGTCCTCGACGTCCGCGTTGGCGATGGCCAGGCGGGTGCCGAGCTGGAGTGCCAGGACGTCCCGGTAGAAGGCCGTGAGATCGATCAGGGCGAGGTCGAGGCTGTCGCGCTGGGTCCGGGTGCGGCGGCGCTTCTGCTTCTCCTCCAGGTCCTTCATCACGCCCGCCGTACCGCGCGGCAGCCGACCGCCCTGCGCGGCGCCGAGTGCCGCCTTCAGCTCCTCGGTCTCCTTGACGTCCCTCTCCTCGGCGAGCGCCTTGGCGTCGTCCGCTGCGGCGTCGACCAACTGCTGGGCCGCCTTGAGGCAGCCGCCGATGTCGTCCAGGCGCAGCGGGAGTTTCAGAACGGCGGCACGGCGCTCGCGCGCGGCCGGGTCGGTGGCCAGCCGGCGGGCCCGGTCGACATGACCCTGGGTGGCGCGGGCGGCGGCGGCCGCGACCTCGGGCTCGACGCCCTCACGGCGTACGAGCATGTCGGCGACGGCGTCCACGGACGGGGTGCTCAGGTTCAGGTGGCGGCAGCGGGAGCGGATCGTGGGGAGGACGTCCTCGATCGAGGGGGCGCACAGCAGCCAGACGGTGCGGGGGGCCGGCTCCTCGACGGCCTTCAGAACCGCGTTGGCGGACTTCTCGTTCAGCCGCTCGGCGTCCTCGACGAGGATCACCTGCCAGCGGCCGTTCGCCGGGGAGGTGAACGACTTGCGGACGGTGTCGCGCATGTCGTCGGCGAGGATCTGCGTGCCGACGGCCGCGACCGTGGTGACGTCGGCGTGGGTGCCGATCAGCGCGGTGTGGCAGCCGTCGCAGAAGCCGCAGCCGGGAGCTCCGCCGAGGGCGCGGTCGGGGCTCACGCACTGGAGCGCCGCGGCGAAGGCCCGTGCCGTCTGCGTGATTCCCGCACCGGGCGGCCCGGTGAAGAGCCACGCGTGGGTCATCTTCGACGCCTCCGGCGGCGGGGCGTCGGAGGCTGCAGCGGTGACCAGGGCGTCGGCGTCACGGGCGGCGGCGTCCAGTTGCTCGCCGACCTTCTCCTGCCCGACGAGGTCGTCCCACACGCTCATGGGTCACGCCGCCCTTCCGTCCCGGTTCCTGGTGCGCAGTCCATTGTGCGGGGGACCACTGACAAACCGGACCAGCGGTCCTTCGACGGCGGACCGGCAGTCCCCGACGGCGGACCGGCGATCCTCCGGCGACGGACCGGCAGTCCTCGCACGGCGGACCGGCGACCCGCTGATCCCGCACCGGCAGCGGGCCGGGCAACCGGGCGGCCACGGGCGGGCGGCACGCCGACGACGGCCGATGGCGGCCCGCCGGTGCGGCGGACCGCCCACGGGCTCAGCGCCGCCTGCCGTGACCCCGGCCGTGTCCGTCCCCGCGGCCGGATCCGTCCGCGTTGCCGCCCCGGCCGTCGTCGTACTCCCCGTCGTCCTGGCGCGGTCCCAGCAGCTCGTCCGCAAGCGTCGGCAGATCGTCCAGCGGTGTCTCCTCGGCCCAGTCCGGCCGGGGCCGCCGTCGCGCCGTGCCGTCGGCCCCGACCTGCGGAAGTTCACGCGTGCGGCCCTCGGAACCGTCGGGCCGGGCGGCCGACGGCCGCTCGTCCCGGAAGTACCCCGGCGGAATCCGGCCCGCGGGATCGCCACCGTGCTCCTGCGCCGCACCACCCTCGTCGCGCGCCGGGGCCTCGTCGCGCACCGGTGGCATGACGGCCGTCTCGTCCGCCGCTCCGGCAGGCGGAACCGACGGCAGCACAGCCGTCTCATCGGCCGCTCCGGCAGGCGGAACCGACGGCAGCACAGCCGTCTCGTCCGCCGATCCCGGCGGGATGGGAGGCACCACCGGCTGCGGCAGTTCGGCCGTGACCTCGGACTCCGGCTCGAACCCGGATGCTCCCGCACCGCGCGCGGCCCCGTCCGGGACCCGCCCGCCGCTCCTGTCGTCGTCCCGGCCGTCACGCACCGGCGGCAGCACCGCCGTCTCGTCCACCGGGCCGCCGGTGGCGTTCGTCGGCGTCACGACCGGCGTCGGCACGGTCACCGCGTCCGACGGCGGCGTCGACGCGGCAGCGGGCGGCTCCGGCCGGCGGGGGCCCGCCTGTGCGACGGCGGCGGCCTGTTCGGCGGCGCGCCGGGCCTCCTCGGCCCGCAGCAGCGCCTCCTCGGCCTTGCGCTGCTTCTCCATGCGCCGCGCCTCGGCCTCGGCGTGCAGCCGGGCCTCCTCCTCGGCCTGCTGACGCCGCCGTTCCTCCTCGGCCTTGCGCCGGGCCTCGGCCTCCGCCCGTGCCTGCTCCTCGGCGAGCAGCCGGGCGCGCTCCTCCTCGGCACGCCGGCGCGCTTCCTCGGCGCGCTGCCGGGCCTCCTCGGCCTGCCGTTCGGCCTCGCGCCGCTGCGCCTCCTCCAGTTCGCGCCGCTTGCGCTCCTCCTCCTCGGCGCGCAGCCGGGCGAGCTGCTCCTGGCGCTCCCGCTCCAGCCGCTCCTCCTCGGCCTTGCGCCGGGCCTCCTCCTCGGCCTTGCGGCGCGCCTCCTCCTCGGCCGCCTTCCGCGCCTCCTCCTGGGCCTTCACCTCGGCCTCGGACAGGGGCAGCACCTGGTCGAGCCGGTGCCGGACGACCGTGGTCACCGCCTCGGGCTCCTGGCCGGCGTCCACCACGAGGTACCGGCCGGGGTCGGCGGCGGCGAGCGCCAGGAAACCTGACCGCACGCGCGCGTGGAACTCGGCCGGCTCCGACTCCAGACGGTCGGGCGCCTCGGTGAACCGTTCGCGGGCCGTCTCCGGCGAGACGTCCAGCAGGACCGTCAGGTGCGGCACCAGTCCGTTCGTCGCCCACCGGGAGATCCGTGCGATCTCGGTCGGGGACAGGTCGCGGCCCGCCCCCTGGTAGGCGACGGAGGAGTCGATGTACCGGTCCGTGATCACGACGGCGCCGCGCTCCAGGGCGGGCCGTACGACCGTGTCCACGTGCTCCGCGCGGTCGGCGGCGTACAGCAGCGCCTCCGCCCGGTGCGACAGTCCCTGCGAGGACACGTCCAGCAGGATGGAGCGCAGCCGCTTGCCCACGGGTGTGGCGCCCGGCTCACGGGTGAGGACGACCTCGTGGCCCTTGGCCCTGATCCAGTCGGCGAGCGCCTCGGCCTGCGTGGACTTGCCCGCGCCGTCGCCGCCCTCCAGGGCGATGAAGAAGCCGGAGTCCGCCGGGGCCGTCACCGGGTCGTCACCGCGCAGGGCGTCGACCAGGTCCTGCCTGAGCGGTACGCCGGAACGGTCGTCGACCTTGGCGAGGACCAGCGCGGCCACGGGCAGCAGCAGCGCGCCGACCAGCATCAGCGTGAAGGCGGCGCCGCCGTGCGCGAACACGAACCTGCCGTTCTCCAACCGGTGCGGGCCGATGCCGGCCGCGACCACCGGGGCGAGCACGGCGCCCAGCGCGACGAGGACCCGTACCACCGCGTGCAGGTGTTCGGTCATACGCGGTCGGCGGTAGTCCTCGGCCTCCAGGTCGAGCAGCGTGTGCCCGGTGTTGGCGGCGATGCCCGCGCTCATGCCGGCGAGAACGAGGATCAGCAGGTCAGTGGTGACGTCCGGGACCAGTCCGGCGGCGAGCAGCGCGACACCGGTGAGGGCGATCGCCAGCGCCAGCAGGCGGCGCCGCGACAGCGTCACGAGTGCCCTGGGCGCCGTCCGGACGCCGACGGCGACACCGCCGGTCACGGCGAGCACCGCCAGTCCGTAGAGCACCGGGCCGCCGCCCAGGTCCTGGGTGTGCAGCGCGGTGACGGAGACCGCGGCGGCGATGGCCCCGGCCACGGCGGCCGAGGCGAGGATCAGCAGCGGTACGGCCCCGGTGCGGCCCTTGTCGACGCCGGCGCCGGTCTTCGGGCGGCGCAGTCCCTCCAGCGGCGACCGGGCGCGCGGGGTGCGCGTCCCGGGCAGCTCCAGGTAGGTCAGCACGGACAGGGAGGCGGCGAACAGGCCGGCCGCCATATACGCGCCGAGAGCCGCCTGGTGCTGGTCGAACCAGGTGATGCCGGTGCCCAGCAGGTTGTTGAGCAGGGACGCGACGATCAGCGCGGCGGCGGCCAGCGGGATCGCCAGGAAGTTCGTCCGCAGCGACAGACGGCGCAGCGCGTCGAGGTGGTCCGGCAGCGGGCGGACGGTGGCGCCTTCCGGGGGCGGGGCGGGCAGCAGCGCGGGGGCCGCGCTTTCCCGGCACACCGACCACAGCCGCTCGGCGGCCCCGGTCACGAAGACCGTGACCAGGAGGAGGACCAGCGCGTTGCCCGGTGTCCAGTCGATCCACAGCGGCGCGACGATCAGCAGCGCGGCTCGCACCCCGTCCGCGCCGACCATGGTCCAGCGGCGGTCGAGCGGTCCGTCCTGGGAGGTGAGCGCGGTGAGCGGGCCGAGGAGCACCGCTCCGAAGAGCACGGTCGCCAGGACACGGGCCGCGAAGACGGTCGCCACTGCGAACGCCACGCCCCGGTAACCGCCGCCGAAGGAACCTTCGGCGGCGGCCGTCCGGAGGGTGAGGAGGACCAGCACCAGGAGCGCGAGGGCGTCCCCGGTGCCGCCCACCAGCTGTGCGCTCCAGAGCCGCTTCAGCTGCGGCCTTCGCAGCAGGGCGCGGACGGCGCGCTCGCGGGAATCCGCCAGCAGTGCGTCGTCGGGGGCCGGGGCTGGAGTGTGGGCCGTTGGCTGCTCGGCTCGCGTCATGCGTTCAGCCTATCGGGACGTACGGACAGCACGCGGTGACCGCCCGAACGTGTGCACGCCCCGACACCAAAGTGATGCCGGGGCGTTCGTTTCGCGAACGAGCCGTGAAGGTCCGTCCACCCGGACCGCGTCCGCCTCCGAGCGCCGGACGCGACCGCCGGAAGGCGGCCCGGAGGCCGTGGGAGCCGACCGGACCCGGCCGGAAGAACCAGCCGACCCCGGGCGCGCCGCGGAAGACCCGACCGGCCGCGAGGGCGCGGTCGGGGCCGGGGGACGGGCCGGCCGGACCCGGTGGACCGGCCGTGACACCCCCGGAAGACCCGACCGGCTGCCGGGGCGCGGCCCGGAGATCAGTCCTCCGCGGCCTTCGAAGCCGTCGTCGCCTTCTTCGCGGCCGTCGACTTGGCGGCCGTCTTCTTGGCGGTGGTCGTCTTCTTCGCCGCGGTCTTCTTGGCCGCCGTCTTCTTGGCGGCCGTCGCCGTGGTCTTCTTCGCCGCCGTCTTCTTGGCCGGCGCCTTCTTCGCGGCCTTCTTCGCCGGTCCCTTCGCGCGCTTCTCCGCGAGCAGCTCGAAACCGCGCTCCGGGGTGATCGCCTCGACGCTGTCGCCGGAGCGCAGCGTGGCGTTGGTCTCGCCGTCGGTGACGTACGGCCCGAAGCGGCCGTCCTTCACCACGACCGGCTTTCCGCTGACCGGGTCCTCGCCCAGCTCCTTCAGCGGCGGCTTCGCCGCGGCGCGACCCCGCTGCTTGGGCTGGGCGTAGATCGCCAGCGCCTCCTCCAGCGTGATCGTGAAGAGCTGGTCCTCGGACTGCAGCGACCGCGAGTCCGTGCCCTTCTTCAGGTACGGACCGTAACGGCCGTTCTGCGCGGTGATCTCCTGTCCCTCGGCGTCTACGCCGACCACGCGCGGCAGCGACATGAGCCTCAGCGCGTCGCCCAGGGTCACCGTGTCCAGGGACATCGACTTGAACAGGGACGCCGTGCGCGGCTTGACCGCGTTCTTGCCCGTCTTCGGGGTGCCCTCGGGAAGGACCTCCGTGACGTACGGGCCGTAGCGGCCGGCCTTGGCGACGATGGCGTGCCCGGTCTCCGGGTCCGTGCCCAGTTCGAAGTCGCCGCTGGGCTTGGCGAGCAGTTCCTCGGCCAGCTCGACACTCAGCTCGTCCGGCGCCAGGTCGTCCGGGATGTCGGCGCGCTGGTGCTGCTCGGTGTCCTTCTCGCCGCGCTCGATGTACGGACCGTAACGGCCCACGCGGAGCACGGTGTCGTTGCCGACCGGGAACGAGGACACCTCGCGCGCGTCGATGGCACCGAGGTCGGTCACCAGTTCCTTGAGGCCGCCGAGGTGGTCGCCGTCGCCGTTGCCGGCCTCGGCCGCACCGCCCTCGCCCGTGCCTTCGCCGAAGTAGAACCGCTTCAGCCACGGCACGGCCCGCGCCTCGCCGCGCGCGATGCGGTCGAGGTCGTCCTCCATCCTGGCGGTGAAGTCGTAGTCGACGAGCCGGCCGAAGTGCTTCTCCAGAAGGTTCACCACGGCGAAGGACAGGAAGGACGGCACCAGGGCCGTGCCCTTCTTGAAGACGTACCCGCGGTCGAGGATCGTGCCGATGATCGACGCGTACGTCGACGGGCGGCCGATCTCGCGCTCCTCGAGCTCCTTGACCAGGCTTGCCTCGGTGTAACGGGCCGGGGGCTTGGTGGCGTGTCCGTCGACCGAGATCTCCTCGGCGCTGAGCGGGTCGCCCTCGCCGACCTGCGGCAGCCGGCGCTCGCGGTCGTCGAGCTCGGCGTTCGGGTCGTCGGCGCCCTCGACGTACGCCTTCAGGAAGCCGTGGAAGGTGATCGTCTTGCCGGAGGCGCTGAACTCGACGTCCCGGCCGTCGGCGGCGGTGCCGCCGATCTTCACCGTGACCGAGTCACCGGTGGCGTCCTTCATCTGGGAGGCGACCGTGCGCTTCCAGATCAGCTCGTAGAGCTTGAACTGGTCGCCGGTCAGACCGGTCTCGGCGGGCGTGCGGAAGCGGTCCCCCGAAGGACGGATCGCCTCGTGCGCCTCCTGGGCGTTCTTGACCTTCCCGGCGTACGTGCGCGGCTGCGGGGGCAGGTAGGCGGCGCCGTAGAGCTGGGTGACCTGGGCGCGGGCGGCGGTGATCGCCGTGTCGCTCAGGGTGGTGGAGTCCGTACGCATGTACGTGATGTAGCCGTTCTCATACAGCTTCTGCGCGATCTGCATGGTCGCCTTCGCGCCGAAGCCCAGCTTGCGGCTGGCCTCCTGCTGCAGCGTCGTCGTACGGAACGGCGCGTACGGCGAGCGGCGGTACGGCTTGGACTCGACGGACCGGACGGAGAAGCGGGTGTCCTCCAGGGCGGTGGCGAGCGCGCGGGCGTTCGCCTCGTCGAGGTGCAGGGTGTTCGCGCTCCTGAGCTGTCCCAGGGAGTCGAAGTCGCGGCCCTGGGCGACGCGCCGGCCGTCGACGCTCTGCAGGCGGGCGACCAGCGACGACGGATCCGAGGGGTCTCCCGCGCGGCCGGTCGCGAAGGTGCCGGTCAGGTCCCAGTACTCGGCGGAGCGGAAGGCGATGCGCTCGCGTTCCCGCTCCACCACGAGCCGGGTGGCGACCGACTGGACGCGGCCGGCCGACAGGCGCGGCATGACCTTCTTCCACAGCACCGGCGAGACCTCGTAGCCGTAGAGGCGGTCGAGGATGCGGCGGGTCTCCTGGGCGTCGACGAGCTTCTGGTTGAGCTGGCGCGGGTTGGCCACGGCCGCCCGGATCGCGTCCTTGGTGATCTCGTGGAAGACCATCCGCTTGACCGGGATCTTCGGCTTGAGCACTTCCTGGAGGTGCCACGCGATGGCCTCGCCCTCGCGGTCCTCATCGGTGGCGAGGAAGAGCTCGTCGGAGTCCTTCAGCAGGTCCTTGAGCTTCTTGACCTGAGCCTTCTTGTCGGCGTTCACCACATAGATCGGCTGGAAGTCGTGTTCGACGTCCACACCGAGGCGGCGGACCTCACCGGTGTACTTCTCGGGGACCTCCGCGGCCCCGTTCGGAAGGTCGCGGATGTGCCCGACGCTCGCTTCGACGACGTAGCCGGGGCCGAGATAGCCCTTGATCGTCTTCGCCTTGGCAGGCGACTCGACGATGACGAGTCGGCGGCCGCCCTGTGCGGTCTCGCTGGTCGGGGACAACTTCGCTCTTCTCTCCGGTCGACGCTGGGTCTCGCTGGGTCTCCCCAGGCCTTCGTGGCACCCGGGGTCGGGTCGTGCTGACGCTGCGGAGTGTGACGGTACATCCCGCCCCCGTGTCAAACGGGAAAAGCCCGCAACGGCCACTCGAACGGTAACCCGACTACCGCCCTTCCTGCCGCCCGGACCGCTCACCGGCCCGTTCGAGTCAATGCGGAACGTGATGTGTCAGTTACCGATGCCGAACGCCGTGCCGGTTCTCACAGACCCGCGAAGCACCACACTCCCAGTGTCAGGGACACCAGCGCGGTCAGGGCCGCTACGGTCGCCGACGCGACCTGGTTCACACCGAGGGCGACGGGCCGGCGCTGCCGAACCCGTACCGCCGTCCACCCCAGCAGTACCCCTCCGAACAGGGCGAACACCGTCCCCGTGAAGATGGCCGGCCCGTTCTCCATGTACGTCCCCTCCCGCGCCCTCGGCCTCCGGTCCGGGAGGCTGGCACCTGCGGGCGACGACCGCGCCAACCCCCGGTGAACGCCGGGCGGACGACCGCCCGCGCCCCCGCGCCGACGGCCCCGGACACCGGCGGCGGCCGTCGGCGTGCGCCGAGCACATGACCGAAAAATGGTGGAAGGAGAAAGCTGGGAAGAAGGTCGGGACGATGATGCCGGGGGCCGGGATGGTGCCGGAGGCCGATCTGGGTGCGGTGCAGGGGTGTCACCGGGTGCCGGAGGGGACGGGAGTGCCGGGTCCTCCCCCGGCGGCCGGGACGGCGCGCGAGGCAGGTCCGGCAGCCGACTCCGGCAACGGCGTCCGCCCCGGGCCGGGGCCGCGTGCGACAGGCGTCCGCGTGCGGCCAACCGGCGGCCCGTCCCCGCACGGCGCCCGGCCTGTGAGCCCTGGACGACGCACCGGACCGGCCGACGGCGTCCGTTCCGTCCCGGAGATCAGTTCGCCGGCTCCAGGAACCCCTGTTCGATCAGCAGCCGGATCTGGGCGGGCGTGCGGTCCCGCAGCACCACCGGGTCCTCGCCGACGAGCTGGGCGATGGCGTCCAGGATGCGGCCGGCGCTCAGCGTGCCGTCGCAGACGCCGGCGAAGCCCGCGCCGACCGTGTCCACCGTGGTGGCGCGGCGCATCCCGCGGTGCTGGCGCAGCACGACGTGCTCCGGGTCCTCGGCCCCGGGCAGCCCGACCTGCTCCTGCACGATCTCGTGGGTCAGCCGGAAGTGCCCGTCGAGCAGGGCGGCGTCGTCGTGGTCCCGCAGGTAGCCGAGGCGGTCGAAGTGCGCCCGCACGGTGTCGCCGAGCGGCTGTTCGATCGGGTGCGGCCACTCCTCGACGGTGATCGAGGGCTCGGCGGAGCCCGTCCTGCGCAGGGTGATCCAGCCGAAGCCCACGGCCTTCACCTTGCGCGCCTCGAACTCGTCGAGCCAGGCGTCGTAACGCGCCTGGTACTCCGCCGGGTCGTCGCGATGGTCGCCGGCGTCCCTGAGCCACAGCTCGGCGTACTGCGTGACGTCCTGCACCTCGCGCTGCACGATCCACGCGTCGCACCCGCGGGGCACCCATGACCTGAGCCTGTCCTGCCAGTCCTCCCCCTCCACGTGCTGCCAGTTGGCGAGGAACTGCGCGAACCCGCCCTCGTTCAGCCGCTCCCCCGACTGCTGAACGAGCGTGCGGCACAGATCGTCCCCGCCCATCCCGCCGTCGCGGTAGGTGAGCCGGGCGCCGGGGGAGATCACGAAGGGCGGGTTCGACACGATCAGGTCGAACTTCTCGTCGGCACGGACCGGCTCGAACAGCGACCCCTCGCGCAGGTCGGCGGCCGGGGCCCCGGACAGGGCCAGGGTGAGCGCGGTGATGTGCAGTGCGCGCGGGTTGACGTCGGTCGCGGTCACCCGCGTGGCGTGCCGGCCGGCGTGCAGCGCCTGGATGCCGGAGCCGGTGCCGAGGTCGAGCGCGGAGCCGACGGGCGTACGGACCGTGATGCCGGCCAGGGTGGTGGAGGCGCCGCCGACGCCGAGGACGACGCCCTCCGCGCGGCTGCCGATGCCGCCCGCGCCGCCGACCGCGCAGCCCAGGTCGGACACGATGAACCAGTCCTCGCCGTCGAGTCCGCCGTACGGCCGGACGTCCACCGTCGCGGCGAGTTCGTCCTTCCCGACGCCCACCAGCCAGCCGCTCGCCAGGCAGTCCTCGACGGGCAGCACGTCCGCCAGGCGCGCGTGCGGCACGGGCTGCTGCAACAGGAACAACCGGACGAGCAGCTCCAGCGGTGTGTCCCCGCGGGTGGCCCGGAGCGCGGGCACGGTCTCGCTGCGCGCCAGCGCCGCGTAGGCGGGCGCGCCGAGCAGTTCGAGCAGTCCGTCGGCGGTGAAGGAGGCGCCGAGCAGGGCGTCCCGGAGCCTGGCGGCGACTTCCGGGCGGTCGGCGGCGGGCAGGGCGGTCGGGGCGGGCAGGCTGGAGTCACTCACGCCCCCATTGTGTCGGCTCCGGCCGACACCGCACGCGCGCGTGCCGAGTCGGCGTCACCCACGCGCGCGTGCCGGGCCGATGTCGGTCACACGCGCGCGTGGGTGATTCCGGGCGTTCCGGTCAGCCGTTCGACGTCGAGGGCGACGCGGAGGCCGAGGGGGCGGCCGAGGCGGACTTGCAGCTCGGCTGCCTGGCCATCGCCTGGCCGACGTCGCCCTCCTCGAGGTTCTTCAGGGCGTCGTTCCCGGTCTTACTCAGCTTGTCCAGCTGGGTGGCGATGTCCTTCAGGCCGTCGGCGAACTTGGCCTGGTCCTTGGTGTCGAGCTTGTCCACCTGCTGCTTGAGCGTGGCGTAGGAGGTGCCGAGGTCGTTGAGCTCCTTGACCGCGTCCTGCTGCTTCTTCTGGCCGTCGTCCACCTTGGGCGCGCCGGCCCTGTTCACGGCGGCGCCGATCGCCTTGTAGGCGTCGGACATGTCCTGGAAGGCCTGGGCGTCGGTCTTCCGCACGTCGGCCGGGGTGCTGTTGTCCGAGGTCTGCTTCTGGATCGCGGAGTTGGCGGCCTCGATCTTCTTCGCCTGCGGCTGCACCCCGTCGCACACCTGCTTGGCCCAGGTGTCGAGCGCGTCGTTCTTGTCGTCGGCGCTGCCACTGGAGCATCCCGTCAGTGCCAGTGCCAGTACCGCACCGCCGGACAGTACGGCCGCGAGCTTCTTGTTCACCGGATTGGTCCCTTCCATGGCTCTCGGCCCCGGAACATACACGCCGCATGGGCGGCGACCTGGCCCCGGTCACCCTTTAAGCACCGTCTTGCAGCCATTTGCACCAAGCGAGAGAAGGCTCACGGCCCAGGCGGGCCGGCACATGCGAGGGGCGGGCGACGCGTCGAACGCGCCGCCCGCCCGTCTCCCTCGCCGGGTCCGGTTCCAGGCCGTCGGGCAAGGTCCGTGCGGGCGCCGAGCCGGCGGGGCCGCCTACGAAACCACCGCGGGATCGGCCGGCTTGGACACCCGCTCTGCGTTTTCCTCGTCGCCCACGGCGATTCCGCGCCGCTTGGAGATGTAGACCGAGCCGGCGATGACGATCAGCGCGAGGACCGCGATCACGATCCGTACGCCGATGCTCTTGTCGTGGCCGTAGGAGAACTTGATGACCGCGGGCGCGATGAGCAGCGACACCAGGTTCATCACCTTCAGCAGCGGGTTGATCGCGGGACCGGCGGTGTCCTTGAAGGGGTCGCCGACCGTGTCCCCGATGACCGTGGCGGCGTGGGCCTCGCTCCCCTTGCCGCCGTGGTGGCCGTCCTCGACCAGTTTCTTGGCGTTGTCCCAGGCGCCACCGGAGTTGGCGAGGAAGACCGCCATCAGCGTGCCCGTGCCGATCGCGCCCGCGAGATAGGCGCCCAGCGCGCCGACGCCCAGCGTGAACCCGATGAAGATCGGCGCCATCACGGCGAGCAGCCCGGGGGTGGCGAGTTCGCGCAGGGCGTCCCTGGTGCAGATGTCGACGACCTTGCCGTACTCCGGCTTCTCGCTGTAGTCCATGATCCCGGGCTTCTCGCGGAACTGCCGCCGTACCTCGAAGACCACCGAACCCGCCGACCGCGACACCGCGTTGATCGCCAGCCCGGAGAAGAGGAAGACGACCGCCGCGCCGGCGACGAGGCCGACCAGGTTGTTGGGCTGCGAGATGTCCATGATCAGGGTCATCGGTGCACCGGCCCCGGACAGCTTCGCGCCGACGTCGGCGGCGCCGGTGGTGATCGCGTCGCGGTACGACCCGAAGAGCGCGGACGCCGCCAGCACGGCGGTGGCGATGGCGATGCCCTTGGTGATGGCCTTGGTGGTGTTGCCGACCGCGTCCAGGTTGGTCAGCACCTGCGCGCCCGCGCCCTCGACGTCGCCGGACATCTCGGCGATGCCCTGCGCGTTGTCGGAGACCGGACCGAAGGTGTCCATGGCGACGATCACGCCGACCGTGGTGAGCAGTCCGGTGCCGGCCAGCGCCACCGCGAACAGCGCCAGCATGATCGACGTGCCGCCGAGCAGGAACGCTCCGTACACGCTCAGGCCGATCAGCAGGGCGGTGTAGACGGCGGACTCCAGACCGACGGAGATGCCGGCGAGGACGACGGTGGCCGGGCCGGTGAGCGAGGTCTTGCCGATGTCGCGGACCGGCCGCCGGTTGGTCTCGGTGAAGTAGCCGGTCAGCTGCTGGATCACGGCGGCGAGCAGGATGCCGATGGCCACCGCGACCAGGGCGAGGACGCGCGGGTCGCCGTCCTTGCCGTGGATCGCCGCGTCGGAGACGCCGGTCAGGGCGGAGTACGACGACGGCAGGTAGGTGTAGACGGCCGCGGCGACGAGGGCCAGCGAGATCACCGCGGAGATGAAGAAGCCGCGGTTGATCGCGCTCATGCCGCTGCGGTCGGCGCGGCGCGGCGCGACCGCGAAGATGCCGATCATGGCGGTGATCACGCCGATCGCGGGGACCAGCAGCGGGAAGGCGAGTCCGTCGTTGCCGAAGGCGGCCTTGCCGAGGATGAGCGCGGCCACGAGCGTGACGGCGTAGGACTCGAAGAGGTCGGCCGCCATGCCCGCACAGTCGCCGACGTTGTCGCCCACGTTGTCGGCGATGGTCGCGGCATTGCGTGGATCGTCCTCCGGGATGCCCTGCTCGACCTTGCCGACCAGGTCGGCGCCGACGTCGGCGGCCTTGGTGAAGATGCCGCCGCCCACTCGCATGAACATGGCGATCAGCGCGGCGCCCAGACCGAAGCCCTCCAGCACCTTCGGCGCGTCGGCCGCGTACACCAGCACCACGCAGGAGGCGCCCAGCAGGCCGAGCCCCACCGTGAACATTCCGACGACGCCGCCGGTGCGGAAAGCGATCTTCATGGCCTTGTGCGAGACGGCGGTGAGATCCTTTTCCGGCTCGCCTTCCGCCGGGGTCGCCTCCCTGGCCGCGGCGGCGACGCGCACATTGCTGCGCACCGCGAGCCACATGCCGATATAACCGGTGACCGCCGAGAACACCGCACCGATCAGGAAGAACACCGATCGACCGGCGCGCTGATCCCAGTTGTCCGCGGGCAGCAGCAGGAGCAGGAAGAACACCACGACCGCGAAAACGCCGAGCGTGCGCAGCTGCCGGCCCAGATAGGCCTTGGCGCCTTCCTGTACCGCTTCCGCGATCTTCTTCATGCTGTCGGTGCCTTCGCCCGCCGCGAGCACCTGGCGCACCAGGATGCCCGCGACCACGAGCGCGGCCAGCGCGACGGCCGCGATGGCCACCACGATGATCCGATTGTCGTTGGTCAGTACCGCGGCTGCGACGGTTGTGGGGTGGCCAAACTGATGAGGGGTAGAAAGCCCCGCCATTCGTCCTCCTTGACGCTTGGGCTGAGCTCAAGATGTGGACGGATTGTAGGTAGCGGAACCCGATCAAAACAGTGTGCGGTAAATGGAATCAGCCTTCACGTGCTCATCAGCAAATGATCGCCGTGCGGGCATGGAACCCGAAAGCGGTAACGCCTCAAAAGCATTGACCGTTGATCCATTATCGGGCTATTGATCGTGAATGACTTCACGAAATGATGACCAGGACTACTGTATGCCCGACCATCATCACCGATTCGGCGCAGCGGCGCCCGGCGGTGACCTCTACGGGCGGGCGGGCCCGGCGCGCCGAAGGGCTCCATCGCCGTCTCGCCGTGATGAGTGGCGTCCACCCGCACGCCGGAGGATCACGGCGGGGAGCGGCCGCCGCCCTGACCCCGAAGAGCTCTCCGCGGAACGGCCCCACGGCCTGCCGAAGCTCCCACCGTGCGGGCAGAGCGGGCCCGCCCGAACGTCGAAGGGCCCCGCCGTGCGGCGGGGCCCTTCGAATCGAACGCTGTCGTCTTAGGAAAGGACCACGGCCGGCGGAGTGGTCGGCCAGGTCATCTTGATGTGCCCGCCGTCCTCTCCTGTCCTGACCTGCACGTCGTCGACGAGGCCGCTGATGACCGCGAGGCCCATCTCGTCCTCCTCGGCCTCGGCCTCGTCCACGGCGCTCGGCACGTCACCGGGGTGATGCGGCGCGTGCGGGGCCTCGTCGCCCACCTCGATGGAGAACTGCTTCTCCTCCTCGGTCAGCGTCACCGTCACCGGCGCCGCGATTCCGACGCTCTGGTGCAGCCCCACCGCACGGGAGCAGGCCTCGCCGACGGCGAGCCTGACCTCGTCGAGAACGGCCTCGTCCACTCCAGCCCGGCGCGCCACCGCTGCCGCCACCAGTCGGGCGGTCCTGACGTGCTCGGGCAGCGCGCTGAAGCGGAGTTCGACGGTGGCCATGCATCCCCCTAGGAGCTACGGGCGTGCTGTGGAGGAGCCGGGCCGCCGAAGAGCCCGGTCCCCGCATGTACTTCTTCCGCCCCGGACACCGGTCCGGGGCCGGCGGTCAGTCGGTCGCCGCCACCGCTTCGTCGACCGAGGTGTGGATCGGGAACACCTTGGTCAGACCGGTGATGCGGAAAATCTTCAGAATGCGCTCCTGGTTGCAGACCAGGCGCAGCGAGCCCTCGTGAGCACGCACTCGCTTCAGACCGCCGACCAGGACGCCGAGCCCGGTGGAGTCGAGGAAGTCCACGCCCTCCATGTCGACGACGAGGTGGAAATTCCCGTCGTTCACCAGCTCGACCAGCTGCTCACGCAGCTTGGGCGCGGTATATACGTCGATTTCGCCACCGACCTCGACGACCGTACGATCGCCGACGGTACGGGTCGACAGGGACAGGTCCACGGATCCTCCAGCACCTTGCTATCGAGCGGTCGCCCCTCGGGCACCTCGGCTTGAAGCCCCCGGGACGGTTCGCCAGCCGCGATGGCATTCAATCACTTACCGGCAGGCGTGCACGACGCCTTGGCTCCATTGTCCGTCACGCCGGTGACACACTCGGTGCCAATGGCCAAGAATCACCGATCCGAACGATCCCCGACGGACCCCGCAACCCGCCTGACACCGGGCGCGGTTCTGGACCGGCTCGCCTCGGGCCCGAGCCGGGCTGCGCGCATCACTCATACGGAGCACTTGCCCCCGCGGGCGGGTCGCCATGCCGTTTGGCCCGACCGGATTCGCCCGGAGGTCGTGGCCGCCGTCCAGGCGTGCGGGATCGAACACCCCTGGGCCCACCAGGCACTCGCCGCCGAGCACGCCCTCGACGGCGACTCGGTGGTCGTCGCCACGGGCACGGCGTCCGGCAAGTCCCTGGCGTATCTGGTCCCGGTGCTGTCCACGCTCCTCGACGGCTCGGAGGCTCCGAACGGGCGTGGGAGCACCGCTCTCTACCTGGCTCCCACCAAGGCGCTGGCGGCCGACCAGTGCCGGTCGGTGCGGGACCTCGCCCGGCCGCTGGGCAAAGCCGCACGCCCGGCCGTGTACGACGGCGACACCCCGCCCGAGGAGCGCGAGTGGATCCGCCAGTACGCCAACTACGTCCTGACCAACCCCGACATGCTGCACCGCGGGATCCTGCCCTCGCACCCGCGCTGGTCCTCCTTCCTGCGAGCCCTGAAGTACGTCGTCATCGACGAGTGCCACACCTACCGGGGCGTCTTCGGCTCGCACGTCGCCCAAGTGCTGCGCCGTCTGCGCCGGCTGTGCGCGCGCTACGGCACCTCGCCGGTCTTCCTGCTGGCCTCGGCCACCGCGGCGCAGCCCTCGGTGGCCGCCGGCCGCCTCACCGGCCTGCCGGTGGTCGAGGTGGCCGACGACGCCTCGCCCCGGGGTGAACTGGTGTTCGCCCTCTGGGAGCCCCCGCTCACCGAACTCCAGGGCGAGAGGGGCGCACCCGTCCGGCGTACCGCCACCGCCGAGACCGCCGACCTGCTGACCGACCTCACGCTCCAGGGCGTGCGCTCGGTCGCCTTCGTGCGCTCCCGCCGCGGCGCCGAGCTGATCTCGGTGATCGCCCAGGAGCGGCTGGCGGAGACCGACCGGTCCCTGGCCCGGCGTGTCGCCGCCTACCGCGGTGGCTACCTCCCCGAGGAGCGCCGCGCCCTGGAACGCGCCCTGCACTCCGGCGAGCTGCTGGGCCTGGCCGCCACGACCGCCCTGGAACTCGGCGTCGACGTCTCGGGGCTGGACGCCGTGCTGATCTCCGGATATCCGGGCACCCGCGCCTCCCTGTGGCAGCAGGCGGGCCGGGCGGGCCGCTCCGGCCAGGGCGCCCTGGCGGTGCTGGTGGCCCGTGACGATCCGCTGGACACCTTCCTCGTCCACCACCCGGAAGCCCTGTTCGACCAGCCGGTCGAGTCCACGGTCCTCGACCCCGACAACCCCTACGTCCTCGCCCCGCACCTGTGCGCCGCCGCCGCCGAGCTGCCGCTCACCGACGAGGACCTGGAGCTGTTCGGCCCGGCGAGCGCGGAACTGCTCCCACAGCTGGAGGCCGCGAAGCTGCTGCGCCGCCGGACCAGGGCCTGGCACTGGACGCGCCGGGAACGGGCCGCGGACCTGACCGACATCCGCGGCGAGGGCGGTCGGCCGGTGCAGATCGTAGAGTCGGGCACCGGGCGGCTGCTGGGCACGGTCGACGAGGCTGCCGCGCACACGACCGTGCACGAGGGCGCGGTCCACCTGCACCAGGGCCGTACGTATCTGGTGCGCTCCCTCGACCTGGACGACTCGGTCGCCCTGGTGGAACAGGCGAACCCGCCGTACACGACCGTCGCCCGCGACACCACGTCGATCTCCGTCCTGGAGACGGACGTGGAGATTCCCTGGGGCGACGGACGCCTGTGTTACGGCTCCGTCGAGGTCACCAACCAAGTGGTCTCCTTCCTGCGCCGGCGTGTCATCACCGGTGAGGTCCTGGGCGAGACGAAACTCGACCTCCCTCCTCGTACGCTGCGCACCCGCGCCGTGTGGTGGACGGTCACCGAGGACCAGCTCGACGAGGCGCGGATCAATCCGGAGATCCTCGGCGGTGCACTGCACGCCGCCGAGCACGCGTCGATCGGCATGCTGCCCCTGTTCGCGACCTGCGACCGCTGGGACATCGGCGGCGTCTCCATCCCGCTGCACCCCGACACGCTCCTGCCCACGGTGTTCGTGTACGACGGCCATCCCGGCGGCGCGGGCTTCGCCGAACGTGCCTTCCACACCGCTCGCGCCTGGCTCACCGCCACCCGCGAGGCCATCGCCTCCTGCGAGTGCGACGCCGGTTGCCCGTCCTGCATCCAATCCCCCAAGTGCGGCAACGGCAACGACCCGCTCCACAAGGCAGGCGCCGTCCGTCTGCTGACCGTCCTGCTCAGGCGGGCACCGGACGGAGGGGAGGAACACCAGGGGTGACCTGCTCCGCTCAGGTGAACGTGCGAACGTGCGTGCCGATACCGACATCGGCCGACCCGGCGGCCCGGCGACCACGACCGGAAATCCGGCGGCCACAACCGGCGGCCCGGTGACCACGACCGGAAATCCGGCGGCCAGAACCGGCGGCCCGGTGACCACGACCGGAGGTGCGGCGGCCACAACCGGGCCGGCCGGACGGATCCCGTCGGCCACGTGTCCCCGTCGGTCACCGGCCACCTGACGACTCCCGTCGGCGCGCGGTCCGCTGCGTCCGGGAGCCTCCGGCCGGCCCAGGACGCCCGGCCGGGAGTTCCCGGCCGATCCGGCGGTCCAGGCCGGCCGAGCAGCCCGGATCGGCCGGTCGGCCCCGGCCGGTCCGAGCCGAACCTGCCGGACGGCCCAGAACGGATGGGCGGCTCCGGACAGCCAGGACGTTCGGGCGGCGTGCCCCGGACCGGCCGGACGGTCCGGCCGTGCCGCCGGGCCCGGTGGTCCCGCCCTTGCCCTGACCTGTGCGGTGAACGGCCCCCGCTCCCACGCCGCCGTCACGTCGGAGGTATCGCCCACGAGCGTGCACCGGGCCAGACGGGTGTGCTGCGCCCGCGCCACCCGGTCCGCCCTGGCGCAGGCGGCGGCACCGCCCTCGGCCCAGTGGTCCGCCGCGGCCAGAGCCGCGAGATCGGCGGCGCCGGCCGCGCGGTGCCGGGCGACCACGGCCTGCCCCAACGCGAGACCGGCACCGAACACCACGCAGAGCAGGGCGATCACTCCGACGCTCCAGACGGTGGCGGAGCCGCGGTCACGGTCGGCCAAGCGGCCTCTCATGCACCCGCCCCCTTCGTGGTCCGCGTCCCCACCGCCTCCTCCGCGTCCGCCACGGCCTCCTCCCTCAGTTCGAAGGGCAGCACGCCCATCCCCGGCGGGTCGGCCACGACGACCACACGGACGTGGTCGCCTTCCCTGGCCACTGCGACCTTCGCCCCGCGCGGCGCGACCTCTCGGGCGGCGGTCACGACCGCGCCCTCCGGGTCCTGCCGCGCGGCGGCCCTCGCGCCCGCCCGCGCGGCGTCCACGCACTGGATCTGTGCGAGCACGACCAGCAGTCCCCACACCAGCGTCGTCACCACGAGCACCAGCACGGGCAGCACCATGGCGGCCTCCGCCGTCACGAACCCCTGATCGCCCCCGCGTCCGCCCGGGCTCTCACGTCCGCGCACTGAGCGCCCGCCTCACGATGTTCTGCAGCTCCGCCTTGACCTGCCCGCTCGTTACGACCTCGTACAGCAGCACGGCGAACGCCACCGCCGCGATGATGCCCATCGCGTATTCGGACGTCACCATTCCGGCGTCCCTGCGCATCCGGCCTGCCACCGCACACAGCCGTGCCCGTGTCTTCGCGTACATCTGAACCCCCGTAAGGTTTCGCCCAAGGTCTTGGTCTGTCGGTCGTTCACCCGCCGCGCCGTACCGTCCTCGGCGCGGTCCCGTCCTGCCGTCCTGAGTCGTGACTTCTCTGTCCTCGCTCATGCGTCCCCGCTTCCGGCTCCTGCCCTCTGGCTCGCACGCCCTTCACTCGCGCCGTGTCATCGGCCACCACCCCCTCCCAGCACCCCACCTGCAAGGCCGATCACCACGGGCAGCACTCCGACCGCGACGAAGGCGGGCAGGAAGCACAGCCCCACCGGCCCGGTGACCAGCACGGCCGCCCGGCGGGCCCTGGCCGTCGCCGCGCGTGCCCGGTCGGCGCGGACGTCTGCCGCGAGCCGCGCGACCGGCCCGGCGGCGGGCAGGCCGGACTCGTCGGCCCGTGCCAGCAACCGCGCCAGGCCCGCGGCTCCCGGTATCGAGGCGAGCCGGTGCCAGGCCTCGGCCGGCGCACCACCGAGCCGTACTTCCGCCGCGCCCCGCGCCAGCGCTTCCCCGACCGCCCCGCCCAAGGCTTGCCCGACCGCCTGTGCGGCGATCACCGGACCGGCCCCGGACGCGATGCAGGCCGCCACCAGATCGGCGGCCAGGGGGAGCTGACGAGCGGCCTCGGCCACGTCGAAGTCGGTCTGGGGACGACGGCTGACGGCCAGCTGCCGCCACCGCCACGTCCCGGCCGCGCACACCAGCCCGACCGAGACTCCGAGGAGTCCGCCGACCAGCACCCACCCGGCGCCCAGGACTCCCGCCGCAGGCGCCCACCGCCGTACCGCCTCCAGCGCGGAAGAGCTCAGGCCCGCGCCTTCCGCACGCGCGTCCGCCCCCGGCTCCAGCAACACGTTCAGCCGACGCCGCGCTCTGCGCTCCCGGCGCACCGCCGCCGGCCACTGCGCCGTCAGCCAGAGGAGTACGGCAACCACGACGGCCGTCCCCAGCCTGTGGACAACTTCCGCGCTCACGCCGCCTCCACCCGTCGCACGATCGCCGACGCCCACCACAGCCCCGCACCCTCCAGCACGGCTCCGACGAAGAGGCAGCCCAGACCCGCCGGGGTGTGCAGCAGCACGTGCAGCGGGTCGGCGCCCATGGCCGCGCCGAGCAGCAGGCCAAGGGCGGGCAGGCCCGCGAGCATCACGGTGGTGGCCCGGGCACCCGCCAGCTGTGCCCTGAGGTCGGCGCGTTGGTCCCGGTCCGCGCGCAACGCCGCCTCCAGCCGCTCCAGCCCGGCCGCCAGGCCCGCGCCCTGGTCCACTGCCACCCGCCAGCAGGCGGCGAGCCCGCGCAGTCCCTCGGCTCCCGGCTGCCTGGCCGCCGTGGCCAGCGCCCCCGGCACATCCCCGCCGAACCGCGCCGCCGCCAGTACCGCCGCCTGGGCGTCTCCGAAACCGCCGGCCTCCCGCGCGGCGCACAGCAGTGCATGACCCGGTTGCCGTCCGGCCCGCACCTCTGCGGCGAGCACCCCGCACAGGTTGATCACCGCGTCGGCCCGCCGTTCCCGTGCCCGGTGTGCGACTCGGGCCGAGCGGGCCCGGCGCAACACCGGCACTCCGGCGGCCCCGGCGGCGACCGGCAGCACCGAGGCCCCCAGCACCGCCAGTACCAGCCCCGCTGCCAACGCCCACCACTCCGCCGACAACCGACCGCGCAGACGGGCCAGCTCGCCGCGGGCTCGCTCCCAGCCCGGTGGGCCGGCGCCCGCCGGCCCGTCGCCGGCGAGTAGCGACCCCGCCCGCCGCGCCGTGGAATGCCGCCCGCCCATCCCCCACACGACCACCACCGCACACATCACGGCCGCTGCCAGGAACACCGGCCCGGAGGACGACTCACTCACCGCGCCCACCGTTTCCTCCCCGGTTCTCCGGACCGAGCAGCCCACGCAGCCGCTCCCAGCCTCGTTCCGCCACGAACGCCTCCGCGCCCCAGCGCAGCGCCGGCACAGTCCGCACCAGTCCCGACGCATCCCGTTCCAGCACCCGCACCTCGGCGATCCGCCGCTGTCCGGAGCGATCCCGCACGAGGTGCACCACCACGGACAGCGCGGCGTCGAGCTGACTGTGCAGCGCGGCCCGGTCCAGCCCGGCAGCGGTGCCCAGCGCCTCCAGCCGGGCGGGAACGTCCGCCGCCGCGTTGGCGTGGACAGTGCCGCAACCGCCTTCATGGCCCGTGTTCAGCGCGGCCAGCAGATGAACCACCTCGCCGCCGCGCACCTCGCCGACCACCAGGCGGTCCGGTCGCATCCGCAGCGCCTGGCGCACCAGGTCCTCTAGGGTGACGAGGCCCGCGCCCTCCTGGTTGGCGGGTCTGGTCTCCAGGCGGACGACGTGCGGGTGGTCGGGCCGCAACTCCGCCGAGTCCTCGGCGAGCACGATCCGCTCGCCCGGCCCGACCAGCCCCAGCAGAGCGCTGAGCAACGTGGTCTTCCCGGTGCCCGTCCCACCGCTGACGAGGAAGGACAGCCGGGCCTCGATCAGCGCCCGCAGCACGCGGTCCCCACCCGGCGGCACCGTGCCGGCCGCCACCAGCTCGCCGAGTGTGAACGCGCGCGGCCGTACGACCCGCAGGGAAAGGCAGGCGCAGCCGACGGCGACCGGGGGCAGCACGGCGTGCAGCCGGGTTCCGTCCGGCAGCCGGGCGTCGACCCACGGCCGGGCATCGTCCAGCCGGCGTCCTGCCACGGCTGCCAGGCGCTGCGCGAGGCGACGTACGGCCGCCGCGTCGGGGAAGGCGACGGCGGCCCGCTCCAGTCCGCCGCCGCGGTCCACCCAGACCTGGGCCGGGCCCGACACCAGGACGTCGGTCACCGAGGGGTCGGCGAGCAGCGGTTCCAGCGGGCCACTGCCGATCAGCTCCGCCCGCAACCGTTCGGCCGCCCCGAGCACCTCCGCGTCCCCGAGCACCCGGCCCTGCTCCCGCAGTGCCTGCGCCACTCGCGCGGGGGTCGGCTCGGCGCCGCTTCGCGCGAGCCACTGCCGCACCCCGTCCAGCAGCTCCGCGGACATACCGGGGCCGTCGGCGCCATCGGGCCCGTCGGCTCGCCCGGTCCCGCCGGACACGGGCGGCGAGGCACCTCGCTCGCCGGCCCGCCGCCCTTGCTCCGCCGCCGTCCTCATGCGGCACCCGCCTCGGTCAGCGCCCGCTCCCAGAAGGCCGAGCAGAAGCGGGCCAGTGGTCCGCGGGCGGCCGCGCCGGGCGGTGTCCGGCCCTCGCCGGAGCGGCGCAGCCCGGACTCCACGGGCACCTCGCCGACCAGCGGCAGGCCCAGCAGCCGGGCCACCTCGCGGTCGTCGAGGCCGGGCGCGTAGGGCCCACGTACGGCCACACGCAGGTCGCGCAGGACCATGCCGACCGCGGAGGCCACCCGGGCGGCGGCCGCGACGGCGCGCAGTTCGGCGGGGACCACGAGCAGCCCGACATCGATCTGGGCCAGTGCCTCGGCGGCCCCCTCGTCGACGCGGCGGGGCAGATCGACCACGACGGCCCCGCCTCTGCGACGTGCGGCGGCCAGCACCGCGCGGACGGCCTGTGGCGGCACCGCGACACAGTCCCCGCGGTCCCAGCTGAGCACCCGCAGTGCGTGCAGTTCGGGCAGCGACTCCTCCAGGGCGCCGCCGCCGACCCGTCCGCGGGAGGCCGCGAAGGCCGGCCAGCGCAGTCCCTCGGCCGTCTCCCCGCCGAGCAGCACGTCGAGCCCGCCGCCCAGCGGATCGGCGTCCACGAGGAGTGTGCGCAGGCCTTCCCGCGCCGAGGTGACGGCGAGCGCGCAGGCCAGTGTGGAGGCCCCGGCCCCGCCGCGGCCGCCGATGACGCCCACGGTGAGCGCGGGCCGGCCGACGCCTTCGGCGACATCGGCGATCCGGTCCACCAGCCACTGCTCACCGTCGGGCAGCACCAGGACGTGGTCGGCGCCGATCTCGACGGCGCGCCGCCAGACCCCGGAGTCGTCCTGATCACGGCCGACCAGCACCACTCCGCGTCTGCGAGCGGCTCCGCGCACCCGCCGGGCCGCGTCGTCGCCGACCAGCACCAGTGGAGCGGCCTCCCAGTTGCCGCTCGGATCGGGCACCCCGTGGTGGACCTCGGGTGTCGCCCCCGCCGCCGCGCACAGGCGCAGCAGGTCGTCGAGGAGTCCGGCGTCCTCGGTGACGATCAATGGTCTTCCCTGCCGTCCTGCGGCACCGGGCGGCGGATCGTGTGTGACGGTTCCGGCCACGGGTCGGTCCCCCTTCGCTGCGTCTCCCGCGCGGCCCCTGCGGCCCCGCGAATCCCAATCGGGTGAAGAACCGGCGAGCGGTCTTCATATGACGGCCGATACGAACCGGCCATACGCGCCCGACAAACGGAACCGGCCATGAACTTCGCCGTCGGCGGTGCGCACAGGAATCAAGGTGCGGCGATCCGGGAAATAATGTGGATCTTGGTCCAAATCTGTGGACAACTCGACGGATGTGAAAATGGCCGTCACCCATACCGGTGAGCCGCACACCGGCTCCGGCACGACTTCCACAGAGCAGCCCCACGACTACGCACAGTGATGGATCATGGGTGGCGAAGTGGCGGCCGTGCGGCACGGCGACCGCGGTGCGAGGCCCCGCGGAGAGGGAGAGAAACCCACCCGGACATGCGACGACCCCCGCCGGGGGGGAGAGCGGGGGTCGTCTCCACGGCCGACTCGGGGGGGGAGGAGTCGGACCGGGTTAGCACGGTCGCGAACGATCCGTGACTTCCATGGTGTACCCGAGAGCCCTCTCAGGCAAACCCACGCGCCTACCTTACGCCGAATGGGCTGCCCCTATGCTCAGGGTTGTGGAAAACCACTCCTTGCCCCGCACAGCGGCCTTCTTCGATCTGGACAAGACGGTCATTGCGAAGTCCAGCACGCTCACGTTCAGCAAGTCGTTCTACCAAGGCGGACTGATCAACCGCAGGGCCGTGCTGCGCACCGCCTACGCCCAGTTCGTGTTCCTCGCCGGCGGCGCCGACCACGACCAGATGGAGCGCATGCGCGAGTACCTGTCCGCGCTGTGCCGCGGCTGGAACGTGCGGCAGGTCAAGGAGATCGTCGCCGAGACGCTGCACGACCTGATCGACCCGATCATCTACGACGAGGCCGCGTCGCTCATCGAGGAGCACCACCGCGCCGGGCGCGACGTCGTCATCGTGTCCACGTCGGGCGCGGAGGTGGTGGAGCCCATCGGCGAACTGCTCGGCGCGGATCGCGTGGTGGCCACCCGGATGGTGGTGGGCGAGGACGGTTGCTTCACCGGCGAGGTGGAGTACTACGCCTACGGACCGACGAAGGCGGAGGCGGTCCGCGAGCTGGCCGAGTCCGAGGGGTACGACCTCGGCCGGTGCTACGCGTACAGCGACTCGGCCACCGACGTGCCGATGCTGGAGTCGGTGGGGAATCCGCACGCGGTGAACCCGGACCGCGCGCTGCGCCGGGAAGCCCTCGCGCGCGGCTGGCCGATCCTGGACTTCCACCGTCCCGTGCGGCTCAAGCAGCGACTGCCCGCGTTCTCCGTGCCGCCCCGTCCGACCCTGGTCGCCGTGGCGGCCATAGGAGCGGCGGCCGCCACCGCGGGACTCGTCTGGTACGCGAGCCGGCGCCGGGGCGCGGTCGCCTGAGTCTTCTCCGCCCGCTGCCCGAACCGGTGCGGCACTCCGTTCGACATCACGACGATTCGGACCGTCGACGTCGAGCAGAGGTGCCCGTTTCGGACTGGTTCGCACCCGATAGTAAAGAAGTGCAGGCAGGGGTTCCGCTTGTCTCCCGCTTGCAGTACAAAGGACTCAACGGCCCGCGAGACCCAAGGACATCCGAAAGGATCACCTTCGAAACGCATTCGGCCCCACGGACCGAGCATGAACACTGGGCACCCACGCGACGTCGACCCGTCGATTACGGGCCAGCCGCACCAGGTCACGGGCAAAGATCCCGGCCTGATGGGCGACATATCGAGGACGCCTGGTAACTCGGTGGACGTGCCAGCGGCGGTACGAGTACTCGTACCGCCGCAACCCTGTGTTCCGGGCAGATCACTTCCGCGGCCGGGAGGCCACGCGGCCCACCGCGCCGCTTGCCTCCGCTACGCCGCTCCGCGCTGCAACGCCTCGCACACCGCCGTCGACTCACGGGCACCCAGTTCGACCGCCTTGGCGCAGTGGGTGATCCAGGCCGCCATCCCCTCCGGAGTGCCGGAGACATAGCCGTCCAGGGCCGCAAGATAAGCCGCCCGGCCCAGCTCGGCGTGGCCGACCTCGGCCGGGCAGACCGACTTCGGGTCCAGGCCGCTGCCGATCAGCACGATGCGCTCGGCCGCCCGCGCGATCAGGCCGTTGTGGGAGACGAAGGGGCGCAGCGCCAGGAGCTCGCCGTGCACGACGGCCGCCGTCACCAGGGCGGGCGCGGCGCTGCCCGCGACGATCAGTTCCGACAGCCCGTCCAGTCGCCCGGAGACCTCCGCCGCACCCGGCAGCGGCAGCTCGATCAGCGGCTCGTCGACGGTCTCAGCCGCCTGACGCGGCCGTCCGACAGCGCCCTCCCGGCCCGCCGCGGCCACCAGATGAAGCCGGGCCAGCACCCGCAGGGGCGACTGCCGCCAGATGGACAGCAGCTGACCGGACTCGGCCGTCAGGCGCAGGGCCGCGCCCAGCGCACGCGCCTCGCCGTCACCGCTGAAGTCGGTCCGTCGGCGCACCTCCTCCAGGGCCCAGTCCGCGCCGGACAGCGCCGCGGAACCACGGGCGCCGCGCAGCGCGGCCTCGGAGGTGATCACGTTGCTCCGGCGTCGCATGATGCGGTGCCCGTAGACCCGGTCCACGGCCTTGCGCACGGACTCGACGGAATCGGCCACGCCGGGCAGAGAGCCCAGGGCCGCGAGCGGATCGGCGGTCGCACCTGTCGTACTCATGAGTACGACACTACGCACCCGCGTACCCCAGCCCTCGAAGGAGTGGTCTTCTTCACGCAAGCTGCCACTTACAGCTATCGGAGCACTACGCTTCGTGAACATGAAAATTGCTTTCGTCGGGAAGGGCGGCAGCGGCAAGACCACCCTGTCCTCCCTGTTCATCCGGCATCTCGCGGCGGCAGGGGCGCCCGTCGTCGCCGTAGACGCCGACATCAACCAGCATTTGGGCGCAGCGCTGGGTCTGGAGGAGGCCCAGGCGGCCACGCTGCCCGCGATGGGCGGCCGGCTGCCGCTGATCAAGGACTACCTGCGCGGCGACAACCCGCGGATCGCCTCCGCGGAGACGATGATCAAGACGACTCCGCCCGGTGAGGGATCACGACTGCTGCGCGTGACCGAGGACAACCCGCTGTACGAGGCCTGTGCCCGAGAGGTCGACCTCGACGGCGGCGCCGTCCGTTTGATGGTCACCGGCCCCTTCACGGACGCCGACCTCGGGGTCGCCTGCTACCACTCCAAGACGGGAGCGGTGGAGCTGTTCCTGAACCACCTGGTGGACGGCCGCGACGAGTACGTCGTGGTGGACATGACGGCGGGTTCGGACTCCTTCGCCTCCGGCATGTTCACCCGCTTCGACATCACCTTCCTCGTGGCCGAGCCCACCCGGAAGGGCGTCTCCGTCTACCGCCAGTACAAGGAGTACGCCCGCGACTTCGGCGTCGTGCTGAGGGTCGTCGGAAACAAGGTGCAAGGGCCGGACGACCTGGACTTCCTGCGCGCCGAGGTCGGGGACGACCTGCTCGTGACCGTCGGACACTCGGACTGGGTGCGCGCCATGGAGAAGGGCCGCCCGCCCCGGTTCGAGTTCCTGGAGGACGCCGACCGCCGGGCCCTGCGCGTGCTCCAGGTCGCCGCCGACGCCACGTACGAGCTGCGTGACTGGGAGCGGTACACCCAGCAGATGGCGCACTTCCACCTGAAGAACGCCGCCTCCTGGGGGAACGAACGGACCGGGACCGACCTGGCGGCGCAGATCGACCCCGGATTCGTCCTGCGCGAGGGCGTCACCGCCTCCGCCTGACGGCCCGCCCTACAGCCTCGGCGCCCCGGGCACTCCCCTGGGGGCCGGGGCCGGCCCGCTCGACAGAAAGGCCGCCCAGCCCTGCTTGGGGGCCTCGCCCACCTGCAGGCCGCGCAGCTTCGCGAGGACCTGCGGGTCCTGGGCGTCCAGCCAGTCGGCCAGCTGGTGGAAGGAGACACAGCGCACGTCGGGCTTGTTGCACACCTCCTTCACGACCTCCTCGACGGCACGCATGTAGGTGCCGCCGTTCCAGGACTCGAAGTGGTTGCCGATGACCAGCGGGGCGCGGTTGCCGTCGTAGGCCCGGTAGAAGCCCTTGAGCAGGCCGTCACGCATCTGGTCGCCCCAGTAGCCGAACTTGTCGGGGTCGCCCTGGGTCTGCGTGCCCGACTGGTTGACCATGAAGTTGTAGTCCATGGTCAGCTGCTCGAAGGTGTGCCCGGGGAACGGCACCAGCTGCATCGACAGGTCCCACAGGCCGTTCCGCTTCTTCGGCCACACCTGGTTGTTGACGCCGCTGCTGTCGTAGCGGAAGCCGAGCTGGTTCGCCGCCTTGGTGAAGTTCTTCTGGCCCTCCAGACAGGGGGTGCGGGCGCCGATGAGCTCCTTGTCGTAGTCGAAGGGCAGCGGGGCGGCGCTCTTCAGGCCGCTGTTGGTCTTCCAGGTCTTCACGAACCGCTTGGCCTGGTCGATCTCGCTCGTCCACTCGTCGACCGACCACTGGCCGACCCCGCCGTCGGGGCCGCAGAAGTGGCCGTTGAAGTGGGTGCCGATCTCGTTGCCCTCCAACCACGCCAGGCGCACCTGGCGGGCGGTGTCGGCGATGCCCTGCTCGTCGTTGAAGCCGATGTCGGACCTTCCGGCGGCATGCTGCGGCGGCCGGTACAGGTCGCGCTTCTCCTTCGGCAGCATGTACACGCCGCTGAGGAAGTACGTCATCGTCGCGTTGTTGGCCTTCGCCACCTTCCGGAAGTGTGAGAACAGCTTCTGGCTGTCCTCACCCGCGCCGTCCCAAGAGAAGACGACGAACTGCGGGGGCTTCTCCCCCGTCCGGAGCCGCTCCGCCACGGGAAGGTGCGGCTGGGCCCCGGTGTACGCGGTGGACCCGTCACCGATCAGGCGGACGACGCTTCCCGGCGGATGCGCGGGCTTCTGCGCGCCGTGCGAGCCCTGCCGGGGTGCGTCGGCCCCGCTCGCACAACCGGCGAGCGACGAGGCGCAGGCCGCGGCGGCGACGACGCCCACGGCGATCCTCTGGGTGGCGGCCATGTTCCGCCCACCTTCTTCCTTCTCTCGTCCAACGCCGGGACGGCGTGTGCTGGTTGCTGTGCTGTCCGGCCGTGTGCCGGACGGCCGGGCACAGCGCCGCCAAGGTCGCATGGAGTCGAGAAGGAATTAGTACGACAAGCCGATAAAAGCCCTACTTCACTCATTGAGGTGACGCGGGGCGTCATTTGCCTTGTAAATCTATGCAAGGACTTTACGTGGCATTACTTTTACTTTGCCATCTATTGAATCAGTCGAACCGAGGAGGTCCGGGAACATGTCAGCCTGCGTCCCCACTCGCGCCACCGATTCCGCCCGGGCGCAGGACTCGCACCCGCCGCACAGCCCGCCCCCGTGGCGGCGCGGTGGCCGCCTCGCCGGCACCGATCTGTCGGCCGCCGTCTCCGTCTTCCTGATCGCCCTGCCGCTTTCTCTCGGCATCGCCCTCGCCACCGGTGCCCCGCTCCAGGCCGGCCTCGTGGCCGCCGCCGTGGGCGGACTGGTCGCGGGACGGTTCGGCGGCTCACCGCTGCAGGTCAGCGGACCCGCCGCCGGGCTCACGGTGGTCACCGCCGAGCTGATCGTCCGCTACGGATGGCGGACGACGTGCGCCATCACCGTCCTCGCCCAACTCTGCCTGGGCTGCCTGCGCGTGGCGCGCGGCGCGCTCGCCGTCAGTCCCGCCGTCGTGCACGGCATGCTCGCGGGCATCGGCGTGACCATTGCCGTCGCCCAACTCCACATCGTGCTCGGCGGCAGTCCGCAGAGTTCCGTGCTCGGCAACCTCCGGGCGTTGCCCGGCCAGTTGGTCGCCCTGGACCCCGCCGCTCTCGCCGTGAGCGCGCTCACCCTGGTCCTGCTGCTGCTCTGGCCACGGCTGCCCGGAGGGCCCGGACGCCTCCTGCGCAGCGTGCCGGCCGCGCTCGTCGCCGTCGTCGGCGCCACCACCGTCGCCTCCCTGACCGGGCTGGCACTGACCAGGGTCGACCTGCCCTCCTGGCGCACTCACGCCTTGGCCGAACTGCCCGACGGGCCGTCGCCCGGCCTCGCGACCGCGGTGCTCGGCACGACGTTGGTGTGCAGCGTGCAGTCGCTGCTCGGCGCGGTGGCCGTGGACAAGCTGGTGGCCGGCCGCTCCGGACCGGC
Organism: Streptomyces sp. NPDC015220; assembly: GCF_043079345.1. Taxonomy (NCBI): domain Bacteria; kingdom Bacillati; phylum Actinomycetota; class Actinomycetes; order Kitasatosporales; family Streptomycetaceae; genus Streptomyces; species Streptomyces sp. NPDC015220. The sequence goes on along the minus strand of NZ_JBIBUK010000003.1, from coordinate 414,982 downwards.
CCCCCGCGTGCGCCGTTCGAACCTGGACCGGGAGCTGCTCGGCCAGGGCGCCGCCAACGTCGTCTCGGGGGCGCTCGGAGGCCTGCCGGTCGCCGGGGTGGCCGTACGGAGCTCGGCGAATGTCCGCGCGGGTGCGGTGAGCCGGAACTCCACGATGCTGCACGGCGTGTTCGTCGTGGTCGCCGCGCTGCTGATGGTCCCGGTCCTGGAGCTGATCCCACTCGCCTCGCTCGCGGCCCTGGTGATGGCCGTCGGCATCCAGATGGTGTCCCCGCACCACATCCGCACGGTGACCCGCCATCGAGAGGTACTGGTGTACGCCGTCACCGCGCTCGGTGTGGTGGCCTTCGGCGTCCTGGGGGGCGTGGTTCTCGGGATCGCCACGGCCGTCGCCGTCGCGCTGCATCGCCTCGCCCGCACCCGGATCACACACGACGAGCGGGCCGGAGCCCATTACGTGCGGGTACGGGGACAGCTGACGTTCCTCGCGGTGCCACGCCTCAGCCGTACCCTTCACATGGTTCCGCAAGGAGCCGACGTGGTAGTCGAGTTGGACGGCTCTTTCATGGACCACGCGGCGTACGAGTCACTGCACGACTGGCAGCGCACGCACACGGCGCAGGGCGGCTCCGTCGAACTCACGGGACGCCGTGCCGGCGTGGGCAGCGGCGTCGACAGGAAGCCGCCCACGAACACGGACGCTGACGGGGGCACAGGCCCGGACACGACCGCGATGCCCACATTCGACACCGGCCCCGGCGCGACCCCGAGACCCGGCTCAGGCACCGGATCGGGTGCGGACACGGAGCCCGGATCGGGCATGGTGACGAACGAGCCCGAGGATCCAGGTTCCCGAAGAAGGGGCCGCCGCTCCGGCTTCAGGTCCGCGCGCGGATCGGGCCTCCGAATCGGACGGGGTCCGAGCCCGGAGCACCTGCCACGAGGCGTCGGCGCCTTCCGACGCAGCACCGCACCACCACCCGCGCGCAGCGAGCCGACGGGACCTGCACAGGAGGTTCAGCAGCCGTCCAAGCTCTTCCGCGCCTGCGCCGACTCGCGATTGATCACCTCGTTGATCATCATCGGAGGGCCCAGCGACCTCTTCGTCGTACGGAACGTGGGCAACCTCGTGCCACCGCCGGGAGACGGCAGCGGCATCGCCTCGGTCGTATCCGGGATCGAGTACGCGGTCGACGTGCTGGGGGCGTGCTCGATCTCGATGTGCGGCCACTCCGGCTGCGGAGCGATGCGAAGACCGCTCGCCTCGGACTCCGGGGGGCCCGCACACCGCTCGAGGGGCGGCGGCGGCACGGGCCGCCCACCCCGGAGCGGATGGCCGGCCACAGCACTCCCGGATTCCGGTCGGCCGGGCGGCGGCCCCTCGACACGGTCGAGCGGCTCTGTCTGACCACCGTCGTCCATCGGCTCGATCGTCTGCGCGCCCATGACTCGGTGGCCCGCGCGCTGCGCCAAGGCGTATCCGCCCGGCAGGAGCACCCAGGGCCCGCCACACGGAAGTCCGGAGCATGCCCGGCACAAGTTCGAGCACGCTCTCGCCCCGGTCGCTTTCCCGGCGGCTCCCGGGCGCCAGGGGTCCGTGGCGCACCTCACCCCCTCCCACCGCGCGACACGCGCGTGGTGAGTACGGCCGACCCCGCTTGTGAGGCCATGCTGAACCCGGGCGACCCGCCATCCGTGGCAAGGGATGACACCCGCCACACACCACCGGAGCTGTGCGAACACTCCACAACAGGTCTAAACCAATTTCCCGACGACCCTTGTCATCGGGCCCCCGGTTCTGATGAGCTGTGGCCTGGGACACAACGGACACCCTGGGAAAGGGAGATGTCGTGAGCAACGAAAGCCTGGCCAACCTCTTGAAGGAGGAGCGACGCTTCGCGCCGCCCGCTGACCTGGCCGCGAACGCCAACGTCACGGCAGAGGCGTACGAACAGGCCAAGGCTGACAGGCTCGGCTTCTGGGCCGAGCAGGCCCGCCGGCTGACCTGGGCCAAGGAGCCGGCCGAGACGCTCGACTGGTCGAACCCGCCGTTCGCCAAGTGGTTCAAGGACGGCACACTCAACGTGGCGTACAACTGCGTGGACCGGCATGTCGAGGCCGGACACGGCGACCGCGTCGCGATCCACTTCGAGGGCGAACCCGGCGACAGCCGCGCCATCACCTACGCCGAGCTCAAGGACGAGGTGTCCAGGGCCGCGAACGCGCTGCTCGAACTGGGCGTCCGGAAGGGCGACCGGGTCGCCGTCTACATGCCGATGATCCCGGAGACCGCGGTCGCGATGCTGGCCTGCGCCCGGATCGGCGCCGCGCACTCCGTCGTCTTCGGCGGGTTCTCCTCGGACGCGCTGGCCACCCGCATCCAGGACGCGGACGCCAAGGTCGTGATCACGGCCGACGGCGGCTACCGGCGCGGCAAGCCGTCCGCGCTCAAGCCCGCGGTCGACGAGGCGGTCGGCCGCGTGGCGGACGTGCACAACGTGCTCGTGGTCCGCCGCACCGGCCAGGACGTCGCCTGGGACGACAGCCGTGACCTGTGGTGGCACGAGGTCGTGGGCCGGCAGTCCGCGGAGCACACCCCGGAGGCGTTCGAGGCGGAGCACCCGCTGTTCATCCTCTACACCTCGGGCACCACGGGTAAGCCGAAGGGCATCCTGCACACCTCCGGCGGCTACCTCACGCAGGTGGCGTACACGCACTCGGCCGTCTTCGATCTGAAGCCCGAGACGGACGTGTACTGGTGCACCGCCGACGTCGGCTGGGTCACCGGTCACTCGTACATCGTGTACGGGCCGCTGGCCAACGGCGGGACGCAGGTGATGTACGAGGGCACGCCCGACACCCCGCACCAGGGCCGGTTCTGGGAGATCGTGCAGAAGTACAAGGTCAGCATCCTGTACACGGCGCCGACGGCGATCCGCACGTTCATGAAGTGGGGCGACGACATCCCCGCCAAGTTCGACCTGTCCTCCCTGCGCGTGCTCGGCTCGGTCGGCGAGCCGATCAACCCGGAGGCCTGGATCTGGTACCGCAAGAACATCGGCGCGGACCGGACCCCGGTCGTCGACACCTGGTGGCAGACGGAGACCGGCGGCATCATGATCTCCCCGCTGCCGGGCGTGACCGAAGCCAAGCCCGGTTCCGCGCAGCGTCCGCTGCCCGGCATCAGCGCCACCGTCGTCGACGACGAGGCGAACGAGGTGCCCAACGGCGGCGGTGGCTACCTGGTGCTCACCGAGCCGTGGCCGTCGATGCTGCGCACCATCTGGGGCGACGACCAGCGGTTCATCGACACCTACTGGTCCCGCTTCGAAGGCCGCTACTTCGCCGGTGACGGGGCCAAGAAGGACGACGACGGCGACATCTGGCTGCTCGGCCGCGTCGACGACGTGATGCTGGTGTCCGGCCACAACATCTCCACCACCGAGGTCGAGTCCGCCCTCGTCTCCCACCCCTCGGTCGCCGAGGCGGCCGTGGTCGGCGCGGCGGACGAGACGACCGGGCAGGCGATCGTCGCCTTCGTGATCCTGCGCGGTACGGCCGCGGAGACCGACGACCTGGTGAACGAGCTGCGCAACCACGTCGGCAGCACGCTCGGCCCAATCGCCAAGCCGAAGCGGATCCTGCCGGTGGCGGAGCTGCCGAAGACCCGGTCCGGCAAGATCATGCGGCGCCTGCTGCGCGACGTGGCGGAGAACCGCCAGCTCGGAGACGTCACGACGCTCACGGACTCCGCGGTCATGGACCTCATCCAGGCCAAGCTCCCGGCCGCGCCCAGCGAGGACTGACCCCCGGGGCCGCCAGTCCGCCGGGCCACCGGGGTCCGGCGGACTGAGGGCGGCCCGGAGGGGCACCCGGCGCATATGCGCCGGGTGCCCCTTCCCCCGCCCGCGCTGCGACCCCGTCGCACTTTAGGTAAACTAAGCAAAACAACAGCAACCACAAACAGCAACCACGATCCTCAGGTGCGCCGGGAAGTCTGGTCGGCATGTGTCCCGCCCTGCCCACCGGAGGTTCTCGTGACCGCGCCCCGCCCCACCATCGCCCGCAAAGCCCTCGGACGCCTGTCCCTGCCCGAGCGGAACTTCATCGCGGACGCGTTGCGCACCGAGACCGTCGGCGGCGTTCTGCTGCTCCTCGCCGCGGTCGCCGCGCTGGTCTGGGCGAACATCCCGGCCCTGCACGCGAGCTACGAGAGCGTGGGCCACTTCCGCTTCGGCCCCGCCGTCCTCGGCCTCGACCTCTCCGTCGAGCACTGGGCCGCCGACGGCCTGCTGGCGATCTTCTTCTTCGTCGCCGGGATCGAGCTCAAGCGCGAACTGGTCGCGGGCGATCTGAAAGACCCCAGAGCCGCGGTCCTGCCGGTGATCGCCGCGCTGTGCGGCATGGCTGCGCCCGCGGCCGTCTACTCCCTGACCAATCTCATCGGCGGCGGCTCGCTCGGTGGCTGGGCCGTGCCCACCGCGACCGACATCGCCTTCGCCCTCGCCGTGCTCGCGGTCATCGGCACCTCGCTGCCCAGCGCCCTGCGCGCCTTCCTGCTCACCCTCGCCGTCGTCGACGACCTCTTCGCCATCCTGATCATCGCGGTCTTCTTCACCGACCGCCTGAACTTCGCCGCGCTCGGCGGGGCGCTCGCCGGCCTGCTCGTCTTCTGGCTGCTGCTGCGCAAGGGCGTGCGCGGCTGGTACGTGTACGTGCCGCTCGGCCTGGTCATCTGGGGGCTGATGTACAACAGCGGCGTGCACGCCACCATCGCGGGCGTCGCGATGGGCCTGATGCTGCGCTGCACCGCTCGCGAGGGCGAGCGACGCTCCCCCGGCGAGCACATCGAGCACCTCGTGCGCCCGCTCTCGGCCGGCCTGGCGGTACCGCTGTTCGCGCTGTTCAGCGCCGGGGTTTCCCTCTCCGGCGGGGCGCTGGCGGATGTGTTCGGCAGGCCGGAGACGCTCGGTGTCGTGCTCGGTCTGGTCGTCGGCAAGACGATCGGCATCTTCGGCGGAACCTGGCTCACCGCCCGGTTCACCAGGGCTTCGCTCAGCGAAGACCTGGCCTGGGCGGACGTTTTCGCCCTGGCCACGCTCGCGGGGATCGGCTTCACCGTCTCGCTGCTCATCGGTGAGCTGGCCTTCGCCGGCGACCCGGTGCTGACGGACGAGGCCAAGGCCGCCGTCCTCATCGGTTCTGTCGTCGCGGCGGCACTCGCGACGGTCCTGCTGAAGATACGCAACGCCCGGTACCGCAGGCTGTGCGAGGCCGAGGAGCGGGACGAGGACCTGGACGGCATCCCGGACGTGTACGAACAGGACGACCCCGCCTACCACCTCCGTATGGCGGACATCCTCGAACGCAAGGCCGCCGAACACCGCCGGATCGCCGAGCGGAAGGCCGCCGAGCGGGCCGGGCGGCTTGCCGAAGTGCCGGGCGGGGCAGGCGAGGAGAACGACAGTCCGGCATGATCTGACGGGACGGTACAAAAGTCGGCACCGTCACCGGTCGGGCGGAAACCAGGCGACGGCGGCGAACGGCGGCCGGAGCCGGGCGGCGCCGGACCCGAGCGACACGCAATGTCAGGCAGAAGAGGGAGACCGCGATGAGCGCACCCGACGGCAGCCCGGTCGGCGCCGAACGCAGCATCGGCCAACTGTTCGCCTCGGCGACGACCGAAATGTCGGCGCTGGTGCATGACGAGATCGCACTGGCCAAGGCCCAGCTGAAGCAGGACGTCAAACGGGGGGCGGTGAGCGGTGGGGCGTTCTCGGTGGCCGGCGCGGTGCTGCTGTTCTCGCTGCCGATGCTCAACTTCGCCCTCGCCTACGGCATTCGCACCTGGAGCGGCTGGAACCTCGCGGTCTGCTTCCTGCTGTCCTTCGCGGCCAACGTCCTGGTCGCGGGCTTCCTCGGGCTGATCGGCCTGGTCTTCGCCAAGAAGGCGAAGAAGGGCAAGGGCCCGCAGAAGGTCGCCGCCTCGATGAAGCAGACGGCCGGCGTGCTCCAGTTGGCCAAGCCGCACCCCCGGCCGGAGACCGCTGCCCTGGAGGACCGGACACCCCAGGCGATCGAGGCTGTGGCACGCTCGTCCTCATGACGGACCCCGCCACCCCTTCGGCGCAATCGACCTCGGTCGTACGGATCGACCTCCTCGGCGACCGGAAGGTGACGCACCGGGACGTCGCCGCCAACGGCGCCCGCTTCCACATCGCCGAGCTCGGCGACGGGCCACTGGTCCTGCTGGTGCACGGCTTCCCGCAGTTCTGGTGGACGTGGCGGCACCAGTTGGTGGCGCTCGCCGACGCCGGTTTCCGGGCCGTGGCGATGGACCTGCGGGGGGTGGGCGGCAGCGACCGCACACCCCGGGGGTACGACCCGGCGGGCCTCGCCCTCGACATCACCGGTGTGATCCGCTCCCTCGGCGAGCCGGACGCCGCGCTCGTCGGCCACGACCTGGGCGGCTACCTCGCCTGGACGGCGGCCGCGATGCGCCCGAAGATCGTCCGGCGGCTGGCGGTGGCATCCATGCCGCACCCGCGGCGCTGGCGTTCGGCGATGCTCGCGGACATGAGGCAGTCGGCGGCCAGCTCCCACATCTGGGGGTTCCAGCAGCCCTGGCTCCCCGAGCGCCGGCTCACCGCCGACGACGGTGCGCTGGTGGCCCGTCTCATCCGGGACTGGTCGGGACCACGGTTGCCGGACGACGAGGCGGTGGAGACGTACCGCCGGGCCATGTGCATCCCCTCGACGGCGCACTGCTCCATCGAGCCCTACCGCTGGCTGGTGCGCTCGCTGGCCCGCCCGGACGGCATCCAGTTCTACCGCCGGATGAAGCGCCCGGTGCGCGTGCCGACGCTGCATCTGCACGGCTCCCTCGACCCGGTCCAGCGCACTCGCAGCGCGGCCGGCTCCGGCGAGTACGTGGAGGCCCCGTACCGCTGGCGCCTCTTCGACGGCCTGGGCCACTTCCCGCACGAAGAGGACCCGGTCGCCTTCTCCACCGAACTGGTCAACTGGCTGAAGGACCCCGAACCCGATCGGTGACGCCACCGATGCGCTCGGTATCCGGACACGAACAACTGTCCTGCGAACGGCCACTTGCCCGGCGCATAAGCCAATTGGGTTGCCCGCGGGCGGTTATCGACCTTGGAGCGGGGGCAGACGTCCCGGTATGGGCTGGACGCACGACTACAGCGACGTAGCACGCACCCGCCGTTCGACGAGCGGTCCGGGCTCCCCTCATGGGGATGTCCCGCAACTGACGGACACGGACCCCCGGGTGGGCATTCCGCGCATCCTGCGCCGCCGGGCCCGCTGGGTCTCGGTACGTCTGCGTCACCCGCGCGGCTGACCCGCACGGCCTCGCGCGGCTGACCCGCACGGGCCCGCCCGACGGGACCGGGAAGCGGCCGAGCACCGGCCGACGACCGGACGGACACCGAGCGGACACCGGCACAGGACCTGCCAGGGCCGACCGGACGCCGGTACAGGACCTGCCCGCGGCCGACCGGATACCGGTGCATGACCCGCCTAGGGCCGGCACCGGACCAGCCCAGGCCCGGCGGGCACCGGCACAGGCCCCGCCAGTGCCGGAGGGCCGACCCGGCACCAGCATCGGCATGCCCGCCGAAGATCGGCCGGCGCCTGACAGCGGGGCCTACATGGCGCAGCTGTCGCTGTCCACCTGCTGGTTGGCGGTGCGCCCCCTGACGATGTCCTGCTCGATCTCGTCGGCCGTGAGCGCGTAACCGGTGTCGGCGTCGTCCAGGGACTTGGCGAACACCACGCCGTACACCCTGCCGTCGGTGGTGAGCAGCGGTCCGCCGGAGTTGCCCTGGCGGACGGTCGCGTAGAGCGAGTAGACGTCACGGCGGACGGTGCCGCGGTGGTAGATGTCCGGGCCACTGGCCTTGATCCGTCCGCGCACCCGAGCGGCCCGGACGTCGTAGGACCCGTTCTGCGGGAAGCCGGCGACGATCGCGCTGTCACCGCTGTGCGCGGCGTCGTCGGTGAACTTCAGGGCGGGAGCCTTCAGGTTCGGGACGTCGAGCACGGCGATGTCGCGATGCCAGTCGTAGAGGACGACCCTGGCGTCGTACTTCCTGCCCACGCCGCCTATCTGGACGGTGGGTTCCTCGACACCGCCGACGACGTGCGCGTTGGTCATGACACGGCGGTCGCCGAAGACGAAGCCGCTGCCCTCCAGGACCTTTCCGCAGCTGCGCGCGGTGCCCACGACCTTGACGACGGACCGCTTGGCGCGTTCGGCGACGGCGCTGTCGCGCAGGGCCGGGTCCGGGGGCCGTACGTCGGTGATGGGCTCGTCGGCGAACGGGCTGAAGACCTGCGGGAAGCCGTTCTGCGCGAGGACGGAGGTGAAGTCCGAGAACCAGGTGTTGGCCTGTGCGGGCATGACGCCGGATACCCCGATCAGCACCTTGGAGTTGCGTACCTCCTTGCCGACGGTCGGTATCGTCGTGCCGCCGAGGAGCGATCCGATCACCCAGGCGACGAGCAGCAGCGCGGCGACGTTGACCAGGGCGCCGCCGGTCGCGTCCAGGGCCCGGGCCGGGGACCAGGTGATGTGCACGCGCAGCTTGTTGCCGAGGTGGGTGGTCAGGGCCTGGCCGATCGAGGCGCAGACGATGACGACGATGACCGCGACGACGGCCGCGCTGGTGCTGACCGGCGTGTTGTCCGTCAGGGCGTCCCAGACGAGCGGCAGCACGTAGAGCGCGACGACTCCGCCGCCCAGGAAGCCGACGACCGACAGGATGCCGACGACGAATCCCTGGCGATAACCGACGACCGCGAACCACACGGCGGTGACCAGCAGCAGGATGTCCAGCACGTTCACCGTGTCGAGCCTCGCCTCATCGTCTTCCGGTCACTTCGGCCGGGGGCCCGGCGCACCGCGCAGCGGCGGTGGCGGGAGGCACGGTGTCCGCGGTGCCTCCGGCCGGAACGGCACGGAGCCACCCTGTCATGACCGCCAGTCGAGCGGGACCCGCTTGTCCCGGTCCCAGGGCAACTCCCAGCCCGCGTAGTGCAGCAGACGGTCGATGATCCCGGCGGTGAAGCCCCACACGAGAGCCGATTCGACCAGGAATGCCGGGCCTTGGTGCCCCCGGGGGTGAACTGCCGTGGCGCGGTTGTCGGGATTGGTGAGATCCGCCACGGGAACCGTGAAGACGCGGGCGGTCTCCGCCGGGTCGACCACGCCCACCGGACTGGGCGCGCGCCACCAGCCGAGCACGGGCGTGACGACGAAGCCGCTGACCGGGATGTAGAGCCGGGGCAGCACGCCGAACAGCTGGACGCCTTCCGGGTCGAGCCCGGTCTCCTCCTCGGCCTCGCGCAGCGCGGCCCGCAGGGGTCCCTCGCCCTGCGGGTCGCCGTCCTCCGGGTCGAGCGCCCCGCCGGGGAAGGACGGCTGTCCGGCGTGCGAGCGCAGCGAGCTCGCCCGCTCCATGAGCAGCAGCTCGGGCCCGTGCCGGCCCTCGCCGAAGAGGACGAGCACGGCGGACTGGCGTCCGGTGCCGTTCTCCGGCGGCAGGAAGCGGCTCAGCTGGCCGGGCCTGACCGTCTCGACGACGCGCACGACCGGCTCCAGCCACCGCGGCAGCCCTTCCCTGGTGAGCGCCACCGAACCGACCGGCGCCACCGAACCGCTCTGCGTGCCGCTCGCCGCCTCACTCGCCCGCGTCATCGCCGCCCCCGTCCCCGTCGTCGTCCTGCCGTCTCCAACGCCCGGCGCCGCCGGGATCGTTCCGTTACCGTCACCCGGCCCCCAGGGGCGGGGCCGGTTTGCCGCCCGCGTCCAGGTAGGACTGCGGGGGATTGAGACGCTGCCCGGGGAAGCCGCCCTTCTCGTACTTCAGCAGCTTCTTCGCCTTCTCCGGATCGGTCTCGCCCTCGCCGTAAGCCGGGCACAGCGGGGCGATCGGGCAGGCGCCGCAGGCGGGCTTGCGGGCGTGGCAGATGCGTCGGCCATGGAAGATCACATGGTGCGACAACATGGTCCAGTCGCTCTTGGGGAAGAGCGCGCCGACGGCGGCCTCGATCTTGTCCGGGTCGGTCGCGTCGGTCCACTGCCAGCGCCGCACCAGCCGCTGGAAGTGCGTGTCCACGGTGATGCCGGGGCGGCCGAAGGCGTTGCCGAGGACCACGAAGGCGGTCTTGCGGCCGACGCCGGGCAGCTTGACCAGGTCCTCCAGCCGGCCCGGGACCTCTCCGTCGAACTGCTCCACCAGCGCCTTGGACAGGCCCATGACCGACTTGGTCTTGGCCCGGAAGAAACCCGTGGGCCGCAGGATCTCCTCGACCTGCTCCGGGTCGGCCGCGGCGAGGTCCTCCGGGGTGGGGTACCTGGCGAACAGGCCCGGGGTCGTCTGGTTCACCCTCAGGTCCGTGGTCTGGGCGGACAGGACCGTGGCGACCAGCAGCTGGAAGGGGTTCTCGAAGTCCAGTTCGGGGTGGGCGTACGGATACACCTCGGCGAGCTCGCGGTTGATCCGCCGGGCGCGGCGGACGAGGGCGGTGCGCGACTCGTCCCGGGGCGGCTTCGGGGCCACGGTCTGCGCGGGCGGGGCCTTCCGCACGGCGGCGGTGGCCTTCCGCGGCGCGGCGGTCACCTTTTTCGCCGTCTTCTTGACCTTCGCGACCTTTGCCGTCTTCTTCCCTTTCGCCGCTTCCTCGCTGCCTTCGGGCGGCTGTTCGCCCTGAGCGGAATTCTGACGTACGACCACTCGTCCAGCCCCCTCGGCCTGTGCTCTCACCGGCGATTTGGACACCCGGCCAGCCTAAGGCCCGGCACCGGGATCCGCTCCGGGCCCCGAAGATCGGCGTCCGATCGGACCCCTGCCGCGTACCCCGGGACACCTGTGCGGCATCCTTGTGACAGATCACACTGTTTGGACCGTCCGGCAAAATGGGGAACACGGACCCCTGGCACACGGGGACGCACGATCCCCTGAGCAGGTCGACAAGGAGAGAACTCGTGGACGACGTTCTGCGGCGCAATCCGCTCTTCGCGGCGCTCGACGACGAGCAGGCCGCGGAGCTTCGCGCCTCCATGACGGAGGTGACCCTCGCACGCGGCGACTCGCTGTTCCACGAGGGCGACCCGGGCGACCGGCTCTACGTGGTGACCGAGGGCAAGGTCAAGCTGCACCGCACGTCCCCCGACGGCCGCGAGAACATGCTGGCCGTCGTCGGCCCCGGCGAACTCATCGGCGAGCTGTCGCTCTTCGACCCGGGCCCGCGCACCGCCACGGCGACCGCGCTGACCGAGGTCAAGCTGCTGGCCCTCGGCCACGGCGATCTCCAGCCCTGGCTGAACGTACGGCCCGAGGTGGCCGGCGCCCTGCTGCGCGCCGTCGCCCGCCGCCTGCGCAAGACCAACGACCAGATGTCCGACCTGGTCTTCTCCGACGTGCCGGGCCGGGTCGCCCGCGCCCTGCTGGACCTCTCCCGCCGCTTCGGCGTGCAGTCCGAGGAGGGCATCCACGTCGTGCACGACCTGACGCAGGAGGAGCTGGCCCAGCTGGTCGGCGCGTCCCGCGAGACGGTCAACAAGGCCCTGGCCGACTTCGCCCAGCGCGGCTGGCTCCGTCTGGAGGCCCGCGCGGTCATCCTGCTCGACGTCGAACGGCTGGCCAAGAGGTCGCGTTGACGCCCGCCCCGGGCAAGGGCCTCACTCCGGAAGGACACATCGCGCGCGAAGGGTCCCTGGCGCGCGTGCCGGACGCCTTCCGGACGGTCGTCGCCGCCGCCCGCGAGCGGCTGCCGGAGGTCTACGGAACCCGGCTGGACAGCGCGTACCTCTACGGATCGATCCCCCGCGGTACCGCCCGGCCGGGACGCAGCGACCTGGACCTGCTGGTCGCGCTCCGCGACGAGCCGACGGACGCCGACCGGCAGGCCGCCCGCGCGCTCGGCGACGCACTCGATCAGGAGTTCGCGCAGATCGACGGGGTCGGCACGCTGCTCTTCGGCCGGGAACGGCTGCTGAGCGACCTCGAGCGCTACGACCTGGGCTGGTTCGTCGCCTGTCTGTGCACGCCCCTGCTCGGCGAGGACCTCGCCGCCCGCCTGCCCCGCTACCGCCCCGACGACCCGCTCCTGGCCCGCGAGACCAACGGGGACCTGGCCCTGTTCCTGCCCCGGTGGCGGGAGCGGATCTCGGCCGCCGAGGACACCGAGGAGGCCCGCAGGCCCCTGGTGCGGTTCATGTCCCGGCACCTCGTGCGCACCGGGTTCACGCTCGTGATGGCCCGCTGGCGGGGCTGGACCAGCGACCTCGCCGAGATGGCCGGCGCCTTCGGCGCGTACTACCCGGAACGGGCCGCGCAACTGGCGGCGGCGGCAGCGTACGGCCACGACCCGGTCGGCGACCCGGCGGTGCTGCGCTCCTACGTCGACGACCTCGGTCCCTGGCTGGCCGGGGAGTACGCGCGCGTGCACGGCGTCAAGGCGCCGAGGCCGGAGACGGCGGGCTGAGGCCTGCCGCCCCGTTCCGTCCGCCCCGCGACGCCCGGCGCGTTCCCCGAGATCTGCGCGCGGGGGCCCCGCCCGCCGCACCGGGCGAGAGCCCGGGTACGACCACCCCGAGGGCTTCCGCCGGGCACTTGCCCCGAGCTCTTCGAGCGGGGGTCCCGGAGCACGCGCCGGACGCCGCGGGCCGCCCTCCGGCCGACGACCGGACGTGACGACGGGCCCGGGGCCGACCCGCGGGCGGGCCGAGCGGGTTTCCCGAGGACCGGCCGCCGCGCGGGCCTCAGATGAGCCCGTGCTCCTCCAGGTACTCCAGTTGCGCCCGGACCGACAGTTCCGCCGCCGGCCACAGGGAGCGGTCCACGTCGGCGTACACGTGGGCGACGACGTCGGCGGGGGTGCGGTAGCCGTTCTCGACGGCCGTCTCGATCTGCGCGAGCCGGTGGGCGCGATGGGCGAGGTAGAACTCGACGGCGCCCTGGGCGTCCTCCAGGACGGGCCCGTGGCCCGGCAGGACCGTGTGGACGCCGTCGTCGACCGTGAGGGACCTCAGCCGCCGCAGCGAGTCCAGGTAGTCGCCCAGACGGCCGTCGGGGTGCGCCACGACGGTCGTACCGCGGCCCAGGACCGTGTCGCCGGTGAGGACCGCCCGGTCGGCCGGGAGGTGGAAGCACAGGGAGTCCGCGGTGTGTCCGGGGGTCGGCACAACCCTCAGCTCCAGGCCGCCCACCTCGATCACGTCCCCCGCGGCCAGGCCCTCCTCGCCCAGCCGCAGGGCCGGGTCGAGTGCTCGCACACGCGTGCGAGTCAGCTCGGCGAAGCGGGCGGCGCCCTCCGCGTGGTCGGGGTGGCCGTGGGTCAGCAGGGTCAGCGCGACGCGCTTGCCGGCCCGCTCCGCGGTGTCTGTCACGCCGCCCAGGTGGCCCTCGTCCAGCGGCCCGGGATCGATCACGATCGCCAGCTCGGAGTCGGGTTCGGAGACGATCCAGGTGTTGGTGCCGTCCAGGGTCATGGCCGAGGCGTTGGGCGCGAGCACGTTGACGGCCCGCTCGGTGGCGGGTCCGGAGAGGACTCCGCCCCGGGGCTGCCCGGGGAGCGCTGCTGCGTCCGTCATGCGGGGGGACCTTCCTGGACGTGGTTCGGGCGGGCCGCGCCGGTCCGGCGGCGGTGCGGGCGGGTGCGCGGCCCGGTCGCGCGGTGACCGGGGGGACGGGTGCGGGGCCGTACCGTGCGGAGACCGGGTCGGCCGGTGCGGGACCGTGTCATGGGGTGGCCGGGCCTCCGGCCGGGACGTGCTTGGTGAACTCCTCGTGCCCCGGCCACGACAGGACGACGCCGCCGTCGACCAGGCGGGCCCGCGCGAGCACGGGGGTCAGGTCACGGCCGGGCGCCGCCGCGAGGGCCTCGGCGGGACTGCCGTAGGGGACGAGCTGGCGCAGGGTGGCGATGGTGGGCGGCATCATCAGCAGCTCGCCCCGGTCGTACGCCGCCGCCGCGTCCTGGGGGCGGATCCACACCGTGCGGTCGGCCTCCGTGGAGGCGTTCCGGGTGCGCTGGCCCTCGGGGAGGGCGGCCACGAAGAACCAGGTGTCGTAGCGGCGGGGCTCGAACTCGGGGGTGATCCACCGTGTCCAGGCCCCCAGCAGGTCCGAGCGCAGGACCAGACCTCGCCGGTCGAGGAACTCGGCGAAGGACAGCTCACGGGCGACCAGGGCGGCGCGGTCGGCCTCCCAGTCCGCGCCCGTGGTGTCGCCGACGACCGAGTCCGGGCCGGGCCCGGCGAGCAGGACGCCCGCCTCCTCGTAGGTCTCCCGGACGGCCGCGCAGACGATCGCCTGGGCCGCCTTCTCGTCCAGCCCGAGCCGATCGGCCCACCACGCGCGCGATGGGCCGGCCCAGCGGACCCGGTGGTCGTCGTCACGCGGGTCGACGCCACCGCCCGGGTACGCGTACGCGCCCCCGGCGAAGGCCATGGAGGCGCGTCTGCGCAGCATGTGCACGGCGGGGCCGGTCCCGGTGTCCCTCAGGAGCATGACGGTGGCCGCGCGCTTCGGCGTGACCGGGGTGAGGGTGCCGTCCGCGAGCCCGCGGATGCGGTCCGGCCAGTCCGGGGGGAACCACTGCCCATTCGCCATGGCCGGAGGCTATCCCGTGGCGCGCGAATGTTCGAGAGGCGCCCGAGGGCAAGGGGCCCGCGGTGACGGCCCGGCCGGCGGCCGAGCACCCTCGATCACGACGGCCCGCGCAGGGGCACCGGGCCCGCCCACGGGACCTCGCCCCCGGAGCCGGGTGGTCCCGCCGGTTCCGACGGTGGATCCCGGCGGTGAATCCCGGCGGTGAATCCCGGCGGTGGGTTTCCACCAGTGGGTCCCGCCGGAGGTCCGCCGGTGGATCCCGTCGGGGAGACCGGGAGCCAGCCGGGGGCGCTCCGACGGGGCTGCCGACGCCGTCCGCCGCACCGCACGGCACATCCGGCCGCGCGCCCGTCGTACGCCCCGTCACGCGCCGCAGACGCGCCCCCTCGCGCCGCCGCTTGCGAGCCCGCCCCACGTGCCCGCCCTACTGGACCAGCTCGACCTGGATCTCCACCTCGACCGGCGCGTCCAGCGGCAGCACCGCCACGCCGACCGCGCTGCGCGCGTGCACGCCCTTGTCGCCCAGGACCTCGCCCAGCAGCTCGCTGGCGCCGTTGACGACCCCCGGCTGGCCCGTGAAGTCCGCGGCCGAGGCGACGAAGCCGACGACCTTCACCACGCGGGCGATACGGTCCAGGTCACCCGTGACGGACTTGACGGCCGCCAGGGCGTTCAGCGCGCAGGTGCGGGCCAGCTCCTTGGCCTCCTCCGGGGTGACCTCCAGGCCCACCTTGCCGGTGACCGGCAGCTTGCCGTCCACCATCGGGAGCTGGCCGGCGGTGTAGACGTACGGGCCGGACTGCACCGCCGGCTGGTAGGCGGCCAGCGGCGGCACGACCTCCGGCAGGGTCAGGCCGAGCTCGGCCAGCTTCGCCTCGACCGCGCTCATGCCTGCTTCTCCCGCTTCAGGTAGGCCACCAGCTGCTCGGGGTTCGGGCCGGGCACGACCTGGACGAGCTCCCAGCCGTCCTCGCCCCAGGTGTCCAGGATCTGCTTCGTGGCGTGGACGAGCAGCGGCACGGTCGCGTATTCCCACTTCTTGGTCATGCGGCCGACTGTATCCGCTGTCCCCGGCCCGGCACCCGGCCCACCACGACGGCGGTGCACCGACCGCCCGGGAAGCGGCCTCGCGCCCACCGCGGAAGCGGCCCTCCGCCCGTCGCGGCCGTGGGAACCCGGCCTGCCGCGCAACGGCCCCGTGCCCCGCCGCGACGGCGCTCCCGGGGCCCACCACGACCACGGTTGTCCACAGCCTCCCGCGTGACCCGAGCGCCGAATGGTTAGGCTCGAAGACGTGAGCAGGCTCCAGGTCGTCAGCGGCAAGGGCGGGACCGGAAAGACGACGGTCGCCGCCGCCCTCGCGCTGGCCCTGGCCGAGAAGGGGAAGCGGACGCTCCTCGTCGAGGTCGAGGGCCGGCAGGGCATCGCACAGGTCTTCGAAACGGAGGCGCTGCCGTATGAGGAACGGAAGATCGCCGTCGCACCCGGGGGCGGGGAGGTGTACGCCCTCGCCATAGACCCCGAACTGGCGCTGCTGGACTACCTCCAGATGTTCTACAAACTGGGCGGCGCCGGCCGGGCCCTGAAGAAGCTCGGCGCCATCGACTTCGCCACCACCATCGCACCGGGCGTCAGGGACGTCCTGCTGACCGGCAAGGCGTGCGAGGCGGTGCGCCGCAAGGACCGGGGCGGACGGTTCGTCTACGACTACGTCGTGATGGACGCGCCCCCGACCGGCCGCATCACCCGCTTCCTCAACGTCAACGACGAGGTGGCCGGGCTCGCCAAGATCGGCCCGATACACAATCAGGCGCAGGCGGTCATGCGCGTGCTGAAGTCGCCCGAGACGGCCGTGCACCTGGTGACGCTGCTGGAGGAGATGCCCGTCCAGGAGACCGTGGACGGCATCGCCGAACTGCGCGCCGCGCGGCTGCCGGTGGGCCGCGTCGTCGTGAACATGGTGCGGCCCGAGGTGTTGGACGCGGCCGGCCTGGAACTCGTACGCACGGTGCCGCGGGCCGACCTCGCCCGGTCGCTGTCCTCCGCCGGGCTCGGCGGCGCGCGGCGCGGCGGGAGCGCCGAGCGGCTGGTGGACCCGTTGCTGGCGCAGGCGGAGGAGTACGCCGAGCGGTACACGCTGGAGCAGGAGCAGCGCTCCGCCCTCAGCGAGCTGGGCCTGCCGCTGCACGAACTGCCGCTGCTCGCCGAGGGCATGGACCTGGCGGGCCTGTACGAACTGGCGACCGAGCTGCGGAAGCAGGGGATGTCATGAGCCCGGACCCGGCCACCGCGCGGGAGACCGAACGACCCTCGGGCCACTCTCCGGAGGGCGCCCGCCGTCTCGCGCACACGCGCGTGCTCGACGTCGATCCGCTGCTCGACGACCCGAAGACGCGGATCGTGGTGTGCTGCGGCTCGGGCGGGGTCGGCAAGACGACCACGGCGGCGGCTCTCGGGCTGCGGGCCGCCGAGCGCGGTCGCAAGGTGGTCGTCCTGACGATCGACCCGGCTCGCCGCCTCGCCCAGTCCATGGGCATCGACTCGCTCGACAACGTCCCCCGCCGGGTGAAGGGCACCGAGGAGGACGGCGAGCTGTACGCCATGATGCTCGACATGAAGCGCACCTTCGACGAGGTCGTCGAGGCGCACGCGGATCCTGAGCGGGCGGCCGCGATCCTGTCGAACCCCTTCTACCAGTCGCTCTCGGCGGGCTTCGCGGGCACGCAGGAGTACATGGCGATGGAGAAGCTGGGGCAGCTCCGGGCGAAGGACGAGTGGGACCTCATCGTCGTCGACACCCCGCCCTCGCGCTCGGCCCTGGACTTCCTGGACGCGCCCAAGCGGCTCGGCTCCTTCCTCGACGGCCGGCTGATCCGGCTGCTGACCGCACCGGCGAAGCTGGGCGGACGCGCGGGGATGAAGTTCCTGAACGTCGGGATGTCGATGATGACCGGCACGCTCGGCAAGCTGCTGGGCGGTCAGCTGCTCAAGGACGTGCAGACGTTCGTGGCCGCGATGGACACCACCTTCGGCGGCTTCCGTACCCGCGCCGACGCCACGTACAAGCTGCTCCAGGCGCCCGGGACGGCGTTCCTGGTGGTGGCGGCCCCGGAGCGGGACGCGCTGCGTGAGGCCGCGTACTTCGTGGAGCGGCTGGCCGCGGAGAGCATGCCGCTGGCCGGTCTGGTGCTCAACCGCGTCCACGGCAGCGGCGCCGGCCACCTGTCGGCCGAGCGGGCGCTCGCCGCGGCGGAAAATCTTGACGACTCCCGCATTGTGGATCAGGGGGACGGGAAGGCTGGACTTCGTAACTCCCCCGACACGTACGGAAGTTCAGAAAGCCAGGACTCTCCCGGTACCACCCCCGGCGCACCGTCCGGTTCCTCGCCCGGGGCTTCTCCCGGTTCCCCCTCCGCTCCCGCCGCCGAGCCGAACGACGCCGTCGACCAGGTGACCGCGGGCCTGCTGAGGCTGCACGCCGAGCGCATGCGACTGCTCTCCCGCGAGCAGCGCACGCGTGACCGCTTCGCCGCCCGGCACCCGGAGGTGGCGGTGGCCGAAGTGGCGGCGCTGCCCGGCGACGTGCACGACCTCGCGGGGCTGCGGGACATCGGCAACCGGCTCGCGGACAACCGACGCGAGCTGCCGGATCCGTCGGATCCACCGGAGCCAGGCGCCTGACGTGCACGCCCGGCACTGGCTGCCGCCCGGTGCGGACGCCCAGAAGGGACCCGCCCGGCGACTGCTCGCAGGGGAAACCGCCCGACGGCGCGACCTCAAGGGGAACGCCGTCCGTCGACGCCTCCCCGGGGCGCCCTCAGCTCACCGCCGCGTAGTCCTCCTCGTACACCTGGTCGTCCTCGAGGGAGACCAGGCCCGTGCCGCGCTCGTACTCAAGGCGTGCCGTCTCCAGCAGCCGGCGCCACGAGGTGACGGTGGGCCGCCGGCGCAGCAGGGCGCGGCGCTCGCGCTCCGTCATGCCTCCCCACACGCCGAACTCGACGCGGTTGTCGAGCGCGTCGGCGAGGCACTCGGTGCGTACCGGGCATCCGGTGCACACCGCCTTGGCCCTGTTCTGCGCTGCTCCTTGAACGAACAGTTCATCCGGATCGGTAGTGCGGCAGGCCGCCTGCGCACTCCAGTCGGTTACCCAGCCCATACCGGCGCCGTCCTCTCCCGAATCGAGGCTCCCCCACGGCGGCAGCGGCATATGCACCGCCGCCAGTTGAGGACGTTACGGAAGGTGGACAGAGCGCAACACCCCCAGCGGGCCCAATCTTGAATGGTCCGAACGGACTATGGGTTGGCGGCAGATCACCCGGGGGAGTGAGGGGACGACATGTGCGGCATTACCGGCAGAACGGGACGGTTCAGTTGCGCCACAACGGACAGCGGGTGGCACACAAGGCGAATTCGGTCACGCACATCCCGTGCCCGCACCGCTCCCGCCGCGCCGTTCGCACGCCCGGCACCGGCCCCGCATCGGACCGGCGCCGCCCCGTGGAAGAAAACCGAGCGGACCCGGAACGTTTCGTGATCGCCGGACGTATTGATACTTGGCCGTGCCGCTGTGACAGTCGAGTGCAGCTTAGGCCAAGGCATATACGCGTGTCCGGCGAATGAGAACGTAGGCTGCCCCCATGCCAAAGAAGCGCTCGGGCGGTGGTCTGTCGCCAACGCAGCAGGCCGCCAAGTTCCTCGGTGTCAGTGTGCTAGCTGGAGCGGTCCTGGCCGGCATCGCCCTGCCCGCGGCCGGCGCACTGGGGCTGGCCGCCAAGGGATCCGTCCAAGGGTTCGACGACATCCCGGCCAACCTCAAGCGCCCGCCGCTCAGTCAGCGCACCACGATCCTGGACGCCCAGGGCCGGCAACTGGCCCAGGTCTACTCCCGTGACCGTACGGTGGTGGAGCTGAAGGACATCTCGCCGTACATGCAGAAGGCGATCGTCGCGATCGAGGACGCGCGCTTCTACCAGCACGGCGCGATCGACCTGAAGGGCGTGCTGCGCGCCGTCAACAAGAACGCGCAGAGCGGCGGGGTCGCCCAGGGTGCGTCCACCCTCACCCAGCAGTACGTGAAGAACGTCTTCGTGGAGGAGGCCGGCGACGACCCGACGAAGGTCGCCCAGGCCACCCAGCAGACCCTCGGCCGCAAGGTCAAGGAACTGAAGTACGCGATCCAGGTCGAGCAGGACCTGGGCAAGAAGAGGATCCTCGAGAACTACCTGAACATCACCTTCTTCGGTGAGCAGGCCTACGGCGTCGAGGCCGCCTCCCAGCGTTACTTCTCCAAGCACGCCAAGGACCTGAGCCTCCCGCAGGCGGCGCTGCTGGCCGGCATCGTGCAGTCGCCGAGCCGCTACGACCCGGTCAACGACGAGGCGGAGGCCACCAAGCGGCGCAACACCGTGCTGCAGCGCATGGCCGAGGTCGGCGACATCTCCCAGGCGGAGGCCGACAAGGCGAAGAGGACGCCGCTGGAGCTGAAGATCACCCAGCCCCGCAACGGCTGCATCACCGCGGTCAAGGACTCCAGCTTCTTCTGCAAGTACGTCGAGCAGGTCTTCCTCAACGACCCGGTCTTCGGCAAGACCCGCGCGCAGCGGGCCAAGACCTGGAACCAGGGCGGCCTGACCATCCGCACGACGCTGGACGCGCAGGCCCAGGCCTCGGTGCAGGCCTCGCTGAAGCAGCACATCAACCAGTCGGACTCGGTCGCGTCGGCGGCGGTGCTGGTCGAGCCGGGCACCGGCAGGATCCTGGCGATGGGCCAGTCCAAGCCGTACGGCTACGGCAAGAACGAGACCGAGATCAACTACTCGGTCGGCAGCGACCGGGGCGGCTCGAACTTCGGCTTCCCGACCGGTTCGACGTTCAAGCCGTTCGTGGCGGCGGCGGCGCTGGAGCAGGGCAAGCCGGCGACCCAGGAGTACTCGTCGCCGTACAAGATGCCCTACCCGAGCCCGGTCCAGGCCTGCTCGGGCAAGGCCTGGACCAACGAGGAGCACGCCGAGGTCGAGAACGAGAGCACCGAGGAGCACGGCCCGTACGCCATGAAGGAGGCCATGGCGAAGTCGGTGAACACCTACTTCATCCAGATGATCTCCGACATCGGCCTGTGCCCGGTGGTCAACATGACCGACCAGCTGCACGTGGTGCAGGGTGACGGCAAGAAGCTGCCCCAGACGCCCTCCATCGCGCTCGGCGCGGTCGGCATCTCCCCGCTGACGATGGCCTCCGCGTACGCCACGTTCGCCTCCCGCGGCACGTACTGCACCCCGGTCGCCATCGAGTCGATCACCCAGAAGATCGGCGGCCAGGAGAAGTCGCTCGCGGTGCCGAAGACGACCTGCACGCGCGCGATGTCCCAGACCACCGCGGACACCGTCAACTCGCTGCTCAAGGGCGTGATCGACTCCGGTACGGGCCGGCAGGCCGGCCTCTCCGACCGCGACAACGCCGGTAAGACGGGTACGACGGACGAGCGCAAGAACGCCTGGTTCGTCGGCTACACCCCGAACCTGTCCGGCGCGGTCTGGGTGGGCAGCGCCACCCAGAAGGTCAAGATGACTGACATCCGCATCGGCGGCGTCTACCACGACCTCGTCTACGGCGCCGACGTGCCCGGCCCGATCTGGCGGGACGCGATGACCGGCGCCCTGCAAGGCAAGGCGGCCCCGTCCTTCAACCTCATCGACATCCCGGACGGCGGTGAGAAGGACCAGGGAAAAGGCCAGGGAAACGGAACGGGAAGGGGAAACGGGGACCACAACGGAAACACCGGTGACAACGCCGGCCTCATCGGAGGGCTCATCGGCGGCCTGACCAACGGCGGCACCGGGCACAACGGCGGCGGCGCCAACCCGCGCCCGTCCTTCTCCCTGCCCGGCGGCTTCGTGCAGGGCCAGACCGGCGGAGCGCGCGGGAACGGCAACGGAGGCCGGCACGGCTGAGCCGGCCCGGCCCACAGGGACTCGGACCGCGAACACCGGCCCACAGGGACTCGGAGCGTGGGCACCGGCCCACGAGGACTCGGAGCGTGAACAACGGTCCACGGGGACTCGGACCGTGAACAACGGTCCACAAGGCTGGGACCGTGGGCACCGGCCCACAGAGCTCGGACCGTGAACACGGGAAAAGGGGTGCCCGGCGAACAGCCGGGCGCCCCTTTCGCCGTACCAGCGGGTGAGAACCCCGCCCCGGTCCGGGCTCAGCCGGCCAGCAGCTTCTTCACCACGGCGGCCACCCGGCCGCCCTCGGCCTGCCCCGCGACCTTCGGGTTCACGATCTTCATGACCGCCCCCATGGCCCGCGGGCCCTCGGCACCGGCCGCCCGGGCCTCCTCGACGGCCTGGGCGACGATCGTGTTCAGCTCGTCGTCGGAGAGCTGCTTCGGCAGGTAGGCGGCGAGCACCTCGCCCTCCGCCTTCTCCCGCTCGGCGGACTCCGCGCGACCACCCTGGGCGAAGGCCTCGGCCGCCTCGCGGCGCTTCTTGGCCTCCTTGGTGATCACCTTGAGCACCTCGTCGTCGGAGAGCTCGCGCTTCTCCTTGCCCGCGACCTCCTCCTTGGTGATCGCGGTGAGCGTCAGCCGGAGCGTCGAGGAGCGGAGCTCGTCGCGCTCCTTGATCGCGGCGTTGAGGTCTTCCTGCAGCTTCGACTTGAGCGTGGTCATGGAGTTGATTGTCGCAGGTGCGACGGTGCCGTCGCGCGCCCATTTACGCGCCCCCCACGGGTGATTTCCGCTGCGCGGCACGCTCCTGAGACGATGGACACATGCGCGCGCGTTACGGAGTTCCCCTGGGCATCTCGGCGGTCGCGACCGCCGGTCTTCTCTACTCCGCGGGCTTCGAGGCCCGCTCGTTCCGTCTGCGCCGGGTGACCGTCCCGGCCCTGCCCTCCGGAATGCGCCCCCTGCGCGTCCTGCAGGTCTCCGACATCCACATGGTCGGCGGCCAGCGCAAGAAGCAGCGCTGGCTGCGCTCGCTGGCCGGACTGCGCCCCGACTTCGTGATCAACACGGGCGACAACCTCTCGGACCCGGAGGGCGTGCCGGAGGTCCTGGACGCGCTCGGCCCGCTGATGGAGTTCCCGGGCGCCTACGTCTTCGGCTCCAACGACTACTACGGCCCCAAGCCGCGCAACCCCGCCCGCTACCTGCTGGAGAAGGTCAGCGGCCGGCACGGTCTGAACGGCAACGCGCCCGCGGTCGGTGTGATCCACAATCCCTGGGAGGACCTGCGCGACGGCTTCGACGACGCGGGCTGGCTCAACCTGACCAACACCCGCGGCACCCTGAAGATCGAGGGCGTCTCGGTGGAGCTGACCGGCCTGGACGACCCGCACATCAAGCGGGACCGCTACGCGAAGGTGACCGGTGGCCCGTCCGGCTCGGCGGACGTCTCCCTGGGCGTGGTGCACGCCCCGTACCTGCGCGTCCTGGACGCCTTCACCGCCGACCGCTACCCCCTGATCCTGGCCGGCCACACCCACGGCGGCCAGATCTGCATCCCCTTCTACGGCGCCCTGGTCACCAACTGCGACCTGGACACCGACCGGGTGAAGGGCCTGTCCACCCACACCTGCGAGGGCCACACGTCCTACCTGCACGTCTCGGCCGGCTGCGGCGCCAACCGCTACACCCCGGTCCGCTTCGCCTGCCCCCCGGAGGCGACGCTGCTGACGCTGGTGGGGCAGGAGTAGCGCGGGAAGGCCCGGGCGACCGGGAGCGGACAGCAGCCGTCGGAACCGACGGTCCGGGCCACCCCGGACGGCCCACCCGGACCGCCGGTACCTCGAACGGCCCACCCGGACCGTCGGGAACCCAGACAGCTAGTCCGGATCGTCGGGAGCTCGCACGGCTCATCCGCATCGGCGGGAACCTACGCAGCTCACCTGGATCGTTCGCCTCACAAGCCCACCTGGACCGCCGGGCCCACGAGGCTCACCCGGATCGCCGGTAACCCACACGGCCCACCCGGATCGCCCGTTGTGTCCCCCGTTCCTACCGTGAGGGCATGACCGCCGCCCCGATACCCCCCACGCCCCCACCAGGGCCGATGTCCCCGCTCTCCCCTGCGGCCGACATGTCGCCGGAGGTTCTGGACACGCCGGACAGGCAGGACACGCCGGGAACGGGATCTACGGGGCCTCCGGAAGCCCAGCCGGCCCAGTCGGCCCCGCCCCCACCGCCCCCCACGCCTCCGATTCCCCGGGACATACCCGGCCTCCCCGCGATTCCCGGCATCACCGCGCTGTTCCCCTCCTCCGTCGTCCCCGCGACGGCGGTGGTGACCCCGGTACACCGCCCCCGGACAGCCGCGTACCGCCTCCTGGTCGCCGCGGCGGCCGCGGGTGCGGTGACCGTGGAGGTGTTGACCGGTCCCCCACTCCGCGTCCTGAGCCACTTCGTGATCCAGAGCCACATCGTCCTCGCGCTGGTCCTCATCTGCTCGGCGCGCAGGGCCTGGACCGCCCGGCATCCCGTACCCGCGGCCCTGACAGGCGCGGCTGTGCTCTACGTCACCATCGCGGCACTGGTCCACCACCTGCTCCTGACCGAGACCTCCCCGCCGTTCTCGATCACGGGCGCCCCCGCCACCCACCCCACGTGGCAGTCGGCGGCCGGCCACCTCCTCCACACCGTGGTCCCGGCCGCCGCCCTCCTCGACTGGCTCCTGCTGACCGCCCCGAACCGCCTGCACCTGCGCCAGGCCGCCCCGTGGCTGCTCTACCCCCTGGCCTACCTGGCCTTCACCCTGACCCGCGGAGCACTCCTGCCCCCGACCGCGGGAGACCGCTACCTCTACCCCTTCCTGGACGTCGCCCAGCACGGCTACAAACACGTCCTGGGCAACGCGCTCCTCCTGGGCCTGGCCTCCTACGCCCTCGCCCTCCTCCTCGTCGCCGTCGACCACACCCGCCCGAACCCGGTCCGCCGCCACCGCCGCACAATCGGATTTCGTCTCCGGCCACCAGTGGGCTAAAGTAATCGACGTCGCCGCAACAAGCAGTGACATCGGGGTGTGGCGCAGCTTGGCAGCGCGCTTCGTTCGGGACGAAGAGGTCGTGGGTTCAAATCCCGCCACCCCGACGCCGTAGTACCAGGTCAGGGGCCTGATCCGCGAGAGCGGGTCGGCCCCTGACCTGTTTTCTGGCCCTCTTGAGAGCCATTGGGGAGCCGCCGCCGGAATCCGGCTTCCGGTCGGGTTCCCACTGCTCCCCCATGCGTGCAGCGCCTGGTACGCCAGGGACCTCATCGAACCACGCACGAGGGAAGGGCGGCGCAGTGCGATGCGGCTGCTCAGACGGGCGGCCACTCCATGCGTCTCGCCTCGCGCCGGGACTACATCACCCAGGTGCCGAAGGCCCGAGGGCCTTCCTGTCGGTGTCGATGTCGCAATCCACACCGAACCGGAAGGCCCTCACCCGTTCGAGATCCCTCAGCCGAGACCTGGCTCACGCGTCCCCAGACAGAACAACTAGGACAAGTCCTAGTCCATCCACGTCGCAGTCAGCGCGGAAGCGATGATCCTGCCGTGAGCACGTGGCCTGCGCCGGGACGCCACACGCGACTGGATCTGCTTGTTGTGGCCGCTGCCCAGCTTCTCATCGCGGCTTCTGCCTCACATATGGCCGGGCTCGGCAGCCATCACTTCGGCGAGGCTGAGGAGATCGGGGTATGCGCAGACCAGAAGTCGGAGTGAACGTAGGGGAGTCCCTTGGATTCCGGCGAGCTCGGATCAAGGGGCTGCCTGGGCGCCTCGGTGACCTTCGACTCGTCGACGCACGGTGAGGTCACCTGGAAGCCGGCCTGGCCCTTGTACCCGAACTCCACGCTGACCTCGAAGCCGTTTGGCGCGGTCGCGAAGATCGCCGGCATGTCGACACTGTTTCGCACCGATGTGATCTTGTAACCCTGCTTCTTCCAGTAGCGCTCGACGACACCGAGAAAGCTGCCACGCCGCTCGTCCGAGATGATCGTCATCACGTAGCGTCGACGGGTGACCGACCCGGTACCGGTGCCGTCGTTCTTGAAGTCGGTGCAGTTGGAGTCACTGGATGGCCCCCGCATGACCTCGACCGACGGGTTGATCGCCTTGAGGGTCGCGTCGATTAGCCCCTCTGCGTGATCGGCCGCTTCCTGCATGTTCATGTTCGTCTCCTTCGGCGCGCCAGACTTCCCGCCTTCGCTTCCACTGCCCCCGATGAGGCCACAACCGGAAAGGATGAGGATTGACGCCGCGAGGGCTACAACACGAGTCTTCATCGGTATTTGTCCCAGATCACGAGGTCAGGACGGTCCGCGACGATGGCCGCGATGTTCGCAGCAGATACAGGGTCTTTGTCCCTGGCCGGGTTGAAGTAGTTGGAGTGCGCCGGAGTCAGCCCCTGCCCGTCGACCACCGGCATCGGACCGTCCAACACCTTGAAGCGTCTGGCACCAAACGCCTCGCTGGCCGGGTCCTTGCCGAACCAGAGGTCATCATCGCCCTGGTCCGCAAGGTCCCCAAAGAGGTACGCACCGGCCGGGCCGCCGCCGAAGAAGCCGACGGTGCCGGCCACGGCCTCCTTCTTTGACGGCAGGTGGCTGACGGGGTCGTTCTCGGCCGCGCCCACGAACACATGGTCCTTTCCGACCCCAAGATCTGCCGCGTGGTTGACGCCGGTGCCGGGGCTCCCGACAAGGATGATGTCATCGGCTCCGGGGATTCCCCCTGGCTCCTGCGTTGCCGCGCCCACGAGGCGAGAACCGTAGGAGTGCCCGATCGCGACCAGGTGCAGGTCCTTGTGATCATTCGTCGCGGCGATTCCGCCCATGAACGAGTTGTACGCCGGTGCGCCCTTCTCCGCGTCATGTGCGGACATGACATCCGTGTCGGACACCAAGGTGACGGGGTCAAGGGGGGCGTCGAGCTGCGGTGGGTCGTAGCCCAGCCACACGATGGATGCGCTGGACGGATCGATGTTCCGGGCGTCGACCGCGGTGTCGTAAGCGCGCTTCACATCGCCCCCCGCGAAGCCGGCGTCCAGGGCGGTACCGAGTCCGGGAACATACGCCGACACGTTCTTCGACTTGTCGGGGTTCCCGAACGCGACGATGGCACGACCGAGACCCTCGTCGCTGACCCCCAACAGGTACATGGGCGGCTCTTTGGGATCCACCAGTGGCTTCGCGGCGTTGTCCTGCAGTTGCTGCTGAATGCTCTTGAGAGCGTCCAGCTGAGTCTTGGCTCTTTCGCCGTGCTCACCGGAGAGCTTACCGATCAGAATGTCCAGGTTCTCGCGGTTGACCTCGTCCCGGACATCGGACGGAATGCCGTCCAGGTTGCCGATAATCTCCGGAAAGGCCCGCTTGTACTCGTCGCGCTGCTCATCGCTGAGGCTGTCCCACCACTCCTTGCACTCGGCGGGCGACTTGTCCAGCGGAATGTGCTTCTTGATGTACTCACCCGCGGCCGAGCTCACCGCGTCGGCGTCGGCGGCCACGTCCGTCCACGTCTTGGTGTCAACGGTCAGCCCCGGTGCGGCCTTCAAGGATTTGGGGGTTTGGGGGTTCGGGGGTCGCGGCCCGTCTGCTCGGGTCAGTCGGTTGGGGGGTGGGTTGATACCTCTGCCCAGACCGTTTTGCCCACGGGGTGGCGGGAGGCCGAGCCCCAGCGGTCGGCCAGTGTGTCAACCAGGAGGAGGCCGCGGCCGGACTCCTCGTCCGGGGATGACGAGGGCGGGACGGCTGGGGGCTGTTCGGCGGTGGCGTCGGCGACCTCGATCCGGACGACGCCGGCCGCCGGGTCGAGGCGGATCCGTAGGCCGAAGTCGCGGCCCGGGACCCGGCCGTGCCGCACCGCGTTCGCCGCGAGCTCGCCGACGATCAACGCGACGGCGCCCGACGTGTCCGACGCCGGCGGGTACCCCCATTCGCCCATGGACCGCTCCGCGAGGCGTCGCGCGAGCCGCACACCGCGAGGGGTCGATGCGAACTGGGCGGTGAGGGAGGGCGCTTGGGGGATGTCCGCTGCCACCGGTGGTTCGGTGCTCCGTCGCGGCCCGTCGCTCGCGGTGGTCGTTCCTGTCGGCACAGCGTGTCCGTCCTTGCCTGTCGTTCCGTGGACGTCCCGCAGTGTGCGCGAGTCGTCACTTTCCGCACTCAAGAGTCGTCCGCCGGTCCTACGCTCGGAAGGTGACATGGCATTACCTCTCAGCACGTAAGGAACGGAAGTAACGCCTTGGCCAAGGAAATTGATCCCGGGGAGTCGATGGCGGCCCTGTTCGGTGCCCGGGTACGCAGACTCCGTACGGCGGCCGGGCTGACCCAGGCCGAACTCGGCTGCTTGGTGCACGTGGTGAGCACCCGGATCACTCAGATCGAGCGCGCGTCGGGGGCGAAGCCGACGTTGGAGCTGGCGCGTGCGCTGGACGTGGCGCTGCGGGCGGACAACCTGTTGGTCGAGCTGTGGCCGTATGTGTACCGGGAGGCGTTCCCGGACTGGTCGCGGGCGTTCATGGCCCACTCGGAGCGGGCGGTGGCCATCAGGCAATACGCCGCTCATGTGGTGCCGGGTCTCTTGCAGACAGAGGATTACGCACGGGCTGTTCTGAGCCTGGACGCTCTGTTGGTCGGCGAGGAGCAGTTGGAGGAGCGCGTCGCAGCCCGAATGGGTCGGCAGGAACGGCTGAGTTCGCCCGGTCTGCCGGAGTTGTGGGTGATCCTGGATGAGGCGGTTCTGAGGCGTCCGATCGGTGGCGGTGCCGTAATGCGTAAGCAGTTGGCGCGACTTCTTGACGCCGCAGCAGAACGCCACATCACCGTGCAGGTTTTGCCGTTCGATCAAGGCGGACACGAGGCCATGGGCGGCTCACTGACGGTCCTGACTCTGCCGGACGGCTCAGAAATGGCCTACACAGAGGGTTCGGACTACGGCCAACTCATCGAGGAACCGGCCAACGTCAGTCGCTACAAGGTGATTTACGATCGGCTGCGGGCGGCAGCCCTGCCCCCGCTCATGTCACTCGACATGATCCGGTCCACGATGGAGGGCAACTACCGTGGCTCGAATCTCCCGTCCCCCTTTGAACGGCGTCGCTTGGCGCAAGAGCAGCTACAGCAATCAGGCGGGGGGCGACTGCGTGGAGGTGGCCGACGGGTTCCAAGGGACCGGCGTCCCCGTCCGTGACAGCAAGACCCCGGCCGGTCCTGCGCTCTGCTTCGAAGCCGCCTCCTGGGCGGTCTTCATAGGCGAGTTGAAGACCGGCGCCCACCGCGTCTGAGTCGGCCGGGCCCTGGTCGGCGGCCGTCCTCCGGGTGCGCCGGATCCTTGTCCGCGAGGGTCCGGTGGGCCGCTGACCTCCTTGAAGAACCGGGACAAGAACTACCCGCCCACCCACCCTCCCGTCGCACGTCACCCGTCCGGGTGACCGGCTTGCGGAGGCGGGATACGGACGGTTACGTTCGCCGCGACAACCGAAGACAGACGACGGCCCCCGGCCGGGACGGCAATCCCGATCGAGGGCCTGACCGATCAGGAAGTGAACGCCTTCCCGATGGCTGACCCGCAGTCTAACGCGCGCCCGCGCGCCGACGCCGGAACTCCGACCTCCGGCGTGATCCATGTACGCACCCGCCTCACGGCCGACTTCACCGTGCTCTCCAACGCCCTCGCACGGCACCGCGGCAGCGCGGTCACGATCGGCGTGGCGGTCTACATCGCGTCCCTGCCCGACGGCTCCCCCGTCACGATCAACGCCCTGTGCGAGCACTTCACCGAGGGCGAGATCCTCATCTCGCGGGCCCTGAGGGAGCTGGAGCGGCTCGGCTATCTGGAGCGCCGCCGCGAGCGCGGTCCCGGTGGGCACGTGCGTACGCGGACGTACTTCTACGACGTCCCCGGCGGCGGCCAGGACGATCACCCGCCCCAGCCGCCCCGTCCGTCCCGGCCGCCCCGGCCGCCGAAGCCCGGGCGTTCGCGGCGGCAGTCCGCCGTCGCGCAGGTCACGCCCCCTTCCGCGGTCACGGAAGCAGCGGTGCCCGCGCCGGCACCGGGCGAGGGAGCGGCGGCCCCGTCCCGGCTCGCCGACGCCGACCCACGGGCGGTCGCCGTGCTCACCGCGCTGCGCCGGGTCGATCCGCGTCTGGTCCTGTCCGAGCGGGAGGCCGCCCGCCTTGCACCGGCCGTCGCCCAGTGGCTCGCGGCGGGCGTCGGGGCCCACCAGATCACCGAGCTGCTGACCGCGCGGCTGCCCGACCGCTTCCTCGCTCGTCCCGCGGGGATCCTCGCCTTCCGCCTGCGGGAGACGCCGCTGCCCGCTCCGCCCTCGCTCGCCCCGCCCGGGGAACGTCTCCCGGGGGTCTCGACCGTCCCGGCCGCCTCGGCCGCCCCAGCGGTCCCAGTGTTCCCAGTCGTCCTGCCCTTCCAGACCTGCGACGGCTGCGAGCGGGCGTTCCGGGCACCAGAGCCCGGCCGCTGCCGGGACTGCCGGTCCGCGAACCGTCTCCGCGCGGCCGGGTGAGCACGGGGCCGATTGAATCCGGGGCCTGCTGAGTACGGGCCGGGTGGGCGGTCGGCCCGTGGGGGACCGGCCCGGCCGGTGGGGGCTCGGACCCGGCCCGTGAGGGCCCGGACCCGGCCCGTGAGGGCCCGGGCCCGGCCGGTGAGGGCGCCCGGGTGTGCCATGTGCTGGATGCACCAGATCGACCAGCCGTTCACCTCCGCTTTGTGAACGGCTGGTGATGTGGCCCGCGTTGGTACCCGCAAGCCTGTGCGGGAAACCGGACGCTCCGAGGAGTCCTCTTCATGCCCAGACCCACCCGCCGCCACCTCACGATCGCCACCGCGCTGGTCGCCGCCACCACGGCCGCCCTGGCGGTCACCACCGCAGCCGGCGCCTTCGACAGCAAGGAGCAGGCCAAGCACGCGATCCAGGGTGGGAAGGCGAAGAACGTCATCCTGCTCATCGGCGACGGCATGGGCGACTCGGAGATCACTCTCGCCCGCGACTACACGGTCGGCGCCAACGGCCGCCTGAACATGGACAAGTTCCCGCTGACCGGCGCGTACACCACGTACGCGGTCCACGCCGACGGCACCCCGGACTACGTCACCGACTCCGCCGCCAGCGGTACCGGCTGGGCCACCGGTGTGAAGACGGTCAACGGCCGCATCTCGAAGACCCCGGGCACCGACAAGGCCGTCCCCACCCTGCTGGAACTGGCCCAGAAGAACGGCTACGCCACCGGCAGCGTCACGACGGCCGAACTCACGGACGCGACCCCGGCCGTCCTCGCCTCCCACGTCACCGACCGCTCCTGCCAGGGCCCGGCCGACATGGCCAAGTGCCCCACCGACACGATCGCGGCCGGCGGCCCCGGCTCCATCGCCGAGCAGTCCGTCAACCACAAGGTCGACGTCCTCCTCGGCGGCGGCAAGCAGCGGTTCGACCAGAAGATCACCGACGGCAAGTACAAGGGCCTCACCGTCACCGAGCAGGCGCGGAAGCTCGGTTACCAGGTCGTCACCGACAACTCGGGCCTGAACGGCGTCAAGTCGGGCAAGCCGGTCCTGGGTCTGTTCGCCTCGGGCAACGTGCCCACCGAGTGGACCGGCAAGCCGGCCGCCGTCGGCGGCACGGACCCGCAGCGGTGCACCACCTCCAACCCGAGCCGCCCGTCGACGACCCCGAGCCTGGCGGACTCGGCCACGAAGGCGATCCGGCTGCTGGAGGCGAAGCAGAAGGCGAGCCACTCCAAGCAGGGCTTCTTCCTCCAGATCGAGGGCGCCTCGATCGACAAGCAGGACCACGCCGCCGACCCGTGCGGCCAGATCGGCGAGACCGCGGCCTTCGACCGCGCGGTGAAGGTCGCCCGCGCCTACGCGGCCGAGCACCCCGACACCCTCGTCGTCACCACCGCCGACCACGGCCACACCAGCCAGATCGTCCCGCTGGAGGCCACTCCCCCCGGCCTGTCCTCCACGCTCGTCACCGACGAGGGCCAGCAGCTCAAGGTGAACTACTCGACCAACACCCCGGGCCAGTCGCAGGAGCACACCGGCACCCAGGTCCGCATCGCCGCCCAGGGCCCGCAGGCGTACCGCGTCCTCGGCGTGACCAACCAGACCGACCTGTTCACCACCGTCCGCGAGGCACTGCGCCTGCGGTGAGCGCGTAGGTGACAGGAGGAGAGGAGGGGGCGGGGAGGCGTCGTCGTCACATCCCCGCTCCCGCCGCCACTCGGGAGGGCGCCGCCGGGCAGGGCGGCACCCTCCTCGGCACGCCCTCACGCGTGCGGTCCGCGACTCGCGCTCGTTGCCGGGCCCGGCCATCATGGGGGTGTACATCGCCCCGGACGTCGGGCCCCGCGGGAAGGCGGGCCGGACCGGAAGGAGCGGCATGCGACAGCGCGGACTGTTCACCCTGGTGGCGGTGGTGTGCGCACCCGCGGCGCTGGTCGTCGCGGCTCCGCGTCCCGCGTCGGCCGCCGAGAGCTGTTCCTACACGGCGTCGGCCCAACGCCCCGTGCTCGCGTACGGCGACACGGCCGCCGCGGTCAAGCAGGCACAGTGCCTGAGCAACAGATGGGGAGGCCGGCCGCCCAAGCTGCCCGTCGACGGCGTCTTCGGCTCCGTCATGCAGAAGAAGATCGAGTGGATCCAGGGCTGCCACGGCCTGCCGCGCAGCGGTGTCATCGAGGGCCGCACCTGGCAGGTCCTCTACCACCCGGCCCCGGACTGCTACGACCCTTATCCGGGCTGAGCGGACCGGCCGTCCGGACGAGCGGCCGAGCAAGCGCGCGGGTCGAGCAGGCGAGCACAGGGGCCGATCAGGCAAGTGCAGGGGCTGACCAAGCAAGCGCACTGGCCGCCGGACGCGGCCGATCGTAGGCCGGGATCGTGCCCCAGGCGCCCTCTTCGCTGCGCCGCGCGCCGAGCGCGGCTACGCTCGGCAGGCATGTCGTACCCTGACGAACTGCTCGTCGGCATCGCCGCGATGGTCGAGTCGCAGCACAGCAGTCGGATGTCCCTGACCGTGGTGGTCCCCGGAGCCGTCATCACCGGACGGCTGGCCCCCGAAGCCATGTGGAAGCAGCGCGTGGCAGAAGTCCTGAGGGACTCCGCGGACCTCAAGCACTTCACGGCCGCGTTCATCCGGCCCGACGACGGCGGGAAGCCCCCGCTGCCGGCAGACCCGCCCACCCACCTCCACTTCCACGTCGCCCGCATCCTCCAGGGCAGCTTCGGCATCCCGGACACGGGCGGCATGTACCGAGTCGCGCTCAAGGACGTGAGCGCCTGGACCATCGGGGACATCGGATACTCGGATCAGTGAGTCGGCGAGCCGGGACCGGCGGGGCCGGGCCGGCCGACCGCAGGCGGTGGGCCGCAGGCTGTGGGCCACCGCCGGCGGGCCGAGCCCGGCACACCTCGCTGGTAGGCCGGCAATTTCGGAGTGTATTTTTAGATTTTTCCTGAAAAGTCCCATCCTTCTTCCCTCCCGCTCCGTATCCAGTCACGAGGCATGTCCACGGATCCACTTCCGAGGCATGTCCCCGGCAGGAGGCAAGCAGGAGGAAGCCCATGGCGATCTTCAAGGATCTCTTCCCCACCATGCACGGTGACCACGGTGACCATGGCGGTCACGGCGGCCACGGTGACCACGGCGGGCACGGTGACCATGGCGGTCACGGTGACCACGGCGATCACGGACACGACGACTTCTCGCGGCACGGTCGTGACTGGGACGACGAGGACGACGAGTTCGGCTACGGCTACTGACACCGGACCGAAGGGGCCGAGCGGACCGGCGGACGAGAGAGCCGGTCCGCTCCGCCGCCATGTGCTGCGGCGGTTGACGGCCGTGGCCGGGGACCAGGGGCCGGACGCCGTCGTGGCGGCCGCTCCGGCGCTGTCCCCGCGCGCGGTGTTCCGGCGGTTCTGGCCCTACACCCGCGGGCGACGGAGGTGGCTCGTTCCGCTCGCCGTGTTCAGTGTGCTGGGCCCGCTCGCCGACGGAGCGGAGCTGTGGCTGTTCAAGGCCGTGGTGGACGACGTGCTCGTGCCCAGGGATCTGACGCCCTTCCTCTGGATCGCCCCGGCCTTCGTCGGGCTCGTCGTCGTGACGGGGGTGCTGGGCTTCGCCGACGACATGACGTCGGCCTACGTCAGCGAGCGGTTCCTGCTGTCGCTGCGCGCCGACGTCTTCCGGCACCTCCAGGGGCTCTCGCTCGGGTTCTTCGAGCGGCGGCGGCTCGGGGACGTGCTGTCGCGGGTCACCGGTGACGTGGACGCCGTGGAGACGTTCCTGCTGTCCGGTGTGGCGCAGGTCCTCTACTACGTGATCCAACTGGGCGTCTTCCTCGGGCTGCTCTTCTACCTGCGCTGGGACCTGACCCTCCTCGCGCTCGTCATCGTGCCGCTGTTCTGGAGCGCCGCCCGGCACTTCTCCCGGCTGATCAAGGACGCCTCGCGGGAACGCAGGCGCCGCAGCGGTTCGCTCACCGCGGTCGCCGAGGAGTCGCTGGGCAACGTGGCGCTCGTACAGGCGTACAACCGGCAGGGCTGGGAGCAGGACCGCTTCGAGCGGGAGAACCTCGGCAAGTTCCACGCCGCGATGGCCGCCACCCGTATCAGGGCCGTCTACCGACCGCTCGTCGAACTGATCGAGGTCTCCGGCGGTCTCGCCGTCATGGGCCTGGGCACCTGGAAACTGGCGCAGGGCCAGCTCAGCCTGGGCGGCCTGCTGGTCTTCCTCGCGCTGATCGGCAGGCTCTACGGTCCGGTCCGCGACCTGTCCCGCCTCGGCACCACCTTCTACGCCGCCTCCGCCTCCGCGGAGCGGATCGCCGAACTGCTCGACCAGCGGCCCCAGGTCGTCGAGTCCCCCCATCCCCGGCGGACCGGCCGGGCGCGCGGCGAGATCGAGTTCGACGGGGTCTTCTTCCGCTACCCGGACCCGGGAGACGACCGCGCGGGCACGCCGAGAGGTGCGTCGTCCGATACGTCGGGGCGCGCGTCGTCCGCGTCGGCCGGTGCGTCGTCCGCTACCTCAAGGAGCGCGGCCTCCGGTACGTCGGGCGGTACGTCGTCGAGCGCACCACCGAGCACGACGCGCTGGGCGCTGTCCGACGTGTCCTTCCACGTCTGTCCCGGTGAGACGCTGGCCCTGGTCGGCGCCAGCGGAGCCGGGAAGTCCACGGTGGCGAAGCTGCAACTGCGCTTCTACGACCCCGAGCGCGGCGCCGTCCGCCTCGACGGGACCGATCTGCGGCTCCTGGACCTGACGGACGTGCGCGAGAGTGTCGCGGTGGTCCTCCAGGAGACGCTCGTCCTGCACGGGACGGTGCGCGAGAACATCGCCTACGGCCGGCCCGGTGCGACGGAGGCCGAGATCGTGGCGGCGGCGCGCGCGGCGGACGCCGACGAGTTCATCCGGCTGCTGCCGCAGGGGTACGACACGGTGGTCGGCCAGCGCGGCCGGACGCTGTCCGGCGGCCAGCGCCAGCGGTTGGCGATCGCCCGCGCGATGGTCAGGAACGCGCCCGTACTGCTCCTGGACGAGCCCACCACCGGCCTCGACGCCCAGTCCGGGCGGCGGATCCTGGACCCGCTGCGCCGTCTCATGGCGGGGCGGACGACCATCGTCATCTCGCACAACCTGCTCACCGTCCGCGACGCCACCCGGATCGTGGTGCTCGACCACGGCCGGGTGGTGGAGTCGGGCTCCCACGACGAACTGTTCCCGCGCGACGGGACGTACGCCCGGCTGCACCGGCTGCACGCACCGGCCGGCCCCGCGACGGACGGAACTCGACCAGCACTGCCATGACCGGCGCCCAGTCCGGTGCCGCCGCGCCGCCGGACGGTGCCGCCGCACGACCGGCCGGTGCCACCGAGCCGCCACGCCGCCGCGCCGCCGCGCCGCCGGACGGTGCCATGTGCCGCCGGATGGTGCCGGTGCGCCCGGACCGCGCCGCCGGACCGCCGGACGGCGCCGATGCGCCGTCGGTCCCGGGTAGGCGGTCGGGGCCCGGCTGCGGGATCGCTACGACTCCGCGCCCGTGCCGAAGCGGGTGGTGGCCAGCACGGTGCCGTCCGGTGCCGTCAGCCGGGCGCCGGCGAGCGTCGAACGGTCGGACTGGGTCACGGCGCCCCACGAACCCGCGCCGTCGCGCAGACTGAAGGTCCCGACCCGGGACGTGCTGCCGTCCCGGCGCACCAGCAGACAGGTGACCTCGCCGTTGTAGGAGGCGCCCGTACCGGCGAGGTCGACGGTCATGAAGACCCAGCCCGGGTGACCGGGATCGGCGTAGACCTCGCCGACCTCCTTGCCGGTCTGCCCGCGGGCGGACATCAGCCCGCCCCACAGCAGGCTCGTCGCCTGGTTCGTGGCGGGGGGAGAGGGAGAGGCCAGGGTGTCCTCGATCGCCGTGCCCACCGACCAGCCGCCGAATCCGACGGCCAGGGCCAGCGCGGTGGCGGCGGCGGCGATCCGCGGCCGCACGCGCCTGCGCCGCGAGGCCGCGTGCGCGCGGCCGGTGATGCGTGCGGTCAGACGTCCCTCGTCCGCCGCACCCGCCGCGCCCCGGGTCAGCGTCTGCGCCACCCGGGTCTCGAACCCGACCGGTGGCTCGCTGCCC
Organism: Streptomyces sp. NPDC015220; assembly: GCF_043079345.1. Taxonomy (NCBI): domain Bacteria; kingdom Bacillati; phylum Actinomycetota; class Actinomycetes; order Kitasatosporales; family Streptomycetaceae; genus Streptomyces; species Streptomyces sp. NPDC015220. Next base: position 378,715 of record NZ_JBIBUK010000003.1, on the reverse strand, counting down.
GGCAGCAGGCCGACCAGCCGGTCGCCGACCTCGGTGAGCTGCCGGATGCGCTCGCGGCAGTCCGCACACTGTTCCAGGTGCGCGACGGCACCGGCCCGCTCGCGGCCCGGCAGCACGTCGAGAGCGAGTTCGGCACCGATCTCGCGCAGCTTCTCGCAGGTCACGTCACTGGCCATGGTCGTCGCCGCCTCGCCGATCGGACGCCAGCGCGGTCCGGAGCTTTCCCATCGCGGCCCGGATCCGCGTCTTGGCGGTGCCCAGCGGGATCTGCTCCCGGTCGGCGATCTGCTGGGCGGTCATGCCGTAGATGCCGGCCATCACCAGGGCACGGCCCTGCTCGGGCGGAAGCTGGGCCACGGCTCCCCGCAGCCGGGTCGAGGCCTCGTCGGCCAGCGCGTGCTGCTCGGGGGTCTCGGTGACGGCGCCCAGGACCGCGTCCAGGTCCTCGGGCGCCAACGGCTCCGGCCGCCGTGAGCGGACCGCGTCGATGGCCAGGTTGTGGGCGATGGTGGTCAGCCAGGTCGTGACCGACCCGCGCCGCGAGTCGTAGATCTGCGCGTGCTGCCACGCCCGCTCGAACGTCTGCTGGGCGATGTCCTCCGCGAGCTGAGGGTCCCCGGTGACGGCGATGGCGACGCCGAAGACCCGGTGCTGGAACCTTCGTACGAAACTGACCGAGAGTTCCGGATCACCGGTGGCCAGCCCGGACAGCAGTGCCTCGTCCGGGAGACGGCCCACGGGGAACCGGAACCTCGACATGTCCGTGTATACGTGCCGCCTACGCCCCGGGATTGCCCGAGTGGTACGGAGTCCCACACTCCGATTGTGCTCCGGGCACGAGTCCCCGGCTCACCGCGTCACAGCACGTCTCACGACGTCACAGCACGTCGGCCAGGCGGTCGACCTGGTCGGGGTCGAGGCCGTAGCAGTACAGCATGACCTCGTCGGCGCCCAGGTCGCCGTAGGCGGTGAGGGCCTCGCGGATCGCCTTCGGGGTGGTGAGCATGCCGGAGACCATGCGGTCGGGCGTGCCGGTGAAGGCGTAGTACGCGTGCATGGCGGACCGGGCGTCGTCGACCACCTGCCGCGGCCCCAGCGCCACGTTCACCTGTGCGACGATGCGCGGCGCGCCCGGGCGGCCGTACTCCTTCCACTGCTCGCGGACGGTGTCGAAGAGGCCGCCCGCCCAGGACGGCGGTGCGGCGGCGAGGAAGCCGTCGCCCCAGCGGGCCACGCGCTCCAGGGCGGCGGGCCTGAAGCCGCCGAACAGCACCTCGGGGCCGCCGGGGCGGGCGGCGAGCGGGCCGATGGGACCCACGCCGTCGCCGTAGGGTTCGCCGGACCACAGACGGCGCAGCACCGCCATCTGCTCGTCCATGCGGCGGCCCCGGGTGCGGATGTCGGTGCCCGCGGCCCAGTGGTCGTCCTCCCGGCCGCCGATGCCCAGACCGAGGACCAGCCGGCCGCCGGTCATCCGGTCCAGGGTGGCCGCCTGCTTGGCGAGCAGGGGGGTGTCGCGCAGCGGGGCGAGGAGCACCTCGGTCTGGACGCGGATCCGGGAGGTGGCGCCGGCCAGGACGGCGAGGGCGACCAGCGGTTCGGGGTTGTCGTACACGAGCCGGTCGAGCAGACCGAGGGTGGTGAAGGGGCCGGCCTCGGCGCGCCGGGCCCAGGTGAGCAGGGTGGCCGGGTCGCCGACGGGCAGGCCGATGCCTACGTTCATGAAGAGCCTCCGTGGAGGGAGAGGAAGGGTCGCTGAATACCGCTGCCGCCCCTCCGGCACCTCGGCGAGGTGGGACGCTCCCGCTCTGCGGCGTACTTCCGGGGAGGTCTCTTCGAAGTGGGTTCAGTGTAGGGCGGGTTGGGCGCGCATGACAGTCGTTTTTCCTGGAACCACCCGTCCCGGTGGGGCAGTCTTCTCCCTCGTGGGGAGCGTTCCGTATCAAGGTGGTGCGCCGGGTGGACCGGGCGCGCACATGGTGGTGTGCGGGGACGACGGGCTCGCGCACCGGTTGGCCGCCGAACTGCGCGGTGTGTACGGCGAGCAGGTCACGCTGGTCGTACCGCCCTCCGAGAGCGCGGCCCGTCCGCCGGTGGTCGGCCGGTCCCGGACCGCTTCCGCCCTGCTGGACCGGGTGGTGAGCGCGGCCGTGAACCGGGCCCCCGCCGCCAACGGTGGCGGCGGGGGCGGGGGCTCCGGCGGAGGCAGTGGCGGCGGTGGCCGGGCCGGGGGCGCCGACCGGCTGCTGGAGGCCGGCGAGCTGACCGAGGCCGTGCTGGCCGAGTCGGGCGTGGAGCGGGCGACCGCGCTGGCGCTGGTGTACGACGACGACGAGACCAACATCCGCGCCGCGCTCACCGCGCGCCGGCTCAACCCCAGGTTGCGGCTCGTCCTGCGTCTCTACAACCGGCGGCTGGGCCAGCACATCGAGGAACTGCTCGACCAGGCCGCCGCGTTGGCCACGGGCGACGGCACCGCCCCGCTGGGCGGCGACGCCTCGACGACCGTGTTGTCCGACGCCGACACGGCCGCGCCCGCGCTGGCCGCGAGCGCGGTCGCCGGCACCAGCAAGGTGGTGCAGACGGACGGGCTGCTGCTGCGCGCGGTGGAACGGCCGCCGCCCGCGCCGGGGCAGGTCGCCGATCCCGGGCTGTGCACGCTGGCGCTGCTGTCGGCGACGAGCAGCGATCCGGCCGGCGCGGACGGGTCCGAGGGCAGCGGGGAGCAACGGCCCCGGCTGCTGCCGGACGAGGCCGCGGTGCGCGCGGCGCCCGGGCGCGGGACCGTGGTGCTGGAGCAGGTGGCGTACGCCGCCGGTCCGGCCCTGCCGGCGGGGCGCGGGGGTGATGTCGTACCGGCGCTGACGTCGTTGTTCTCGCGGCGGCTGCGGTGGTCGCTGGCGGGCCTGGTGGGGTGCGTGTTCGCGCTCGCGGTGGCGTTGTGGCTGGTGACCGGGGTGCATCCGCTGGGCGCCCTCTATCTGACGCTGCTCGACCTGTTCGCCATCGACGACCCCGCGCTGGGCGAGTCGCTCGGCCGGCAGATCCTGCAACTCCTGTCCGGGCTCGTCGGGTTGCTGCTGCTCCCGGTGCTGCTGGCGGCGGTGCTGGAGGCGCTGGGGACGTTCCGGTCGGCGTCCGCGCTGCGCAAGCCGCCGCGCGGGCTCGGCGGGCACGTGGTGCTGCTGGGGCTGGGCAAGATCGGCACCCGGGTGCTGACGCGGCTGCGGGAACTGCAGATCCCGGTGGTGTGCGTGGAGTCCGGCCCGGAGGCGCGGGGGCTGGCGACGGCGCGGCGGCTGCGGGTGCCGGTGGTGCTCGGGGACGTCACGCAGGAGGGTGTGCTGGAGGCGGCGAAGATCCACCGCGCGCACGCGCTGCTCGCGGTGACGAGCTCGGACACGACGAACCTGGAGGCCGTGCTGTACGCCCGGTCCGTGCGGCCCGACCTGCGGGTGGTGCTGCGGCTGTACGACGACGACTTCGCCACCGCGGTGTACCGGACCCTGCGGGCGGCGCACCCCCGCGCGCTGACGCGGAGCCGGAGCGTGTCGCACTTGGCGGCGCCCGCGTTCGCCGGGGCGATGTTCGGGCGGCAGATCCTGGGGGCGATCCCGGTGGAGCGGCGGGTGCTGCTGTTCGCGTCGGTGGACGTGGACGGGCATCCGCAGTTGGAGGGACGGACGGTCGCGGAGGCCTTCCGGGCGGGGTACTGGCGGGTGCTGGCCCTGGACACGGGCATGACGGCGCGGCAGCGGCGGGAGCCGGCGGCGCAGGAGGCGGCCGAGGACGCGGGGCGGGGGGCCGGGTCCGGGGGTGGGTCCGGTCCCGGGGCCGGGTCCGGGCCGGTGTGGAACCCGCCCGAGACCTATGTCCTGGGCAAGGAGGACCGGGTGGTGCTGGCGGCGACCCGGCGGGGGCTGGCGGAGCTGCTGGGGCGGCGCGGCCGGGAGGGCTCGGGGGCGTGAGGGGCTGGGTGCGGGGTTGGTGGGGTGCGGGGATCGGGGTTTGGTCGGGTGCGGAGGCGTAAGGGGCTGGCGACTGCGGGGGCCGGTGGCCGGCTCGGAAGGGGTGGCGCAAGGGGCTGGTGGGACGCGTAGACGGTGAGGGGCTGGTGGGTGCGGGGGTCGGAGGGCTGGTCGGGTGGGGAGTGAGGGGGCCGGCCGGGTGCGGGGCGGGAGAGCCAGTCGGGTGTGCGGTGAGAGGGCCGATCGGGTGTGCGACGAGGGGGCCGGTCGGGTGCGGGCCAGGTGGGGGTACGGGCCAGAGGTTCAGCCGCTGCCGCCGCGCTTGCCCGCCCGTCCCCGTCCCCGTCCCGGAGGGGATGTCGCTCCTTCCCGAGGCCACCGGAACTCCGCCTCCGGATCCCACCGGAACTCCGCCTCCGGATCCCACCGGAACTCCGCCTCCGGATCCCGGCGGGGGCTCCGCCTCCGCGGCTCCGGCGGAGGCCGCGCCCCGGCGCCCGCGCAGCCCCGCCCCGCACCCGGTCGTCCGTTCCTCTACTTGGCCTGACTCGTCCGATGCGTCTACTTCGGCAGGTGGCGTCGAGCGAAGGACAGTTCCAGCTGCGTCTGCTTGATCCGTTCGTCGACCACCAGGGAGCCGTGGCCGGCGTCGTAGCGGTAGACCTCGTGGACCGCGCCGCGGGCCTCGAGGCGTTTGACGTAGTTGTCGATCTGGCGGATGGGGCAGCGGGGGTCGTTGACGCCGGCGGAGATGTAGACCGGGGCCTTGACCCGGTCCACGTAGGTCAGCGGCGAGGACGCCTCGAAGCGCTCGGGGACCTCCTCCGGGGTGCCGCCCAGCAGGGTGCGGTCCATCGCCTTCAGGGCTTCCATCTCGTCGTGGTACGCCGTGACGTAGTCGGCCACCGGGACCACCGCGATGCCCAGCGCCCACGCGTCCGGCTGGGTGCCCAGGCCGAGCAGGGTGAGGTAGCCGCCCCAGGAGCCACCGGAGAGGATCAGGCGGCCGGGGTCCGCGAGGCCGGAGTCGATCGCCCAGTCACGGACCGCGGCGATGTCCTCCAGCTCGATCAGACCCACCCGGTGCTTGAGCGCGTCCGTCCACTCCCGGCCGTAGCCCGTGGAACCCCGGTAGTTGACGCGGACCACCGCGTAACCGTGGTCGACCCAGGCGGCCGGGCCCGCGGCGAAGGAGTCGCTGTCGTGCCAGGTGGGGCCGCCGTGGATGTCGAAGACCGTGGGCAGCGGGCCCTCGGCGCCCGCCGGCTTCTGGACCAGGGCGTGGATGCGGCCGCCGGGACCGTCCACCCACACGTCCTCCACCGGGACCGAGCCCGGGGACCTCATGCCGGGCGGGTCCAGGACCACTCCGCCGCTGGTGGAGCGGACCGCCGACGGCTCGGCCGCCGAGGACCACAGGTACTCGACGCTGCCGTCCGGCCGGGCCGTCGCCCCGGAGACCGTGCCGGGCGGAGTGGGGACCTTCGTCAGCTCGCGGGTCGCCAGGTCGTAGCGGAACAGCTCGCTGCGGGCCTCGAAGCCGTGCGCGACGAGGAGGCCGCTGCCGTCCGGGTACCACTCCGCGCTGACGTCACCGGGCAGGTCCAGCGCCAGGTCGGTCTCCTCGCCCGTCTCCACGTCCCAGACCAGCGGCTCCCAGCGGCCGCCCCGCTGGTGGGCGACGAGCAGCCGGGTGTCCCCGGCGACCGGGGCGAAGCCCAGCACCTCCAGGCCCAGCTCGACCGTCCCGCCCTTGGTGTCGTCCAGCTCGGCGACCGTCGTGCCGTCCGGGCGCAGCACCCGCAGCGCGGAGTGCATCGCGTCGCCGTGCTCGGTGTGTTCGACGGCGATCAGCGTGCCGTCGTGGGAGAGGTCGCCGACGCCCGCCGACTCACGGTGGCGGTAGATCTCCACCGGTTCCTCGCCCGATCCCGGGCGCGCGAGGTGGATCGTCGTGCCGTCCTCGTCCGTCGAGCGGCCCACCACCGCCGTGCGCCCGTCGCGGCCTAGCGCGAGGCCCGCCGGGTACGACGGCTCCAGGCCGGGCACCGCGGCCTCGTCCGGTCCGCCGGCGAACGGCTGGCGGCGCCAGACGCCGAACTCGTCGCCGTCCTTGTCGTCGAACCACCAGATCCACTCGCCGTCCGGGGAGAGCACGCCGTCCGTCGTGCCGTTCGGCCGGTCCGTCGCCTGGCGCTGCCCGCCGCCCGCCCGGTCCCACGCGTACAGCTCGTACGTCCCTGTCGCGTTCGACACGAACAAGGAGCGTTCCGGCGCTTCCTCCGCCCAGTCGGGCAGTGAGACCCGGGGCGCCCGGAAGCGCTTCTCCCAGTCCGGCATCTCCTCGATCGGTCCCCGCGGGGCCAGCGGGTTGTCGGACCCGTTGCTCTCAGTCATGGCCCCATAGTGCCCGGACGGGCCGACAAAGCGCCGATCGGTTCCCCAGCCTGTGGACAACTCGCCTGTGGAAAACTCCGACCCCGCGACCGGGACACGACCGGCGGGGCCGTACCGTTGGTCGCGTGTACCGGTTTCTGCTGACACCTCGCTGGTGGGGCATCAACGTCTTCGTGCTGTTCGCCATCCCCTTCTGCGTCTTCATGGGGTCCTGGCAGCTGAGCCGGTTCGACGCGCGCGTCGAGGACCACCGGAACGCGGCGGAACAGGCCGCCTCGTACCGCAAGGAGGCCCCGCGTCCGTTGGACGGGCTGCTGCCCGTCGACAAGCGGACCTCCGGCATGCAGACCACCGCGACCGGCCGGTACGGCAAGCAGTTGCTGGTCCCGGACCGCGAGCTGGACGGCAAGCGGGGCTACTACGTGCTGAGCCTGCTGCGGACCGGTTCCGGCAAGGCGCTGCCGGTCGTACGGGGCTGGCTGCCGGGCACCGCGGACCAGGCGAAGGCCCCCGCGCCGCCCACCGGCGAGGTCACCGTCACCGGTGCGCTGCAGGCCTCCGAGACGCCCGGTGACAACGGGGTCAGCGCCCAGGGCGGGCTGCCCGCCGGACAGACCGGCGCCATCAGCGCGGCCTCGCTGGTCAACCTGGTGCCGTACGACGTGTACGACGCGTGGGTGACGCTCAACACGGGCGACTCCGGGATGAAGGCGGTGCCGGTGAAGGCGCCGAACGGCTCGGGACTGGACCTGAAGGCGTTCCAGAACCTCGGCTACACCGGTGAGTGGTTCGTCTTCGCCGGCTTCGTGGTCTTCATGTGGTTCCGGCTGGTGCGCCGCGAGGTGGAGGCCGCACGGGACGCCGAGCTGGGACTGGCCCCGGAGGAGCAGGAGCCGGTCGCGGCGGTCTGACCTCTGCCCAACGCCTCACCGGCCCGGCCCCGTACGGGTCCCTCCCCAGACAGCACCGGCCCGGCCCGGCCCGTACGGGGGTGCCACGGCCGGGCCGACGGGCAGTGGCACGGGACCGTCCGCGCGACCCCGAACCGCCCGTCCCGGTCCGCGGGGCGGGTCGCACGCGCCCCGCGGCCCCGGTACGAGCCCCGCGAGCGCTACGACGGCGTCAGCACCCCGGTGTGGTAGATCGTTCCCGTGCACGCGTCCGGCACGGTGGCCGTGACCGCGGGCGAGCCCGCCTCCGGGGTGTGGGAGACCGCCACGCTGCCGTCGGCCGGGCCGCCGTCCTCCCTGACGAGCTGGGTCGTGGTGCCGGTGTCGGCGCCCGTGCTCGTGCTGCTCGTCCCGCTCGCGGGCTGGCTGGGGGACGGGTCGGGGGACGGGCCGCCGGTCTCGGTGCCGCCGTCCGCGCTGCCGCCCCCGCCACCGCCGGTGGGACAGGTCGCCGAGGGCACCCAGGCGAACTTCACCTCGTACGCCGCGCCCGGCGTCAGGACCAGTCCGGGGGCCTCGGTGGAGGGATCGGGCAGACCGGGCGCCGCGTCGCCGGAGGTGTGCTGGACCACCTGGATCCGCTTCGCGTCGGCCGCGCCCTGCGCGAGCGCGGTCACCGTGCCCAAGCCGCCGACGGTGCAGCTTCCGGTGGAGACGTTGGTGACGTGGAAGGTGCCGTAGACGACGCCGGCCGAGTCGGGTGCGCCGACCGTGCCGGTGGCGGAGCCCAGCTGGGAGCCCGTGCACACCGGGACGCCGGTGTCGGCGGACGCGGAGGGGCCGGCCGTACCGGCGCTGGTGGAGTCGCCGCCCGGCACGGTGCTCGGGCCGCCCCCGGGGTCGTTCTTCGTGCCGCTCCGGCCCGGGCCGGGGGCCTTGCCGGGCGAGTCGCCCGAGGTGCTGGACGGGCTGTCCGGGCTCTTGCCCTGGCCGGTGCCGCCCTGGGCCTGCGAGGCCTGGCCGGCGATGGCCGGGTCGGCGTCGGAGCCGGTGGCGTTGGAGACGTGCACCAGGGCGGGGATGGCGGTGCCGATGAACAGGGCGGCGGCGGCCATGCCGACCACGGCCTGCCGCTTGCGGGCCCGTCGCGCCGGGACCGCGTGCCGCAGGTGGTCCAGCGTGCCGTCACGCGGCTCCATGTCCTCGACCGCCCGGCGCAGCAGCCGGCGCAGTTCCAGCTCGTCCGAGTCGAGCCCCTCGGGCCCCTCTTCGTCGGGGCTGTTCTTCACGGTTCCGTTCCCAGCGTGCGTCGGCGTGTCCTGTTGCCCCTGCGGCCGCGTCGGCTCGTGCCACGCGTAGGGCTCGTGGCGCTCGTGCGAGTCGCGCCCCTCGGCGTCCTCCCTCATGCCCGCGCCCCCATCGCGACCCGGAGTGCCGCGATCCCGCGCGAACCGTACGCCTTGACCGAACCGAGCGATATCCCGAGGGTCTCGGCGACCTGCGCCTCGGTCATGTCCGCGAAGTAGCGCAGCACCAGCACCTCGCGCTGGCGGCGCTGGAGGCCCTTCATCGCCTTGATCAGGGAGTCGCGCTCCAACTGGTCGTAGGCGCCCTCCTCGGCGCTGGCCATGTCCGGCATCGGCTTGGACAGCAGCTTCAGACCGAGGATGCGGCGGCGCAGCGCGGACCGCGAGAGGTTGACGACCGTCTGCCTCAGGTAGGCGAGCGTCTTCTCCGGGTCCCGGACGCGCTTGCGGGCCGAGTGGACGCGGATGAACGCCTCCTGCACGACGTCCTCGCAGGAGGCGGTGTCGTCGAGGAGCAGCGCGGCCAGACCCAGCAGCGAGCGGTAGTGGGCGCGATAGGTCTCGGTGAGATGGTCGACGGTGGTGCCGGCCGCGACGGCGCCGTCGGCGGCGCCGTCACGCTGGTTCGGTATGCGGGCGGGCCGCGCGGTGGGCATGGGGGCGATCACCGGCATGCCGCCGGGCGAGCCGGGCATGCGCGGCCGGAGCGCCGCGCGGGGCGGGCGCAGCACGGTGCCGCCGGCCGCTGCCGCCGGGGGTACCCCCTGCTCAAGGAGCCGGGGGACGAAGTCGAGTACCTCTGCCACGCCAGTTGGACACGTCCACCCCCTCGGGGGTTGTACGTGCCGGGCGTCACTTTCGCGCCCGGCGGCACGGCCGGCGACGTTCTCGCGTCAGGCGGCGCCTCGGACGGTACCCCACATGCCCTCATGCGTCCCGCTCTTCCCCTGTGTCGTTGTGCTGACCGGGGCGCTCCCACCGCACGCCCCCGCAGCGTCCCCACGCCCCCCGCCAGGGCGACCGCATAGACGCTCCCCGCCGTCCGCGCGGTTGCGGAGGGCGGGGAGAAGAATCTTCGGACGCCGAGGCAGCTCGGTTCAAGTGGCAGGAACCATTGGCCCGACCACATTCTCTTACACAGATCCTACAAAGGGACCAGGCTTTGGCCAGGGCTTTTCCCGTTTCGTCGCCGCCCGGCACGGCGGGACGGCGCCCCGCCGGGCACACCCGGACAGCGACCCGCCGGGCACGGCCGGACGGCGATCCGCCGGGGCGCCGACCGGCCGGGCGGTGACCCACCGCACCGCGCTCACCGGATTCGCCCCGGCCGGAGAACCGCGCCCCTCGGGCGGGCCTCGCTCAGTCGGTCTCGGCCGCGATCAGTTCCGCGATCTGCGCGGCGTTGAGGGCGGCGCCCTTGCGCAGGTTGTCGCCGCAGACGAAGAGTTCGAGCGCCGTGGGGTCGTCGAGCGCCCGCCGTACCCGGCCCACCCAGGTCGGGTCGGTGCCCACCACGTCGGCGGGCGTGGGGAACTCGCCCGTGGCCGGGTCGTCGCACAGCACCACACCGGGGGCGGTGGCGATGATCTCGCGCGCCCGGTCCACGGTGACCTCGCCCTCGAACCGGGCGTGCACGGTGAGGGAGTGTGTGGTGATCACGGGGACCCGTACGCAGGTCACCGCGACCGGCAGCCGGGACAGCCCGAGGATCTTGCGGGTCTCCTCCCGCACCCGCATCTCCTCCGACGACCAGCCCTCGTCGCACAGCGACCCGGCCCACGGCACCACGTTGAGCGCCACCGGGTCCGGGAACGGGCCCGTGCCGTCCCCCACGGCCCGCCGTACGTCGCCGGGGCTGGTGCCGAGTTCGGTGCCGGCCACCTGGGACAGTTGCCGGCGCAGCGTCTCCACACCCGCGCGCCCGGCGCCGCTCACCGCCTGGTACGAGGAGACGACCAGCTCGCGCAGCCCGAAGGCGGAGTGCAGCGCGCCCAGCGCCACGATCATGGTGAGGGTGGTGCAGTCGGGACTGGAGACGATCCCGCGGGGCCGGCGCCGCGCCGCGTGCGCGTTGACCTCGGGGACGACCAGCGGGACCTCGGGGTCGGTGCGGAAGGCCCCGGAGTCGTCGACGACGACCGCGCCCCTGGCCACCGCGACGGGCGCCCACTGCGCGGCGATCTCGTCGGGGACGGCGAACAGGGCGATGTCCACCCCGTCGAACGCCTCCTCCGCGAGCGCGAGGACCTCGACCTCCTCGCCGCGCACGGCCAGCTTGCGGCCGGCCGAGCGCGGTGAGGCGATCAGGCGGATGTCGCCCCAGACGTCCGCGCGCTGGGACAGGATCCGGAGCAGCACCGTGCCGACGGCCCCGGTCGCTCCCACGACCGCGAGCGTCGGTCGGGCGGTCATCGCGTCACGCCTCCGCGGCAGGGGGCGGCGGTCGCCCGCCGCCCGGTGACGGTCATCGCCCGGTGCCGCCGTAGACGACGGCCTCGTCGCTGTCGGAGTCGAGCCCGAAGGCGCTGTGCACGGCGCGGACGGCCTCCGCCACGTCGTCCTTGCGGGTGACGACCGAGATGCGGATCTCGGAGGTCGAGATGAGCTCGATGTTCACGCCGGCGTCCGACAGCGCGGTGAAGAAGTCCGCCGTGACGCCGGGGTTGGTCTTCATACCGGCGCCGACCAGCGAGATCTTGCCGATCTGGTCGTCGTAGCGCAGGGAGTCGAAGCCGATGCCGGAGCGGTTCTTCTCCAGCGCGTCGATGGCCTTGCGGCCCTCGGCCTTGGGCAGCGTGAAGGAGATGTCCGTCAGGCCGGTGGAGGCGGCGGACACGTTCTGCACGACCATGTCGATGTTGATCTCGGCATTGGCGATCGTACGGAAGATGGAGGCGGCCTCGCCCGGCTTGTCGGGCACGCCGACGACCGTGATCTTGGCCTCGGAGGTGTCGTGCGCGACACCGGAGATGATGGCCTGCTCCACCTGCTTGTCCCCTTGCTCGATCGGCTCGCTGCTGACCCACGTGCCCTGCAGCCCGCTGAAGGAGGAGCGGACGTGGATCGGGATGTTGTACCGCCGGGCGTACTCCACGCAGCGGTGGAGCAGCACCTTGGACCCGGACGCGGCCAGTTCGAGCATGTCCTCGAACGAGATCCAGTCGATCTTCCGGGCCTTCTTCACCACACGCGGGTCGGCGGTGAACACGCCGTCGACGTCGGTGTAGATCTCGCACACCTCGGCGTCGAGGGCGGCGGCGAGCGCCACCGCCGTGGTGTCGGAGCCGCCGCGGCCGAGCGTGGTGATGTCCTTCTTGTCCTGGCTGACGCCCTGGAAGCCGGCGACGATGGCGATGTTGCCCTCGTCCAGCGCGGTCCGGATGCGGCCCGGCGTGACATCGATGATCCGGGCTTTGTTGTGGACCGAGTCGGTGATGACACCTGCCTGGCTGCCGGTGAACGACTGGGCCTTGTGGCCCAGGTTCTTGATCGCCATGGCCAGCAGGGCCATGGAGATCCGCTCCCCGGCGGTCAGCAGCATGTCGAGCTCGCGCCCGGCAGGCATCGGGGAAACCTGCTCGGCGAGATCGATCAACTCGTCCGTCGTGTCGCCCATCGCGGAAACGACGACGACAACATCGTTGCCGTTCTTCTTCGCTTCCACGATTCGCTTGGCGACGCGCTTGATGCCCTCGGCATCGGCTACGGAGGAGCCTCCGTACTTCTGCACGACAAGGCCCACGTGCGCTCCTCGCTCAGTCCGTGTCCATCGCACATACACATATGCGGTGCGGTCGGCTCAGTCTATCGAGCGTCCGAAATCGCCCCTTCGCGATGTCGCATCGTGAGATGCCGGACGCCCGTTCCTCAGGACGGCTCATGCCCAGGCGGCGGAACGGCACTCGGAACGTGGGCGGCGTCACAGCGTCACCGGACGCCTCAGTTCGCCCCGTGCAGCCCCAGCGGCCCCGCGATCTCCTCCGCCATGACCTTGCCGGCCTCGAACTCCAGGGTCTCGTCGCCCATGCCCTGGTCGGTGTCCAGGCCGTCCAGCTCCGCCAGGGGCTGGTTGAGACGGACGTGGGCGACCAGGGACTGCAGGGCGCGCAGCGCCGCGGAGGCCGTGCCGCCCCAGTTGGAGAAGTAGGAGAACTGCCACCACCACAGGGCCTCGGTGGTGCGGCCGGCACGGTAGTGGGCCATGCCGTGGCGCAGGTCGGCGACGACGTCCGCCAGGTCGTCGGAGATCCGGGCCGGGACCGGCGCCCGGCGCGGCTCGTAGGGGTCGAAGACCTCGGAGTAGACGTCGATCGGCTCCAGCAGCCGGGCCAGGTTCTCGCGGAGGATGTCGACGTCCTGTTCGGGCCCGGAGTCGGGCTCGTACCGCTCGTCCGGGAGGATGTCCTCGTGCGCGCCGAGCCGGCCGCCGGCCAGCAGCAGCTGGGAGACCTCCAGCAGGAGGAAGGGCACCGCCGAGTCGGGCTCGTCACCCTTGGCGACCTCGGTCACCGCGACCAGGAAGCTCTCGACCTGATCGGCGATCTGGACCGCGAAGTCGTCCGGGTCGTGCCCGGCCGCGTGCAGCGTGGCGTCAGACATCTAGGAGTCGTCTCCCCTCGAAGGCTCGGCCGAGTGTGACCTCGTCCGCGTACTCCAGGTCGCCACCCACCGGGAGGCCGCTGGCCAGGCGGGTGACCTTCAGGCCCATGGGCTTGATCATGCGGGCGAGGTACGTCGCCGTCGCCTCGCCCTCGAGGTTCGGGTCCGTGGCCAGGATCAGCTCGGTGACCGTGCCGTCCGCCAGGCGGGCCAGCAGCTCCCGTATCCGCAGGTCGTCCGGGCCCACGCCCTCGATCGGGCTGATCGCGCCGCCGAGCACGTGGTAACGGCCGCGGAACTCGCGGGTGCGCTCGATGGCGACGACGTCCTTCGGCTCCTCGACCACGCAGATGACGGACAGGTCGCGGCGGCTGTCGCGGCAGATCCCGCACAGCTCCTCCTGCGCCACGTTGCCGCACGTCGCGCAGAAGCGGACCTTCGCCTTCACCTCCAGCAGGGCCTGGGCGAGCCGCCGCACGTCCGTCGGTTCCGCCTGCAGGATGTGGAAGGCGATCCGCTGCGCGCTCTTGGGACCGACGCCGGGCAGTCGCCCGAGCTCGTCGATGAGGTCCTGGACCACGCCTTCGTACACCGGATGGCCGTCCTTCCCGGGTGTCGCTTCGTGCTTCGGTACGTACGGTAGTTGCCCCGGGGCCCGCTAGAAAGGCAGCCCGGGGATGCCGCTGCCGCCGCCGAGTCCCTGGGCCAGCGGGCCGAGCTTCTGCTGCTGGAGGGTCTGGGCGTTCTCGTTGGCCGCCTGCACCGCGGCGACGATCAGATCGGCGAGGGTCTCGGTGTCCTCCGGGTCGACCGCCTTCGGGTCGATCTTCAGCGCGCGCAGCTCGCCGGCGCCGGTGACGGTGGCCTTCACCAGACCCCCGCCGGACTGCCCGTCGACCTCGGTCCGCGCCAGTTCCTCCTGGGCCCGCTGCAGGTCCTGCTGCATCTTCTGGGCCTGCTGGAGCAGCTGCTGCATGTTGGGCTGGCCACCACCGGGAATCACGATCGGCTCCTGCTTTCGTACGGCTGTCCGAGCGGGGGCCGTCTGGGAGATTCCCCGCTGGCACGAGCCTACGTGGTCCGGGCAGGCAGTGCCCCGCCACTCTTTCGAGTGAGCCACCCGTGCGTCCTCCCCTGGACACAGGCCCTCTTACGGGCGGAAAAGCGGTCCTTCCCGGATCTTCACCACCCATTGGGGGGTAGGAAGGGGTCCGGCACGGCGGCACGTGCCGCGCCAGCGCGTGCCGGCGTCACGGACCGTGATCAGTAGGGAGTGCCGTGGGACAGCCGGAGATGCAGCCCGAGCGTCCGCCTCGGGACGGGCGGGGCGACGGGGCGGCCGGGCTGCGGCCGGGTGATCTGACCGGGCGGCCGTTCCCGCTCGGCGACTGGGGCGAGCCCGCCCAGCGGCTGGACGACCTGTACCGGTGGGTGGAGCGGGGCGCGCTGCAGACCGCGGCCTGGTACCTGGCGGAGCGGGTGTGGAAGCGGCGGGGGGCGCGGGCGCTGCGGTGCGGGGCCGCGACGGGGGCGGTGGCCGGGGCGGCGCTGCCGCTGCTGGACCTGACCGGGGTGCTGGCCGGGGCCGCGCCGTGGGGGTATCTGGCGCTGCTGCTCTCCGTGGCCTGTGTCGGGACCGACCGGTACTTCGGGGTGACCTCGGGCTGGATGAGGGACGTGGCGACCGCGCAGGCGGTGCAGCGCCGGTTGCAGCTGCTCCAGTTCGACTGGGCCTCGGAGAACGTGCGGGAGGTCCTGGGGCCCGCCGAGGGCACGGCCGGCGAGGCCGCCGAGCGGTGTCTGACGGTGCTGCGGCGGTTCTCGGAGGACGTGACCGAGCTGGTGCGCACGGAGACCGCCGACTGGATGGTGGAGTTCCGCGTCGGGCCGGCGCCGATGGGCCTGCAGTCGGCCGTGCCGGGGAGCGGTCGGCCGGACGTCGGCGGCGCGCAGGGCCGGCTTCCGCTGCCGCCGGGGGGCGCGCGGCCCAACATGCCCCGGCAGCGCCCGCCCGAGCCCAGGTGAGGGGGCCGCCCCTCACGCGCAGAGCTTCATCCCCTCCGGGGTCCAGCACGGCACATGGCCGTGGGTGCGGATGACGTCCTGGCCGTTCCCGCGGGTGAGATAGGTGAGGAAGCTGGAGGCCAGGGAGTCCGCGGGCGGGCGGCCGTAGGTGTAGGCGTACTCGATCTCGCGGTACGGGTACGCGCTCGTGCCGTGCTCGATCGCGTCCACCGAGGCGCTCTCGCCGTCGAGGTCGAGCCGGTGGACGCCCTTCGTCCCGGACGCCAGGTTGAGCTCGCTGTAGCCGATCGCGCCCCTGGTCCCGGCCACCTGGGCCAGCACCTGGTCCGTCGAGTCGAGCTCGCAGCGGACCACCGGGGCCGTGACGTCGTCCTTGGCGACGCAGTCCACCGACGAGGCGGCGATCTCGCCCCGGCCGCCCAGGACCCGCCGCTGGAACACCTGCCGGGTGCCCGAGCCGGAGTCCCGGCTGACCAGGACGACCGGCAGGGCCGGGCCGCCCAGCCGCCGCCAGTCGGTGATCTCGCCCCGGTACAGGCGCCGTACGTCGGCCGTGGACAGGTTCCGCAGGGGCACGGCGTCATTGACGACCAGCGCGAACACCGACACCGCCACCCTGTTCTCCCGGAGCTGGGGCAGGCCGGCCGGCTTGGGGCCGTCCGACAGGGCGACGACCGCCGGGGAGCCCTTCCCGGCGCGGGCGCCGGCCGCCGCCAGCTCCCGGATACCGGCCGCCGAGCCGTGCGGGTCCACGGTGACCCGGGCGCCCTCGCAGTCCCGTTCGTACTTCCGCGCCGCCTCCCGCAGTACGGGCTCGAAGGCCGTCGAGCCGATCAGGGTGAGCCTGCCCCGCTCGCAGCCGACCGGGGGCGGGTCGTCGTCGCGCACGACGACGATCGCCGCCAGCGTCACCACGCACACCGTCAGCATGACCGTGATCGTGCGGGCGGCCCGGCTGAACAGGGGCGGCTTGTCGTCGGGGGCGGCGCTGCGGTTGGGGTGCACCTCCCCCTCCCGGATGCCGCCGGTCAGTCTTATCCCGCGGCCCACGTCCCCGCCGGACAGCAGGACCAGCAGCTTGAAGTGGTCGCCGCGGTTGAGCGGGACGCGCGGGATGTGCAGCCGGTTGCCCTCGTAGCCGAAGCCCCGGTCCGCGGTGAAGTGGTCCATGAGGTGGTCGGCGTCGGTCGGCTGGGTGACCGACACCCCGCGGATGGTGCGGTCGGTGAAGACGGCGGTCAGGCCGTGGCGTTCGGGGCCGGTGTAGTCGTCCCGGTCGATGCCCTGCGAGCCGTCGTTCTCTATGCGCAGCAGCACGAGCGTCGCGTCCGCCATGTCCGGGTTCTCGTCGAACAGGCCCAGGCGGCTGTTCGACCGGCCCGACCGGACGTCGTCGCCGATCGGGTTGTCCATCTGCACGCGGTACCCGAGCCGTTTGCGGCGCGGCACCCTGCGCTCGTACCAGAGCATCAGACCGGACGCGGCGATGCCGAGCACCGCCGTCCCCACGGCCACGACGTTCTCCGCGCTCAGCCATTCCATCCGGGTGCCCGCCCTTCCGGTTCCCCTGGCCGGATCGTGGGGGTCACCGTACGGCCGCGCGGACGGTCCTTCCGGTGCCGTCGGATGAAATCGAGCGGAAGTTCAACGGGCGGGTGGGAGAAGGGAGTCGGGGGCGCCGACGGTCAACGCCTGGTGTACGTCAGCTTGTCGCCGGTCGTGTGGTTCACGCGCTCGAGGCCGCCGTCCGGGAGGAGCGTGATCTCGGTGGCCGCGCCCGGGTTGCAGGACTCGCTGTCCCGGCCGACCGTGACGCTGGACGGTCCGATCTCCAACGGGCCGTCCGCTCCGGGGCTTCGGGTGAGCGCGGCCTCGAAGACGCAGTGGTAGGGGTCGCCGTCCAGGTTGGTGCCGTCGGCGACGAGCGTGAGCACCGTGTCGCCGACCTCGCCCTGGCTGATGGTGAGCCGGCGGGGGTTGGCGCCGTACTTGTTGTCGATGTTGCCCAGCCAGGTGCCGAGGTAGCCGGCCGGGATCACGCCGTCCGCCGGGGACGACGCGTCCGGGGACGAGGCCGCCGGTTCGGGGCCGGCGCCGGTGGAGTCGCCGGGACCGGTCGTGGCGGACGTGGTGACGCTCGGCACGGGGCCGGGGCCGCTGCCCTTGTCGTCGCCGCCGGCGCCCCGCATCAGGGCGTACACCGAGCCGCCCGCGGCGAGCGCGACGACGAGTGCCACAGCGATCAGCGCCGCCGTGGAACGGCCGCCCCGGCGCGGCGCGTACGGCGGGAGGGGGCCCGGGCCGTACGGCGGGGTGACGTCGGGCGGCGGCGGCCCGTAGGGCGGGGTCGCGCCGGGGCCGCCGCCGTACCAGGGGTGCGCCGCCGCGCCGGGCGGCCCGGCCCAGCCGCCGCCCGGCCGCGGCGGTCCGGCGGGGGCGGCGGGACGGGGGTGCTCCTGCGGGTAGCCGTGGGCCGGGTGGGCGGGCGCCGGGCCCGGCGGGGGCGTCTGGCCCGCGACCAGGGTGGGCAGGTGGTCGACCGGCGTGTGCCCGGCACCGCCCGGCTGCCCGGGAGGCGGCGGGGTGGAGCCGGGGGCGAAAGCGGACACGTCGGCCGGAGCGTGCTCGGGGGAGGGCGGGGGCGTACCGCCCGCGGCGGGGACGCCGGGGGCGGCCGGAGGCATCGCCGGGACCCGCGGCCCCGCGTCGCAGGCTACGGCCGCCTCGGGGGCTCCCGGGGTGGCCGCGGAGGGACCCGGGGTCGCCCCGGGGACCCCGGGGACGGCCGCGGAGGCACCCGGGGCAGCCGCGGGTTGCCCGGCGGGGGGCTCGGGGGACCCGGCGGGCCCCCGGCCCTCGGCGGTGGCCGCCCCGTCCGGGCCGGTCGTGGGCGAACCGGACGGAGCGAACGGAGCGAACGGAGCGGCGGAACCGGCCGCGGGCTGATCCGCGGGGGTCCCCCGCACCGCGAACCCGGCCGCGGGCTGTTCCCCCGGGGCCTCTCGCATCTCGGACCCGGCCGCGGGCTGATCCGCGGGGGTCTCCCGCATCTCGGACCCGGCCGCGGGCGCCCCGGGCGGGGGCGCCGGCGCCGCCGGCGGCTTCCGGATCGGGTCTGCGGCACCCGCCGTCGCGGCCGCGGCCCACTCCCCCGCCCCCGGCGCCTCGTGCTCCTCCTCCGGGTTCTCCACGTCCAGCAGCCGGACCGCGTGCCGTCCGAGCTGGGCGACCAGGGCGCCGGGCAGCCACGGGTCGCGGAAGCGGCCGTCGGCCACCGTGTCCTCGGCGCCCGTGAGCCGGATGATCCGGTCCAGGTCGGGCCGGGCCGCCGGGTCCTTGCGCAGACAGTCGCGGACCAGGTCGGCGATGCCCTCGGGCAGCGCCGACAGATCGGGTTCGTCCTCGGCGATGCGGTACATCAGCGCGTGCGCACCGCTGTCGGCACCGCCGAAGGGCAGCGTGCCGGTCGCCGCGTAGGCGAGCACCGAGCCGAGGCAGAAGACGTCGCAGGCGGGCGTGACCCGTTCGCCGCGCACCTGCTCGGGCGCCATGAAGCCGGGCGAGCCGACCAGCGCGCCGGTCCGGGTGAGCCCGCCGTCCGTGACGGTCTCCAGCGCCCGCGCGATGCCGAAGTCGATGACCCGCGGGCCGTCGATCGTGACCAGCACGTTGGAGGGCTTGAGGTCGCGGTGGACGAGCCCGGCCGCGTGGATGTCCTTGAGCGCGCCGGCCAGCCCGGCGGCGAGGATGCGCACCGAACGCTCCGGCAGCGCGCCGTGGTCGTGCCCGACGACCTGCCGGAGACTGGGTCCGGCGACGTACCCGGTGGCCACCCACGGAACGGCGGCCTCGGTGTCCGCGTCCAGCACCGGCGCCGTCCAGTGCCCGCCGACCCGCCGCGCGGCCCGCACCTCCTGGCGGAACCGCGCCCGGAACTCCTCCTGTTGCGCCAGTTCCCGCCGCACCAGCTTCACCGCGACCGTCCGTCCGCGGTCCGACCGGGCCAGGTACACCTGCCCCATGCCGCCGGCCCCGAGCCGCGTCAGCAGCCGGTAGGCGCCCATGCTCCCGCGGAGCCGAACGCCCGGGGACGCCTCCGGTGAATCACCGGGCCCCAGCTTCTCCATGGCCGAAACCGCCTCCCCCGATATCCCCCGATACGCCCCTGTACGACAGGTCAGGATAGTGCGGCGACCGGGAGCCACGGAGCGGCCCGCTGTCTACGGTTCCGTAACGGCGCACCCCGACAGGATGTCGCGGAAACCACGCGTCGGCAGACAGGACGCCCATGCCGTGTCCGCCGCCCGGCCGCCTAGGCTCGCGGTATGACCCCTCAGCCCTCTCGGCCGCCCCAGCCGAACCCCGAGGCCGGCGCCGCCGTCAAGGCCGCCGACCGTGCGCACGTGTTCCACTCCTGGTCCGCGCAGGAGCTCATCGACCCGCCGGCGGTGGCCGGCGCCGAAGGGTCGTACTTCTGGGACTACGACGGCAGGCGCTACCTGGACTTCACCAGCGGGCTCGTCTTCACCAACATCGGCTACCAGCACCCCAAGGTGGTCGCCGCGATCCAGGAACAGGCCGCGACCATGGCCACGTTCGCGCCGGCGTTCGCCGTCGAGGCGCGCTCGGAGGCGGCACGGCTGATCGCGGAGCGGACGCCCGGCGACCTGGACAAGATCTTCTTCACCAACGGCGGCGCCGACGCCGTCGAACACGCGGTCCGGATGGCGCGGCTGCACACCGGGCGGCCCAAGGTGCTGTCGGCGTACCGCTCCTACCACGGCGGCACCCAGCAGGCCGTCAACATCACCGGCGACCCCCGGCGCTGGGCATCCGACGGCGGCGCGGCCGGCGTCGTCCACTTCTGGACGCCGTTCCTCTACCGCTCCCGCTTCTACGCCGAGACCGAGGAGCAGGAGTGCGCGCGGGCGCTGGAGCACCTGGAGACGACGATCGTCTTCGAGGGTCCCGCCACGATCGCGGCGGTCATCCTGGAGACCGTGCCGGGGACGGCCGGGATCATGGTGCCGCCGCCCGGCTACCTCGCCGGAGTGCGGGAGATCTGCGACAAGTACGGGATCGTCTTCATCCTGGACGAGGTCATGGCCGGGTTCGGGCGGACCGGTGAGTGGTTCGCGGCGGACCTGTTCGGCGTCGTACCGGACCTGATGACCTTCGCCAAGGGCGTGAACTCCGGGTACGTGCCGCTCGGCGGGGTCGCGATCTCCGGGGCGATCGCGGAGACGTTCGGCAAGCGGGCGTACCCCGGCGGACTGACGTACTCCGGGCACCCGCTGGCGTGCGCCGCCGCCGTCGCGACGATCAACGTGATGGCCGAGGAGGGCATCGTCGAGCAGACCGCCCGGCTCGGCGCCGAGGTCGTGGGGCCGGCCCTGCGCGAGCTGGCCGAACGGCACCCGAGCGTCGGCGAGGTGCGCGGTGTCGGCATGTTCTGGGCCCTGGAACTGGTGCGGGACCGCGAGACCCGTGAGCCGCTGGTGCCCTACAACGCGGCCGGCGAGGCGAACGCCCCCATGGCGGCGTTCGGCGCCGCCGCCAAGGCGCACGGCCTGTGGCCCTTCATCAACATGAACCGCACGCACGTCGTCCCGCCGTGCAACGCGAGCGAGGCCGAGCTGAAGGAGGGCCTGGCGGCCCTCGACGCGGCGCTGTCGGTGGCCGACGAGCACACGGCGTAGCCCGGGCGGCCCGGCGGGCGCCGGTGTCTGAACGCGTAAGGTGGCGTGCTCGTAGACAAACGTACGAGCACGCCACTCGCGCGCGTAAGGGAGACGCTCCGACCATGCCCGGCACCAGCGGCCCCGGCGCCGTGACGCGCAGCACCCTGCGCCAGCAGATCGCGGACGCGCTCCGGGACGAGGTGCTGGCCGGGCGGCTGCAACCGGGCCAGGAGTTCACGGTCAAGGAGATCGCCGAGCAGTACGGGGTCTCGGCGACGCCCGTGCGGGAGGCGCTGGTGGACCTGTCCGCGCAGGGCCTGCTGGAGGCCGACCAGCACCGCGGCTTCCACGTGCAGCAGTGCTCGCCGGCCGACTTCCGGGAGATGATCGAGGCCCGCGGCCTGGTCACCGACGGCATGTTCCGCGCCCTGGCCGAACGGGCCGGGTCGGTCGGCGCGGCAGCCGGGGCCGGTACCGCGGCGGTACCCGACGGAGCCGGCCCCGCCGCCGGGAGGGCGGCCCCGCACGCCCCGCTGTACCCGTGGACGGCCGCGACCCTCGCCGGGGTACGGCGGCGCGGCGAGGAGGCCCAGCGCGCGGCCACCGCGGGCGACCTGACCGTGTTGATCGGCTACGACCTGCGGTTCTGGCGGGAACTCAGCGCCCTGTTCGGCAACGCCTACCTCGCCGACTTCCTGCACCGGCTGCGCGTGCAGTCCTGGGTGTACGCGGTGCAGCACCTGCGCGGCCTCGGCGATCTGCGCGGCCTGCTGTGGTCCGGCCACACCGAACTCGTCGACGCCCTGGCTCAGCGCGACATACCGACCGCCCGCGCGATCATCGCCGCCCACCACGCGCACTCCCTGGGTCTGGCCGACCGGCCGGCCGGCGCGTGAACGCGGCCGCCGCGCGACGGCGAACGGCCGCGCGAGACCGGGTCCGAACGAGCCAGTCGCGCGCCGGGGGACGTGGACCGGCGGGGTATGGGTATGGGACCTGCACGGGGGGAGCCGACGCACGGTCCACCGAC
Source organism: Streptomyces sp. NPDC015220 (assembly GCF_043079345.1). Classification (NCBI taxonomy): domain Bacteria; kingdom Bacillati; phylum Actinomycetota; class Actinomycetes; order Kitasatosporales; family Streptomycetaceae; genus Streptomyces; species Streptomyces sp. NPDC015220. The sequence continues at coordinate 356,818 of NZ_JBIBUK010000003.1, read as the reverse complement.
TACTCTCTACTCTCCCCCGGACACTCCTCCGGCCACCGCGCCCGGCCACCCGGCCCGCGGTCCGCGACCCACCGCCCGACCCACCGAACGCACTCCACTCCGCCTACGCGAGGAGCCCTCCTTGGCCTGTGACCTGTGGCTGGTACCGCTCGTCGACGTGTTGTGCCACACCCCCGACAATCCGTTCGCCGAGGAACTCGCTCAGTACAACAAGGCGCTCGCCGAGCACGGGCTCCCCCCGGTCCCGGTGTACCAGTACATGCCGGGCCTGTCCGGGGACGTCGCGCCGGTGGCCGGCTTCGACTACGACGCGCTGCACTTCCTGCGCCGCGCCCACCTCCTCCAGCTCTGCGGTCTGCCGCTCACCCCCGTCGACGAACTCGGCGGCGACTACGAGCAGTTGCTGGAGATGTTCGAGTCGACGGCCCAGCAGTCGCACCTGGTCTGGCACTACGACCACGCGGGCGCCTACGTCCCCCTGGACTTCCCGCACCCCCTGTCCAACGACGAACTCCTGGCGAGCGGCGGCCCGCTGGGCTCCTCCCACGGGCTGCTGCGCGAGCTGGAGCACGTCGCCCCGGCCATCGGCATCGACCCGGCCAACCCGCCGGCTCCCCCGGCGCCCCCGGCCGCCCCCACCGAACTGGAGCAGCCGGCCGCCCCCGCCCCCTACGACCCCAGCCCCTTCGCCCGCGAGCGCCACGTCTGGCTGGGCCTGCACGCGGCGGCGACCCGGAGCCTGGCGCAGGGATCGATGATCGTCTTCAGCTGACGGCTCCCGGCACGGGCCGGGCGCCGGGCGGCCCGTGAGCGGCCTCCCGGGGGATCACCGCGGCCGTCGGGGAACGCGGTCGTCGCGCGGCGGCCGGCGGGGAACGCGGCCGACGTACGGCGGCCGGCGGCCGGGAGGACGCCCCGGCGGCCCGGACGGCCGCCGATCGCCGGAGACCGGCGGTACAGCCGAACGGCGGCCGACGCGCGAGGGCGACGGCCGCCGCGGGAAGCGGGACGGACCGGTGTTCCGGCGGACCGGTGTGCCGGCGGACCGGGAAGCCGGGGCCCCCGGTCCACCCGGCAGGTCCGGAGTCCTGGGTCCTGACGTCGGACTCCCGCCCGCCTCCTGGCGGGCGACGGAAGTTCGACGACAGGGCCCGACCGGTGCCGCGACGAGCAGCGGCACTACGGCACTACGGCACTACGGCACTAGATGAACGAGTTGATCTCGATCGTCTCGTCGCGGCCCGGGCCGACGCCGATCGCGGAGATCGGGGCGCCGGACATCTCCTCCAGGGCCTTGACGTAGGCCTGGGCGTTCTTCGGCAGGTCGGCGAAGGTCTTGGCCTTGGTGATGTCCTCCTGCCAGCCGGGCAGGTACTCGTAGACCGGCTTGGCGTGGTGGAAGTCGGTCTGGGAGTACGGGAGCTCCTCGACGCGCTTGCCGTCGATCTCGTAGGCGACGCAGACCGGGATCTGCTCCCAGCCGGTGAGGACGTCCAGCTTGGTGAGGAAGAAGTCGGTGAGGCCGTTGACGCGGGTGGCGTAGCGGGCGATCACCGCGTCGAACCAGCCGCAGCGGCGGTCGCGGCCGGTGGTCACGCCCCGCTCGCCGCCGATCCGGCGCAGCGCCTCGCCGTCCTCGTCGAACAGCTCGGTCGGGAACGGACCGGAGCCCACGCGGGTCGTGTAGGCCTTGAGGATGCCGATGACCCGGCTGATCTTCGTCGGGCCGACGCCGGAACCCGTGCAGGCGCCGCCCGCCGTCGGGTTCGAGGAGGTCACGAAGGGGTACGTGCCGTGGTCGATGTCCAGCAGCGTGCCCTGGCCGCCCTCGAAGAGGACCACCTTGTCGTCCTCCAGCGCCTGGTTGAGGACCAGCACCGTGTCGGCGACGTAGGGCTTGAGCTGTTCGGCGTAGCCCAGCAGTTCCTCGACCACCTGGCCGGCGGCGATCGCGCGGCGGTTGTAGAGCTTGGTCAGGATCTGGTTCTTGGCCTCGAGGGCCGCCTCGACCTTCTGGGTCAGGATCGACTCGTCGTACAGGTCCTGGACCCGGATGCCGACGCGGTTGATCTTGTCCGCGTAGGTCGGGCCGATGCCGCGCCCGGTGGTGCCGATCTTGCGCTTGCCGAGGAAGCGTTCCGTCACCTTGTCGACGGTGACGTTGTACGGCGTGATGATGTGAGCGTTTCCGCTGATCAGGAGCTTCGACGTGTCGACGCCGCGCTCGTTCAGACCGCTCAGCTCGGAGAGCAGGACCGACGGGTCGACGACGACGCCGTTGCCGATGACGGGCGTACAACCGGGAGACAGGATTCCGGAGGGGAGGAGGTGCAGTGCATACTTCTGGTCGCCGACGACGACCGTGTGGCCGGCGTTGTTGCCGCCCTGGTAACGCACCACATAGTCCACGGAGCCGCCGAGCAGGTCGGTGGCCTTTCCCTTGCCCTCGTCACCCCACTGAGCACCGAGCAGCACAAGTGCGGGCACGCGCGTACACCCCTTCCGGGCGGGGCATGTCCAGGGTCAGGGGCGTACGCGGGTTCACCGCCGCGTGCACCGCGCGACCGTCGTTGGCCGCACAACCGTCGGACCGGATGCCCCGGAATAGACGAAGCCCCTGGCGCAATAGCGCAAGGGGCTCTTGCACAAAGATGCTACCCGAGGAAGCGAGGCAGGACCGAGGTGGCGACATATCCGACGTCCGATCAGCTGCTGGTGGTCGTCGACCCGGCCGCCCGGCGGACGGACGGGGAGTCCGTACGGATCGCGAAAGACGTGCTCAGCGCGGGTGCGGCCACCAAGGTGTGCCTGCCGGACGGGCCGGACGAATTCGCCCGAGCGCTCGCCCGTCGCGGGTCCCGGCGGCCGGTGGTGGTCGGTGACGACCGGGCGCTGATGCGGGCGGTGACCGTACTGCACCGGCGGCGCGAACTGGCCGGATGCGTGCTGTCGGCGGTGCCGGTCGGGGGTGTGGTGTCCCTGGCCCGGTCGCTGGGTGTGCCGACCGGGCCGGTGGCGGCGGCCCGGGCGGTGCTGGACGGCGCCGAACGGCGTCTCGACCTGCTCGTCGACGACAGCGACGGGGTGGTGCTGGGGGCGCTGCGCATCCCGCCGCTCGTCCCCCGGCAGGCCGCCGTGGAGGAGCCGCCGGTCGGCGCGGGCGCGGGCCGCGACTGGCTGCGGACCTGCCAGTCCCTGGTGCGGACCCTGGTGGCCCGCCCGCCCCGGGCGGTGGCCGTCGCCGGACCCGGGCCCTCGCGGCTGCGGGTGGAGGTCGACGGGGTGACGGTGGTGGACCTGGACCAGCCGGTGGAGGCGGTGTCGGTCGCGCCGGGCGACTCGGGGCTGGCCGAGGTGGAGGTGCGGCCGCTGTCGGGACCCGGCGCGGAGGCCACCCCGCTGCTGGCCCGGGGCCGCACGGTGACGGTCACGGGGGAGGACTTCCGCTACCGGGCGGACGCGGTGGTGTCGGGGCCGGTGCGCAGACGGACCTGGACGGTGCGGGAGGGGGCGTGGGGGCTGGTGGTGCCGGTACCGGGCTGAGGCCGGCGGCCTCCGGCGGACACGCGGACCAGGCCCACCCCGCCGGGCGTGCGATCAGCCACGCGTTCGTTGTCGGATCGTGATCATCTGAAAAGCTGATCGCGATGCGCCCGCCAGCGCTCCATCATCAGAGCGGGTTCGTCGTCGATGAACTCGCTTCGCCGTCGGTCACGGCCGGCAGGCCGCCCCGGTCGGCAGCGGTGGGCGTCCTGACGACGCCGGCGGCGGGGCTGGTGGCGGCGGGCCTGGCCGGGTCGCGACGGCGGGACGTGGCGTCCTGAACGCCCCGGCCGGCGCGCCGTTCGAGTTCCGCGGTGCCGAGCTCGGCTCCCGGCCGTTACGGCGACGACGGCCTGCCGCGCACCGCGGCGACGGACGGGGTCGTGCGCGTCTTACAAGGCCGTGCGGCGTCGGACGGGGTCGTAAGGGGTCGTACTGCGCCGGACGGAGCCCCACGGGGCCGTGCGGGGTCCTACGGGGCCGTGCGGGGTCCTACGGGGCCGTGCGGGGTCCTACGGGGTCGCCGGGCGGTGATCACCCCGTCTCCACGCTCAGCCCCTCCAGCCCGCGGATCACGAAGTTCGGCTTGCGTTCGGGCTCCGCCGCCAGGCGCAGGGCCGGTGCCCGCTCCAGCAGAGCCGCCATGGAGGCCGCCAGCTCGATCCGGGCCAGCGGGGCGCCGATGCAGTAGTGGATGCCCGCGCTGAAGGAGATGTGGGGGTTGTCCCGGCGCGTGAGGTCCAGTCGGCCGGGGTCGGCGAAGACGCCGGGGTCGTGGTTGGCCGAGCCGAAGAGCATGGCGATCTCCGCGCCCCTCGGGATCGTCGTGCCGTCGATCTCGATCTCGTCCAGCACCCACCGTTCGAAGAGCTGGAGCGGAGTGTCGTAGCGCATCAGCTCCTCGACGGCCGACGGGATCAGCGAGTGGTCCGCGCGCAGCGCCGCCAGTTGGTCCGGGTTGCGGAACAGCGCCCACCAGCCGTTGACCGTCGCGTTCACCGTCGCCTCGTGGCCGGCGTTGAGGAGCAGCACGGCCGTGGAGATCATCTCCTGCTCGGTCAGCCGGTCACCCTCGTCGTGCGCCGCGATCAGACCGGAGATCAGGTCCTCGCCGGGGTCCGCGCGACGGGCCGCGATGAGTTCGCGGAGGTAGTCGGAGAATTCCACCGACGCCCGCACCGCCCGCGCCGCGGTCTCCTCGGACGGATTCAGCTCGTACATCCCGCAGATGTCCGCCGACCAGGGCCGCAGCCGGTCCCGGTCCGGCCCGGGGATGCCCAGCATCTCGGCGATCACCGCCACCGGCAGCGGTTCCGCGACGTCCGCCAGCAGGTCGCCGCCGCCCGCCTCCACCAGTGCGGCGACCAGTTCGTTCGCCAGTCCGTGCACGTACGGCCTCAGCCGCTCCACCGTCCGCGGGGTGAACGCCTTCGACACCAGGCGCCGGATGCGGGTGTGGTCCGGCGGCTCCAGGTCGAGCATCCCGTGGTCGTTGAGGACGTGGAACGGCTCGTGCGCGGGCACAGGCGGCGTGCGCCCGAAGTCCTCGTGCGTGAACCGGTGCTGATAGGTCCGGCCGAGCCGCCGGTCCCGCAGCAGCGCCGAGACGTCCGCGTGGTGCGGGACCAGCCACTGGTCGGTGGGCTCGTAGTAGAGCACGCGTCCCCGGGCGCGCAGTTCGGCGTAGGCGGGGTAGGGGTCGGCGACGAACGCCGGGTCCCAGGGGTCGAACGCGAGGTCCGCGGGAGCTGCCATGTCCGGACGCTAGCCCGCCCTCCCCCGTCTGACCAGGGGGTGCCCAGGACCGTACCTCTCAGGTCCCGCGTGCGGGTACGACGGAGAAGCCGGGCACCGGCCGCGGGAGCCCCGCGGCACCCGTGGCGGCCCTGCCGGTCCGCGCGGCACCCATGGCACGCCGCCCACTCACGTGCGGCTCCGAGGCGCCCTGCTCGCCCGCATGCAGCACCCCGAGGCGTCCTCCGAGCGGCACCCGTGGCCACCCTGCCCGTCCCGCGCCGACGGCCCGGACCGGGCGGCGGCCGCTCACCACGCCAGCTGTGCGATCTCCTCCGCCACCACCGCGCACGCGTCGGCGGCCGGGTCGATCAGCGGGAAGTGGCCGACCTCCTCCAGCAGGGTCAGGCCCACCACCTCGCCCGCCTTCGCCGCCGCGTCCGTGTACGCCTCCGCCACCTCCTGCGGCACGACCACGTCCGCACGCCCCTGCACCACCGTCGTCGCGATGCCGGTCGGCAGCAGCAGGGCCGGGTCGGCATAGGCCCGGCGTATGGAGAACTCGTCCGGGCCGCCCAGCAGTTGCAGCGCGGCGCCACCGCACACGTCCAGCTTCCCGGCGACCGCGAAGTCGGCGATCGGGGCCAGGGCGACCACGCCGCGCAGCGGGGCGGGGCGGTCCGCGCGCCAGGGCGCGTCGGCGGGCAGGACGTGCCGGGCGGCCGCCCACAGGGCCAGATGGCCGCCCGCCGAGTGGCCGGTGAGCACCGTGCGGCGCACGTCGGCCCGCGGCAGCGCCCGCGCGACGAGCGCCGGCAGCGCGTCGAGCGCGGCGGCCACGTCGTCGAACGTCTCCGGCCAACGGCCCGCGACCGGTGTCTCCGGCTCGCCGTCCGGAGCGGCGGAGCCGCGCCGGTACTCGACATTGGCCACGGCGAAGCCCCGCCGGGCGAGGAAGCCCGCGAAGGGGCTGACGTGCCGGCGGTCGTACGGCGCCCGCCAGGCGCCGCCGTGCAGCACCACCACCAGCGGGGCGGAGGCGTCCGCCGGGGAGCCGGACCCGCGCGGGGCGTAGAAGTCGATCACCTGGTCCGGGTGTTCGCCGTACGCGGCCGTGGCGTCGGGTGCGACGGGCGCGTGCGCGAAGAGGGACTCCTCCTCCGCGACGGCACGCGCGGCCGCGTCCCGCCCGGCGGTGTTCTCCGGTGCTGCGGCATCGCGGGGTACGGCGGCGTCCGGCATGCTCCAACCTTCCAGCGGCGAAACAGGATCGGCGAACCAGGAGTCGGACTCGGCGTGGGTTCGGCCGTTGGCCGGGACGGTATCAGGCGGGTGACGTGCGTCGACACGCGCGTGTCACGCTCGGTGAGGGGCGCCGGGCCGGAGTGGGGGCGCGGTCCCCGGCACGGCTCCGCGGCAGTGCCGGGGACCGCCGCGCCGGCGCGCGGAACGCGGCCGGGGCGGCCACGAGCGGCCCGCGCCCCGGCCGGGCCGCTCTTCGCGAACTAGACCTCCTGGAGCACCTCGGCCAGTACCCGCGCCGCCCGCTCCACGTCCGCGAAACCGACGTACAGCGGGGTGAAACCGAAGCGCAGCACGTCCGGGCGGCGGAAGTCGCCGACCACGCCCCGCTCGATCAGCCGTTTCATCACGGCCCCGGCGTCCGGGCAGCGCAGGGCCACCTGGCTCCCCCGTTCCGCGTGCTCCACCGGGGTCACGGACTCCACGCGGCCGGCGGGGACGTACGCCTCGACGCATTCCAGGAAGAAGTCGGTGAGCGCCAGGGACTTGGCCCGCACCGCGTCGATCGACACCCCGTCCCACACCTCCAGCGCCGACTCCAGGGCGAGCATGGAGAGGATGTCCGGCGTGCCGACCCGGCCGCGCCGGGCGCCCTCGGCCGGCTCGTACTCCGATCGCATGCCGAACGGCTCGGCGTGCGAGTTCCAGCCGGGCAGCGGCGAGTCGAACCGGTCCTGGAGCTCGCGGCGCACGTACAGGAACGCCGGTGCGCCCGGACCGCCGTTGAGGTACTTGTACGTGCAGCCGACCGCCAGGCCGACTCCGTGCTCGTCGAGTCCGACCGGCAGGGCGCCCGCGCTGTGGCACAGGTCCCAGACGACGTAGGCACCCGCCGCGTGCGCCGCGGCCGTGAGCGAGGGCAGGTCGTGCAGGCGGCCGGTGCGGTAGTCGACGTGGTTCAGCAGGACCGCGGCGGTACGCGGGGTGAGGGCTCCGGGCACCTCCCCGGGCGCCACCGGCCGCAGGACGCAGCCGGTCATCCGGGCCGCCGACCGCGCGATGTAGCCGTCCGTGGGGAAGGTCGTCGCGTCGACCAGGATCTCGTCCCGGCCGACGTCACCGCCACCGCCACCGGCCACGCCGCCGGCTCCACCGCCGCCGTCGACGTCCCCCTCGCCCGCCGTCCCCCTGGCCATCCGCACCGCGGCCACCAGCGCCTTGAAGACGTTGACGCTCGTCGAGTCGCCCACCACGATCTGCCCCGGCGCGGCCCCGACCAGCGGGGCGATCCGGTCGCCGGTCCGCTCGGGCGCGGTCCACCAGCCGCTCTCCTCCCAGGAGCGGATGCGCAGTTCGCCCCACTGCCGGCGGACGACGTCCGCGACCCGGTCCGGGACGCCGGCCGGGAGCGCGCCCAGCGAGTTGCCGTCCAGGTAGACACCCCCGTCGAGGACGAACCGGTCGCGCAGGTGAGCGAGTTCGTCCGAGGAGTCCAGCTTCTCCGCCTTGACCGTCTGCTCAGACATGGGACCTCGCCGTCCACAGCTCGGGGAACACGTTCTTCCGGGCCCGCTTCTCCAGCCAGGCCACCCCGGCGGAGCCGCCGGTACCGGACTTGGCGCCCATCGCGCGGCGGGTGGCGACCAGATGGTCGTTGCGCCAGCGCCACACCAGCTCGGCCACGTCCGTCAACGCCTCGCCGAGACGGGCCAGTTCGTCGACCGGGTCGCCGGAGTAGAGCGCCGTCCAGGCGGCCTCCACCTCCTGGGACGGCTCGTGGCGCAGTGACACGTCGCGTCGCAGCACGGCGTCCGGGATGGCGTGCCCGCGCCGGGCGAGCAGCCGCAGCACCTCGTCGTAGAGGCTCGGCTCGTGCAGCGCCTTCTCCAGTTCGGCGTGGACCCGGGGCGCGCCCCGGTGCGGGACGAGCATCGACGCCGACTTGTCCCCGAGCAGGAACTCCATGCGGCGGTACATCGCCGACTGGAAGCCGGAGCCCTCGCCGAGGGCGCCGCGGTAGCTGTTGAACTGGGCCGGGGTGAGCTGTCCGAGCGGCTTCCAGGAGGCGTTCAGCGCCTCCAGCTCGCGTACGGACCGCTTCAGCGCGGCGATCGCCGTGGGCACGTCGTCCGCGCGCAGGGCGCGCGCCGCGGTCTCCCACTCGTGGACGATGACGGTGAACCACAGCTCCATGACCTGGGTGGTGACCAGGAAGACCATTTCCCCGGGATCGTCGGAGAGGGTCTGCTGGAGGTGGGTGAGCACGTCCGCCTTCACGTAGTCCTCGTACGGCGTCGTGCCCTCGAAGTCGAGATGCGGGGTCTCGGGCTCAGCGTCCTCGGCGAGGTGAGGGTCCTCGGCGGGCCGGGGGTTCGGGCGAGCCGTTTGGGACATCGCTGTCTCCTGCATGTACTCCGGGTAGCGGTCCGCCCCTGCCGATGCCGGCACGGGGGCCCCGGTCCCCATCGGCATCCTCCGTATCATCCGGACAGATCGCAAGGCCCGCCCAGGCGGGCGGGCCTGCCGGACGCGACCGGAACCGGCGGACGGATCAGCCCAGGGTGCGGGCGGCCGTCTCCGAGGAGTCCTTCAGGAACTGCGAGCAGCGCTCGTACTCCTCCTGCTCGCCGATCGCCCCGGCGGCGCGGGCGAGGGCGTGCAGGGCGCGCAGGAAGCCGCGGTTCGGCTCGTGCTCCCACGGGACCGGGCCGTGGCCCTTCCAGCCGCTGCGGCGCAGCGCGTCCAGGCCGCGGTGGTAGCCCGTACGGGCGTACGCGTACGACTCCACCGCCGCGCCCCGCTGGAACGCGTCGTCGGCGAGCTGGGCCCAGGCCAGCGAGGACGCCGGGTAGCGCGCGGCGACGTCGGTGGGCGAGGCGCCCTCGGCGAGCAGCTCGCGCGGCTGCGGGTCGTCGGGGAGGTGGGTGGGGGGCGGCCCGCCGAGGAGGTTCTCGTGAATGGTCATGGGATCAGTCTGCTGCATCGGCCGGCCCGGTCCGCGATGGCGGTCCGGACGACGGCCCGGCACCGCCGCCCCTCGGGCGCCGCCCCGGTTCCAGCGGTGGAGCCGTCACGGAGCCGTGGGTGCGGCATTCCGGGTGCCGGCAGTCCGGGGCCGGGCGGCGGACCGTCGCGAAGGCGAGGACCGCGCCCGCCACCAGCACCGCCGCACAGATCGGCATCGCCCGCCGGAACGCGGCGTCGAAGGCGTACGCCGAGCGGTAGGCCTCCGGTCCCATCCCGGCCAGCAGCGGCAGCGCGGCCACCGCGATCAGGCCGGCGGCGCGGGCGGCCGCGTTGTTGATGCCGCTCGCCAGGCCCGCGCGGGAGCTGTCCACCGAGGCGAGCACGGTGGCGGTCAGCGGGGCGACCAGGGTCACCATGCCCGCGCCCATGACCAGCACGGCGGGCAGGACGTCGGTGAGGTAGCCGGCTCCCTCGCCGACCCGCAGCATCAGCATCATCCCGGCCGCGCAGAGCAGCGGGCCGACGGTGAGCGGGGCGCGCGGGCCGATCCGGTCGGCCAGGGCGCCCGAACGGGCGGAGAACAGCAGCATGAGGACGGTCGTGGGCAGCAGGGCGGTGCCGGCCCGCAGCGGCGAGTACCCGGCGACGACCTGGAGCTGGACGGCGGTCAGGAAGAAGAAGCCGCCGAACGCCGCGTACACGCACAGGGTGACCAGGTTGACCGCGGTGAACTGGCGGGAGGCGAAGATGTCCGGCGGCAGCATGGGATCCGGGCGGTGCTTCTCCACGTAGGCGAAGGCGACGCCCGCGGCCACTCCGGCGACCGCGGTGAGCGCGACGACCAGGGAGCCGCCGCGGGCCTCGATCAGGGCGTACGTCACCAGGGCGAGCGCGAGGGCGCCGAGGACGGCGCCGAGCACGTCGAAGCGGCCGTGGGCCCGTTCGTCGGCGGACTCGGGCACGTGGCGCACGGCGACGGGGACGCAGAGCAGGGCGAGCGGGACGTTGAGCAGGAAGACCCAGCGCCAGCCGGGGCCGCTCACCAGCCAGCCGCCGAGGAACGGGCCGACGGCCGCACCGATGCCGCCGAACCCGGACCACAGGCCCACGGCCCTGCCCCGGTCATCGGGATGGAAGGAGGCCTGGATGAGGGCGAGCGAGCCGGGGGTCAGGAGGGCGCCGCCGATGCCTTGCAGGGCGCGAGCGGCGACGAGGAAGACCGGGCCGGTGGCGAGGCCGCACAACAGGGACGCGGTGGCGAACCAGACGACGCCGAGCAGGAAGATCCGGCGGCGGCCGTAGCGGTCTCCGAGGGAGCCGCCGAGGAGGATCAGACCGGCCAGGGTGAGCATGTACGCGTTGACGGTCCACTGGAGGGTGGCCAGGTTCGCGTTCAGGTCGCGGCCGATGCGGGGCAGGGCGACGTTGACGACGGTCGAGTCCAGCATGGCCATGCTGGAGCCGAGCACCGTGGTGAACAGGATCCACTTCGCGGTGGGGGTGGAGATCCTGACCTCGGGGCCGCGCTGTGCGTGCTGTGCGGGGACGGCCATGCCCGGATCATCCCGCGTCGGCCGCCGCGCGGCCAGACGGCGACGGGCCCGGCGCGTGTCGCGCCGGGCCCGTCGCGGGCGCCGGTTACTTGATCCGGGTGCCGGTCGAGCGCAGGTTGCCGCAGGCCTCGACCACACGCGCGGCCATGCCCGCCTCGGCCAGCTTGCCCCAGGTGCGCGGGTCGTACGTCTTCTTCGAGCCGACCTCGCCGTCGACCTTCAGGACGCCGTCGTAGTTCCTGAACACGTGGTCGACGACCGGACGCGTGAAGGCGTACTGGGTGTCGGTGTCGATGTTCATCTTGACCACGCCGTTCTCCAGCGCGGTGCGGATCTCCTCCTCCGTGGAGCCGGAGCCGCCGTGGAAGACGAAGTCGAACGGCTGCGCGCCGGCCGGCTTGTCGTACTTCGCCGCCACGCCCTCGTTGAGCTCCTTCAGCAGGTCGGGACGGAGCACGACGTTGCCCGGCTTGTACACGCCGTGGACGTTGCCGAAGGAGGCGGCCAGCAGGTAGCGGCCCTTCTCGCCCAGGCCGAGCGCCTCGGCGGTGCGGATCGCGTCGTCGACCGTGGTGTAGAGGGAGTCGTTGATCTCGTGCGAGACGCCGTCCTCCTCGCCGCCGGTCGGGGTGATCTCGACCTCGAGGACGATCTTCGCGGCGCGCGCCTGCTCCAGCAGTTCCTGCGCGATCCGGAGGTTGTCGGCCAGGGTCTCGGCGGAGCCGTCCCACATGTGGGACTGGAACAGCGGGTTCAGACCGGCCTCGACGCGCTTCTTGGAGAGCGCGAGCAGCGGACGGACGTACCCGTCGAGCTTGTCCTTCGGGCAGTGGTCCGTGTGCAGCGCGATGTTGACCGGGTACTTCTCGGCCACGATGTGCGCGAACTCGGCCAGGGCCACGGCGCCGGTGACCATGTCCTTGCTGTACTGGCCGCCCAGGAACTCGGCTCCACCCGTGGAGATCTGGACGATGCCGTCGCTCTCCGCCTCCGCGAAACCGCGCAGGGCCGCGTGCAGGGTCTGGGAGGACGTCACGTTGATGGCCGGGTAGGCGAACTTGCCTGCCTTCGCCCGGTCGAGCATCTCGTTGTAGACCTCGGGGGTTGCGATGGGCATCTGTCCGCTCCTTGTATGTGCGGGGTGCGTTCTGCGTGCTTACGGCCCTGACCTAGGGAGTGACGTCATCGTCGGCCCCATCTTCGCAGACCCGGCCGGATGCTACGGACACCCTGTCCAGCCTGTGGATGACGGGTCGCACGGTGGGCTGGGCCGCACACCGGCCACGCGGTAGGTCGCACGCCGGCCACGCGGTAGGTCGCACGCCGGCCACGCGGTAGGTCGCACGCCGGCCACGCGGTAGGTCGCACGCCGCCGGTGCCGACGGCAGCGGCGGCACGTCCGCCGCGCACCCGCGCATCCACGGCACGGTGGGCCGCGCGGTCCGGATTCCCGCCCGGACCGCCGCCCACGCCTCAGTCCAGGCCCAGCTCGTCCTTGGAGTACGCGAAGACGTACGGCACCCCGGCGCCCTCCTGGATCTTCTCGGCCGCGCCCGTGGCCCGGTCGACGATCGTCGCGACCGCGACCACCTCGGCGCCCGCCTCGCGCACCGCCTCCACGGCGGTGAGCGGGGAACCGCCGGTGGTGGAGGTGTCCTCGACGACCAGGACCCGGCGGCCCTTGATCTCCGGGCCCTCCACGCGCCGCTGCAGCCCGTGCGCCTTGGCCGCCTTGCGCACCACGAAGGCGTCCAGCTTCCGCCCGCGCGCGGCGGCCGCGTGCAGCATCGACGCCGCGACCGGGTCGGCGCCCATCGTCAGGCCGCCGACCGCGTCGAAGTCGAAGTCCGCGGTCAGGTCGAGCAGCACCTGTCCGACCAGCGGGGCCGCCTCACCGTCGAGGGTGATGCGGCGCAGGTCGACGTAGTAGTCGGCCTCCAGACCCGATGACAGGGTCACCTTGCCGTGCACCACGGCCTTGTCCTTGATCTGCTGCAGCAGCTCGCCGCGTGCGCCCGACGGCGTTCCTGCGTTGACCTCACTCATGGCAGCCAGCTTAAGCGCGCCGCCAGGCCCAGGTGGTCGTGGCCTCGAGCGGTTCCAGGGGCGTGACCAGGCGCGGACGGGTGTTCAGTCCGTTGGGCGGGCCGGTCTGCGGCTCCACGCACACGGCGGCCTCCTGCTCGTCGTAGACCACGACCCACTCCTCGGGGCTGGTCACCCGCAGTTCGAGCCGCTCGGGCCAGGTGAGCGTGACGTCGACGCCGTCGGGCATGCCGAAGCAGTCGTCCCAGGGACCGGGCCCGGGTTCGAGGCGGTTCCCGGTGGGCAGGTGGTCGGCACCGCGCTCCTCCTGCCAGGCCGGCCGGAAGTCCAGCCGTACGTCCGCGCCGCCGAGGTTGCGGTTGAACCAGGGGTGCCAGCCGATCTGGGCCGGGAAGGAGGAGTCGTACGTCTCCACCGACATCGTCAGCGTCAGGGCGTCCTCGGTGAGGGTGACCACCTGCGTGACGATCCCGGGGTAGGGCCAGGGCTCGACGAGCTCATAGGTGATCACCGCCTCGTTCGCCGAGGTGCGGGCCGTGCGCCAGGCGCCGTCGCGGGCGGTGCCGTGGATGGCGTGCGGCGGGGAGTTGAGCGGCATCCGGTGGACGGTGGCGCCGTCCCGGAACATGCCCTCGCGGATCCGTCCGCACCAGGGAACCATCGGGAAGCAGCCGAACTTCTGGCCCTGGCGGAGCAGCTCCAGTCCGCCCACCCGGAGCCCTCCGATGCGGCCGCCGTTGCCCGGCTGCACGGTCGCTTCCGCGTCGCCCGCGGTCAGCGTGATGTCTTCGTTACTCACGGGACGAGGCTACTGGGCCGATCAAGAGGGTGTTTTCCGTCGGCCGGCCGCGCGCCGCCGTGTCAGCGGCGGCGGCGCAGCGCCCTGCCCATGACGATCGCCCCGGCCACGACCAGCGCCGCGGCGGGTGCCGCCCAGCGCAGGGCGGAGCCGGCGGAGACGGTGAGCGGGGCGGGGACGGGTGCGTAGCGGCCGCGCGGCGGGGCGTGGTCCACCTCCTCCGCGCTGCGCCCGATCATCGTGCGCCGGGCGTGTGCCGCCTCGGCGGGCGGCTCGGCGGCCTCGGTGAACTCCCCGGAGCGGCGGCGGCCACCGGCCGGGCCCGCCACCCCTTCCCCGTCGTCGCCGTGTTCCTCGTGGTCGCCCTGGTCGTCGTGGTCGTGGTCGTGGTCGTCGTACTCGGCCGACGGATCGAGGGAGGGCGGCGGGACCTCGGTGTCGAAGACGGAGGTGTGCTCGGACGGCTCGGCGGGCCCTGGCCCGGCGGAACCCGCCTCCGCGGGTTCCCGTCCGGTGGCGTCTCCCCCGGTGTCGCCGGGGGGCGGCTTCGGCGCGTCGTCCGCGTCCGGCGCGGCCTCGAAGTCGCCCGTGGCCAGCGGGGCGAAGTCCTCCGTCGCGAGCTCCGTCGCGGACTCCGGCTCCCCGCCCTCCGGCCCGGGGCCGGTCTCCGCACCGGCCCCCGTTCCGCCCGCCGGCTCGGCCGTCCCCTCGGCCAGGTTCTCCGCGCACCGGTTCAGCAGCCGTACGACGGCGGCCCGTACGGAGTCCGGGGCCAGCTCGGCGACCCTGCCGTCGGCCGAGGCGGTGCCGTCGACGGTGAGGGTCGCGCCGTCGTCGGTGTCCCGTAGGCGCAGCGTGAGCGCGAGCTTCACCGAACCGGTGCCCCGGGACTCGGTCGCCTCGCCCTCGACGGCGTACGTGCCGTCGTCGCGGGCCAGGACGCGCAGGGCGCCCCGGTAGGTGATGGAGTGGCCGCCGATCCGCAGCTTCAGGCGACCGGCGACGGGCTCGGTGCCCGCGTCCTGCTGGAGCCCGGGGACCGCCCGGGCAACCTGGACGGGGTCGGCGAGCGCCGCCCGCAGCCGCCGGGCCGGAACCGCAACGAACACCTCGTGCTCCATGTCTGCCGACATTACCCAGTGACGGCTGTGAATACCCTCCCCCGGCCCGTGACGTGTCCAGGCGGTCGCGGACGCCCCGGCGGCGCGTGCCGCGACCGGGTCCGTGCGCCGCGTCACGCCCCGTGCGTCAGCCCTCATCGCCCGGCCGGACCAGCCCCGTCTCGTACGCCATCACCACCGCCTGGGCCCGGCTGGCCAGGCTCAGTTTGGTCATGGTGCGGTTGAGGTGGGTCTTGACCGTGGCCTCGCTGATGAACAGGCGGTCGGCGGCCTCGGCGTTGGTCAGGCCCCGGGCGACCAGTCTGAGGACCTCGACCTCGCGGCCGGTCAGGGCGTGCAGACCGGCCGGGGAGTCGACGGGCCCCGGCGCGCGCTCCGGGCGTTCGGTGAACGCCTCCACCAGCCGCCGGGTGACCACCGGCGCGAACAGGGAGTCGCCGCCGTGCACGGCGGTCACCGCGGCCAGCAGGCGTTCCGGACCGGCGTCCTTCAGAAGGAAGCCGGCCGCGCCGGCCCGCAGGGCGCCGTACACGTACTCGTCGAGGTCGAAGGTGGTGAGGATCAGGACGCGCGGGGCCGGGTCCGTCGCGTCGGCGAGGATGCGCCGGGTCGCCTCGACGCCCGTCATCC
This sequence comes from Streptomyces sp. NPDC015220, assembly GCF_043079345.1. NCBI lineage: Bacteria > Bacillati > Actinomycetota > Actinomycetes > Kitasatosporales > Streptomycetaceae > Streptomyces > Streptomyces sp. NPDC015220. The sequence goes on along the minus strand of NZ_JBIBUK010000003.1, from coordinate 341,183 downwards.
CGGGCATGCGGATGTCCATCAGGACGACGTCCGGGCGGGTCCGGGCGGCGAGCGACACCGCTTCCGCCCCGTCGGCCGCCTCCGCGACCACCTCCATGCCGGAGGCGGCGCGCAGCAGCGCGACCAGTCCGCTGCGCACGAGGAACTGGTCGTCGACCACCAGCACTCTGATCATTCCGTGACGGCGTCTCCCCGGCGTGCGGCCTGTTCCGATGTCGGAAGGGTCAGATGCACGCCGAATCCCCCTTCGCGCCGCGGGCCGACGGCGATCGTCCCGCCGTAGAGCTTGGCGCGCTCGCGCATGCCGATCAACCCATGGCCCTTGGGCTTCGGCATTCTGTCCTGATCCACCCCCCTCCCGCGCTCCCTGCCGGGCTCACCGGATCCCGCGCTGTGCTCCGCGCCGTGGCCCTCCTCGTGCCGCGGGCCGCCGCGGCTCCTCCCGTCGTCGGTGACGCTCACCCGTATCCCGCCCGCCCGGTACACGAGTTCCACGGCGGCGGCGGCCCCCGGAGCGTGCTTCAGCACGTTCGTCAGCGCCTCCTGGACGACCCGGTAGACGCAGAGCTGCACACCGGAGGGCAGCGGCCGGGGCTCGCCGCGCACCCGCAGCTCGACCGGGACGCCGCCCGCGCGGACCCGCTCCACCATCTCCTCCAGCCGGTCGAGTCCGGGCGCCGGCTCGGTGGCGGCGACTCCCTCCTCCGCGCCGTCCCCGCCGTCCGCGCGCAGCAGCCCGAGCATGCGCCGCAGTTCGGCCAGTGCCTCACCGCTGGCGGTGCCGATGGTGGTGAGCGCCGTGCGCGCGGTGGGCGCGTCGGAGTCGAAGACGAACCGGGCCAGGCCCGCCTGGACGTTGATGACCGCGATGTGGTGAGCGACCACGTCGTGCAGTTCGCGCGCGATCCGCACCCGCTCCTCGGCGACCTCACGGCGGGCCCGCTCGGCCTGCTCGGCGCGCAGCCGCACGGTCAGTTCGGCGCTCCTGCGGGCGAGGTGGCCGAACCGCCACAGGACCAGCGGATAGCCGATCGCCTGACCCACGACGGACGCCATCGTGTCGGACCCGCTGACCACTCCGGCGTAGATCCACACGCCGCCCAGCAGGACGGCGCACACCGCGGTGGTCCGGGTGGGCCGGGTGGCGGCCACCGTGTAGAGGGCGACCATGGCGGCCGGGGAGTTCACCACCGGCCAGTACCCGAGGGTCACGTAGCCGAGCCAGCACAGGTGGACGAGGAGCAGGACGGCGACGGGGGCCCGGCCGCGCAGGGCGAGCGGCAGGTTGGTCAGGGCGACGAGCGTCCAGGCGAGCACGCCGAGCCGGGGCCACCCCTGGCCGCCGGCCTCGGCGCCGAGCAGGCACGCCACGGTCGTCGGCACCAGGGCCGTCAGGCCGTCGACCGCCAGGGGGTGGATCCGCACCGCCGCAGCGTAAACCCGGTGTGCGGACCCTCGCGTCAACCTCCTGCCGTACGCCGGAAGTTGCAGCCACCGGGCGGCTACCGCGACGGTTGACGACGAGATCCACCCGGTGCGGGACGCGCGGCCGCACGGGCCGCCCGTACGTTCTGTGGGCGACGGCGCGACGGGGGACGCGACGGAGGGCCGGTACCGGCGGGAGCAGACGCCGGCCGGGGGCACGACGACGGCGGTGGGGGCGGCTCGGCCGGAGAGGTCTCCGGCAGCGGCCCGGGCCGGCGGGTGCGTGCCCGGCCATCCGGTGCGCCGCCCGATGCCCGGCCGCCACGGGGGAAGGCAGGCGGCCCGTCCCGCTCCGGGGGAGGGACGGGCCGCCGGGCCGCGGGCGCGGGTCGGTCGGCGCAACGCGGGTGGACGCGCGGGTGGACGACCGTCGAAGGCGGCAACCCGCGAACCCTGGCCCCGGACGGCGGCACGGACGTCCGCCGCGAGCGCGGATCAGTCGGCGTAACGCGGGTGGACGACCGTCGAAGGCGGCAGCCCGCGAACCCTGGCCCGGACGGCGGCACGGACGTCCGCCGCGAGCGCGGCCTCGGTCAGTGTGCGCGGGCGTGGGGCCCGTGGGTCCAGGCCCAGCGGTGGCGGGGTGCGCGCGGCCAGGACGAAGCCCCAGTCGCGCAGGGCGCGGGAGGCGCCGGCCGCACGGTCGGGACCGGCGGCGAAGCCGGAGTCCCGGCCGCCCACCCGGTAGGGGACGGTGTCCAGCCCGGCGGCGCGGACGGTGGCCTCGACCGTCCAGAACACGCCGGGCCGGGAGGAGAACGGGCCCGCGTGCACCGCCAGCCGTCCACCGGGCGCCAGGGCTCGCCGGGCCAGGCCGTAGAACTCCTGCGAGTAGAGCTTGGCGCTCGCCGTGATGCCCGGGTCGGGCAGGTCCTCGACCACCACGTCGTACGCCGCCGCCGGTACCGCCCGCAGCCGGCCGAAGGCGTCGGCCGTGGTCACGTGGACCCGCCGGTCGCCGTAGACCCCGCCGTTCAGCCGGGCCAGTGCCGGGTCGGTGCGCGCCAGCCGGACCACGGCCGGGTCGAGTTCGACGACGTCCACCCGGTCCACCCCGGGGTGGCGCAGCACCTCGCGGGCGGCGAGTCCGTCGCCGCCGCCGAGGATCAGCACCCGCGCGTGCGGTCCGGTCATCGCCGGATGGACCAGCGCCTCGTGGTACCGGCGCTCGTCCTGTCCGCTGACCCGCAACCGGCCGTCGAGGAACAGGTCCAGCGGGCGGCCGCGGACGCCGCCGGTGAGGACGATCTCCTGGACTCCGGTCCGCACCGCCACGCGGACGCCGTCGCCGTACACCGCCTGCCGCGCGGCCCGTTCGAAGTCGCCGACCAGGGCGGCGGCCGAGGCGAGCAGACCGAGCACGGCGAGGCCCGCGACGAGCAGCAGCCGGCGCCCGCGCGGAGTGAGGTCCCGCCGGAACAGGCCCAGGACGAGGGTGCCGCCGGCCACGATGTTGACCGCGCCGGTGAGCAGCGCGCCGGTCAACTGGCCCAGCAGCGGCAGCAACAGGAACGGGAAGGCGAGGCCGCCGACGAGCGCGCCGACGTAGTCGGCGGCGAACAGGTCGGCGACCGCGCCGCCCGCGTCCTGGCGGCGGATGCGCTGGATCAGCTCCATCAGCAGCGGCACCTCGGCGCCGATCAGCAGGCCGATGGCGAGCGAGAAGGCGACCAGGAGCCAGCGCGGACCGTTCACCCAGAAGCCGCCCCAGCCGCCGGTCCAGGCGAAGACGGCGTAGAGCGCCATGGCGCTGCACCCGCCGACCAGGGCGAGGGCCACCTCGATCGCGCCGAAGCCGATGGCGGCGTGCCGGCGCAGCCGCTTCGCGGCGAGCGAGCCGATGCCCATCGCGAAGACCATCACGGACAGCACGACGGACGCCTGGGTGACCGAGTCACCCATCAGGTACGAGGCCAGCGCGACCAGTTCGAGTTCGTAGACGAGTCCGCAGGCCGCGCAGACGAAGACGCCCGCGAGGACGAGGAACCGGCCGGTTCCCGGCCGGACGGGCAGCCGGGCGGGACCACACCGGGGTGGCGCCGGGCGGGGTGGAACCGGGCGGGGTGGGGCCGGGGCGTGCGGTTCGATCACGACTGCGACGTTACGTCACGGGTGATGCACGCTTCGTCACCCACACGTGTGAAACCGGGGCAGATGAGGCATCCGGTGTTTGAGAGCGCTCAGTTGGCGGGAACCGGCGCGGGCCGGCGCGCCCCCACCCGGGTCCGGGTCGCCACCAACTGGCCGTCCTGCGGGTAGGCGTGCCAGGTGCGCCAGTGCACCTGCCCCTCCTGGCGCTGCGCCAGCATGGCGGTGAACGCGTGCGGACTGCCCGGGAAGACACCGGCCAGGCCGTTGGGGTGGTCGGAGACGAGAGCCAGCAGCTCCTGGGCGCGGCCGACGAACGAGCCCGGCGACAGCACCTCGACACGGGCGGCGAACTCGTACTCCCAGTCGCCGGCCCGCTTGGCGACGCCGAGCGGCAGGGGCGTGCTGGAACCCGCGATGCACGCCACCGTCTCCGAACACAGCCCCCACCCCTCCTCCAGGATGACCTGGTGGGAGGCGCCGAGGAGTCTCAACTGGAGCTTGGCGCCGGACAGTTCGAGGTCGAGCGTGGCGAGTGCGGGCAGCGGCTCGCGCCCCAGCGCCCAGGCGAGGTCGGCCGCACGCGTGTCGGTGTAGGAGGTGTTCAGGGTCGTGAGCATGGATCGGCTCCGCTGGCACGCTTAAGAAGAGGGGTTCGGGAGGGCCGGCGCACCCCGACTCGACGCGGGGAGGACGGCCCGGTCAGCCCAGTTCAGAAAGGGTGTGAGCAGGACGTCGTGGGGGCTTCGTCGGCGAGTTAGAGGGAATCACGAACGGCGGTGCCGCCACAGCTTTTTTACCCAACTTCGTAGGGTTTCCATCCCTCAGAGGGCCATGCAGCTCAACTGTTCAACCACGGCGTGCGCCAGGGCGTGCGCCTCAGCGCGTTCTCCGGCGCGCGCCGGGGCGCCCGTAGAGAAGTGCGCCCCGGCGGGCACCCCGGCGCGTAAGCGGCCCGCGCCGGGCCCGGTGGCGGCCGGGCCCCGGAGCTCGGCCGCCCCGGGTCAGCTGCCTCCGCCGCATCCGCCCCCGCACGAGGAGCCGCCACCGCACGACGAACCGCCGCCGCACGAGGAGTGCCCTCCGCAGGAGTGGTGGCCGCCCGAGTGGCCGCCCGAGTGGTGACCGTCCGAGGACGAGCCGGTGTCACCCGAGGCCCACCACCCGGCGGCCCCCCCCCCCCCCCCACTCCCGCTGTACGCTCCCGCGCGCCGCCCCTTGGACAGCCGGACCCGCCGGCCGCGGGCCCTTCCCCGGGCCACGGCGGCCACGACCAGTACCGCGATCACCGCCAGGACGATGCCGAAGACCATGGCGTCACGCTCCTTCCGTTCCCCCGGGTTCGACTCCCCGGGAACGCCCCCCGTGGGCGCATCGCTCGCTGCGTGCCCCGGTCATGCCCGGCCGCCCTTCGGGCCAAAGCACACTTGAGGAAGTTCTGAGGGGCAACGGTGAAGCGGCCTTGATGGGCTTGGAAGAGCCGGCCCTGCCGATGGAACGGCTGTCCATCAGAGTTAGACCTTGGGGGAACTGTGAGCGAGTGGTTCGTGGCTTACGACTTGAACGGTGGTGACCCTGCGTATCCATCGAGCCTCATCGATGTTGAGAAGCTGGACACAGCCGGGACGCGATCTCGGAAGCGCAAGGGTCGGGCGCAGAAAGCTCGTAAGGGACGCGATCGCGATGCTGGCCTCCGACGCGACCCGGGTCGAACTCCTAAAGCGGGTGTCGCAGGTTCGAATCCTGCCGGGGGCACACGGCACAGGGCCGCTTCGAAGGGCTTGATCCCTCGAACCGGCCCTGCTGCGTGATCACGTCCTTGCCCCGGTGCGCTCACGCCGCACCAGCGCCCTGCCGTCAGCCTTCGTGGGGCACCCTCGGGCGGGTGACCGGCACGACGGTGAGGAGGTCGTCCAGCCCTTTGAAGTCGTCGGGGTTGGTGGTGAAGAGGGGAAGGTTCTCAGCCACAGCGATCGCAGCGATCATCAGGTCGGCCACCCGGCGGCGTGGCTTGCGGCCGGCGCTGATCACTGCGGCACAGATACGGCCGTAGATGCGGGCCGCTTCGGCATCGAAGGGGATGGGGTCGAACTCGTTCTCGGCGCGTTGCAGGACGTCGAGCCTGCGGGCGCGTTCGGCGTGTTCGTCGTAGCTGCTCTGTTCGTCGTTGCGACGGACCTCGTGCGGACCGGCGGACAACTCGGCCAGGGTGATGGCGGTGATCGCCATTTCGTCCGGTAGCTCCTCGGGTGCCACCCAGCGGCGCAGAATCATGATGTTGGTGTCGAGGAGGCCCTGTTGACGCGTCGAGCGGTCAGCGGTCATAGGGATCGTCCGGGTAGGTGTCGGCCGTGGCGTCCTGATCGGCGCGGAACCTGTCAAGGTCGATGCCGGGGGCGCTCCTGGACATCGCGGCGAACTCCTGGCGGGAGACGAACCGGCGGCGTCGACGCAGCGGGACGAGCTGTCCGATCGGATGTCCGTCGCGGGTGACGGTGAATGACTGACCGCCCTGTATGGCATCCATGATCTCTCGGGACCGGCTGCGTAGATCCCGTTGGGTGATTTCGGGCTGAACGCTCATACCAACCAAGGTAGCACCGGGTGCTACCAGGTGGCACATGACGGCCGAAGGCTTGCGCCGACACACCTTCGGCCGTAGCGGCCAGGTATGGCCTTCACTGATCGATCCAGTGGGAGCTATGGATCCAAAAGGCCTTTGACATCCACGGCTGACATCAACGATGCCGGACGGAGTCGCACCCCAGCACCCCTGCCCGGCCACCGTGCCAGTGAGCAGTGGCGGCAGGAGGAGACACGGATCGAACTCCCAAAGCGGGGCTCACACGGCGTTGCCACCGACGGCAGTGACGGCAACGCTGACGGCAACGACGGCAGACGGCAGCAGCGCTCGGCGGCCCGGCACGGTGCCGCCGAGCCGCCCCACCAAGGCGTGCCCGCATCTTCTAACCGCCGGTCCCAGCACGTCATGATCTACCGATGGAGGAGTACGTCTGGCCCGCGGGCCCTGAAGTGCCGGCCGCGAACTTGGTGCGGGAGAGCTGGGAGGCAACCGTCGCGGCTCTGCCCGTCGAGGCCCGGATCACCGGCGAGGTCATCGGTCGCCAGCGCTTCGGGGTCTTCATACGTATAGACGGCGTGGCGAACGCCATAGCGCTGGCGGAGATCACGGCCATGCCGCACGGGGTGGGCCTCCCGGCCCTTGGGACCTTCGTTAGTGGGGAGGTCCTCTGGCACGCCGCCCACAACCACCAGGTCAAGGTCCGGCTCGATGAGTGGCCGGCAGCGGACGAGTGATCTCCGCTGGGCCGTCTCTAGGCCGTCCGAGGTCACCCGACGCCGACCGACAACGACAGAAGCCCACGGCACCTGACCTGGTCAGAGCTGTGGGCTCGTTCAGTCCTGCTGGTCAGCCAGACCGGCGATCAGTAGACCGGCAGGTCAGGCCGCAGGAACTGGAGGTGTGGTCATCGCAGGCGGGCACCGCGGCTGGTCGCTACTCGGAGCGCGTCCCCCAGGGCTCCTGCCAACTTCGCCGCTAGGACTCGTAGTTCCTCCGGTTCCGCGTCCGAGTCGTCGAGTGCTTTCTGCGCCTGCTCCAGCAGTCCAGCGGCAATACCGAGTTGGACCGAGTCGATGTTGTCCGCCAGGCGGGACATATAGCCGTCGCCGTCGTCGGTGCTGAGGTAGCAGGGCTTGCCGTCGGGTCCGGACCACGGCGCGGCAGGCCACCGTCGAGGAGGCGTCACTGCTCGGCAACCAGAAGGCCGCTCTGGTCACCCACATTCGCCGGACCTACTACAGCGACCAGGGCCGCCCCGTGGAGACGGCGGACCTCGTGGTGCCCGCCGCGCACTGCGAGATCGTCTACGAGATCCCGATCAGCCGGTAGCCGGCGGCAGACACGTAGCCCACCGGGTCTACGGACGTCGTGGCCGGACCGTGCGCCGTCCCGCCTCCGTGCCGGATCGAGCGGCAGATTCCCTGGGAGGCACGGCGACGAGGGGCCGGTGCCGGGCCGTCTGTGGGCCGTCCGAGGGTGGCCGACGACGACAGATGACGACAGCCGATGCCAGCCCTTCCCCTGCTCAAAGACGGTGATTCGGCTACCGGCACGGGTACTCATCGGCGAAGCAGTGTTGAGGAAGTACAGAGCTTCGACGCAGGATGGCCGGCATGACCTCCAGCGAACGCCCCGTCCTCAACCGCAGGCTGGCCGAGTTCGGCACGACGATCTTCGCCGAGATGTCCGCCCTGGCCGTGAGCACCGGATCCATCAACCTGGGGCAGGGCTTCCCCGACACCGACGGCCCCGAGGAGATCCGGGAGGCTGCCGTACGGGCGCTGCGCGACGGGCGCGGCAACCAGTACCCGCCGGGCCCCGGCGTCCCCGAACTGCGCGCCGCCGTCGCCGAGCACCAGAAGCGGCGGTACGGCCTCACCTACGACCCGGACACGGAGGTGCTGGTCACGGCGGGCGCCACCGAGGCCATCGCGGCCGCCCTGCTGGCACTGCTGGAACCCGGGGACGAGGTGGTCGCCCTGGAGCCGTACTACGACTCCTACGCGGCCTGCATCGCCATGGCGGGCGGCCGGCGGGTTCCGGTGACCCTGCGGCCGCACCACGAGGGGGGCGCCGCCACGTTCCGGCTGGACCTCGACGAACTGCGCGCCGCGGTGACCGACCGGACCCGGCTGCTGCTGATCAACACCCCGCACAACCCGACCGGCACGGTGCTCACCCGCGAGGAGCTGCGCGCCGTCGCCGAGCTGGCCGTCGAGCGCGACCTGCTGGTGGTCACCGACGAGGTGTACGAGCACCTGGTCTTCGACGACGCCGAGCACGTGCCGCTGGCCACGCTCCCCGGGATGCGCGAGCGGACGGTGACGATCGGCTCGGCGGGCAAGACGTTCTCGTTCACCGGCTGGAAGGTCGGCTGGATCACCGCGGCGCCCGGCCTGGTCTCGGCGGTGCGGTCGGCCAAGCAGTTCCTGACGTACGTGGCCTCGGGCCCCTTCCAGTACGCGGTCGCCGAGGCCCTGGCGCTGCCCGAGTCGTACTTCGCCGCCTTCCGGGACGACATGCGGGCCAGGCGGGAGGTGCTGACGGCCGGGCTCGCCGAGGCGGGCTTCGAGGTGTTCCGGCCCGCGGGCACGTACTTCGTCACGACCGACATCCGCCCCCTCGGCCATACGGACGGCTTCGCCTTCTGCCGTGCGCTGCCGGAGCGGGCAGGCGTGGTCGCCATCCCGAACGCGGTCTTCTACGACCACCGGGCCGAGGGCGCCCCCTTCGTCCGCTTCGCCTTCTGCAAGAGGATCCCGGTCCTTGAGGAGGCCGCCGCCCGCCTGAAGTCCCTGGCGGACTAGCGCCCGTCGTCGGGGGCTCATGGAGACCCGGTTTCCGGCCCCGGGTGCTCATGAGCCCTCCAGCCGGGCATGCCGCGGCCGGCGGAGGCCGGTGGAAGGGCGAAGCCCCGTTCGGCACCGCTGGGCCCCAGCGCCCGTACGAGCCCCCCGGCACCACCCCGGACGCACGGACCGGCCCCGGACGCACGAACCGCCCCGGACACGCGACCCGCCCCGGACACGCGGCCCGGCTCGGACACGCGGCCCGGCTCGGACAATGACACCGTATGACTGGTTCATCCAGCAATATGCCCATGTGACCAGCGTCCGTGCTCTCCCGCCACCACCGTCCGTCACCGCACAGGAGGCCGGGGGAGAGCTCCGGCTCCGGCCCGCCGTCACGGCCGCCGCCCTGTTCACGGCGACCCGCGTCGTCGGGCTCGCGGTCCTCGCGGTGGCCGCCCGGGCCCACGGCGACCACCCGATCGCGCTGCTCGGCCGCTCCTGGGACTCCCTGTGGTACGTGCGGATCGCCGCCCACGGCTACGGCCTGACCGAGCACCCCGAGCCGGGCGTCGTCCACAACGACCTGGCGTTCTTCCCGCTCTACCCCGCGCTCGTCCGGGCCGTCCGCCTGGTGACCCCGCTCGGCGGCGGCGCGGCCGCGCTCGTGGTGGCGTGGCTCGCCGCCGCCGCGGCCGCCTGCGGGATCTACGCGGTGGGCGCCCGGCTGCACGGCAGGACCGTCGGCACCGCGCTGGCCGTGCTGTGGGGGCTCCTGCCGCACTCGATCGTGCTGTCGATGGGGTACAGCGAACCGGTGCTCACCGCCTTCGCCGCCTGGTCGCTGTACGCCCTGTGCGCCGGGCACTGGGTGCGGGCGGGGGCGCTGGCCGCGCTGGCGGGGCTGTCCCGGCCCAACGGGTTCGCGGTGGCGGCGGCGGTCCTCGTCACCGCGGCGGTGACCGCCTGGCGGGCCCGTGGCCGCGTTTCCCACAGGCTGTGGACGGGCGCCGCGCTGGCGCCGCTGGGCTGGACGGCGTACGTACTGTGGGCGGGCCACCGCACCGGCCATCCGCTGCGCGGGTACTTCCGGCTGCAGCGGCTGTGGGGGTCCCGCTTCGACTTCGGCATCGGAGCACTGCGCTTCGTGAAGCACCTGCTGCTGAACCGCGAGGCGTTCCTGTTCTTCGGGGCACTGGTGATCGTGAGCGCCGGCCTGCTGCTGTACGCCCTGCTCGTCCTGGAGGGCGCGCCCCTGCCGCTGGTCGTCTACGGCGGCGTGCTGCTCGTGGTGGCGTGCGGCGGCTCGGGCTTCTTCCAGTGCAAGCCGCGCTTCCTGCTGCCGGCCTTCCCGCTGCTGCTGCCGCTCGCCCGGGCCCTGGTGCGCACGGCGAGAGCCCGGCCCTGGCACGCGGCCGCTGTGGCCTGCGCCCTGGCCGGGCTCTCCTACGCCTACGGCGCCTACCTGCTGGTCATCACGCACACGCCGCTGTGAACGTCCGGGGACGCCGCCTATTCCTCGCCGTCCTCCGGCTTGTCGGCCTCGTTGATCTCCTCCTCCAGGCCGAGCTGCTCGACCAGCCAGCGGTCGAACTCGAGGGCGGCCCGCACCCAGCTCACGGTGGAGGAGACGAAGTGCTCGATGCTCACGCCCATGCCGATCAGCATCTGCGCCTCGCCGATGAGGCGGACGGTGCCGTCGTCGTGGGTGTGCGTGTAGACCTTGGGCCACAGGGTGCGCCGGTTCCAGTCGTCGATGGACTCCAGGAGCTGCGGCTTCTCGTCGATCCGGTGCGGCCGGTCGTAGAAGGTCCGCACCGAGAAGACCTGCTGGTCGTCCTCGCCGCGGAACATGAAGTACGTGCGGAACTGCTCCCACGGCGCGACGAGGTCACCCTCCTCGTCGACGAGGTGCTTGAGCTCCATCTGGTCGAGGAGCTGCTTCACAAGGTCCTGATCCGGGACGACGGGGCCCGCCGGTCCTTGGGGCTGCGGCTCGGGCTGGCCCCCGAAGTTCGGAATCGAGGACGGGTCGATGCTCACCGTGTTTTTCCCTTCGTACGGATCCCGCCATCCTCCCCCATGCGGGGAGGGGCGTGGCAAGCCCCGGCGGCCCTGTCAGCCCTGGGCTGACACGATCCGGTCACCCGGGCGGCCATCTGCCGGGTACCCGTGCCCACAGGGACCTGACACCACCGGGCGAGCCGCCCGTCGGGGGCCTTGCGCGACGATCCGGTCATGTGCGCACGAAGGGCCCTTCGGCGGCCGGCCCGTCCGTCCGGTGCGACCGGACGGGCGGGCCGTGGCGCCCACGGGAACCGTGGTGCCCGCGGGAGCCGCGGACACCGCCGGGCCGGCCGGCGCGTCGGCCGGCCGTCACCGGCTCAAAGCGTCTTCCCGGTCGCCGGCCCCACCAGCAGCCCCTCCCCGAAGCGGTCCACCCGGACCGTGTCGCCGTCCTTGATCTCGCCGGAGAGGATCTCCTTGGCGAGGCGGTCGCCGATGGCGGTCTGCACCAGGCGGCGCAGCGGGCGGGCGCCGTAGGCCGGGTCCATGCCCTCGTCGGCGAGCCACTCCAGGGCACCGGGCGTGACGTCCAGCGTGAGGCGGCGCTCCGACAGGCGGCGGGCCAGGCGGTCGATGGCGAGCCGCGCGATCCGGCTCAGCTCGTCCTTGGTCAGCGCGGAGAAGACGACCAGGTCGTCCAGGCGGTTGAGGAACTCCGGCTTGAAGGAGGTGCGGACCACTTCGAGGACCTGCTCCTTCTTCTCCGCCTCGCTCGTCACCGGGTCGACCAGGAACTGGCTGCCCAGGTTGGAGGTCAGCACCAGGATCGTGTTGCGGAAGTCGACCGTACGGCCCTGTCCGTCCGTCAGCCGGCCGTCGTCCAGCACCTGGAGCAGGATGTCGAAGACCTCCGGGTGGGCCTTCTCCACCTCGTCCAGCAGCACGACGCTGTACGGGCGGCGGCGGACCGCCTCGGTGAGCTGGCCGCCCTCCTCGTAGCCGACGTATCCGGGCGGGGCGCCGACCAGCCGGGCCACGCTGTGCTTCTCCCCGTACTCCGACATGTCGATGCGGACCATCGCCCGCTCGTCGTCGAAGAGGAAGTCGGCGAGTGCCTTGGCCAGTTCGGTCTTGCCGACGCCGGTCGGCCCCAGGAAGAGGAAGGAGCCCGTGGGCCGGTCCGGGTCGGCGATGCCGGCGCGGCTGCGGCGCACGGCGTCGGAGACGGCCCGCACGGCCTCCCCCTGGCCGATCAGCCGCCTGCCGATCTCGTCCTCCATGCGCAGCAGCTTCTGCGTCTCGCCCTCCAGCAGGCGGCCGGCCGGGATGCCGGTCCAGGAGGCGACCACGTCGGCGATGTCGTCGGGGCCGACCTCCTCCTTGACCATGGTGTCCTTGGCGGCCTCCTCCTCGGCGCGCGAGGCGGCCTCCAGCTCCTTCTCCAGGTCCGGGATCTCGCCGTACAGCAGCTTGGAGGCGGTGTCGAAGTCGCCGTCGCGCTGGGCGCGCTCGGCCTGCCCGCGCAGGTCGTCGATGCGCTCCTTCAGCTCACCGACCCGGTTGAGGGACTGCTTCTCCTTCTCCCAGCGGGCGGTGAGGCCGCGCAGTTCCTCCTCCTTGTCGGCGAGGTCGCGGCGCAGCTTGTCCAGGCGCTCGCGCGAGGCGGCGTCGGTCTCCTTGTCGAGGGCCAGCTCCTCCATCCGCAGCCGGTCGACGGCGCGCTGGAGCTCGTCGATCTCGACCGGCGAGGAGTCGATCTCCATGCGCAGCCGGGAGGCGGCCTCGTCGACGAGGTCGATCGCCTTGTCGGGCAGGAAGCGGGAGGTGATGTAGCGGTCGGACAGGGTCGCGGCGGCCACCAGCGCGGAGTCGTTGATCTGCACCTTGTGGTGGGCCTCGTAGCGGCCCTTGAGCCCGCGCAGGATCGCGATGGAGTCCTCCACGCTGGGCTCGGCCACCAGCACCTGCTGGAAGCGCCGCTCCAGCGCCGGGTCCTTCTCGATCCGCTCCCGGTACTCGTCCAGCGTCGTCGCGCCGACCATCCGCAGCTCGCCGCGGGCCAGCATGGGCTTGAGCATGTTGCCGGCGTCCATCGCGGAGTCGCCGCCGGCGCCCGCGCCGACCACGGTGTGCAGTTCGTCGATGAAGGTGATGATCTGCCCGTCGGACTCCTTGATCTCCGCCAGGACGGTCTTCAGCCGCTCCTCGAACTCACCGCGGTACTTCGCGCCCGCGACCATCGCGCCGAGGTCGAGCGCGACCAGCCGCTTGTCCTTCAGCGACTCGGGCACGTCGCCCTTGACGATCCGCTGGGCGAGCCCCTCGACGACGGCGGTCTTGCCGACGCCGGGCTCACCGATGAGGACCGGGTTGTTCTTGGTGCGGCGGGACAGCACCTGCACGACGCGGCGGATCTCCTGGTCCCGGCCGATGACCGGGTCCAGCTTGCCCTCGCGCGCCGCCGCGGTGAAGTCGGTGCCGAACTTCTCCAGGGCCTTGTACTGACCCTCGGGGTCGGGTGTGGTCACCCGGCGCCCTCCCCTCGCCTTCCGAAACGCCTCTTGCAGCTTCTTCGCACCGGCACCCTGCCGGTCCAGCACCTCGCCGACCGCGCCGCCCTGCGCGGCGATGCCGATCAGCAGGTGCTCGGTGGACAGGTACTCGTCTCCCAGGTCCTTCGCCCGGCTCTGCGCGTCGGCGATCACCGCGAGCAGTTCGCGGTTCGGCTGCGGCGGCGCCACGGTGGACCCGGTCACGCTGGGCAGCGACGCGAGCACGCGCTCGGCGCCTGAGCGGACCGACGCCTGGTCGGCGTCGACGGCCGACAACAGGTCGATGATGTTCTCGTTGTCCTGTCCCTCCAGCAGCGCGAGGAGCAGGTGGGCGGGGGTCAGGTCCGGGTGGCCCCCGGTCACGGCCCGGTTGCCGGCCGCGTTGATCGCGTCGCGGCTCCTGTTGGTCAGCTCGGCGTCCACGGTCGCTTCTCTCCTCCTTGGCGTCAGCGCTCTGCCACGTCTCCCAGTGCTGACTCAATCAACGTGCACAAAGTTGAGTCTATTCCACTCAAGGCCGGAACGGGGAGGCCGACCGGGCCCGGTTTTCGCGGCTCCGGCACCGGGTTGGCTATGTTCGGTGTCCATGGCCACCACCACGTATGCCCTCGACCCGGGGGCTCCCGACGCGCCGTACCTCAGCTTCTGGCGGGAGCGGCACCTGTGCACCCTGACCACGCTGCGCGCGGACGGCACCCCGCACGTCGTGCCCGTCGGAGTGACCTACGACCCCGAGGCGCGGCTCGCCCGGGTGATCAGCAACGGGACGAGCGCGAAGGTGGGGCACGTGCTGGCGGCCGGGGAGCGGGGCGCGCCGGTGGCCGTGTGCCAGGTGGACGGACGGCGGTGGGCGACGCTGGAGGGACGCGCGCACGTCCGCACCGAGCCGGAGCGGATCGCGGAGGCGGAACGGCGATACGCCGAGCGCTACCGGCGGACCCCGGGGCCGAACCCGGCCCGGGTGGTGATCGAGATCGAGCTGACCCGGGCGCTGGGACGCGGCTGAGCGGGACGGCCCGGAGGGGCGATTTCCGGCCACAGCGCCGATCCGTCGATATCCGCGCAGGTGCGCACAAACTACAGCGGCGTCACCGTGTTCAGGTCACGGTGACGCCGCTGCGGGGGGAAGCACCTGAGCGATCTGTTACGACGGGGGAATCGCGTCAGGCACTGCGGGGGGTGGCTGAGATGGTGCTGCGGGCGGCGGCCTCCGGCTCCACCTGCCGGTGATCCCGCTGGTCCAGGTTCACGAAGATCATTCCGTACCGGATGGCACACCGCACGGGCTGCGGCGCACCGCGAGGCCGTCGCAGGCACCGGTAGGCCCGCACGTCTCCGTCCTCGTCCCGCGTGACGACGACCGGCTCGCCGAAGACGGTCACCATCAACGAGTCACCACTGTGGGGGATGGCGGTGACGAGGTCGATGAAGTGCCAGCCGGAGCGGTAGGCGGTGGCCATTTCCCGGCGGAAGGACCGGTCGTCGGGTGGTGTGGTCACATCAGCTCCACACGGTGTCGCCCGGCACGACGGCAGTGCCACCATCGCCGGCCGGGGCCTTGGGAGCGGTGATCGACCAGACGGTGTCCGCTCGGACGTCACCCTTCCCGCCAGAGAGGCCACTCAGCGATCCGAAGGCCACAACGGCGGAGAAGGCAGCGACAAGTACCGAGCGAAGCATTCTCTTACGCATAGTCGGCTTCGTCCTCACTTGAAAGTCCCCTCTTCCCCCGTCGAGAAAGACGATGGCTCATTCGGGCACGTCATGGCCACCCAAACGGTGCATCATGTTCCTGCATGTTCAGGACCCTGGGGGGTGGAGATTTGGTGACGAATCAGACTAAAGAGGCGCATCCCCATGCCTTGACGGAGCTGTGCGAGGCGGGGGGCCGTCTCTACGCGAACGCACTGCGTACAGGGCGTATCGCCCGCACGGATGCCGAGGTTGCTCCCTGTCTGATGGAGTTCGCCCTCCTCCATCCCGATCCCGACGACGCGAACTGGCTGCGGCCGGTGCCCCCGTCGGTCGCCCTGGCCCAGCGCCTCAACCCCATCGAGCGCGAGATCACCCAGCGCAGGCTGCTGTCGACCGAACTCGCCGAGGCCTTCGAGCCGTTCATGGCCCTCAGCGCCCAGGTGACGGCCTCCACGCACTCCATCACCGTGCTGGAGGGCCTGGACCGCATCAACGCCGCGCTCGACCTGGCCACCGCCCAGTGCCAGAAGGAGGTCCTCACCGTACAGCCGAGCGCCCGTCACCCGGAGCGCCGTCTCATCGAGGGACTGGAACGCGACAGGCCGCTCATCGAACGAGGGGTCCGGATCCGGACCCTCTACCAGCACACCGCCCGCTACAGCCCCGAACGACTGGCCTACGTCAACCAGCTGGCGGACGGCAAGGCGGAGTACCGCACCATCGACGAACTCGTCGAACGCCTCATCATCTGCGACGAGACCGTGGCCTTCATCCCCGTCCGCGACGACCGGCAGGTCGCCCTGGAGCTCAGGCACTCCGGCCTCGTCCGCTACCTGGTCAAGGTCTTCGAGTTCATGTGGGACCGGGCGGTGCCGCTGAGCGCCGGCGCGCCCTACGAGACGGCTCCCGACGGCATCACCGAGATCCAGCACTCCATCGCCAAGCTGCTCGTGGAGGGCCACGTCGACGAGGCCATCGCCCGCCGGCTCGGCATGAACGTGCGCACCTGCCGGGCCCACATCGCCAAGCTGGCCTCCGCACTGGGCAGCGGCAGCCGGGCCCAACTCGGCTACCTCATCGCCCAGTCCGGCATCCTGAACCAGGAGACCTGAAGCCGACGGAAGGAAACCGGTGAGCCCGGCACCGCATCCGGAGCACGGCCCGGAGGACCTGTGTCCCACCGCTACGGCGCTGTACGAACGCGCCCTGCGCGAGGGGTGGGTGCCCGCCGGGGAGGCCGACGGCGCGCCCTGCCTGATCGACTTCGGACTGCTGCACCCGGCCGTCGACGACCTGAGCCGGCTGGAGCCGGTCGCCCCGGCCGCCGCCCTGCACCGGCTGCTGCGGGCGTCCGGGGAACGCATCGCCCAGGAACGGCGGCGCGAGGAGCGGCTGGCCGAGGCCTTCACGTCCCTGATGCGCGAGAAGGGCGCGCAGCCGGCGGCGGGCACCCCGGGGCTGCGGGTCCTCAGCGGCATCCGGCGGATCAACCTGGCCATCACCGAGTCCATGACCGAGGCCGCACGGGAACTGCTCTGCGTCCAGCCCAACACCCACTACGGCAACCAGCGCGACCGCACCGCATCGGCCGTCGCCATGGAACGCGACCAGGCCCTGCTCGACCGCGGCGGCCGCATCCGTACGCTCTACCAGCACACGCAGCGGCACGCGCCCCTGGTCCTGGCCCGCTACGAACAGCTGCGGGGCGACGCCGAGGCCCGCTCCCTCGACGAGGTCACCGACCGCCTCATCGTCATCGACCGCCGGATCGCCTTCCTCCCCGCCGACGCCGACGGCACCCACGCGCTCGAAGTGCGCCACCCGGCGCTGGTGGAGTACCTCGCGACCGCCTTCGACCGGCTGTGGCGGCTGGCCACCCCCATGTACCCGCAGGCCGTCCAGCAGCCGTCCGCCGACGGCGTCACGCCCCGCCAGCGCGCCATAGCCGCCCTCCTCGTCGAGGGGCACACCGACGCCGTCGTCGCCGCCCGCCTCGGTCTGAACATCCGCACCGCCCGCGAGCACATCGCCAAGCTCGCCGCCACCCTGGGCAGCGAGAGCAGGGCCCAGCTCGGCTACCTCATCGGACAGTCCGGGATCCTCGACCGGGAACGCTGACCGTGGGCGCCACGGGCGTCCCGACGGCGCGCGGCGGCCCGTCCAGCCCCGCCTGGGCGATCCGGACGCCCAGCTGGGTGCGGCTGGCCGCCCCCAGCGTCTCCGACAGACGGGCGATGTGGGCCCGGCAGGTGCGCACGCTGATGCCCAGCCGCTCGGCGATCACCGCGTCCTGGTGGCCCTCCGCCAGCAGCGCGGCGATGGACCGCTCCCGGTGGGAGATCCCCTCGATGCCGGTGTCGGGCAGCGGCGCGGTGAGCGGGATCGCCAGCCGCCACAGCCGTTCGAAGACCGTCACCAGGTACTCCACCAGCGCCGGGTGGCGCAGCTCCAGCGCCATCGTGCGGTCGGCGTTGGCGGGGACGAAGGCGACCGTCCGGTCGAACAGGATCAGCCGGTCTATCACCTCGTCCAGGGTGCGCGCCTCGACCGCGTCGCCCATCAGCTCCAGATAGTTGAGCAGGCCCTGCCCGTGCCGGGCCACGTGCGTGTAGAGGTCGCGCATGCGCACGCCCCGGCCGCGCAGCGCCAGCGCCCGGTGCAGGCCCTCCGACAGCTCGTGCTCGCGGCGGATGCCGCCGGGCTGGACGGTCAGCACCTCCGACCGGCACGCCTCCGTCGCCTCGTCCATGGCCGCCTGGATGCGGGACAGCCCGTCCAGGACCCGGATCGCGCTGCCCTCCACGGTGGCCGCGGGCACCTGGACCTGACGGCCCAGCCCCGCGTACAGCTCGCAGGCCGCCACCGCCGAGCCGACCCGCCGGTGAC
The DNA here is from genome assembly GCF_043079345.1 of Streptomyces sp. NPDC015220. Classification (NCBI taxonomy): domain Bacteria; kingdom Bacillati; phylum Actinomycetota; class Actinomycetes; order Kitasatosporales; family Streptomycetaceae; genus Streptomyces; species Streptomyces sp. NPDC015220. Next base: position 323,097 of record NZ_JBIBUK010000003.1, on the reverse strand, counting down.
TCGCGCTGATCTCGTCGTACATCCCGCGCAGCAGGCGGGACATGACCTCCTGCGGCGCGGTCGGCACCAGGAAGTCCATGTCGTCGGGGTCCGGGTGCAGCAGCGCCAGTTCGAGCAGGCAGGGCACCGGCTCGGCGTCCCGGCGCGGCACCCGGCCGCGCCGTACCGCCCGGGAGTAGACGCGCTCCCCGGCGTCGCACAGCCGGTCAGCGCCGTGTGGATGCTCCTGGGTCCCGTGCCCGGCCATGGCCCATCACACCCCCGGTTTCCGCGTCGATCCGCAGCGCAACTATGCGCGGCCCGGACCGGCTGTGCAACACGGCTCCTCCCCGCCCGGGCGCCGCGATCCACCGGTATCACCCCGTGTGTACGGGCCTCCGCCCGGCACCTTGCGGCAAGGTGACGGCGGGCCGGGTCCGGTGCCGCGGGCGGGAGCGGCCCGCTCGGCCGGTCACTTCAGTCCGGCCGCCGTGCAGGCCGCCCGGTACTTGGCCGTGCAGATGTCCGACTCCTTGTAGATGCCGTCGGCGATGACCGTCTCCTTGATGTTGGCCTTGGTCAGGGCGACCACGGAGACCAACTGCGCGGGGATGTTCCTGGTGGTCGGGCTGGAGACCCTGTCCCGGGTCAGGGAGTCGAACTGGATGTCCTTGCCCTGCACCTTGGCGACGGCCATCTCCGCGGCGTTCTCGGCCTCCGTCGGGTAGGACTTGTAGACGCTCATGTACTGCTCGTCGGCCAGGATGCGCTGCACCGCGTCCAGTTCGGCGTCCTGGCCGGTGATCGGCGGCAACTTGGTGACGCCGGCCGCCTCCAGGGCCTTGATGACGCCGCCCGCCATGCCGTCGTTGGCTGCGTAGACGCCGGCGATGTTGTCCTTGCCGACCGCGTTGATCGCCTCGGTCATGTGGGCCTGGGCGTTCTCCGGCTTCCAGTCCTTGGTGTCGTAGGACTTGGCGATCGTCACCTTGCCGTTCAGCTGCCCGAGGGCGCCTTCCTTGAACTGCTTGGCGTTGGGGTCGGTGGGCGAGCCGTTCATCATGACGATCTTCGACGAGCTGGCGGAGGAGCCGATCGCGTCGAGCAGCGAACGGCCCTGCACCTCGCCGGCCAGTTCGTTGTCGAAGGAGATGTACGCGTCGATCGGACCCTCGGCGAGCCGGTCGTAGGCGATGACGGAGATGCCCGCGGCCTTGGCCTTCTTCACCTCGACGGCGATGGCGTGCGCGTCCACGGCGTCGAGCAGGATGACGTCCATCCGGTCGTCGATCATCTTCTGCATCTGCTCGGCCTGCTTCTTCGCGCTGGCCCCGGCGTTGGCGTAGTCGACCACGCCCTGCTTGTTGGTCAGCTCCGAGACCTTGCTCCTGATGATGGGGGCGTCGAACCGGTCGTAGCGGCTGTTGGCCGTCTCCGGCAGCAGCAGACCCACCTTCACGTCGTTGCCCTTGGTCGGGCTCGCCTTGCTGCTGCTCCCTGACCCGCCGAGCGCCCCGCAGGCGGCCAGCGAGAGGGACAGCGTGGGCGCGGCCACGGCTATGGCGATACGACGCATCGAGGTGCTCACTTCTGGTGCCTTCCGGACGAGGACGCAGCATTGCGACCCAGGTGACTGAAAAGCCAACGCGGCCCCCGGTACCGGCGTCAAGCCGTACCACTTAACGAGATGACAACACCACGTTCCGCTTTCGGTGTGAGAACCTGGCGGAGCCTTGCGCAATCACCTTCAAACGCCCTTTACGGCCCCTCCACGCCGCGACGGTTCGCCCGCGGGAAGGGATCCGTAGGACCGGGCCCGTTCTTCGCGGTCCCGGACCACCAGCGGCCCCGAACACCGGTACCCCGCACGGCGGAAGGTCCGGACAGACCCGGCCGACCGGGTCGGGCGCCACCCGGGCCGCTGAGGGCGCCGCACGCGCGAGGGCCCGGCGACCATGCTGGTCGCCGGGCCCTGGGTGATCCGGTCGTCAGTCCGCCGGCTGCTGCCGCTTCGGCCGCCACACCACCAGCGCGCTGGTCTGCTGGACCTCCTGGTAGGGGACCAGGTCCCGGCGGTAGGAGGCGTGCACGGCGGCCTCACGCTGCCGCATGGTGGCCGCGGCGCCCTCCAGGGCCGCCTGGAGCTCCGCGACCCGGGACTGCAACGCGGCGACCTGGTTCTCCAGTTCGATGATCCGCTTGATGCCGGCCAGGTTGATGCCCTCGTCCTGCGACAACTGCTGCACCTGGCGGAGCAGTTCGATGTCACGGGCCGAGTAACGGCGGCCCCGCCCAGCGGTGCGGTCGGGGGACACCAGGCCCAGCCTGTCGTACTGACGGAGGGTCTGCGGGTGCAGTCCGGACAGCTGCGCCGCCACGGAGATGACGTACACCGGTGTGTCTTCCGTCAGTTCGTACGGGTTGCGGCGGCGGCCGTCCATCTCCCTCATGCTCCCTTCGCGGCCTCGAACAGCTCCGCCCGCGGGTCCTCACCCGCGGTCGCCTCGCGATACGCCTCCAGCGCGTCACGAGCCTTCCCCGACACGTCCCGCGGAACACTCACCTCGACGGTGACCAGCAGATCGCCCCGGGTGCCGTCCTTGCGGACCGCGCCCTTGCCGCGGGCCCGCATCGTACGGCCGTTCGGCGTGCCCGGAGGCAGCTTCAGCGTCACCGGCGGCCCGCCGAGCGTCGGCACCCGGACCTCGCCGCCGAGGGCGGCCTCCGGATACGTGACCGGCACGGTGACGGTGAGGTTGTCGCCCTTGCGGCCGAAGACCGGGTGCTCCCCGACGTGCACCACCACGTACAGGTCGCCTGCCGGACCACCGCGCTCGCCCGGCGCGCCCTTGCCGCGCAGCCGGATGCGCTGCCCGTCCGACACCCCGGCCGGGATGCGGACCTGCATCGTCCGGGACGACTTGGCGCGTCCGGAGCCCTTGCAGACCTCGCACGGGTTCTCCGCGATCAGACCGCGGCCCTTGCAGTCAGGGCACGGGTCGGTCAGGGAGAAGCCGCCGCCCGAGCCGCGCGCCACCTGCCCGGTGCCGACGCAGGTCGGGCACACCCGCGGCGTGCCGTTCTTGTCGCCGGTGCCCGAGCAGGCCTTGCACGGCTGCTGGCTGGACATGCGCAGCGGCACCGTGGCGCCCTCGATGGCCTCCGTGAAACTCAGCGTGACCTCGGACTCGACGTCCTGGCCGCGCCGCGGCTGGGTGCGCGTGCCCGCGCCCGCCCCCGCCCCGCCCCGGTTGAACAGGCCCCCGAAGACGTCACCGAGTCCGCCGCCGAAGCCGCCGCCGGCGCCCCCGCCCTGGGCGCCGCCTCCGAAGAGGTCGCCCAGGTCGAAGTTGAAGGAGCCGCCGCCGCCCGGCCCCGGGCGGAAACCGCCGTTGCCGAACAGGGCGCGCGCCTCGTCGTACTCCTTGCGCTTCTTGGGGTCGCCGAGGACGTCATTGGCCTCGGAGATCTCCTTGAAGCGCTCCTCGGCCCTGGTGTTGCCCTTGTTGGCGTCCGGGTGGAACTCGCGGGCGAGCTTCCGGTACGCCTTCTTGATCTCGGCCTCGGTGGCGTCCTTGGGGACGCCGAGGACCTTGTAGTAGTCCTTCTCGATGAAGTCCTTGGTGCTCATCCCCGACGTCCCTCCTCTCGTGCGTCGCGTGCTATTGCGTCAGCCCTCCTCCGGGCCACCGCTGTCCTTGTCCTCGGCCTGCTCGGCGGCCTTGTCCTTGCCGGACTCGTCCGCCGACTTGACCGTCTGCGCGCCGGGCTGGGGCTCGGCCACCGCCACCCGCGCGGGGCGGATGGTGCGCTCGCCGATCCGGTACCCGGGCTGCAGGATCGCCACGCAGGTCGTCTCGGTGACGTCCGGCGCGTAGGAGTGCATCAGCGCCTCGTGGATCGTCGGGTCGAAGGGCTCGCCCTCCTTGCCGAACTGCTGCAGCCCCATCTTGGCCGCCACGGTCTCCAGCGACTCGGCGACGGACTTGAAACCGCCCACCAGTTCGCCGTGCTCCCGGGCCCGCCCGATGTCGTCGAGCACGGGCAGGAGCTCGGTCAGGAGGTTCGCGATGGCGATCTCCTTGACCGCGACCCGGTCGCGCTCGACCCGGCGCCGGTAGTTCTGGTACTCGGCCTGCAGCCGCTGGAGGTCCGCCGTGCGCTCGTTGAGCGCCGTGCGCACCTGGTCCAGCTGAGCCGTCAGACCGGCGTTCTCGCTCGCGTCCCCGGCCGGGGCCGCCTCCTTGTCGGAGGCGGCCTTCGGCTCGGCGTCGTCAGGGGTGGCGCCGGAGGGGACGTCGGACTTCTCGTCGAAGCCCGGGGTCTCCTCCGTCACGCGGCACCGTCCTTGCGCTCGTCGTCGACGATCTCGGCGTCCACCACGTCGTCGTCGGCCTTCGGCTGGCCGGCGCCGGCCTCACCGGCGCCGCCCGCGGCCTGGGCGTCCGCGTACATCGCCTGGCCGAGCTTCTGCGACACGGCGGCGACCTTCTCCGTGGCGGAACGGATCTCGGCGCTGTCCTCGCCCTTGAGCTTCTCCTTCAGCTCGGCGACGGCGGACTCCACCTCGGTCTTGATCTCGCCCGGGACCTTGTCCTCGTTGTCCTTGAGGAACTTCTCGGTCTGGTAGACGAGCTGCTCGCCCTGGTTGCGGGTCTCGGCGGCCTCGCGGCGCTTGTGGTCCTCCTCCGCGTAGCGCTCGGCCTCCTCGCGCATCCGGTCGACCTCGTCCTTCGGCAGCGAGGAGCCGCCGGTGACGGTCATCTTCTGCTCCTTGCCCGTGCCCAGGTCCTTGGCGGTCACGTGCATGATGCCGTTGGCGTCGATGTCGAAGGAGACCTCGATCTGCGGGACGCCGCGCGGCGCCGGCGGCAGACCGGTCAGCTCGAACATGCCGAGCTTCTTGTTGTACGCGGCGATCTCGCGCTCGCCCTGGTAGACCTGGATCTGCACCGACGGCTGGTTGTCCTCGGCCGTGGTGAAGATCTCCGAGCGCTTGGTCGGGATCGTGGTGTTGCGCTCGATCAGCTTGGTCATGATGCCGCCCTTGGTCTCGATGCCGAGGGACAGCGGGGTGACGTCGAGCAGCAGGACGTCCTTGACCTCGCCCTTGAGGACGCCGGCCTGGAGCGAGGCGCCGATGGCGACGACCTCGTCCGGGTTCACGCCCTTGTTGGCCTCCTTGCCGCCGGTCAGCTCCTTGACGAGCTCGGCGACGGCGGGCATGCGGGTGGAGCCGCCGACCAGGACGACGTGGTCGATCTCGTTGATCGAGATGCCGGCGTCCTTGATGACGTTGTGGAACGGCGTCTTGCAGCGCTCCAGCAGGTCCGCGGTCAGCTGCTGGAACTGGGCGCGGGTGAGCTTCTCGTCCAGGTGCAGCGGACCCTCGGCGGACGCGGTGATGTAGGGCAGGTTGATCGAGGTCTCGGTGGACGAGGACAGCTCGATCTTGGCCTTCTCGGCAGCCTCACGCAGACGCTGCAGCGCCATCTTGTCCTTGCCCAGGTCCACGCCGTGACCGGACTGGAACTGCTTGACCAGGTAGTCGACGACGCGCTGGTCCCAGTCGTCACCACCGAGGTGGTTGTCACCGTTGGTGGCCTTCACCTCGACGACGCCGTCGCCGATCTCCAGCAGCGAGACGTCGAAGGTGCCGCCACCGAGGTCGAAGACCAGGATGGTCTGGTCGTCCTTGTCGAGGCCGTACGCCAGCGCGGCGGCCGTCGGCTCGTTGACGATGCGCAGCACGTTCAGACCGGCGATCTCGCCGGCCTCCTTGGTGGCCTGGCGCTCGGCGTCGTTGAAGTACGCCGGGACGGTGATGACCGCGTCGGTCACCTTCTCGCCCAGGTACGCCTCGGCGTCCCGCTTCAGCTTCTGCAGCACGAAGGCGCTGATCTGCTGCGGGTTGAAGTCCTTGCCGTCGAGGTTGATCTTCCAGTCGGTGCCCATGTGGCGCTTGACCGACCGGATGGTCCTGTCGACGTTGGTGACCGCCTGGCGCTTGGCCACCTCGCCCACCAGCACCTCGCCGTTCTTGGCGAAGGCGACGACGGACGGCGTGGTCCTGGCGCCCTCGGCGTTGGTGATGACGGTGGGCTCGCCGCCCTCCAGAACGCTGACGACGGAGTTAGTCGTGCCCAGGTCGATGCCGACCGCACGTGCCATGGTGAATTCCTCCAGCTGACTTGAGTGGAACTGACTCAAGTGTGCCCGACGCCCGGCACCGGGTCAAGAGACCTGAGTGGAGGGGACTCAACTCTTATCCATCCCTTACACGCAAGGACTCCCTGAGCTGCGACGACGCCGACTGCTGGGGCGGCGGCACCGGGTGCTCGGAGGAGCGGCGGGGGCCGTCGGGGACGGATCCACGCCGGGCCTGCGGCGGCTGTGGCGTCGAGGGGAACCGCTCGGCCGACGGGAACCGCTGGGCCCGCGGGACCTGCCCCGGCCCGCTCCGGGCGTCTCCCGGCATCCGCTGCGCGCGCACCTCCCCGCGCGCCTCCCCCCGCACGTCCCCGCGTACGCCGCCGCGCACCTCCCCGCGCGGGGCCTCCCCGCGCGTCCCACCGCGCGGGTCCGCCCCCGGGCCACGGGGAACGCCCGGGGCCTTCGAACCCTTCCGGCCCCCGGGGAGCCGCAGGGCCGGCCCCCCGTTCCTCCCGTCTGCCCGGCTCCGGGTCCCGTAGGCGTCGTCGGCGGACGTCCGGGCGCCGGCGGTCGCGCTGGTCGTGGTCCCGAGGGTGTGGAACCCGGTGTGGCGATGGGCGCCGGTGCCGCCGCCCCGCGCCCCCGCGGGGCGGCGCGTCCCGTACACCCGTACGCGCAGCAGGCCGAGCACTGCCGCCAGTGCCACGCCGGCCGTCCAGAGCGCGCCGGTCGGCGCGAGCCACCCCGTGTGCACCAGCACGCCGACGAGCACCGCCGCGAAGGTGGCCGCGCCGGGCACCACGGCGGCGCCCGGCGGGGTGAGGCCGAGCCGGCGCAGCCGGTGCGCGAGGTGGTCGGGGCCGCGGCGCCGCACCGGGCGTCCGGCCAGCCGCCGGGAGAGGACGACGAGGACCGCGTCGACGCTCGCGGTGGCGGTGAGCGCGAACAGCACGGCAGCGGTCGGGCCGGGGTCGTACCCGGTGCGGACGAGCACCGCCGAGGCGGCGAGCACGAAGCCGGTGAACAGGGAGCCGCAGGCGCCGAACGCGATCCGCGCGGGATGCCAGTTGTGCATCAGGAAGCCGGTGAGTGCGGCGGCCAGGATGCTGAGCAGCACCGCCAGGTCGTCCATCATCTCGGCCGCCGCGCACGCGCCCGCGCCGAAGGCGGTCAGCACCCCGACCGTGCCCGCCACGCCGTCGGCGTGGTCGAGCCCCCGGAAGGCGGCCGCCACACAGGCGATCCAGGCCACCGCGGCGACACCCCCCAGCAGGCCGGTCTCGTCGTACGGCACCACGAAGGCGGCCGCGACGGCCGTGCCCACCAGCAGGATCCGGTTGCGCAGCCGCCACACGTCCGCGACCAGCCCGAGGACGGCGACCCCGGCGCCCGCGGCGAGCACCCTGCCCACCCCCTCGCCGAGCGGAGCGGTCCCCGTCCAGCCGCCCGCCGCCGCGACCAGGCAGGTGCTGACCACCACGGCCACCCCGCCGAGCAGGGGCACCGGCCGCACCCGCCGCCGGTCGACCAGCCCGAGCCGCAGCGCGGGCACCCGGAACAGGGCCGAGAGCACGGCGGCGAGGAGCAGGGCTGCGGTGGCGGTGGCGATCCCGTAGAGCACGTTTCTTAAATTAGGGGTATATCGGGCGATTGGGTGTGAATAACACGATCGGGGGTGGCACCGTACCCCGAACAGGTCCCCGCCCCACACGACCCGGCATCCACCCCCCGCGTCACCCCCGTGCCGCACCGGACCGGAATCCGCCCCCGGACCCCTCCGGCCCCGCACCGGGAGTCCCTCGGGCGGCACCGCACCACCACCGGAAGCCGCCGGACACCCGGCGCGAGTCCGGCGCCCCGCCCGCCCCGCCCCCCGGACGCGCCGGGGCGCCCCGCGACGCCCTCCGGACCACCTCTCAGGCGACCCTCAGCGACCCAGATCACTGCGCACCCGGCTACATTGCGACGGAGGATGAGGGTAGTCTCAAACGGACTGCATAAGTTACCGCTTAGTAATTTCGAGGCCGCCTCACAGGAGCCCCAATGCAACTCGCCGCGATCATCGTGTCGCTGGTCCTGATCGTGGTCGGCGTGGCACTGTTCGGCCGCGCCGTCCTGCAGATCTACAACTACATGCGGCTCGGCCAGTCCGTGCCCGCCGGTACCCGGACCAACGATCCCAAGCAGCGCACCATCACCGTGGCCAAGGAGTTCCTCGGCCACACCCGGATGAACCGCTGGGGCGTCGTCGGCGTGGCGCACTGGTTCGTGGCGGTGGGCTTCTTCTCGCTGCTGCTGACGATCGTCAACGCCATCGGCCAGCTCTTCCAGGCCGACTGGCTCCTGCCGGTCATCGGCGACTGGGCGCCCTACAACGTCTTCGTCGAGTTCCTCGGCACCATGACCACGCTGGGCATCCTGGTCCTCATCGCGATCCGCCAGCTCAGCAAGCCGAACAAGCCGGGCCGCAAGTCCCGCTTCGCCGGCTCCAACTTCGGCCAGGCGTACTTCGTCGAGTGCGTCATCCTCATCGTCGGCGTCTGCATCTTCATGCTGCACGCGCTGGAGGGCGCCCAGCACCACGTGGACGGCTACGAGGCGTCGTTCTTCATCTCGTACCCGGTCGTCTCCTGGCTGCGCGGCATGGACGCCTCCACGCTCCAGAACCTCACCTACTTCTTCGCCGCGCTCAAGATCGCGACCTCCTTCATCTGGATGATCACGGTCGCGCTGAAGACCGACATGGGTGTGGCCTGGCACCGCTTCCTCGCCTTCCCGAACATCTGGTTCAAGCGCGAGGCGGACGGCTCCACGGCCCTCGGCGCCCTGCAGCCGATGACCTCCGGCGGCGAGACGATCGACTTCACCGACCCCGGCGACGACGACGTCTTCGGCGTCTCCCAGGTCGAGCACTTCTCCTGGAAGGGCCTGCTGGACTTCTCCACCTGCACCGAGTGCGGCCGCTGCCAGTCGCAGTGCCCCGCGTGGAACACCGGCAAGCCGCTCTCCCCCAAGCTGCTGATCATGTCGCTGCGCGACCACGCGCACGCCAAGGCCCCGTACCTGCTGGCCGGCGGCGGCAAGACCATGGAGGGCGAGGAGAAGGCCTCCGAGGAGCAGCTCAAGGACGTCCCCGCCGCCGCCCTGGCCGAGGCCGAGCGCCCGCTGATCGGCACCGCCGAGGAGAACGGCGTCATCGACCCGGACGTCCTGTGGTCCTGCACCACCTGCGGCGCGTGCGTCGAGCAGTGCCCGGTGGACATCGAGCACGTCGACCACATCGTCGACATGCGCCGCTACCAGGTGATGATCGAGTCCGCGTTCCCGTCCGAGGCGGGCACGATGCTCAAGAACCTGGAGAAGAAGGGCAACCCCTGGGGCCTGGCGAAGAAGCAGCGCCTGGAGTGGACCAAGGAGGTCGACTTCGAGGTCCCGGTCGTCGGCAAGGACATCGAGGACCTGTCCGAGGTCGAGTACCTCTACTGGGTCGGCTGCGCCGGCGCCCTGGAGGACCGCGCCAAGAAGACCACCAAGGCCTTCGCCGAGCTGCTGCACATCGCGGGCGTGAAGTTCGCGATCATGGGCGGCGACGAGAAGTGCACCGGCGACTCCGCCCGCCGCCTGGGCAACGAGCCCCTGTTCCAGGAGCTCGGCATGGAGAACGTGGCCGCGCTGAACATGGCCTTCGGCGAGGACGACGAGGACCCGGCGACCAAGAAGCCCAAGTCGGCGAAGAAGATCGTCGCCACCTGCCCGCACTGCCTCAACACGATCGGCAACGAGTACCCGCAGCTCGGCGGCGACTACGAGGTCATCCACCACACCCAGCTGCTCCAGCACCTGGTGGACGAGGGCAAGCTGGTCCCGGTCACCCCGGTCGAGGGCATCATCACCTACCACGACCCCTGCTACCTGGGCCGCCACAACAAGATCTACACGCCTCCGCGCGAGATCATCGGCAAGGTCCCGGGCCTGCGCAACGAGGAGATGCACCGCCACAAGGAACGCGGCTTCTGCTGCGGCGCCGGCGGCGCGCGGATGTGGATGGAGGAGCGGATCGGCAAGCGCATCAACAACGAGCGCGTCGACGAGGCCCTGTCCCTGAACCCGGACATCGTCTCCACCGCCTGCCCGTTCTGCCTCGTCATGCTCACGGACTCCGTGAACGGCAAGAAGAACGACGGCAAGGCCAAGGAGTCCATCCAGGTCGTGGACGTCGCCCAGCTGCTCCTCGACTCCGTCAAGACCCCGCTGGACGAGCCGCCGGCGGGCGAGGCGGACAGCGAGAGCGCGCCGGAGCCCGAGCCGGTGAAGTAACCGGCCCGCCCCGCCGGAGCACGACCGACGCCCCCACACCCGCGGTACGGGTGTGGGGGCGTCGTGGTGTGCGGGGGCCGGGCGGTCCGGTCGCCTGGTCGCCTGGTCGCCTGGTGTCGGCAATCGGGCCGACTCGGCCGCGCGGGGCCCTACGCGCCCTTGGGCGCCGCCTGCTGCACCACCTCGAAGGACCACAGCGTGGAGCCGCTGGCCGCCGGCCGCTGCCGCTCTCCGCCCTCCCCGCCCTCGCCGCCGCCCTGGTGCGCGGCCTTCATCGGCCCCTCCATCCAGGCCTGGAACGACTCCTCGTCCCGCCACCGGGTGTAGACGAGGTACGTGTCGGTCCCCTCGACGGGCCGCAGCAGCTCGAACCACTCGAACCCGTCGGAGTTCTCCACGGCGTGCGCCCGGGAGGCGAACCGCTTCTCCAGCGTCTCCCGCTGCTCGGCCGGAACGGTCAGCACATTGATCTTCACTACGCTCATACCCCCATCCTGCCCCGTGCGGGCACGGACCCGGCGGGGACACCCTGGCGCGGCGGCGGGACACCGAGGTCGCCGGGCAGGTACCCGGTCGCGGTCGGGACACCGGCGGTCGCGGGCAAGGACACCGCCCGCAGCGGACAGCGGACCCCTCGGCCCGGTCCGACACGGTCCGGTACGGTCGGGTCGGGCCCTTCGGTCCGGACCGGCCGTGTACGGGAGTTCCCTTAGGGGATGTCACAGCTCGGCCGCAAAGCCGGGCCCGGACGCCCGCGCCCGGCACGTCACTTGGTGGGACCGGGTACGTTCGATGACGTGGCTGGATTCAGGAACGGACGCGGAGGACGGGACAACCGTGCCCCGCAGGCGCGCCCCCAACAACCCCCGTACGGACAGCAGGCACCCCATGCCGCACCGCCGTACGGCTATCCGCCGGCGCCACAGCCGTACCCACAGCAGCAACCGCAGTACGGAGGCGGCGGGCCGGGCGCCGGTGCGGGCCAGTGGCCCCAGGCGGACGGCGGCGGTGGCTACGGCGGCCAGGGCGAACCCGAGTACTTCGGCGACGGCGGCGCCCATCCGCACGGCGGCCCCGACCGCTACGCGGCCGACAACCCGGGGAGCACGCAGGCCTTCGCGATCGGCGAGGACCCGTACTCCCAGGGCGACACCTACCGCGCGGGCTCGGCCCCGGCCGGCCCGATCGGCCCCCGCCTGCACTGGAAGGACCTGCTGCGGGGCATCGTCCTGGACCCCAGGCAGACCTTCCTCCAGATGCGCGACTACACGATGTGGGGCCCCGCCCTCGTCGTGACGTTCCTCTACGGCCTGCTGGCGGTCTTCGGCTTCGACAAGGCCCGCGACGACGCCATCCACGCCACCCTGTCCAACGCGGTCCCGATCGTCCTGATCACGGCCGTGGCCATGGTGATCAGCGCGTTCGTCCTGGGCGTCGTCACCCACACCCTGGCCCGCCAGCTGGGCGGTGACGGAGCCTGGCAGCCCACGGTCGGCCTGTCCATGCTGATCATGTCCCTCACGGACGCGCCGCGCCTGGTCGTCGCGATGTTCCTCGGCGGCGACGCGGGCTTCGTCCAGGTGCTCGGCTGGGCCACCTGGGTCGCGGGCGGCGCCCTGCTGACCCTGATGGTCGGCCGCTCCCACGACCTGCCGTGGCCGAAGGCCCTGGGCGCCTCGGCGATCCAGCTGATCGCGCTGCTGTCGATCGTGAAGCTGGGCACCTTCTGACGCGGGCGGCGAAGCGGTAACGCCACCCGCGCCGAGGCGCGAACCGGCACGCGGAAGGGGCCCGGCTTCTGGCCGGGCCCCTTCTCGTCACTCCTGCGTGTCCCCCGCTTCCCGAACCCGGTCGCCGCTCAGGCGTCGAGCACCTGTCCCGCCCGCTTGACCACGGGCGGCTCGACCGACCACGGGAAGTTGATCCAGTCGTCGGTGCGCTTCCAGACGTACTCGCACTTCACCAGCGAGTGGGACTTCTCATAGATGACGGCGCTGCGCACCTCGGCCACGGTGTCGAGGCAGAAGTCGCGGACCAGCTTGAGCGTCTTGCCGGTGTCGGCGACATCGTCGGTGATCAGGACCTTCTTGTCGGAGAAGTCGATCACGTTGGGGACGGGCGCGAGCATGACGGGCATCTCGAGCGTGGTGCCCACACCGGTGTAGAACTCGACGTTGACCAGGTGGATGTTCTTGCAGTCCAGGGCGTAGGCGAGCCCACCGGCCACGAAGACACCGCCGCGCGCGATGCTCAGCACTATGTCCGGCTCGTACCCGTCGTCGGCGATGGTCTGCGCGAGTTCGCGGACGGCGGTGCCGAACCGCTCGTAGGTCAGGTTCTCTCGTACGTCGCTCATGTCGGTGGTGCCCCTCAGACCTGGGTCCGGTGGAAGTTGAGGTAGGAGCGCGAGGCTGTGGGCCCGCGCTGCCCCTGGTAACGGGAGCCGTAGCGCTCGCTGCCGTACGGCGCCTCGGCCGGCGAGCTGAGCCGGAACAGGCACAGCTGGCCGATCTTCATCCCGGGCCACAGCTTGATCGGCAAGGTGGCGAGGTTCGACAGTTCGAGCGTGACGTGCCCGGAGAAACCGGGGTCGATGAACCCGGCCGTCGAATGCGTGACGAGCCCGAGCCGTCCCAGCGAGCTCTTCCCCTCCAGCCGGGAGGCGAGATCATCGGGCAGGGTGATGACCTCGTAGGTGCTGGCGAGGACGAACTCCCCCGGGTGCAGGATGAACGGCTCCTCGCCCTCCGGTTCGACGAGCCGGGTGAGGTCCGGCTGCTCGACGGAGGGGTCGATGTGGGGGTAGCGGTGGTTCTCGAACACCCGGAAGTAGCGGTCGAGACGTACGTCGATGCTCGACGGCTGCACCATGGATTCGTCGAAGGGGTCGATGCGCACCCGTCCGGCGTCGATCTCGGCCCGGATGTCCTTGTCTGAGAGAAGCACGCCCCGAGGATACGCAAGGCGCGCGGAGCCCCCACAATCAGGACGACTCCACGCGCCGAGTGCCAGTACCAGTGATACCGCAGATGACTCCTGGTACCCGTGTGACTACGTCTAGCGCTGTTGCCGGGTGTCCGCTGCTACCGCTTCTCCAGGACCACCGGCACCGCACTGCGGAGCCGGGCACATCGTGGACACCTCACGAGCCGACCGGGGCCGAGCCGCCCCGCCTGCTGCATCGGGAACGAAGCGGTGCTGAACACGTGCCCCTCGGCACAACGGACGACGGTGCGCTCCATCAAGCCTGCAAGTCCCTTCCCCAGAACCCCGTCCGGCCTTCTGCCGCCTGACGACAAAAGCCACAGTACGGGATCAAAGAGACCCACCTCCAGGCGGCACTCCGGCTCCGCCGGAACACTCCCCGCGGCCCCCACCGTACGCCCCAACTCCGTTCCCCCGCAGCCCTGATGTCCGCTCATCGCCCCCTCAAACGCCCCAGGCCCCACGGCGGCAGCACCGGGGGCCAGGGATGGGGTACAGTGAGCGAGCGCCGAACATCGACTCCGGTCGACGGCTACGCGGGTGTAGTTTAATGGTAGAACATCAGCTTCCCAAGCTGAGAGCGCGAGTTCGATTCTCGTCACCCGCTCCATGAGAAACCCCCAGGTCAGAGACCTGGGGGTTCTTTGTTGTCTGGACCAGTGAGTGGGTGTCGCACCACAACCGCACCATAAGCCCGAGCTAGCTGCCGGTGGGCTTCTCCATGTGGTGCGCGCGGTCATCACTCTGCGTGCGGTCGTCGTTGTGGTGCTTCGCACGCTCGGCGCGGACCATGTCGTCGAGCCCGGCCGCCACGTCCCGTTGCCGCTCCTCGTCGGAGTGCTGATAGATCAGCGCGGCCTTCTCGGAGGACTGGCCGGCCCGGACCATCGTGTCTTTGAGCGTGGCGCCCGAACGGGTCGAGAGCGTGTGCCCGGTGTGACGAAGGTCGTAGAAGCGGAAGCCGTCCGGGAGGCCGGCGACCGCGCGGGCCCGACGCCACTTCCGGCCGAAGGACGTACGCCGGAAGGGCGCCCCTTTCTCGCCGACGAAGACCAGGCCGTCGGCCCCTTTCTCGGCGAACCAGGCGAGATGCTGCCTCACCTCCTTGTGGAGGAAGGCCGGGAGGACGACGGCGTGGACACCCGCGTCGGACTTGGTCTCACCGGGAGCACGCCTGCCGTTGGTCCGCTCGGGTTCGGCGACGCGGACGCGGATCACCATGCGGTCGGGGTCGACGTCCCGGCGGCGAAGGCCGGCCAGTTCCTCGGGCCGCATCGGACCATACGCGCCGAGGTAGACCATGAGGCGCCAGCGAATGCCGAAAGCGTCGGCGAGAGCGTCGACCTGGGCGACGGTGGCGATGCGCCGTTCAGCGGCCGACTCCTTGCCCGCACCCTTGATCCGGCAGGGGTTCCGGGAGATCAGGTCATCGTCCACAGCCGTCTCAAGAATGCCCTTGAGAAGGCGGTACGCCTTCGCGACGGTCGTCTTGGCTTCGGTGGCGCGGAGCCGTTCCGCCCGCCACTCGCGCACGCGAGGAGCGGTGATCTCGTCCAGGTCGAGCGTGCCGAAGGTCGGGAGGAGATAGAGGCGCAGCAGGTGCTTGTACAGATCCACGGTACGAACGGCCAGCTCCCGTTCTTCGACCCACTTCTCGGCATAGACACGGAAGTTGCCCGGTCCGGGTCCCGCGTCGAGCAAGACCAGGGGGCCACTCGTGCACATTACGGGCAGGTCCAAAAGCCTGCCCGAGTTGCCAACCAGCGTACGGCCCCCTGATCATGCTCGACCCCAGACCGGGCAGGCCACCGGCCAAACCCGCTCCGCCGACCTTGTGAAGCATCGGGAAACGGATGCGCACTTCCGATAGGCTCAGCGCATGCCTTGGAACGATAAACATTCCTTCCGCGACTGCCCCTGGTGTGGATTGCGTAATACTCGTCTCACGGTAGCCAATGCCGATCAGAAGTTCTCCACGAGAACGGGAACCGCTAGGTATTGGGCGACCCTGGGATGCCCAGGTTGTGGAGGTGCCGTCCTGCTTGAGCACAGTGCCCCACAAGACAAAGAAGACACGGCTTTCCTTTCCGTGCCAAGGGGGCTGGAGGAGTCAGCATCAATCAACCATGTGCCCGAGGACGTGCAGCAATACTTCATGGACGCCATCCGGGTACTGAGTATCGGGGTGCCAGACGCCGCTGCCGTGCAACTCAGGCGAACCCTTGAGGCAGCAGCAGCACACTTCCAGATCAGAGAAAAAATTCTCATGAAAAGCATCGAGAAACTGATCTCTGAGGGCCATGTCACGAAGAGCTTCGGACCCGTGCTGCATCATATCCGCGCCGTAGGAAATGTCGGCGCACACGCAAGCGACGAGCGTGTGGACCAAGAGACCGCAGAGAGAGCCCTTCGCTTCACCACGCAGCTGCTGCGGAATCTTTTCGAGGTCCCCGGTGAGCTCCAGCTCCTCTCGGAAGGATCGGGCAGCTCCTCGCCTCGAGACGGGCACTAGAGGCAACCATTGGCCATTCAAGCGTCGCCCATGCGGGGACCACTCCCCGCATGGGTAGATCTTGGGATTTAAGGTGCCCGCTTAGCAAAAGCGAGAATATCCCTAGAGATTGCCTGAGCAGCGTCTGTCATCTCCAGGTCGCGAAGCTGCGATCGAGAAATTCCTAGCTCGGCAAAACTTGCCAAATCGAGCAGATACATGCTCCTGGCGAGCTTCACACAACCGATATCTTGGAGATAATCCAGGACCGTCCGCGCTCTCTTATTACTGCCGATCACCAAGTTATCCATCATTGGCTGATATACGGCGGCTTCTCGGTCTTTCGCGTCTTTGAAGCGCAGGACGATTCTGCGAAACTCTAGATAGAGTGCGCGCCTCTCCCGGGCATCAGCAGCCAAGCCGCCGAGATTAAGCCGCCGCTGGTACTTAGACCACGGGAATCCAAGGTGCTCCTCACAGATCAAAATCACGTCAGCCACATCGCCTTGAATTCTAATGCTCTCACTGATGAGAGACTTAGCGTGCAGAACAACTGGGCTCACGTCGCGGCCGATGTAGGCTTGGAGTTCGCTGGCTGACACCATGAGGTCGCCGCACGAAATATAAACGCCCGGACCAAACTTGAACGAGGGGCGATCTCCACCCAAAATTACCTCGGGAATATCCCAGATATTGGCGTTGCTGAGTTCGCGAGGGAAGGTGATGCTTACCGTTCCCTCATGTGTAAAGAAATGCAAGGGGCCGATGCTGGGATTATCTCCGCGCACGATGGAGAAGGAAGCGGCCAGTCTATTGCCAGCCCGGCCGATGGCAGTGACGAGTCGATCATCTGCCTCGCACGCCGATTTAAACGACTCGTACAGCGCGCCGAGGTCATCGGAGTGGCACGCCGACGCATCTCCGGAGACCGACTTTCCGAGGCTATAGGAGAAGAAGCCATACATCGGTGAGTGTTTCCACTCCGCAGAGAGAACATTGGATCTAATTCTCTTAGCTGCTTCTGCTGAAGTAGATGCACTGCTCTGGGCTCGAGCGGTTACGTAGTCTCTGAAAATAACGTTGAACCAGCCATCGCCTCTCAAGAATGGGTGATTAGAGAGCTGCGTGTCAGCGGCGGTTTCATAGCACTCGCGTAGGCCTGCGGGCAGACTGGCCGGCAGATTAAGGTCAAGCCCCATGTTCTCGACATAGTCGAGCAAGCGCGCGCACTGCTCTTCCGGCGTGTAGAGAATGGAGAGGAGCGGGGCTGTACCGTACCTCTTGAACTCATCAACCTCTTGGAATTGTGTTACGAACTTTGACTGTTCACGTAGAAGCAGTTGGTTGATGACGTTCGCGACCAAATCCCAATGGCCGAACCCTTTATCGCTCGATCCGATGGCAGACCCGCCCAGATTAGCGAAATTGTCAACAGCGAGATACTCCGCAGCCACGTCTAGGACTGGAGCATAGCCGAGGAAATCCTGAACATCAGGCTCCTCCCAGAAATCCGCCTTGTTTTGCGTTATTGCGGACGCCAGAACAGCGAACAGTCCATCGCGCGCGGTGCCGTATGGTTGCACATGCTTTAGGTGAAGCGGCTCCTTCCCTTGGTTCTGATAGACATCCGTTACCTTCCTTTCGAGATACCTCTCCGACTGTTCTTTTCCGAAAGGGCGGATTTCAAAATGAACAAATGGCAGTTTTCGATCGTCAAATGTTTCTTGAATTATCCTTGAGCTTTCGGCCCGAGAAAGGATCACCAGGGAGGGCCGATCACCGGTAACCTGCGACGCCGTATCAGCAACTCCGCGTACAAAGGCGCGAAAGTTCGCTTGCCCCGATCGAACCTCCGCCTCGTCTAGCGCATCCACAATCAGTGCCGCCCTGCTCTCGACAAGGGCCTCTTGAAACTGGGCATTTTTTCTAATACCGAGAGACCTAGAGGCCATTCCGTCCAAAGTCCCATCCCCAACTTGGAGATGCGACAGATCGAGAATGGGGCATTTTAGATAATTGCTCATGTACTCAGCTGCAGTGCTTTTCCCAACTGCAGCAGGAGCGGTGATCAACATAAGTGACGGCGTCAAAGGATCAGAGCTTTGAAGTTCCCGCACCTCAGGGATTTCATAATTGGCGTTGGCTTCAACTACTTCTCTCATCCCATAGTTATTGCTTACCAGGCCATACCAGCTATCCGAGGATGGAAGCAATTCGCAGAGATCGCTGAGAAGCATCTATTTTCCCCCAACCTTAGACTGACACCTTGTCACTATGAGTAGCACGTTCAGTTACCCGGCGCACAGGGAACGCCATTCATCCCTATTACGAATTTTATTACGCTTGTCCTGTTTCGCCATTGGAGGCGCCCTTGGACTGAGCGCTCCCGGCAGCCGTCCTCGAGACCGTTGCCACCCGATCAACTCCTTGAGGACATAGACGACAAGACGTCGGCCCCGCGAGGGGCGCACGGCAGGCTGTCAGCGCCCGAACCAACCCCCAACTGTTCGCAGCTCCCAAGCTGAGTTGCCAGGCGCGCCGACGCAGAGGAAGCCGTAGGGTTCCGTCCATGGTGACTGCGACTGTCCGCGAGTGGGACGACGAGGAAGGGTGGGGCGTTCTTGACTCCCCCGATACCCCTGGCGGCTGCTTCGGCCATTACTCCAACATCCAGGCGACCGGCTTCCGCACGCTGTCGCCCGGACAGCAGGTCGACCTCACATGGGAAGCCCCTGGCTTCAAGCAGGACGGGTACGACTACCGTGCGGTGACCATCGTGCCTCGGCCCGTTGACATCCACGGCTGACATCAACGACGGCGTACGCCCACGGTCCCCAGTGGCCCGCTAGGCCACCGCACCCTTTAGCACAGCACGCTGTAGCACCCGGTTGATCGAACTCCTAAAGCGGTGCTCTCCGCCTCAAAGCGAGGCTGTGAAGCCGGCGGACTGGTCGAGGTGAAACGCGGAGCCCGGAACCGTCGGAGTCCAACCCTCACCCAGGGCAACCCACACAGCCGCGGCAACACCCGACGGCAGTAGAGGCTCTGCCTTGCGACCGATCCAGTTACTCGGATGCGGCTGGTCGGTGGTGACCACGAGCGTCGTCCCCGGAGTGTCCGCATGCTCGACCGCGAACGTGCACGGCGACCAGGCTAGGCCCTGGATGTACGTCGGCCTGCCTCGCAGCCGCCAGCGGTAGGCCGTGCCGTCTACAACGATCTGTCGTGATCCCTTGCGGACCAGTGCCATGCCTCTCCCTTCAACAGCGAAGATGCTAGCGAGCTCGGCCCCGCCGTCCGTCTCAGTTTCCGTCTCATTCGGCGCCGTTCACGGCCGTTCAGATGGGACCGGAGGCCATAGCCGCCCGGACGACCGGCCGCCCATGAACGCAGGTGAACGGCCCCGTCCAAAGCTCCCGGGACCACCAACACAGTTGGAAAGCGTGTGGGGTCAGCGTCTGCATAACGCCTCGCCGGGTGGCCGCAGCCCGCGTATGGTCGCGCGTCGGGGATGACTCACTGGAGGCGGCACGGGTGGTGCCGGGAGCGGGGGACCGTGAGCAGGAGACGCTACGTTGCCAGGGGCGTGCCGGGTGGTTACCGGATCTGGGACAACCGGGGACGTCGATGGTGGGGCGATCTGTACGAGTTGTGTCCCGACGATCTCGTGGCCGAGCTCAATGGCCAGGCGGACCACGCACGGATCACTGCACTGATGAAGCGCTACAGGGCGCAGAAACGGTAGGTGGCCCTGGAGCGGGCATGTTGGGTGCGCGCACCACAAGCGCACCAGATCGAGCGGGGAACAGCGGGGAATCACGGGGAAAGCAGTCGAGCCCGACGAGGCCGCGCCCCGCCCGTTCACCCAGGTCAGCGCCCGAACCTGCCGCAAATGCCCGCAGCTTCCCAAGCTGAGAGCGCGAGTTCGATTCTCGTCACCCGCTCCACGAAGAAGGCCCAGGTCGCAGACCCGGGCCTTTTTGCTGTGCGCGGCGATCACTCGCCGCGTGCCAGATTCGTGCCAGAAGGCTTCTCGCCCGCCTTCCTGGCCGCAGCAGCCGGAGCCTTCCGGACGGTGGCGTCGAGGCCGGCGGCGACCTCCTCCTGCCGCTCCTCGTCGGAGTGCTGGTAGATCAGCGCGGCCTTCTCGGAGGACTGCCCGGCGCGCACCGTCGTCTCACAGATGGACCGATAGCGGCTGGACCTGCGGAAACCCAGGTCACCAAGATCTGGGGCAAGACCCAGGGCAAGAAGAAGTAGCAGGCACTGATCGAGCCCCCTGCCTGCGGGTTTTCCGTCGGTACGGGGCTTGTCGCTGTGCTAGAACCGTCTCTGGTCCCTCAGCTGCTTGGTTGGGCCATCACACGGCAGGACCATACGACTGAGCGATACAGCAGCCGCTTGTGGCAGTACCGCAGACCAAGTAACTGGCCTGGAAAGGGATGGTGTCAGAAGTCTGGTCTAGATTCGGCCCGTGACCCACAGCTGTTCCCATGCCGGGGAGCCCCGCGAACCTGGTTTGCCGCCCTACCAGGTTGTCCTGGCGGAGACCGACTGGGGGTCGCTCCAGACGGCTTTCGGGTCCGGTGAGGACCTTCCCAGGGTTCTGACGCAACTTTTGGAGCCCGATCCCAAGGCCCAGGTCGCCACGTTGTGGGAGCTGGGTGAGCTGGTCGGCCACCAGAACACCGTTTACGAAGCCACCGCCCCCGCCGTCATGTACGTCGCCGGCATCCTCACCCACCCGGCAGCCATGACACGACGGCCCTATCGCGACGTTCCCATCCGCGCGACGCTGTTGGGCTGGCTGGCCTCCACGCTTTACGACGCCTCCGACGAGATCGTCGCCCGCAACGAGGAGTACTGCCCCGGCTTCCTCGCCCCGGGCACCACCGTGGCGGCCTTCCGGGAGCTGCGGCCGATGCTCTACCGGGCCGTCGCGCCCTTCCTACAGGACAGCCAGGAGGATGTGCGGGAAGCCGCCGTCATCGCTGCGCTCCTCCTCGTCGAACACCCGGCGCTCGCCGGGCACCGTGCTCACCTCGCCGTGCACGCCCGCCGCATCCTGGACACCAGCAGCGACGACCCCAACCGTCGCGTCGCGTGGAGGGCCCTCGAAGCATGGGGCCACAATCCGCCCGGCCCGGAGCCTCTCTCGGAGGAGGCCGAGGACCGGGGGCCGCACAGCGATGGCCGCGGCGATCTCGAGCCTCCCTTCTGACCGATACGCGCACGGCACACCTGCGGACCATGGCAGCAGGTGAGAGACACACCGGCTCAAGGGCGCGCGTGCCACATCCGTGCCGGAACGGGCGGGGAATCACGGGGAATGGCGGGGGCCAGGCCGTCGATCAGCCAGGCTCCGCGTCCGCTCCGCCGCAGGTGCGCTCCGCACAGTTTCCGCCGTAGGCGGCAGAGAGGATCCTTTCGAGGTGGATCTCTTGAGCCCTGTCGGACCGTGTGGACATGAGCAGGAGTCTGACGCACGGGTCCGACACGTCATCCGACGGAGTTTCTGTTGGCTGTCGTGCCCAGGACAAGCAGCGGTCCCCGCCGCGGGGTCGTCCGGGGCGTGCCGCCCTCGTCGAACGAATCGCGGGCTGGCGCCGGAGCGGCAGCACGGTGGGTCAAGTCCTGTGCTCATGAGCACAACACGCCGCTTCCACTCGGCAAGGGAAAGCGTCGGGGCGACCAAGGTCTCCGAGCCGCCCCGGCGCCTGGGAGTCAGTACGCTGAGTGCAGCGGGATCGGGCCCGCCGCACAGTGTCCGGGAGGCGTGTCATGACTGCCGAGATGGTGGCCCCGGCGTGGATGCACCAGCAGATCACGGCCGAGGAGTACGAGTCGTGGTCCGAGGAGCAGTGCGCCGGCATCGAGATCGTGGACGGAATGGTCGTCGTGAGCCCCAGCGCCTCCAAGCGGCACAATCGGCCGGCCCGACTCCTGGCGAACGCCCTGGACGCCGCGGCCGGCCCCGACTGGAACGCCGACACGGATTTCGACGTCCGGCTTCAGGACGTCCCGCTGACCAATCGCCGCCCCGACGTCATCGTCTACCGTGCGGACACGATCGACATCACGCCCACCCGTCCGGAGCACGTACTGCTCGTGGCCGAGGTGGTGTCGCCTGGCTCGGAGACCACCGACCGGATCGTGAAGGTGGACCAGTACGCCAAGGCCGGGATCGGCTTCTACTGGCGGATCGAGCAGGCCGCGACGGGTACGCCGCTGGTGTATACGTACCTGCTCGACCCCGCGACGAGGACGTACCGCGAGGGGGATGTGTTCGCCGGCGTCCTGAAGATCACCGCCCCCTTCGCGGTGGAGATCGACCTGGACCAGATCTGAACCGGTCTCAGGCAGGCAGAGGGGGTGCTCGGCCTGCGGCGGTGCGCCCCACAGACTCCTGCGGATCAGTGTGCGGAAGCGACCGAGGTTCCCTCGGGCGAGCAGAACCCGGAGGCGTAGGACCCACGCGGACGCCGCCGCACCTCCGGTCGGACGGCTTCACCATGCCGTGCCCACCGCGTGCCCGTCAGTAACGGTGAGAGTCCCACGGCACGCGTGCCGTCGCCGAGTTGGGAGTTCCGATAGTGCTCTTCGACGTCACCCGCGGCGAGCTCGTCCGCGTCTTCGGCGAGGACCGGCTCGCGGTCCTGCCCGCCGCCGCCTTTCCGGCCTCCGCCGCGGACACCGAGGGCGCCCGCCTTCTGCAGGCCGTCGGCGTGCCCACCGGGACTCTCTGGCTGCGTGAGCCGGACGAGGACTCCGGTCTGCTGGCCCTCGTCCGGGAGGTCGTCGACGTCGAGGGCTTCGAGGGCGGCTCGCCCGACGCGGGCGAGTGGCCCGTGATCGGCTGGCTGCTCAACGCCCACCTCGCCCTCGACCCCGGCTCCGGCAAGGTGTACGCCTTCGACCCCGACGAGGAGAGCGTGCGGGAGCTCCACACGGACGTCTCCTCGCTCGTCCAGGTCACCCTCCGGTTCCAGCGCCTGCTCGACGAGTTCACCTTCGGCGACGACGACGAGGAAGCCGAGTTCGAGCGCCTGGAGCGCGAGGTCGAGCGGATCCGTGAGGAGACGGGTGGCATCGACCCGCTGCCCTTCCAGGACGACGAGACCGTCTGGTCGGTGGTCGGCGAGGAGATCGCCGCCGGCCAGCGCTTCAGGGGCGACAGTCCGGGGGCCCGCTCGCTCTACGGCTGATCGCCGGCCGGTGTCGGCGGGACCGCCGCCTCGCGCAACGGGTTCCCCGGCACGCATGGCACGTCAAGACCGGAAGCGGGGGGAGCCGGGCCCCGTCGTGGCCGCTCGGCCGGGCTCAGCGCCAGTGGAAGACCCGCAAGGGGGTGGTGTCGCCGCCGCGGCCGAGGACCGCGAACCGGTCACCGGCCATGGCGAGCACCGCGGACAGGTGGGATCCGCGCAGCTTGCGGCGGGCGATGACGCGGCCGTCGCGGGCGTCGAGCACGGCGATCCTGTGGCCGTAGGAGTGGAGCAGCAGCAGTCGGCCGCGGTGCGGCAGCACGGAATCTATCCGCCCGGGCCTCCACTCCCACCGCAGCTCGCCCGTGGACAGGTCGAAGCCGCCGATCCGCAGCCCGTCGTAGTCCGAGCTGGTCGCGTCCCCGCTGTCCTTCGGGTGGGCGAGCTGGGCCACCAGCATCCCGTCCACGACGGTGGCGGGCGTCCGGATCTTGTCGTACGGGACGGACAGGACGAACGACGCGGTCTCCTCCCCTCGGTCGTCGAGGACGAACACCCGCCACTCGCCCCGCCGGCCCCGCCCCTTGCCCACGACGACGAACGGGTCGGCGGACGCCACCCACAGGTCGAGGTCCTCGGCACCGGCCGGCAGCGGGCGGCTCCAGTGGTCGACGCCGGTTTTCGGATCGACCGATCTCAGCCGCTCGTCGGAGACCGAGGCGATGCGCCGGCCGCTCAGGAGGGCGGCGGGGCAACGGTCGGTGAAGTCGCGCGGCGCGAGACCGGAGTCGTGACGGTCGCGGTGGGTCGTGGACCACAGCCGTTCGCCCGTGCCGAGGTCGACGGCCGCGACGGTCACGGGGGATCCGTAGGAGCCGTCGTCGTGATGCGCCACCAGGGCGGTGCCGTCAGTGGTGGTCCGCGACGCGGCCACCAGCACGTCCCGGCCGGGCACCTGCCAGGTCCAGCGGACGGCGCCGGTGGCGGGGTCGTACGCCCGCAGTCGGTCGAAGTCGGCCCGGATCACCAGCTCGTCGGTCAGCCAGCCGCCGATCGGCTCCTCCAGGGGACCGTCGTCCCGGCCGATCTCCCGGCGCGCCTTCCACACGGGGCTCAGCGCCCACCACCGCCGGCCGCTCCCCCAGACAGCGTCCGGCGCCTTGTCCTCCTGCATTACCGCCCCCAGACCCAGGCACGTACACGTATCAGACGTAGATCGTCATGACGTCCGGAGCATATGCGGGGTCCTCAGCGGTTCGGCAGGTCCTGCGGGCCAGGGATCAGCAGCGGTCCGGGATCGACAGCGGTCCGGGCCCCGGCGCTGCCGGGCGGGTGCGTCTCTCCGCCGTCGCCGGTGCGGCCCGGTGGGGTCCGGGGCCGCACCGGCGGATCGGGGGCGGGGTCAGTTGGTGAAGGCGAAGTACTTCCAGGCGCCGTGGGTGGTGGAGTTGATGGTGTCCCCGGAGGAGCCGTTGACGTACGAGGAGCGCATGCGGGCGCGGATGCCGGACTCGCCCGGCGCCTCCAGGCGCACGGCCGACCTGCCGTCGGCGGCCAGGGCGAAGTACTCCGAGCCGGAGTCGCGCCAGGCGCCCTGGTAGTAGACCTGGAGCTGGAAGCGCTGCTTGCGGCCCTTGTAGTAGCTCATGGTGGTGGTGAACACCGGGTCGGTCTTCTTGTGGAAGTAGTAGTACGTCGTGGAGCCGATCCGGCCGGTCTTGTAGTGCTTGGAGACGGCGGTGGAGACCTTCACCTGGGCGTACCCGGTGGACTTCACGGTCTTCGAGGCGTAGCGGGCGTCGCCGGTGAAGACCGCGGTGACGGTGGTGTCGCGGGTCATGACGACGGCCGCCGACAGGTCGCCCTTGGAGTTGACCTTGGCCGTCCTCAGCAGCCTCTTCGGCTTGTCGGCGCCGAAGGGGTCCGCGTAGATCGAGACGGTGCGGTTCTTGTACGTCGTGCCGAGGTGCGCGGTGAAGGTGACGCTTCTGCCGTACGAGTACAGCTTGCCGTTGTTGTTCAGGCTCAGCGTGGTCGCCTTGCGCGAGACGTCCACCGTGTCCGAGCCGGAGGCCGGGGCGTGGGCGGCGTCGCCCGCGTAGGAGACCTTGTAGGTGACCTTGCCGCCGGCGGGCGGGGTGTCGGTGAAGGAGAAGCCGCCGTCCGCCTTCGTCCGGACGGCGGCCAGCGCCCTGCCGCCCGGCGACTCGACGTCCGTACGGGTCACCTTGAGGCTGGTGCCCGCGGCGAGGGCCGTCTTCGAGGTCAGCTTGCCGGTGACGGTGAGTTTCTTGGCCCGGTCCGACTTGGCGGGGGCCGACACCTTGAGGGCGGGCAGTTCCTTGGTGGGGTCGGTCAGGGTGCGCAGGGTGTACGTGCCGTGGGTGTTCACGGAGACGGCGAAGACACGGCTCGAGTCCGGCGCCCAGGCGAGCGCCCCGTCCACGAGGGTGTCGGCGCCGCTGCTGTCACCGGTGTTGGGGAAGTCGTACTCCCGCACCGGCGCCGGGTCGCCGGGCCGGTGGATGTGGACGTCGGGCTCGTACCAGGAGAAGCTGCCGCCCGCGACGCTGCCGTCGGGCGCGACCCGCACGGCGTTCGGGTAGGCGTCGATGGGGTAGCCCGACTGCTTGGTGAGGTCGGTGGCCGAGTAGGCGCCGAGGCCGTAGCCGTAGTCCGGGTCGCCCCACGAGGTGAGGACCTGTTTGCCGTCGGGCGTCAGGTCGAGCTGCTTCACGGACGTGTCCATGGCGCCCTTGGTCCGCAGTGCGGCCCCGTCGGCCGATACGTCGTACACGGCGAGCTCGCCGCCGTTGCCGGCCACCAGCACGCCCGGGACGGCCGGGTCGGCGGCCAGGAACATCCCGAAGGCGCCGGAGAAGTCGACGTCGCCCCGCTGGGCGAGGTGGACGACGGGTTCGGGGCCGGAGATGTCCAGCGAGCCGAAGTTCGTGCCGTGGGCGAACCAGATCCGGCCGTCCACCACCTCCAGGTCGCCGGGGGCCGCGCCCACCGGGTAACTCGCGGTCCGGGCGTACGTGCCCGTCCCCACCGAGATGATCTGGCCGGTGTTCTTCACGGCCGCGTACAGCTGCCCGGAGTCGGCGGACAGCGCCAGGCCGGTCACGCCGGAAAGGCCGGTCAGCGTCGCCTTCACGGCGCCGCTGTAGTCGGTGACGACGATCTTGCCGCCGGTCGGATCGGAGACGTAGACCCGCTGGTGGGTACCGTCCACGACGATGTCGCCGACCGACTTCACCGGAAGGACCTTCGCGGAGTCGGCCGACGCCGGACCCGCCACGCCCGCCACCAGGGCCGCGGAACTGAGGACGACCGCGAGTGCCGTCGCGGTCGCGATGCTGCGCCTGCGCACAGTGATGTGAACCCCCACAGAAGAAGCCCGGTGTTCACCGGGCGGGAATGAACAGGCCGCGCGTCCCCCCTCACCCCGACGACGGGTGCTTGGACGCTGCCGATGACGCAGCGTATGGCATGCCAACGACAAATGTGGACCGGAATAACCGCCTCGAAGCGGTGGGGGACGGGGACGGCCTCGGTGCCGCACCCGCCCGGGGCGGTGTGCGGCGGGCCGCGGTACGCCGGACCGGCCGGACGCGGAACGCCGGCGGAACGCCGGACCAGCCGGATGCGGAACGCCGGACCGGCCGGACGCGGGACGGGAACAGCCGGCCGGGGTCCCTCCTCACGGTTCAGCTCCCGCGGCGCGGGCGGCGCAGGAGAAGCGGCACCGACAACAGCAGCAGGGCTCCTTCGACGGCCAGGCTGACCAGCCCGAGCGGCTCCGTCCAATTGCCGATGTCGTCGCCGTACTCGGGAAGTCCCGGCCCCCTGGAGAGGATGTAGCCCAGCAGTGGGCCGACGGCGACCCCGACTGCCAGCAACCACCCCAGCCGGACCGGGCCGGTGAGGAGCAGCACGGCGGCGACCACGGCCGCGACCTCCAGGACGTGGTAGGCGACGCCGACATAGTGGGGGTCCACCGTCGCGGTGATGCCGCCTTGGTCCACGACATGGATGGCGGCGACCGCGAGACACAGCAGAGCCCCCGTTCCCCTGGCCGTCCAGGTGGTCTCCGGCGTCGTCGCGGTGTGGCGTGGCATGGGAGGCGCCTCTTCCTTCCTTCGGCGGTGCGCGGTCCGCCGTGCCGCGATCCCGGCTGTCCGGCCGGATCCCGAGGACGCGGCGTGCCGCACCCGTGGTGGGGCCGGCCTGGGGCGAACGTGTCATGGCGTCGGCGGGCGGCGGACGACGGGCGGCGGGGGCGTGCCCCTTCGGCGTGCGCCAGGGCGGCGCGGCGGGGTTCCGGCGGGCCGGCCGGGCCGGGGGCGAGGGCGTCGGCGGGGGAGTCTGTCGCCGGGGCGTCACAGGGGCGGGCAGCCGAACCAGTTGATCGTGCCTTCGTCGGTGTCGGAGGTGTAGCCGAGGCACCTGACGATCCTGTTGCGCAGGGTCCTGGTCCGGTCGACTCCCCCGTCCAGGGTGTCGCCCTTGTAGTGGGTCTGCACGAGGGTGTCGATCTCGACGGTGTACCAGCGTTTCTTGTGGGACGGGACGCTGCAGCGATGGGCGGTCAGGTTGCGGCTGGGCCCGTTGCTCCACATGTCCTGCTGGGCGCGGTCGCAGTGCGCGCCCTGAGCGGCGACGGCGGGAGCGGCGCCGGTGACGAGCAGGGCCGGCACGCCTATGGCTGCCGCCGCGGTGACGCCGAGAAGGTGCTTCACGGTCGGGTTCATCGGTGGGTCCTCCTGCCGGGTGCGGTGACCGGCCGGAGTCGCCGGATCACCTTGATGTGATGGTCACCCTCATCCGGGGTGCCCGGCCCGTCGGTCGGCGGTTCGTTCCCCCGACCCGGTGACCCCGGTGACGCCAATGCAGCAGGGTGACGCCAATGCAGCAGGCCGCGGCCATGCCCCCGGGCGGCCAGATCTCCGGCCAGGTCCCTGGCCTGCCGCCCTGGGCCTCTTCTTCGTCGTTCAGGACGATCCGCGGCCAAGGGGCGGGCGCATGGCCCGCCGTGGACGGCGGTGCCGTGGAGGGCTGCTTTCGGCCGGTGGTGCCGCTCATCGGGCGTCCCGTCCGAGGAGGGCCACGAGCTGCTGCTCGCAGTACTCCCGCAGCCCCTCCGCGAAGGCCCGGACGGAGGCCCGCGCGTAGTGCGAGGCGTCCCAGCCCGCGTGGAGCGGGACCGTCAGGGGGCCGTCCCCGGTGTCGACCACCACCTCGCTGAGGCCGAAGCGGGCCCGGTCGGTGACGAGGCACACCCCGCGCCCGGCGGCGGCGAGGGCCTGCGCGAAGGCCGACGAGCCGGTCTCGGCGACCCCGGCGGGGGTGAGTCCGCCCCGGGCGACGGCCTCGTCGAGGACGAGGCGGGCGGCGTTGGCGCGTGTCATGAGGATGAGGTGTTCGGTGACGAGCTCGCCGAGCGGGACGCTCGCCCTGCCGTGCCAGGGGTGGCCGGGGGCGACCTGAGCGGTGACCGGGGTGCGGCCGAGGAAGACCGATTCGAGCGGGGCGGGGGCGGGGGACGTGGAGATGCCGAGGTCGGCGTCGCTGCGGGCCAGCGTGTCGAAGACCCGGCTGGGCTCCTCCTGGATCGCGTCGCGCAGCGTGGGTCCGGCGCCGCCCCGCGCCAGGTACGGGGCGAGGAGGTAGCCGACGGTGGCCGGTGGGGCGACGACGGTGAGCGCGGGCTGCCCGCCCTCCCGCGTCGCCGCCATCACCTCGGCCGCCTGTTCCGCCCGGCGCACCAGGTCACGCGCGACCGGGCGGAACCGCCGGCCCGCCGCGCTCAGGGCCAGCGCGCCCGGCCTGCGGTCGAACAGCTCGACGCCCAGCTCCTGTTCCAGCGAGCGGATCTGGCGGGACAGGGACGGCTGGGTGACGTGGACCCGCTGGGCCGCGGCGGTGACCGAGCCGGTGTCGGCGACCGCCAGGAAATAACGCAGGACCCGTAGTTCCATCCGGTCTCGGACCTCCTTCTCCCGCCCGGCCGCACTCCGGCGGGCGGCGACGTCATGCCTCGGAGGCATGGGCGGTACGCGAATCAAGTATTAGACGACATGGTCGGCCGGTCCCAGACTGGCTGCAATCCTTCCCCCCGCGTCCTCGAGTCCTGCGGAGGCCCCATGTCCTTTCCCGCCAGCGTCGACGGCCGAGCCCGCCGCGCGGGGCTCGCCTCGTTCGTCGGCACCACCATCGAGTGGTACGACTTCTACATCTACGGCACCGCCTCCGCGCTCGTCTTCGGCAAGCTGTTCTTCCCCGACGCCAGCCCGGCCGCCGGGGTCCTCGCCTCCTTCGCGACGTTCTGGGTCGGCTTCCTGGCCCGGCCGCTCGGCGGCATCGTCTTCGGCCACTTCGGCGACCGGATGGGCCGCAAGGGCACCCTGGTCACCACATTGGTGATGATGGGTGCCGCCACCTTCCTGGTCGGCGTGCTGCCCACCCACGCGCGGATCGGGGTGCTGGCGCCCGTGCTGCTGGCGCTGCTGCGCGCCGTACAGGGCATCGCGGTCGGCGGCGAGTGGGGCGGCGCGGTGCTCATGGCCTCGGAGAGCGCGCCCAAGGGCCGCGGCTCGCTGTTCGCGATGCTGGTCCAGCAGGGGTCCCCGGCCGGCGCGATCCTGTCCACCCTCGTCTTCCTGGCGGCGGGCACGCTGGACGACGCCGCCTTCCTGTCGTGGGGCTGGCGTGTGCCGTTCCTGCTGTCGGGCCTGCTCGTCGTCGTCGGCCTGCTGATCCGGCTCAAGGTCGAGGAGTCCGGTGAGTTCGAGAAGGTCCGGGAGAGCGGCGCCGTCGTGAAGCTTCCGGTCGCCGAGGTGCTGCGCACCGCGTGGCGCACCGTGCTGCTGGGCATCGGCGCCAGCATCATGGGCATATCCGCCGCGTACTTCACCAACACGTTCGTGCTGTCCTGGACCACCAACGAGCTGCACATGGACCGGCAGACGATGCTCTACGTGATGCTCGCCGTCTCGGTGCTGCAGTTCCTCTGGCAGCCGGTCGCCGCGCTGATCTCCGAACGGGTGGGCGAGGCCCGCTTCATGGTGTGCTCGCTCCTGGCCAACGTCGTCGTCGCCGTCCCCATGTTCCTGTTGGTCAGGACCGGGGAACCGCTGCTCGCCTTCTGCGGGATCGCGCTGGCGATCGTCAGCGGATCCGGCTACTACGCGGTCCTCGCCGGCTTCCTCGCCCGCGCGTTCTCCTCACGCGTGCGTTACACCGGCATCTCCCTGTCGTACCAGCTGTGCTCGACGCTCATCGGCGGGACGACGCCGCTGCTCGCCCAGTCGCTGCTGACCTCGGGCGGCGGCTCCATCTGGCCGGTCGTCGCCTTCTACGCCGTACTGCTGCTGGTGACGACGGCGTGCGTGGCCGCGCTGTCCCGCCGCACGGACCGCATCCGGGACACGGGCGCGATGCGGCAGGCACCCGTGACCGTCTGAGATCCCCGGGGACGACCCGCCCCGCCCCTCCCCCCAACCGCAAGGAGCTGACCGTCGTGCGCCTCGACGCCGTCTTCCACAACGGACGTTTCACCACCCTGGACGCGGACCGCCCGCACGCCCGCGCCCTGGGCGTGCTCGGCGGCCGGATCGCCGGCCTGGACGACGAGATCGCCGGCGCCCGCGCCGACACCGTCGTCGACCTGGGCGGCGCCCAAGTGGTGCCCGGCTTCAACGACGCCCACCACCACCTGAGCATGGTCGGCCAGAACCTGCGTCAGCTCGATGTGTCGTACGCCGCCTGCCCGACCCTCGACGCCCTGTACGCGGCGGTCGCCGCGCGCGCGGCGACGCTGCCCGCGGACGCCTGGGTCCTCGGCTTCGGCTACGACCAGAACAAGATCGGCGCCCACCCGACCGCCGAGGCACTGCACCGTGCCGCGGGCGGGCGGCCGGTCTGGCTGATGCACACCTCGCACCACATGGCGGTGGCGAGCACCGAGGCGTTCCGCCGGGCCGGTTACGCGGACCGTGCGGGCGTCCCCGACGTGCCCGGCGGGGCCGTGCCCCGGGACGCGGACGGGCGGGCCGTCGGCCTGCTCCAGGAGACGGCCGTGTCGCTGGTCGAGCGGCTGATCCGGCCGGAGCCCGCCGAGGAGTGGGTCGCGAACATCGCCGAGGGGTCCCGGGCCGCCCTGGCCCTGGGACTGACCAGCGCCACCGAGCCGGGCATCGGCGTCACCGACGGCATCGGCAACGGGCCGACCGACCTCGACTCCTTCCACCGCGCCCGCGAGCGCGGCCTGCTGGGCGTGCGCATGACGGTGATGCCGTACATCACGGCGCTGCGCGACCGGGGCCTGTTCGAACCGGGCAACAGCTGGTACGGCCTCGACCTCGGGCTGCGCACCGGCTTCGGCGACGAGTGGCTGCGGATCGGCCCGACCAAGATCCTCTCCGACGGTTCGCTCATCGGCCGCTCCGCCGCCATGTGCTGCGACTACCAGGACACCCCCGGCAACAGCGGTCTGCTCCAGTACGAGGCGGAGCGGATCCGCCACTACATCCTGGAGGCGCACCGCTGCGGGTGGCAGGTCGCCACGCACGCCATCGGCGACGCCGCCCTGGACGTGGCCCTCGACGCGTACGAGGAGGCGCAGCGCCTGTATCCGCGTGCCGACGTGCGCCACCGCGTCGAGCACGCCGCCGTCGCCAGTGACGCGCAGGTCGCCCGGATCGCCGCCCTCGGTCTGATCCCCGTACCGCAGGGCCGCTTCCTCTCCGAGATCGGCGACGGGCTGCTGACCGCGCTCGGCGCCGAGCGGTCCCGGCTCGCCTACCGCATGCGGTCGTTCCTCGACGCGGGGGTGGTCCTGCCGGGCAGCACGGACGCGCCGGTCGTCGCGGGCTCCCCGGTCCTGAGCATCCACGACATGGTCAACCGGCGCACCGCCTCCGGCGCGCCGATCGCCCCGCACGAGGCGGTCACCGCCGAAGAGGCCCTGTACGCCTACACGGTGGGCTCCGCGCACGCCGTCCACGAGGAACGGATCAAGGGCACCCTGCGCCGCGGCATGCTCGCCGACCTCACGGTCCTCAGCGACGACCTCCTCGGCGTCGCGCCCTCGCGCATCCGTGACGTGGAAGTCGTGGCGACGGTGGTCGGCGGGCGGGTCGCGTACGGCGCCGAGCGCTTGTCGCTGGGCTGATCCCCTGCCTCCCGGGCGGCGGCGCCCGCGGCGAGTCGCCGTGCGCGGGCCGGCGACCGGCGGTGACCAGTCGGCCGTGTCCTTCGGCGCGCGCCGCCGTCCTCGCTTCTTGAGGGGGACCTCGGTCCGACACCGGCCGCCGCCTCGCCCGTGAGCGCGGCCCGGGTCGTCACGGGGCGAGGAACGGACGACCCCCGGGCCGGCCGGCCCGGGGGTCGTCCGCCACCGGCTCCCGGGCGCTGCCGCCCGCCCCGCGCTCGCGGAGCGGGCGGCTGGGAGGCACGGGCGCCGGGTGCGGTCAGGCGTGCAGCAGGAGTTCCAGTTCGGACGGCAGCCCCTCGGCGTCGTCGTGCCGCGACGATGCCCCGCAGACTTCGAAGTCCCACCGATGGGAGGGGGCGCAGCCGAACGTCCGCTCGGAGAGAGCGGGCAGGGAGAGCTCGGCGCTGGCCGCCGAGTCCCAGATGAGCGCGAGGCCCTTGAGGTCTGCAGCCGGGTCGCTGATCCACTGACCGGTCCGCAGCCCGGGGAACTCACCGGTGAACGAGGCCGGGCTTCCGGGGCGGGAGCCTGCCGGTCTGGGCGGGTGCGGCCGGGTGGCTCCGATCGCGGCGGTGCGCCGCTCGTCCCACCAGGCGATGACGACGTGCATGGGTCCTCCGTCTGCGGACTGTCTGTCGTGCGTGCTGCCGCGGTGTCACCGTCGACACCCGTGCATGGCCTCGCGCCCGCCCGGGCGGGCCTGACCGGTCAGAGCTGGGAGCCGCCGGTGGCGTCGATGACCTGTCCGGTCACCCAGCGGGCGTCGTCGGAGGCGAGGAAGGCGACGACGTCGGCCACGTCCTCGGGGCGGCCGACCCGGCCGAGCGCCGAGAGGCCGGCCGCGGACTTCTCGGCCGCCTCGTTGCCGCGCAGCCAGGCGGCGTTCATGTCCGTGTCGATGATGCCGGGCGCCACCGCGTTGACCGTGATGCCGCGAGCGCCGAGCGCCTTGGCGAGGGTGAGGGTGAAGGCGTCGACGGCCCCCTTGGTCATGGCGTACGCGATGATGTCGGTGAGCGCGATACGGGTGGCTCCGGAGGAGACGTTGATGATCCGGCCCCCGTCGCGCAGCCGCTTGAGCCCCTGCTGCGTGAGGAAGAACGGCGCGCGCATGTTGACGGCGACGGCCTCGTCGAACGCCTCGGCCGTCGTCTCCTCGATCTCGCCGCGCGGCGTGATGCCGGCGTTGTTGACCAGGATGTCGAGGCCGGCGTCGTCGGAGTGCTCCAGGATCTGCCGGTCGTAGCTCTCCCAGAGGGTCTCCACGTCGCCGGGCCCGCCCAGTTCGGCGTGGACCGGGAAGGCGGTGCCGCCCTCGGCGCGGATGGCGGCGACGACCTGGTCGGCGGCCGCGGCGTCGCGTCCGTAGTGCACGGCCACCACCGCTCCGGCGCTTCCGAGCCGTTCGGCGACCGCGCGTCCGATCCCGCGGCTGCCCCCTGTCACCAGCGCCGTCCTGCCCGCAAGCGTACGCATGGTCTGCCTTTCGCCTAGGAGTTATGTAGCGATGACTACGCAATAACCATACACCAATTGATTAGTGATCGCTGTAAAATTCAGGCATGACGACCACCAAACGCGGCAGGCCGCGCAGCTTCGACCGGGAGACGGCGCTCGTGCAGGCCACGCTCCTGTTCTGGAAGCACGGCTACGAGGGCACGTCCATCTCCGACCTGACCGCCGCCATGGGGATCTCGCCCCCGAGCCTGTACGCGGCCTTCGGCGACAAGCGCGCCCTCTTCACCGAGGTCGTCGACCGCTACGGCAGCACCTTCGGCGCGTTCATGGAGAACGCGCTCACCCAGGAGAGCGACCCCCGCGCGGGCTTCGCCCGGATGCTGGACGAGGCGGCGGTGTCCTACACCGATCCCGGGCACCCGGCGGGCTGCCTGGTCATCAGCGCGGCGACCAACTACTCACCGCAGACCGCCGACATCGAGCAGGACATGCGGGCACGCAGGGTGGCGAACGTGGGGGCCTTCGAGACGAGGCTGCGGGACGCCGAGGCCCGCGGTTCGCTCCCCGAGGGAACCGACACGCGGGCCTTGGCGGTCTACTTCGCCGCGGTCGTCCAGGGCATGTCGCAGCAGGCGCGGGACGGGGCGACGACGGCGGAGCTGCGGCGCACGGCCGAGTACGCCATGGCGGCCTGGCCCGAACCGTCCGCCTGAGACGCCGACCGCCCCGCCGCCCGCCGGGTCCTCACGGCGGACGGTGACGCCGCCGCCGCCGATCGCGCGCCCGCACCGCCGGGAGGGCCGCGCCGTCAGCGGGCGGGCGGTTCCCCGCCTGCCCGGCACAGGCGCGCGACGACATGCGCGTACCTCTCGTCGAATTTCAGCGTCTCGAAGACCATGGCCAGTTCGTGGTCGAGCGTCCGGCTGGCCGGCGCCCACAGGGCCAAGCCGGCCTCGGTGACCGCGACCCGGCTGGTCCGCCGGTCGCAGGACCAGGCCACCTTGGCCGCCCAGCCCGAACGTTCCAGGTGGGCGAGGATCCGGCTCGCCGCCGAGGAGCTCAGGCCCAGCCGCCGGGCGACCCCGCCCACCGCCACGGAATCCGGATGCTCGTCCACCAGCGCGCCCAGGGCCATCAGCTGTCCCAGGCCGATGCCGTGGCGGCGCGTCAGTGTGTGGTCCAGTTGCCCCTCCACCAGGGAGAACATGGGCACGATCCGCTCCCACAGCCGGGAGACGGTCTCGGCTTCGGCTTCTGCGACTTCGTTGTCGTGCGGCTCTGCCACGGATCACTGTCCTCGGTCTTCTCGGTCTGCGCCGCCCGGCGCGCGCCGGGCGGCGCCGGGCGGGCGGCGCCGGAGCGGTCAGGGCAGCAGCAGGAGCTTGCCCCGCACACCGCCGGCCGCCAGGAGACGGTGGGCCTCGGGCGCGTCCTCGAAGCCGAGCTCTCTCGCGGTGCGCAGCTCCAGCTCCCCGCCGTCCACCAGGGAGGCGAGCGCCGAGAGCCCCGGACCGTCCTGCTCCACGTGGGAGACGGCCACCTGGATGCCGCGTTCCGCCGCCGGCACCCGGGTGGGCACGATGGAGACCGCGCGCCCGCCGTCCCGCACGGCGCCGATCGCCTCGGGCAGGCCGGCCGTCTCCAGCAGGCCGTCGACGTCCGCCACGGGGCGGCGCGCCGCGTCCACCACCCGGTCCGCGCCCAGGGCGCGCACCCGGTCCTCGTCCCGGACGGACCGGACCTGGGCCACTACGGTCAGGCCGCGCAGCCGGGCGAGCTGGACCGCGAGGCCGCCGACGGAACCGGCCGCCCCGGTGACCAGCACCGTGGCTCCCTCGGGCAGCGCGAGGAGGTCGAGCGCCTGCCGGGCGGTGAGGCCGGCCAGCGGCAGCCCCGCCGCGTCGGTCAGCGCGACCGAGTCCGGCGCGGGAGCGACGATGTCCGCCGGCAGGGCGACGGTCTCGGCGTAGGTCCCTCGGCCGGTGGCCATCTGCGCCGACATCGCCACCACGCGGTCGCCGACGCGAAGGCCGGTGACGGCGTCGCCCACCGCGGTGACGGTGCCGGCCACGTCCCAGCCGAGGACCATGGGCGGCCGGAACGCGCTGTGCTCGGCGTGGCGGCCGGCCCGGGTCTGCAGGTCGACGGGGTTGACCGCGGCCGCGGCGGTGCGGATGAGGACGCCGTCCGGGTCCGGGGTGGCCGGTTCCGGGACCTCGGAGACCGACAGCCGCTCCGGGCCGCCGTACGTTGTCAGGACTACAGCGCGCATGGGCTTGTTCGCTTTCGTGGATGTCCGCGGCGCGTCACGGTCGCCCGTGACGCGCCGGCCCGTTCAGAGGGATGCCAACTCGGGTACGCGGGGCGGCAGTCGGTCGGTGACGGAGGCGGCCAGCGTCCGGATGGTGACCAGCCGGACCGTGGCGCCGGCCGCCGAGAGCCGCGCCTGGCGGCCGTGCGGGACCAGGGCGAGCTGCCCCGCGCGCACGGCGTGTTCGCCGGAGGCGGTGGTGATCAGCAGTTCGCCCTCCAGGACGAGCAGCGCCTCCTCCACCCCGTGCCGGGGGGTCGCCGTCAGGGCGGCGCCGGGCGGGAGCAGCCAGTGCTCCACCGCTTCGCACTCGCTGTGCAGCATCCCCCGGCGCACCAGGCACGTCCACGCGGCCTCCGGGCCGGCGCCGGCGGTGGTGCGCACCGCCTCGGCGGTCGTCGAGATGATCACGACGCCTCCGCGAGGCGCCCGGGCAGAGCCAGCGTCACGACCAGCAGCCGCAGCGGGGTGATCGCCTCCACGCCGGTGGACGTGCCCGCGCCGAGGGTGACGCAGGTGTCGGGTGACAGGTCCGCGGTGGCGCCGTCGGCGGTGGCCCGCCCCTCACCGGCGTGCACGAAGACGGCGAGTTCCGCGTCGGGCGAGCCCAGGCGCGTGCGTCGGCCCGCGTCGATCTCGACGACCTCCACCTGGCGCAGCGGGCCGGTGAAGACGCCGTGGGTGGAGACCGTCCGCTCCTTGAAGAGGTCGTGCAGGATCACTTCGCCCATGGGGGGCACTCCCGGGTGGCTGAGGTCGGTTCCGGACAGGACGGCGGCGGTGCCGGGCGAGAGGGTTTCGATGACCCACCAGTCGAGGTCGGTGTCACCGGTGTTGCGCAGCCCGTGCACGTTCCCGGGGGCCGTGCACGCGAGCGATCCCGGACCGACGTCGTGGGAGACGCCGTTGAAGAGGAACTCGCCCCGGCCCCGCAGGATGAGGTAGATCTCCTCCGTACGGGTGTGGCGGTGCTCTCCGCTGAGCCCGCCGGGCGGGATGGAGGCCCATTCGACGGCCTCGGTGGCGGAGTCGAGCTGGCGGCGGGCGGCGAAGCACTTCCAGTGCGTGCGCCCCGCGGCCCCGTGCACGCCGTGGACCGTCGCGGCGCCCGCCACGGTCCCGATCGACCGGAAGGCGGCGGGGCGCACGTCCGCCGGGACGGTGGCCGGCCCGCCGCGACCGGTGGCGGCCGCGGAGGTCATCGGGAGACTCCCGAGACGAGCGCTCCCAGTTCCTCGGCCGCCGCTCCGAGTTCGGCCTCGGTGACGTCGTTGACGAAGACGGCGCTGCCGATGCCGACCGGGAGCGGCAGCCGCTGCTTGCCGTCACGGTGCCGCACGGTGTCGCGCAGGGCGTCCCGAGCACCTCCGGAGTGCACAGCGGGTGCCAGGCCGGCAGCCCCAGCCGTTCCATCACGCTGAGGATGCGGTCGCGCTGGTAGGCGCTGACCAGCCCCCGGTGCTCGGCCATGACGGTGGTGAGCGCCATGTCGACGGCGACGGCCTCACCGTGCAGCAGCGCGGGGAGGGCGTGCATCTCGATGGTGGGGCTGAAGGTGTGACCGTAGTCGACGACCCGTTCCAGCACCTTCTCCCAGAGGTTGGGCTGGAGTTCCTCCAGCATGCCCTGGATGGCCCGCTCGACCACCTCGGTCGCGGGATCGAGGTGCAGCCCGCGGGCCGCGAGGCGCTCGCCCACCGGAGCGTCGGCGGGGGTGGGGCCGATTCCCGCCGGGCTCTGGAGCCTGGTGCGCAGGAGCTCGGCGCCGTGCTGCTCCAGCAGGTCGAACAGGCGGGCGTCCTTGATCAGCGCGATCTTGAGGATCTCGGCCAGGCCGTTGCTGATGTGCCGTTCGTCGAGCGTGGCCAGGAACGAACGGTCCAGCAGGGTGCGGTCCGCCGGGAAGTAGGTGCCGAGCCGGTTCTTGTGCCCGTTGTGGTTGACGCCGGTCTTGGCGCCGACTCCCGCGTCCACCAGGCCGATCAGGGTGGTGGGGATGCGGATGAACGGCGTCGAGCGGCGGTAGAGGCTGGCGGCGAAGCCCACGATGTCCATGAGGACGCCGCCGCCGATGGCGATGACGGGTTCGCGCCGGCGGTCGATGCCGAAGGCGTCGAGTGCCTCGGCGACCCGCAGCACCGCGTTCACCGACTTGTGCGTCTCGCCGTCGTCCAGGACCAGTACCCGGTGGTCCACGCCGTGGTGTGCGAAGTAGGCGCGGATGCGCTCGCCGTAGAGGGAGTCGACCACGCGGTCGGTGACGACGAAGCGACGCTGACGGCCGCTGCCCGAGGCGTCCTCCAGGATGGTGGAGTTCCCGGGGTCGAGCAGGTTCTCGCAGGCACGTATCTCGTACTGGACCGGGTTGCTGGTCTTGACCGACCAGTGGGTGACCGGGCTGCCCACCGCGAAGAGACCGTCGTTGCTCCGTGTGGTCTGGGTTTCCTGCTGCATCAGGCGTCCGCCTCCGACGAAGAGTCTCGTTCAGGTCCGTTGCGAATCCGGTCGGGGCAGTTGACTCACGCGTCCGTGCCGCGAAGCCCTCCGGGCCGCCTGCACGGATCTCGGCCACCGCATCGTGGCCTGCCCCCCGTTGCCGACACCGACCCTGACACAGCATTCATTGCGCACGCAAGAACATGCCGGTTCCATCGAACCGGAGGTCGGCTGGAATGAGGCCATGAGGTAGCGGCTGATGCCGTATGACCTGGGTCTTTCTGCCGAAGGGAACCGCCTGGGATGGCCTGAAGTGCCCGAGTGGTGCATGTCTTCGCAAGGAAAGGACGTGCCCCGGACACCGGCGCACCGGGTGTTCGGGCGCGAGAAACCCCCCGCCGGTTCGACGGGGGGCGCGGCGGGGCGGCTCGGGTCAGCGCTCCAGGGTCGGGGCGTACCTCAGCCGGGCGACGACCGAACTGGTCCTGCTGTCCATGGAGGCGACCTCCAGCGCCATGCCGACCTCGCGCCGGAAGAGGCTTCCTATGTCCGCGACCATGGCCCGGCCCGCGTCCGTGACGCGCACCACGACTCCCCTGCGGTCTGTCGCGTGGGCCGCCTTCTCGGCCAGGTCCCGCGCCTCCAGCCGCTGCACGGCTCGGGTCGCCGAGGACTGGTTGAGGCCGAGGAGCTGCGCGAGTTCGTTCATGCGGACACCCGCCGGGTCCCCGTTGCTCAGCGCGCGCAGAGCCAGGAAGTCCGTGAGCCCCATCTCGAAGTCCTCGGAGAGTCTTCTGTCCAGCGCGGTCCCGACCTCCGCGACCAGAACCGACAGTTGACTCCACAGCTCAACGCTGTCTTCCTTGCGCGTTCGCATGATGTCGCCTTCTTCAGGGTGCCCGGGGGTTCCACCGCCCATCGAGGAAGCCGACCGGGCCTAGACAGGAGCCGGCCCGGCCCCACGTCAGCAGGGACGGCCGGACCATTCCCAGAGTACGAGGCGGTAGCAACCAAGGAAACCCTCAGAACACCCGCCTTTTACATGCCCACACAAAGAGATCAACAAGTCCTTGAATCGGTTACCGTCCAACCGGCCGCTTCAAACCACGGAAAGCCCAGCTCAGGCCCAGCGCCAACCCCCGAGGCCAACAGGTCTTCCACGAGGAGTTCCTTGCGCGCGCAATGACATTGTCCTACTGTCACTCCCGGTCGCGTAGGTGACCGACCGTCCGTGCACACGTGTGCCGCGGTGCCCATCACTCGACGCCGCGCCATTCCAAGGGGGAACCATGCTCAACGCCGTCACCGCGTCGTCGTCCAGACCGGCCCTCTCCGGTCTGCCCACCGCACGGGCCGTCGACCACCACGCCTTCACGGTGCCGCGACTCGACGAGGCCGTGGAGTTCTTCACCGGCGTGCTGGGGGGCGAGCTCTGCTACCGGGAGGGGCCGGTCGAGGATCCCTCGGGGGACTGGATGACCCGGAAGCTGGGCGTGCATCCACGGGCCCGGGCCCAGGTCGCCCTGGTCAGGCTCGGCCGCCACACCAACCTGGAACTCTTCCAGTACAGCGCTCCTGACCAGCTCACCTCGCCGCCCGGTCCGAGCGACGTCGGCGGCTCCCACCTCGCCCTGGTCGTCAGCGACCTGGACGCGGCCGAGGGACATCTGCGCCGGGCGGCCACCGTACGCCTCGGACCGCCGTCCGACTCCCCCGACGGTTCCCGCCGTTGGTTCCTGACGCCCTGGGGCATGCTGCTCTCGCTGCGCGGTCCCGTCCGGCCGGACGGCCGGCGCTTCGTCCCCGCGCCGGCGCCGTACTCCACCGCCGCCGAGCGCTCGCTGGGCCTGCTGGGTGTCGAGCACGTGAGCTACACCGTCGCCGATCTCGACGCCGCCACCGCCTTCTTCACCGAGGTGCTGGGAGCGGAACCGGTGGAGAGCGCCCAGTCGGCGGACGGGCCGGACGGCCACTGGCCGCCCGGCGTCGAGCGGTCGCGGCGGGCACTGCTGCGCACCGGCCCGACCGCCAACTGCGAACTGAGGCAGAGCGGAACGGGCGCGCTGCGCTCCCGTCCGCCGCGCAACAGCGACATCGGCGGCCACCACCTGGCCTTCTACGTCGACGACGTGGACGCGGCCGCCGCCTATCTGCGCGAGCAGGAGGGCGTGGTGCTGATGGGCGAGCCGGAGACGATCACCCAGGGCCCGATCGCCGGCGACCGCTGGCTCTACTTCAGCACTCCGATCGGCATCCAGATGGAGATCATCAACATGCCGGACGGATCGCTGCCGTACGAGACGCGGACCACGGCCCGCCGCGCCACGCCCGGCGGCCTGCGCTGGCACGACCGCCCCTGAACCAGCGGCCGCCGGCCCAGCACCCGAACCGAACATCCCCGCACGGCATCCCGAGCCCTCCGACACGGGCCGCTCACGCCCGCGCCGGGCCCGGCG
Source organism: Streptomyces sp. NPDC015220 (assembly GCF_043079345.1). Taxonomy (NCBI): domain Bacteria; kingdom Bacillati; phylum Actinomycetota; class Actinomycetes; order Kitasatosporales; family Streptomycetaceae; genus Streptomyces; species Streptomyces sp. NPDC015220. The sequence goes on along the minus strand of NZ_JBIBUK010000003.1, from coordinate 282,089 downwards.
CTGCCCGGCCGCGGGCGTCCACGCCGCGGCTCGACGACTTCCACGATGCAGAGGCGATCCTGATGAACACGCTCGCCCCGTTACCGATCCGTCCGGCCGGGCCGCTGCGCAGAGCGGCGGAGGTGGCGCTCTGGCTCGACTGCCGGCACATCTCCCGGGATGCGGCGGACCGGGCCCGCGCCGAAGCGGCGCACACGGTCCACGACATGCTGCCGCCCGCCCCCGGGGGCGCCTCCCCCGAACGCCTCTCCGCAGCCGGGGTGGCCGTCGCCGGCCCCGTCCACGGACTCGTCGGATACCGGCGGCTGATGCGCCGGCTGCGGTCCGAGGCCGCGGCCTCGCGCCTGACGCGCCCCGTCGCCGTCGAGTATCCGATCCACGCCGTCGACGCCCGGGTCAACGCCCGCCTCGACTGGATCGGCGGATGCGAGGCCAAGGCCATGCGGTTCCGCGCCGGGATCGCGGGAGCCCACCTGCTGTACGACGCGCTGCGGCGCGAACTGCGCTCCCCGGACTGGGTCCGGGCCACCGACCGCGGCGTACCGGCCCCGTACCTGCTGTGGTCCACCCGGCCCCGCTCCGGGCCCGACCGGGGCGCCGAGTACGCCGGGAGGTGTCTGTTCCCGGGGACGGCCGTGGCACTGTCCCCGGAAGCCCTGCGGACGTTCGCGCTGCACGGCGTCGTCACCGGGCCGACCGCCGTCGACCTCGTGGAGGCCCGCCGCGTCGTCGGCGTCCTCGAATGGTTCGGCATTCACCTCGGCGCACTCGACGTGACCGCCGCCCGGGGGACGACGTCCGGCTGACCCCGCCGTCCGGCCCCACGCGCCCACCCCCTCCGACGCGCCCGCACGGCCGGCGCCGCCGGGCACGCCCTCGCTGTCCGCTCCGTCCCATCACTCCAAGGACTCACTCATGTCTACGTCTGCTCCCCTCTCCCCGGACGTCCCCGGCGCGCCGGCTCCCGCCGCACCGCCCCAGCGCGCCGGGGCCCGGGCCACGGCGCGTACCCGGGTGCACCGCCGGACGTTCCTGTCCGGCACGGTCGCCGCGGGCGGGGCCCTCGCGGTCACCGCGGCCGGACTGGGCCCCGCCGCCGCGGCGACGGACCGTGCCCCCGCCGGCCCCGATCCGGCCCCGGTCACCGTGCGTCCGGCGGACCAGCGCTACGCCGACCTGCGGCGCGGCACCAATCAGCGCTGGGTCGGCAGCCCCGAGCAGATCGTGCTGGCCACCTCCACCGCCGATGTCGTCCGGGCCGTGCAGCAGGCGGTCGGCTCCGGCAAGCGACTGGCCGTGCGCAGTGGCGGCCACTGCTACGAGGACTTCACCACGAACCAGGAGATCGCGGTCGTCCTCGACCTGTCACGCATGGACGACATCTCGTACGACGAGCGCCGTCAGGCGTTCTCCGTCCAGCCCGGCGCCCACCTCGGCCGGGTCTACGACCGCCTCTACAAGGGCTGGGGCGTCTACCTGCCGGCCGGCAACTGCCCCACCGTCGCGGCCGGGGGGCACATCCAGGGCGGCGGGTACGGCTCCATGAGCCGGCGCGACGGACTCGCGGTCGACCACCTGTACGGCATCGAGATCGTGGTCGTCCAGGCGGACGGGACCGTCCGCGCGGTCACCGCGACCCGTGAACCCGACGATCCCAACCGGGAGTTGTGGTGGGCGCACACCGGGGGCGGCGGCGGCAACTTCGGCGTGGTGACCCGCTACTGGCTGCGCTCCCCCGGCGCGACGAGCGGCGATCCGGCCGCGCAGCTCCCCACGCCCCCGCGTGAGGTGTGGCTGAGCGAGGTGGCCTGGCCGTGGGAACAGCTCACCGAGGCCCGCTTCACCCGGCTGATGTGGAACCACGGCGACTGGCACGCGCGCAACAGCGCGCCGAACTCCCCGTACACCGCACTGTTCAGCCAGCTCAAGCCGTTCCACAAGTCGGCCGGCGCGGTGGTGCTCGACTCGCTGGTCGACGCCGGCGCCCCCGGCGCCGAACGGCTGCTGCAGAGCTACATATCCGAGGTCGGCGCCGGGGTCGGCGTCCGGCCCGAGGTCCGTCAGTACCGGCGGGTGCCGTGGCTGCACTCGACACAGTGGCCCGGGTTCACCGGCCCGGACCCCACGGTCAGGTTCAAGGGCAAGTCCGTCTACGCCCGGCGCAACTACACCGACGCCCAGATCGCCGCCGCCTACCGGCACCTGACCCGTGACGACTTCCACAACCCGGGCGCGCTCCTCATGATCGCCTCGTACGGCGGAGCGGTGAACCGGGTCGCGCCCGACGCCACCGCGGTGCCGCAGCGGGACTCCGTGCTCAAGTACCAGGTCGTCTCCCTGTGGAACGACTCGGCGGACGACCAGGCGAACATCGCCTGGGTCCGCGAGTGCTACCGCGACATGTTCGCCGCCACCGGTGGTGTGCCGGTGCCGAACGAGATCAACGACGGCTGCTTCGTCAACTACGCCGACGTCGACCTCGCCGACCCGACCTGGAACAGCTCGGGTGTGCCGTGGCACGACCTCTACTACAAGAACGGCTACCGACGGCTGCAGAAGGTCAAGGCCACCTGGGACCCGACCGGGTTCTTCCGGCACGCCCAGTCGGTGCGGCCCGCGTGATCCCGTCCGCCGGCGGGCGCCGCCCGGCGCCCGCCGGCGCCCCCCCTCGGGGACTCCCCAGCCAGCTCTCACACATCGAGGTGATCCTCGTGTCCGCTGCCCCAGCCGCGACCGGACGCTCGTCCCGGCTGCCCTCACTGACCGGGATGCGGTTCTTCGCCGCCTTCCTCGTCTTCCTGTTCCACCTGTCGCTCCTCGACGCCTACTCCACCGCCGGCGAGAACCACGGCCCGTTCGCCGCCGCTCTGAAGAACGGCGGATGGGCGGGTGTCACCTTCTTCTTCATCCTCAGTGGCTTCGTCCTGACCTGGTCCGTCCGCGAGGACGACACCGCGCGGGCGTTCTTCGGACGCCGGCTGGCCAAGGTCTTCCCCAACCACGTCGTCACCTTCTTCCTCGCCCTGGCCTCGTACGCCTACGCGTCGGCCACCTGGGGCAAGGGCGTGCCCAACTTCCTGCTGCTGCAGGCGTGGGTGCCGCGTGACGACGTGTTCTTCAGCATCAACAACCCCAGTTGGTCGCTCTCCTGCGAGCTGGTCTTCTATCTGCTCTTCCCGGTCCTGCACCGGTGGGTGCTGCGGATCCGGGACGCACGGCTGTGGTGGTGGGCGGCCGGGACCGCCGCGGCGATCGTGCTGCTGCCGCTGCTCGTCCGACTGGTCCCTGCCGGGGAGACGTTCGGGCCGAACCACGCCAACTCCCCGCTGTACGGGCACTCGATCACACAGATGTGGCTCGTCTACATCTTCCCGCCCGTGCGGGTGCTCGACTTCCTGCTCGGCATCCTGATGGCCCGGATCGTGCTGTCCGGACGGTGGATCGGCCTCGGGGCACTGCCCGCTCTGGCGCTCGCGGTGGCCGGGTACGCGGTGAGCCTCGAAGTCCCCTTCCTGTTCTCACTGAACGCCGTCGTGGTGGTTCCGTTCGCCCTGCTGATCTCCGCCGCGGCGGCACGGGACGCACAGGGCCTCGGCACGGCGGTGAGCGGACGCGTGTGCGTATGGCTGGGCGAGGTCTCCTTCGCCTTCTACCTGGTCCACCAGATCCTGCTGTCCGTCGCCCAGGAGCGGTTCGGCTTCCGGGAGCCGGACTCGCCCGCCGAGGCCGTCGGCGTGGCCGTGCTCATCGCCGCGGTGAGCCTGCTGCTGGCCTGGCTGCTGTACATCGGCGTCGAACGGCCCGTGGTGCGGGCCTGGGCGCGCCGGGCCCGCGCGGCACGGGCGGCACGGGCGGCACGGACACCGGACCCCGTGCTGTCGCCGCGCGGCGACAGCGACCGGCCCGTCACCGTGGGCACGGGCTGAGCCCCCGCCTCCCCGCCGCGCTCACCCGGCGCGGCACAACCCGCCGGACGCGGGCACGGGCGACGGCGCCCCGTGCGACGGGGTCGTGCCCGCGACCGGTGGGGCCGGCCGGCCGAGGAGACCACCAAGGAGACCACCCATGCCGCTTCCCGTCCTCGCGATGATGTTCTGCACCTTCTGCATCGGTACCGCCGAGAGCGTCATCGCCGGCATCCTGCCGGCCATCGCGCACGACGTCGGCGTCTCGCTCGCCGCCGTCGGGATGCTGATCAGCGTGTACGCCGTCGCGGTCGTCCTCGTCGGTCCCCTCGTAACCGCCGCCACGGCCCGGCTGCGCCGCGCCGTCCTCATGCCCTGTCTGATGGGCGTGTTCGTCCTCGGCAACGTCCAGGCCGCGCTCGCTCCCGGTTTCGGCTGGCTGACGGCGGGCCGCGTGGTGAGCGCGCTGGTCCACTCCACCCTCGTCGCGGCCTTCGTGGCGGCGGCACGGGACATGGCGCCCGCGGGCCGCCGGGCCGCATGGGGAGCCAAGGTCACGCTCGGCATCGGGCTGTCCAGCGTGGCCGGTGTCCCCGTCGGCACCCTGGTCGGCAACGCCTTGGGCTGGCGCGCCACCTTCTGGTCCCTCGCCGCGCTGAGCCTGGCCGCCACCGTGCTGCTCATGCGGTACGCCCCGCCCGAGGCCGCGCCGGCGCCGGCCGGTCCCCGCCGGCGGGGTCCGGCGGACACCGGCCGACGCCGGCTCGCCCTCCCGGCGCCGATGCTGCTCGTCGCCCTGGTCATCACACTGGGCACCGCGGGGGTGTTCGCCCTCTACACCTACGCCTCGCCCTATCTGACGCAGGCCGCGGGTTTCGGATCGCGGGGCGTCACCGTGCTGCTCCTGCTCTACGGCGCGGGAGGCATCGTCGGCAACACGGCCGGCGGCCGGGCGACCGATCGTTTCCCCCGCCTGGCCGTTCCCGTGACGCTGGGCACGGCCGCGGCGGGTCTGCTCCTCCTCGCCCTGCCCCCCGGCAGCCAGTGGGCCGTGGCCGGTCTGTTCTGCCTGCTGGGAGCCGCCTACTTCGGCGCCATCCCGGCCCTCAACACCAGCATCGTGACCGCCGCCGGGTCCTCGTCGCCGACCATGGCCCTGACCATCAACAACTCGGCCTTCTGCGTGGGGATCGCGCTCGGCAGCTGGCTCGGCGGACTCCTGCTGGCCCGCGGCCACAGCCTGCCGTCGGTGGCTGCGGCGGGCGCGGCCCTGACGGCCACCGCCCTGCTGCTCTCCCTCGCGGGCCCGGCCCGCCGGGGCGGGACCCGGGAGCCCGCGGCCGCGGCGGCCGGGGCGGCCGTCCCTCGTCGTGCGGCCGTCCCGGCTGCCCGGGGAACGGCCGGCCCCGCCGCGTGACGGCCTTTCCCCCACTACCGGGACGGCCGGTATCCGGACCCGCTCAGTGGCGTCCGCGCGTCCGTCACCGCTCGGCGTGTCCGGACCGGTCAGTGGCCGCCGGCGAGTTCGCCGCTGAGGGTCCTGTGCAGGGCGGCGCTGGGCGTGTTGAGGCCGATGATCTCCACCGTCTTGCCGCGCTGGGCGTACTTGGTCTCGACGGCGTCCAGAGCGGCGACGGAGGAGGCGTCCCAGACGTGGGCGCCGGACAGGTCGATGACCACCTTGTCCGGGTCGCCGCCGTAGTCGAACCGGGTGACCAGGTCGTTGGAGGAGGCGAAGAACAGCTCGCCGGTGACGGCGTACACCACCTGGCCGCCGTCGGGGTCGGTGACGGCGGTGACGTCGGCCAGGTGGGCGACGCGGCGCGCGAAGACGACCATCGCGGTGACCGAGCCGACGACGACGCCGATGGACAGGTTGCCGGTGGCGACGACCACGATCACGGTGATCACCATGACGGCGGTCTCGCCGAGCGGCATGCGCTTGAGGGTGGCGGGCCTGACGGAGTGCCAGTCGAAGGTGCCGACGGAGACCAGCACCATGACGGCGACCAGCGCGGCCATCGGGATGGTGGAGACCACCGGGCCGAGGACGATGCAGAAGACCAGCAGGAAGAACCCGGCCAGGAAGGTGGACAGCCGGGTCCGGGCGCCGCTCTTGACGTTGATCATCGTCTGGCCGATCATCCCGCAGCCGCCCATGCCGCCGAAGAAGCCGGTGACGATGTTGGCGATGCCCTGCCCGACGCACTCGCGGGTCTTGTCGGAGCGGGTGTCGGTGAGCTCGTCGACCAGTTTGGCGGTCATCATCGACTCCATCAGCCCCACCAGGGCCATCGCCAGCGCGTAGGGAGCGACGACCGTCAGCGTGTGCGCGGTGAACGGCACGTCGGGCAGCCCGGGCAAGGGCAGGGAGGACGGCAGCTTGCCCTTGTCGCCCACCGTGGGCACCGCGATCCCGGCCGCCACGGTGATCACCGTGAGGATCACGATCGCCACCAGCGGTGCGGGCACCGCCTTGGTGATCCTCGGGAAGAACACCATCAGCGCCAGGCCGGCGACGACCAGGGGGTAGACCGCCCAGGGCACGTCGTGCAGGTTGGGGAGCTGCGCGGTGAACAGCAGGATGCCGAGCGCGTTGACGAAGCCGACCATGACCGAGCGCGGCACGAACCGCATCAGCCTGGCCACCCCGAGCAGGCCCAGGACGATCTGGAACACGCCGGCCAGGATCACGGTGGCGATCAGGTAGCCCAGCCCGTGCTGGCGGGCCACCGGGGCCACGACCAGGGCGACCGCGCCGGTGGAGGCGGAGATCATCGCGGGCCGGCCGCCGACGAAGGCGATCGTCATCGCCATGGTGCAGGCGGCGAACAGCCCCACCTTGGGGTCGACTCCGGCGATCACCGAGAAGGAGATCGCCTCGGGGATGAGCGCCAGGCCGACGACCAGCCCGGCCATGACCTCGGTGCGGAAGATCTTCGGGGACAGCCAGGAGGGGCGGCCCACGCGCGGCCGTGCGGCCGCCGACGGTGCGGAGGAGGACAAGGAGACGTACCTGCCGTGGTCGGGCACACCCGGGGCGGGCGTGCGGGGGAGAGCGTGCGGGGAGGGTGCCGCGGAGCCGGACGGGCGGCCCCTGCGCGGCCCGCGCCGGGCAGTGCGGGCCGGGAAGATCGGGGAGGGCGGGGAGGGCGGGGAGGTGTCAGGCGGTGCGGGCGGGGAGGTGGGGAGCGGCACGTCCGAACGCGCGCACTCGGCGGGTGCGCGCCGCGGGCGCCCGCGGCCGGCGGACCGCCGGAGCCGTCCGGTGGACGCCGGTGGACACCTATGGGCGGCGGCCTGGCGGAAGCCGGTCAGGGGCGGCGGATCACGGCGGGCAGGCGGCGGCGGGCATCATGGACATGCGCGCTCCTACGGGCTCGGTGCTCGTCGCCGGAGCGTCGTCGGCCCGGGCACTGACAGCGCGGGACGCGGACCCGCACCACAGGGAGGGGCGAGGCCCTCCGACTGCACTCTACCCTAACGTTAGGGTAGAGATCGGAGACGTCCGCGCGGGCGTCGCACGGCTGTCCCACGGAGCGGGGACGGCGACGGGCGGCGACGGGCGGCGACCGCACAGCCGCGAGAGGGCGCACCAGGTGAGCAGCGAGCACATGCAGATCGGCGAGGTCGCCACGCGCACCGGGCTGTCCCTGCGCACCATCCGCCACTACGAGGAGACGGGCCTGGTCCTCCCCTCCGCACGGTCGCAGGGCGGCTTCCGCCTCTACACCGAGTCCGACGTGGCCCGTCTCATGCTCATCCGCCGCATGAAACCCCTCGGCTTCGCCCTGGACGAGATGCGCGACCTCCTCGACGCCAGCGACCGCCTCGACGCGGGCGCCGGGCTCGACGCCGGCGAGCGCGAGGCCCTGCTGGCCCGGGTGCGCGAGTACGAGCAGGCGGCCTCCCGGAAGATCGGGGAACTGCGCGTCCAGCTGGCCCGTGCCGAGGAGTTCGCGGCCACGCTGCGGGAGCGCTGCGAGCGGGCCGGAGCCGAGGCCACCCGCTCCTGAACGGCGGCGCCGACCGAACCGCGGGCCGGCTCGGAGGCCGGGCCTGAGGGCCGGCGGGCGCGGGGCCGGCGGGCGCGAACCTGCGGGCGCGAGCCTGCGGATCGGCGGGCGCGAGCCTGCGGGCGCGGGACCGGTGTCCGCTGCCCGCGGAGCCGGGCCCGCGGGAACGACCGCGGCGCCGCGGCTCTTCCCCGAGTGCGGGAGGGCCGCGGCGCCGCGGGCGGTGTGCTCGGCTGCGACGGTTCGTCGGACGCCGGTGTCAGACGATCGTGTTGTAGGTGTTCCAGCCGCTGCCGATGCTGGTGCGCGCGGCGAACGGCGCGGAGGCGCTGCCGGTTCCCTTGTAGAACCACAGCACGCCGCTCTTGTCCCGGGCCACCAGGTCGGGCCGGCCGTCGCGGTTCAGGTCGCTCGGGCCGCGCAGCACGTCGTAGACGGACCAGCCGCCGCCGACCTTGGTGCGCGTCGCGAACGGCGCGGAGGCGCTGCCGGTTCCCTTGTAGAACCACAGCACGCCGCTCTTGTCCCGGGCCACCAGGTCCGCCTTGCCGTCGCCGTTCAGGTCGCCGGTGTCGACCATGGTGTCGTAGACGGACCAGCCGCCGCCGACCTTGGTGCGCGTCGCGAACGGCGCGGAGGCGCTGCCGGTTCCCTTGTAGAACCAGAGCACGCCGCTCTTGTCCCGGGCCACCAGGTCCGCCTTGCCGTCGCCGTTCAGGTCCCGGGCGCCGATGACGGTGTCGTAGACGCTCCAGCCGCCGCCGACCTTGGTGCGCGCCAGGAAGGGCGCGGACGGCTTGCCGCTGCCCTTGTAGTACCAGAGCACGCCGCTCTTGTCGCGGGCCACCAGGTCGCCGGTGCCGTCCGCGCGCAGCGCCGGCAGGGCCGTCACCGTGTCGTAGGTGTTCCATCCGGCGCCGACCCGGTAGCGGGCCAGGAACGGCGCTGAGGCGCTGCCGCTGCCCTGGTACTGCCACAGCACGCCCGAGGCGTCCCGGCCGAGGATGTTGTAGCGGTCGGTGCCCTGGTCGGGTGCGGTGCCGGCGACCACGTCGACGTCGGTGGTGCGCACCCAGGCGATCCGGTGGTTGTAGCGGATCGGGTAGAAGGTGTTGCCGCCCACGACCACCGTGCGCGACCCCTCGCCGGAGCCGTCGACGGTGCCGCTGTTGTAGTAGGAGCCGGTCACGGCCTTGCCGGCCAGCTCGTACTTCTGCCCGGCGGGGAGGCTGTACTTGGTCAGCGCGTCGCCGTTGTTCTTCTGGACGTTCACACCCGTGCCGGCGTACGCGGTGTCCTCCGGGTAGGTGCGGCCGTACACCGCGACGGAGCCGACGCCCGCCTTGGGCGTGACCACGCTCTGGCCGGTGACGGCGGTGGCGAACTGGCCGCCCCGGTTGTAGAACCACGCCTTCTGGCCGCCGTACCAGATGGCGGTCCAGTCCCCGCTCGTCCCGGCGACGACGTACTCACCGCCGGCCACGACCTTGTTGGCCCAGTTCCAGCCCTCGGTCGCTCTCTGGCTGCCCAGGTAGACGTCGGTGAGGGCGGCCGAGCCGGTGGACGGCTCGGCGTACAGGTAGGTGAAGTTGGCCGGCTGGGCGGCGACCTGCTGGCCGTTGTTGGTGAGCTTGGGCTGGTTGGCCGTGGTGAACGGCGGGACCACGCGGATCACCTGCCCGGCCTTGTAGAGGCCGCCGGCTCCGCCGGACCCGGTCGGGGCGCCCAGCAGCGTCATGTAGTGGTTCCAGTCCCAGAACGGGCCCGGGTCCCAGTGCTGGGACTTGACGTTGGCGTCCAGGACGCCGGGGACCTCGTCGTGGCCGATGATGTGCTCACGGTCCAGCGGGATGCCGTACTTCTTCGCCAGGTACTTCACCAGCGTGGCCGAGGACTCGTACTCCGGCTCCGTGTACCAGCTACCGTCCTTGATCGCGTAGCCCTCGTGCTCGATGCCGATCGAGTGCATGTTCATGCTCTTGTTGCCGGCGTGCCACGCCTCGTCCTTGTTCTGCACGACCTGGGTGACCAGACCGTCGGAGGCGCGGATGAGGTAGTGCGTGCTGGCGTACGACGTCGAGTTCTGGAACACCCCGAGCGAGGCGTCGTAGCTGCCCTCGGTGTCGTGGAGCACGATGTAGTTGATCTCGTTGCCGGTCACCGGGCGGTTGGCGACGTTGTAGTTGCCCCAGTCGGTGTTGTCGGCGGCGTTGTTCTGCTTGTACGCGGCGGGGCGGAAGTCGCAGTTCAGGCCGGACGGGCAGTCGGGCGCCGGGGTGGTGCCCGTGGTGGCCGCGGCGAGTTCGAGGTCCGAGGACTTCTTCGGCCGCACCGTCGGGTCGGCGGGCAGGGTGACGCTCTGGCCGTCCGTGGTGACCCGGCTCTCGCCGGTCCTGATCGACTCGTACACGCGCTTGGCGAAGAGTTCCGCGCCCTTGTGGTCGGGGGCCTGGCTGGCCCGCGCCACGGCCGGGTACCAGGCGCCCGGGTCGTCCGGCAGCGAGCCGGTGGCGTCCTTCTGGTACCGGGCGAGCAGCGCGGCGCCCGCCCGGATGCTCTGCCCGGCGTCGCCGCGCACCTTCTCCGGCGAGGCGTCGATCAGGTCGGCCGCCTTGTCCAGGGTGTGCAGCCGCGGGTCACTGGTGTCGACCGGCTTCTCGCGCAGGCCCTTGAGCGCCTTCTGGGCGTCGAAGTGCTTCTCGATGACCGGGTCGCCGCTGAGGTTCATGTGGTCGAGCTGCTGCTCGCGCGCGTCGGCGTCGTCCTGGCCGTCGGCGAGGTCCCCGGCGTCGACGTCCGTGAGGCCCATGACGTTGTAGGCGCCGGTGGTGCTCGGCAGCCCGTCGTGGTCCTCCCAGCGCGTCTGCCGGTAGGAGAACGCCATGAGCACGCTCTGCGGGACGTGGAACTCCCTGGCGGCCCGCTCGAACTGGCTCTGCAGTCCGGGGGAGGCGGCGGTCTGGGTGTCGTCGGGGCCGAGGAGTCCCGGCGCCGCCACGGCCAGGGTTCCGGCCGTCGTGGCGACGACCGCGGCGGCGGCCACACCGTAGACGAGCAGTCTCTTCTTCCTGCGGTCTCTGCGATGGCCCGCGTTCAAGTCCCACCCCTTGTTGTCATGGTGCTCAGGTTGCCGCGCAGTGCGGATGCGTGAAGCGCTTCCATGCCGTCCAGCGTTGCGGAAGTGCCTTGTGTTACTTGTGGGTTGGCCGATCCACGACGGACCGGCCGGTACGCGGCGGCGGTGCTCGGCGGCCGACGGCGGTTGCGTCGGGGCGCGCCATGCCGTCCGCCCGGCCGGGCCGCTCACGTTCCCGGACGGCCACCACGTTCACGGCCAGGCCACTATAGGGAACGCCCGGGTGCGCCCCGGACCGGCGGGTCCTACTCCGCCTCGCCGGCGAGCAGTTCCAGGGCCTCCTCCCAGCGGAAGCGGACCGCGCCGCCCGGACCGGACCCGAGCGGTGCGCCCGAGCCGATCCGTACGCCCATCCCGCGCAACCGCTCCAGGCTCTGCCGGTAGGCGGGGTGCGCGGCCTGGGCCGCGTTCAGGCAGGGCAGCGCCACGGTCGGCACGCCCGTTCCGTACGCCTCGCACAGGATGCCCAGCGCCAGGGTGTCGGAGATCCCGGCGGCCCACTTGTTGATCGTGTTGAAGGTGGCCGGCGCGACGGCGATGGCGTCCGCCGGCGGGAGCGGGCGGGGATCGCCCGGCATGCGCCAGGCCGAACGGATCGGGTGTCCCGTCTGCGACTCGACCGCCTCCGGGTCGATGAACCGCAGGGCGAGCGGGGTGGCGACGACTCCCACGTCCCAGTGCGCCTCCTGGGCGGCGGTGATCAGCTTGCCGACGTCACCGGCGACACCGGCCGCGCAGACGACGACGTACAGGAAGGGGTTGCGGTCCGGGGCGGTCGGCTCGGTCACGCGATGACTCCCAGTGGGCGGCTGAAGCGAAGCGGCTCGGGCAGCGTACGACGGCGTGCGGTACGGGCTCCCCCACCGTGGCGACGCCCGACGGCGGCCGACGTCCCGTCGACGGCGGAACGCGGGCAGCGGTCCCGAGCAGGACAGCGGTCCCCGGCGGGGCGGCGCCCCCAGGAGGAGAGCGGTCACGAACGGGACAGCGGTCCCCAGCGGGGCGGCGCCCCACGGGGCGGGCTCGCCGGGCCGGCCGGGCCGCTCCCGGTCACGGCTCCTGGGGGCAACCATTCCTCCGGCTGCTAGCGTCTACCAACCTGTAGACGTTCATCCATCAGACAGACTGACTTCACGAGGATCACACCTCTGCGTCCACGAGCGTTCCCCGCAGCGCTCCCGCACCCCAGAACCCGGCCCGGAGACCCACCTGATGACGACTTCCTCCCCGCCCGTGCTTGCGCTCGACGGCGCGTCCATCGACGGCGGCCTCTACACCGACGTCACCGACTTCGCCCGCGACACCCACTGGCTCAACGGGACGGCGGCGGCCTACTCCTCCGTCGGCATGGGTCTGTTCGTGCTGTTCCTGCTCATCGCCTGGTGGCGCACCCGGCGCGAGGGGAACGCGGCGATGGCCACGGTGCTGGCGACGCCGTTCGCCGTCGTCATCGCGTACGTCGCCAACACCGGGATCAAGGACGTCTTCGAGGAGCCGCGCCCCTGCCGGGCCCTGCCCCACGACTTCCTCATAGAGGCGTGCCCCCCGGTGGACGACTACGCCTTCCCCAGCAACCACACCACGGTCGCCTTCGCCTTCGCGGTGGCGCTGCTGGTCGTCAACCGTCGGCTGGGAGCGGTCGCGCTGCTCGCCGCCGTGGCGATGGGCGCCTCGCGGGTGTACGTCGGCGCCCACTACCCGCACGACGTGGCGGTCGGCGCCCTGGTCGGAACCGTCGTCTCGCTGCTCGTCGTGCTGGCCGCGCGCCGGTTCTGCCTGTCCCTGGTGCAGCGGCTGCGCGACGGGGTGCTGCGCCCGCTGCTCGTCGTGCCGCCGCCCTCCCGTCATGCCGCGGTCCGCGGCGCGGACCAGGGCACGGGCTACGGCACGGACCAGGGCACGGGCTACGGCATGGGGCACGGCACGGGCTACGGCGCGAACCACGGCATGGGGCACGGCACGGGGCACGGCGCGGGGGGGCACACCGTCGAAGGCGCCGCGGAGTGGCCGCAGGCCGACCGCGTGTGACGGTCGCCGTCACGCCCCTCCGGGTGTGACGGTCGCCGTCTCATTCCTCCGCGTCCGACGGTGACCGTCACGCCCCTCCGGGTGTGACGGTCGCCGTCTCACGCCTGCGCGCGTCCCGGCTTCCCGTCCGTCCCGTCCGTCCCGTCCGTTCCGCCGTTCCCGTCCGCCGCGTGCCGGGCCGCCCGCGGCGGAGCGGCGCCGGTGAGCGCGGCCTCGATGGCGGACATGCGGTCGGCCAGCAGGGCGAGGGCGTTGGTGGCGCGGGTGAGGGGGTCCTCGGCCGGGCCGCCGAGCGCCTGGGCGCGGCCGTGGGCGGCCTTCAGGGCGGTCCAGCGCTCGGCCTGGTCCGGGGTGAGGGTGCCGCGCAGCTCGGCCAGCTTCAGCAGGTTGGCCTCGGCCCCGGTGGTGAGGGTCTGGGCCTCGGCGGTGAAGTGGTCGTCGAGCACGGCGGAGAGTTCGGCGCCGTTCATGACCGGCCGGATCCGTTGGGCGATCTTGTTCATGGTGCGGTACGAACCCTGGAGGTGGAACGGCGGTTCGGTGCGGGTGGCGTCGGACTGGGCGGCGGAGGCGATGTAGGCGGCGTTGACCGCGAGGACCGTCTCCCGCACGGTGAGCAGATGGCGCAGCACGGCCACGATCCCGTCCAGTTCGGCGGGGGCGTAGGGGTGCGTGAGCCGGTCGGCGCGGGCCGCCGGGTCGCCCTGCGCCAGCCGCAGCAGCAGGTCCAGGTCGCGGCGGTCGCGGCCGGCCAGCGGGGCGAGGACCGGGTTCGCGGTGAGCGCGTTCTCCAGGAAGCTGAGGGCGAAGACGTCCTCCTTTCCGGTGAGGACGTCGCCGAGGTTCCACACGTCGGCGCGGTTGGCGAGCATGTCGGGGACGCGGAAGCGGTCGCCGGACTCGGTGTAGGGGTTGCCGGTCATGCAGACCGCGAACCGCTTGCCGCGCAGGTCGTAGGTGCGCGGTTCGCCGTTCCACACGCCGTCCACGCGGCGGGTGGCGTCGCACAGCGGGATGAACTTCTGCAGCAGCTCCGGCGAGGTGTGCTGGATGTCGTCCAGGTGGAGCAGGGTGTTGTTGCCCGCCGCCAGCGCGAAGTTGATCTTCTCGATCTCCTGGCGGGAGGTGGCGTCGGGGGCCTCGGCCGGGTCGAGCGAGGTCACCTCGTGCCCGAGCGCCGGGCCGCTGACCCGCACCATCATCAGCCCCAGGCGGTCGGCGACGTACTCCATCAGCGTCGTCTTGCCGTAGCCGGGCGGTGAGACCAGCAGCAGCAGACCGCCGGTGTCGGTGCGCTTGTCCTCGCCCGCGGTGCCGAGCTGGCGCGCCATGCTGTCGCCGACGAGCGGCAGGTACACCTCGTCGATGAGCCGGTTGCGGACGAAGGCCGCCATGGACCGCGGCCGGTGCTCCTCCAGCCGCAGCCGGGCCCGCTCGGCCGCCACCAGGGCGGTACGCCGCCGCTGGTGGGCGCGGAAGGCGGGGACGTCGTGCTCGGCGAACCGCTTGGTGCGGGCCAGGAACTCGTCGATCCGCAGCACCAGGCCACGGCCGGTGACGCGCGGGTGGGCGCCCAGCAGGCCCTCGGCCACGGCGAACGGCGAGACGTCGGACTCGTGGCGCGGCAGGTCGGGACACAGCTCGACGGCCACCGCCTCCGCCAGGTCCCCGGGCGTCGTCCGGGCGCCGGTGGAGTCGGCGTACGCGGAGAGCCAGGCCACGGCCAGCTGGTGGCGCGCGGCGAGGCCGTCGAGCGCGGCCAGGTCCTCGTCGTACGCCGAGCCGCCCACCGTGCGGCGGAACCTGTCGAGCAGTGTGCGAGCGGCGGCGCTGACCACGAAGCCGTCGGGGCCGCGGGTCAGCTCCTCGAAGAGGTACGCCGCCGCCGCGCCCTCGAGTCCGTCGGCGACCGGGGACGCCGGCCCGTCGCCCGCGTCCGCCGCCCACCGGCCGATCGCCCCCGCCAGTTCCGCCTCCAGTTCGGCGACGGCGCCGGAGGCCGCCGGCCCGAAGGTGTCGCGGGCCCGGGCGAGGGAGAGCGCGCGCCGGGTCCAGGCCGCGCGGGCGGCGGGCGCGGCGCCGTGCGCCCAGAACAACTGGGCGGCGGCCCGGGCCGCGGGCTCGTGGCGCAGCGCCCCGGCCTGCTCGTACAGCGGGAGCAGGACGGTGAGCAGCACCGTGGCGTCGTGGTCGTGGACGCCGCGTTCGTAGCCCTCGTCGTACGCCTCCTGGGCCGCCCGGCGCACCAGGGCGGGCAGGTCGTCGGCGGCGGCGAGGGCGGCCGGGCCGTGCTCGCGCAGCAGCCGGGCGGCCAGGTGCTCGGCGCGGTACACCTCGGCCGACTCCGACGGCAGCCGGCGGTCCCACAGGGCGCGGGCCGCGGCGAACTCCGGGTCGGTGACCGGGGCGCGGTAGTCGGTGCCGGTCAGGGCGAAGGCGAGGCCGTCGCCGTCCGGGACCAGGGTGAGTTCGAGCGGCTGGGTGGTGACGGTGAAACGGTGGCTGCCCAGGCGGATGGACCGGCCGCCGTCGGCGTACAGGTCGGTGCGGTCGCGCAGGGCGCGGCCGGCCTCCTGGCGGGCGGCCTTCAGCCGGCCGTCCAGCTCCTCCGCGCGGACCGGGTCGCCGAGTTCGCGCAGTTCCTCCGCCGTGCGGCGGACCTTGGCGACCAGCGGGTCGGAGGCGAAGTAGGTGCTCACCGCGTCGGCGTCGGCGAGTGCGGCCGCGCGGCGGGCGACCGTCTCGAGGATCCGGGCGGCGGCGCCCGCGAGCTGTTCGGCGCGGCGGGCGCGGGCGTCCAGCAGGGTCTGCTTGCGGGCGGAGAAGGCGTCGTAGACCTCGGTGCGCTGGGCGGCCAGTTCGCCGAGGAAGTCGTCGAACTCCGCGAACCGGGACTCCAGGTCCTCCAGCCGGACCAGCGCGCCGGCCAGTTGCTCGTCGCACGCCTCGGGGCTGTCCGCCGCCGCGAGGGCGCCGGTGACGGCCTGGCCGAGCAGCGCGAACTCGGCCGCGAACTCGGCGCGGCCCTCCCGCTCGCCGAGTTCACGGCGCCGCGCGTCGAGGAGGGCACGGGCGCGGTTGACGCCGCCCAGCACTCCGGCGATCCGCTCCAGGACGGCGGTGCGCACGGTGGCGTCGCCGATGTCGAGGCCGGCGACGACCTCGGTGACCGTGCGCAGCGTGCCGGCGAGCTCGTCGAGCCGGGCCGCGACCGGCACCGCGCCGGCCGCGGACTCGATCGCCTCGGCGTCCGCGGCGAGCCGTTCGACCTCCCGCTGGTGGTCGGCGAAGGCGTCCTCGCGGGCCAGGAAGGCCACCGCGCGCCTGCCGAAGGAGGCGAGGTCGTCCTCCGTCCCGGCGGCGAGCGCGTCGATGCGGGCGGTGTCGGCGTACCGCATCTCCTTCAGGGTCAGCAGGTGTCCCTGGGCCCGGCGCAGCTCGGTCAGTCCGTCGACCCAGGCGGCGGCCCCGCGCGGCGCCTCGCCGCGCAGCCGGCGCACCACCGCCGCGAGCCGTTCCGCGGCCTCCTCGAGGGCCTCGGCGGCCTGCCGGGTGAGGGTCTGCACGGTGCGGAACTCGGCCAGCACCTGCTCGGCGGTGGCCCGTACGGCGTCCAGCGGGGTCCGCAGATCACCCAGCTCAGGCTCGCCGAGCCAGTGGTGGGTGTCGGCGGCCCGGACGCAGGCGGCGGCCAGTGCCTCGTAGACCTCGACGGTCGGCGTGGTCTCCGCGACCGCGCGGCTGATGGACAGGCAGTCGGAGATGCCGCGCACCAGATCGGCGTTGCCGACCCGGGAGAGCGGGCCGGTGCCGAGGGAGGCGGCGGCGTGGGTGTCGGAGACGTACGGCGACGTCCACAGCTGGACCGGGTGCACCCGGGCCGGCTCCACCGCCGTGCCCACCGGGTCCGCGCGCAGCGCCATCAGCGCGCCGTCGTCGAACAGCGCCCAGCCGTGGCAGGTCAGCGGGGTGGCGATCTCCTCGCGGATGGTGTTGTACGACAGCAGCAGACCGCGTCCCTCGGCGCGCGCGTGGAAGGCGTAGAGCACGTCCTCGCCATAGGGCGAGCGCACCTCGCGCTCGAACTCCAGTCCGGTGGTGTCGAGTTCGTACGTCTTGTACGTCCCGTTCGCCAGGCAGTAGCCGCCGGCGAAGACGACGCCCTGGTCCTCGGGGAGGCGCCGGCAGCCCTGGCCGATGCCGTCGAGGCGCACGACCGCCCTGGTGAGGATGTTGAACACCAGGTAGCGGTCGGTCTCCTCCTTGTAGGGACGAACGCGCAGCAGGATCAGCGCGCCCACCCGGGCGTGCGCGATCTCCGCGTCGGCGAGCGACTGCAACGGCTCGTCGACCGGCTCGCTGTGCACCCCGCCGCCGGTCTCGGTGTCGTTCTCCGTCCTGACGGTGAGCGCGCCGCCGACCGTCGAGACGTACACCTCGTCGCGGACCGAGACGTGCGGGTACCGGCCGAGCACGTGGTCGGCGCGGGTGGCCTCGGTCCACTCGAAGTCGTGGGCGGGCGGCGGCACGTGGTCGCGTTCGCCGCGCGCGTCCAGGAAGGCGGCCCGCCCGTCGTCGGTCAGGTCCCAGCGCAGCGCCCGGACGTCGTCGGCCTTCTCGCCGGTGCGGAAGACCGCCAGCAGCCTGCCCTCCACGCGTCGCAGGCGCAGCAGCCGGGCCTGGCGGTAGTAACGGTGCAGTGCGGCGAACTCCCGGACGAAGGCGGGGTCGTCGAGGAGGCCGGGCACGGCGTCGTCGGGGAGCCGGTTGCGGTCGCGGTCGTAGAGCGCGAGGACGTCGCCCACCTCGGGCTCGGGGCGGCCGCCGTCGTACCCGAACAGCAGGTGCCCGCCGACCCCGACGACGTCCCGGGGGACGCTCGGATGCGCGGTGCGCAGCCCGCCGGTGCCGGTCAGGGCGAGCCGGACGGTGCCGAACTCCTCCGCCCTGCGGGTGTTCAGCGACTCGGCGCCACGGGCGAGTTCGGCGGCCTGTGCGGTGAGCCGGTCGCGCAGCACCTCGTACGTGCCGCTGTCCACGGCGTCGTACGAACCCGTCTCCAGGGCGGTGGCCATGGATCGTGCGTCCCTTCGGTGGAGGTGGCCGGGACCGCGTGGTCGGCCCCGGCCGCGGGCTCCGGAGCCGCCGCCCCCCGCGCGGCAGCTCCGGGGCCCTGGATCGTCAGGCCCTGCCGGTGCCGTTGACCGCGGCCAGTGCCGTCAACGGGGTCTCGGCGAGCCCGAGTTCGCCGGCGCGGTCGAGGAGCTGGCGGAACTGGCCGGCGTTCTGGCCGCCCGAGTTCATCAGCTTCATCAGCAGCGCGGAGACGGTCAGGTTCTGCACGTCGGCCGTGGAGACCGAGCCGAGGATGCGGCCCAGGTCGTCGGCGAGGCTCGCCTCACCGTCCAGGTACGGCTTGGCCAGGGCCTGGGCGGTCCGGGAGTGCTCGACGAAGCCGTCGACGCCCTTGCCGAGCGAGATCGCGGACACCAGCCGGTCGAAGAAGGCGGACTCGCCGCCGACGATGTCGATGTCGGCGTTCTCCAGACCGGTCGCCAGCACCGTGGCCTGCGCCTCGGCGACCTGCCGCTGCACCTCCAGACCGGCCAGCCGGATCTCCTTCTCCGCCTGCAACCGCAGCCGGTACTCCTCGTGCCCGCGCGACGCCTCGTCCAGGGCGGCCATCGCCGCGGCCTTCTCGGTCAGGCCGGCCGCCTCCGCCTTCAGCTTCTCGCCGATCGCGGTCGCCTCGGCCAGCGCCTTGGCCCGGGCGCCCTCGGCCTCGGCGCGCATCCGGGCCTCGGTCGCCTCGGCCTCGGCCCGGCCGGCCTTCTCGATGACCTCGGCCTCCTTGTCCCGGACCTGGGCGGCCGCGAGCCCCTCGGCGGCGGCCTCGGCCTGCACGCCCTCCGCGAGCCGCAGCTTGGCCCGGGAGTCCAGGTCGGCGGTCTTCAGCCGAGCCTCGGCGAGCGTGAGTTCCTCGGCCGCGCGGTGCCTGGCGGACTGCTCCGCGGCCTCCGCCGCCTTGATGTCCTTGACCAGCTTCTCCTGCGCCTCGGCCTCGGCGGCGATGACGATAGCCTGCCGCTCGCGCTCCGCCTCCTCAACGGCGCGCAGGCTCTTGATGGACTCCTCCTGCTCGGCGACCGTGCGGTCCACCGCGACCCGCTCGCGCACGACCTCGGCGATCTCCCGCTTCTCCGCCTCGACCTCCTTGTCGGCGGAGATCTTCGTCAGCTGGGTCTCCCGCTCCCGGGCGATGACCTCCAGCATGCGGTCCTTCTCGATGCGCTCGTTCTCCACCGCGATGACCCGCTCGCGGTTCTTCGCCGCGACGGCGACCTCCCGGGCCTGGTTCTCCCGCTGCACGCCGAGCTGTTCCTCGGTGCGCAGGAAGGCGCTCTGCGCGCGCAGCCGCTCCTCCTCCACCACCCGGGCGGTCTCCGCCTCCTCGCGCGCCCGGGAGGTCTCGATCTCCCGCTTCTGCTTGATCTCGGCGTCCGCCTGCCGGCGCTCCAGCTCCAGGATGGCCTCGCGCGCGTCGACGTTCTGCCGGGTGATCTCCTTCTCCTCGGTGCGCTGTGCCTCGTTGGTGCGCACGTGCTCGATCGCCGTCAGCTCGGTGATCTTGCGGATGCCCTGGGCGTCGAGGACGTTGGCCGGGTCGAGCTGGGTGAGCGGCGTCTGCTCCAGGTAGTCGATCGCCGCGTCCTCCAGGTGGTAGCCGTTGAGGTCGACGCCGATCAACTCGATGATCTGGAAGCGCAGTTCCTCGCGCTTGGTGTAGAGGTCGGTGAAGTCCATCTGCTTGCCGACGGTCTTCAGCGCCTCGGAGAACTTCGCGTGGAACAGCGCCTGCATCGTGGCCTGGTCGCTGGCCCGCGCGGTGCCGACGGACTGGGCGACCTTGATGACGTCCTGGGCGGTCTTGTTGACCTTCACGAAGAACGAGATGCGGATGTCGGCACGGATGTTGTCCCGGCAGATGAGCCCGTCCCGCCCGGAGCGGGTGATCTCGATGGCCTTCACCGAGATGTCCATCACCTCGGCCTTGTGCAGCACCGGCAGCACGACCTGCCCGGTGAAGGACACGTCGACCCGCCGCGTCTTGGACACGATCAGGGCCTTGCCCTGGTCCACCTTGCGGTAGAGCCGGGAGAAGAGGAACAGCAGGAGGAGGGCCAGTATCAGGCCGGCCGCGACGAGCGAGCCGATGACAACCATGGCATGAGTCCTTGCGGTACGAAGCTGAGGTGGCCGGCGGCGCGTCGGCGCCGGGCCTCTGTCCTGGGTGGTCGCGAACGCGTCCGGCCGGGCCCCGTCCGGGGCGGCCGTCCGCCGCGATCACCGGCGGCCCGAAGGCCGCGGGCGTCGCTCCCCCTCTCCCCCGTAAGGGCTTCCGGACCGGCCCCGGCGCCTGCCGGGGTCCGGCACCGGAAACCGTCCGTAGTGCTCCCCGGGCGTCATGATGCCCCGGCTCGCCCCGGTCGCGCACTGCCGTGTTCCGGCAGCGTTCACCGGCGTCACGATGCCGGTCAACGACCAAGGACGCGAACGGCGGCCGCCGGGTTCCGGCGGCCCGGGGCCGAAGAGGAACCGAGCGGCCTTGCGACCGGGCGTGGCCGGGCGCGGGGACGGGAAGCGGCGGTTTCGGTGCCGAGTGGGGAGGAAGCGGTCGGCACCGGGTGGGGACGGGGTGCGGCGGTTCCGTGCCGAACGCGGGCGGAGCGGTCGGCACGAGGTGGGGACGGGGACAAGGGGTGGGGAGAAGAAGCGGGACGGGGGCGAGTGAAGAGGCTGGACCGGGGGCGAGTGAAGAGGCTGGACCGGGGGCGAGTGAAGAAGCTGGACCGGGGGGGGTGAAGACGCGGGACCGGGCGGTCAGCGGGGGTGTCGGTCGCGGGGGGTGGAGGGTCTGGTGGACGGGTGGGTGTGGGCGGAGTGGAGGAGGGTGGCGGCACCGCGGACCGCGGCGGTGTGCGGCGCCGCCACCGCCGTGAGGGGCGCGTGCAGGCGACCGGTGAGGTGGTAGGTGATCTCGGGGCGCAGGGCGCCGCCGCCGGCCAGCAGCGCGCCCCGGTGCAGGGCGTCGAGGGTGAGCGACGTACGGTCCTGGCGCAGCATCGCGGTCACCATGGCGGCCACCGCCTCGCCGATCTGCTCCGCGGCCGCGGTCTCCAGGTCGCTGGTGCCCAGCGCGGTGCGGCGCGCGTCGACGACGGCTCCGTCCGACAGGAGCACCACCTCGGTGAGGTGCGCGCCGACGTCCACCACGAGCAGCGGCCGGGTCAGGTCCGCGCCCGCGCCCAGGGCGACCGCGCGGGCGCTGGGAACGGTCAGCACGCTGCGCGGTCGCAGCACCTCCACCGCCGTACGGGCCTCGGTGCGGAAGGCGACGCCGTCCAGCACCGGGGCGGTCACCACGACCAGCGGACGGGTGAAGCGGGGCAGGCGGTGACCGAGCAGCCGGCTCAGCATCCGGGCCGTTCCCTGGGTGTCGACGATGGTGCCGCGCTGGATCGGGTAGACGGCGCCGGCGCCCGGAAAGGTCACCGTGGGGACGTCGAGGACCAGTCCGCGGCCGGCGATCCAGGCGCGGGTGCGCGCGCTGCCCATGTCGAGGGCGACGCCGCAGCAGTTCCGGCACAGCGGCCAGGGCCGGTGCCGTACGGCGGACGCGGACGGCCCGCGCGAGGCGGACCGCGGGCCGTGCGCGACGGTCACCGGCCGGCCTCCCTGACCTGCTGGCAGCGGGCGCAGTAGCGAGCCTGCGGCACTATCTCCAGCCGTTCCCGTGCGATGGGCCGCCGGCACAGGTGGCAGGCGCCGTAGCTGCCGTCGTCCAGGCGGGCGAGGGCCGCCTCGACGTCGGCGAGGACCATGCGGGCGGATGCGGCGAGCTTGACGCGGACCTCGATCTGCGCGGCCGCCCGCTGCTGGAGCAGCGCGTCCGCGCGCGACGTGGCGGAGGCCGCGATCTGCTGGAGCTGCTCCCGGCGGAACAGGAGCTGCTCGGTCAGGTTCTCGCGGAGCGCGGCGAGGTCCTCGGGCGTCAGATGCGTGCGGCGGTCGTCGATGATCTGGTGGTTCACCACTTCACCCCTTGGTCAGGGCGGGAGACGAGTGACGGGAGGAGGAGCTGCGGGAGACGGATGAGGCGTCAGGCGGTGCGGCGCCGGCAGGCCACGCAGTGACTGGTGTACGGCAGGATCTCCAGGCGCTCGGCCGGGACCGGCTTGGCGCAGCCCAGGCAGGTGCCGTAGCTGCCGTCCTCGACGCGGGCGAACGCCTCGTCGATCTCCTTCAGCACCCGCTCGATGGCTTCCCTCTGCGCGGACATCAGGTGGTCGTCCGCGCTCTGCCCGGTCTCGGTGAGCGCCCGCAGCTGGATCAGCCGGGTCCCGCGGGCGTGTTCGAGGCGCCGGCGGGCCTCCTGGGCGGTCAGCCGCTCGGGGCGGGGCTCGGTCCGGGCGGCGGCGTCGAGCGACATGGTGGGCTCCCCTTCTTCGTGCGTGTCCGTACGGCTTCCGTGCGGCTTCCGTGCGGGTCCGTGCGGCTTCCACGCGGGTCCGCACGGCTTCCGTACGGCTTCCGTGCGGCTTCCGTGCGGGTCCGTGCGGCTTCCACGCGGGTCCGCACGGCTTCCGTACGGCTTCCTTGCGACTTCGCTTCCGTGCGGTTCCGCACGGCTTCGCTTCCGCGCGGTCGCGGCCTGGCCGCCGTGCGGCTTCCGTCCGGTTTCCCGCGGTCCGCGTGCGTTCCGCGGTCCGTGTCCTCAGCCTGACCGTTCCGGCGGCGGAACCCCATCGGGTCCAGGCCCCATTTGCGGGTGGTCGCGCGATCCACTCCCTGCGGTCGGGGCATGGGTGGGCGACGCCCCGCGAAATGGGGGCCGGGCCCCATCGACCGGGCCCGCGGGAGCGGGCAGGCTCGGTACCGAACAGGGGCCGCGACCCGACCGGGGCGCGCGATGCCCGAAAGTGGAGGCAGGCCACGTACGACGTGCCGTGACGATGTGAGGAGGCGCGACCCCGGTGTCCCTGTTCTGGCGGATCTTCGGACTCAATGCCGTGGTGCTGGGTTCGGCGACCGCGCTGCTGCTGTGGGCTCCGGTGACCGTCTCCGTGCCGGTCGTGCTGACCGAGGCGGTCATCCTGGTCGGCGGCCTGGCCGTCATGCTCGTCGCCAACGCCGCCCTGCTGCGCTGGGGCCTGGCCCCGCTGGACCGGCTGACCCGCCTGATGACCACCGTCGACCTGCTGCGCCCCGGCCAGCGGCTGCCCGCGCAGGGCGGCGGCGAGGTCGCCGAGCTGATCCGCACGTTCAACGCCATGCTCCACCGGCTGGAGCAGGAGCGCGCCGCCAGCAGCGCCCGCGTCCTGCTCGCCCAGGAGGCCGAGCGGCGCCGGATCGCGCAGGAGCTGCACGACGAGGTGGGCCAGAGCATGACCGCGATCCTGCTGGCCCTGAAGCGGGCCGCGGACGCGGCCGACGCCCCGTTGCGCGACGAACTGCACCAGGCGCAGGAGATCACCCGGGAGAGCCTGGACGAGGTCCGGCGCCTGGTGCGCCGGCTGCGGCCGGGCGTCCTGGACGACCTCGGCCTGGTCAGCGCGCTGACCTCGCTCACCTCGGGCTTCGCCACCCACACCGGTCTGAGGGTGGTGCGCCGTTACGACGCCGACCTGCCCGCCCTGGACCCGGAGACGGAGCTCGCCCTCTACCGCGTCGCCCAGGAGAGCCTGACCAACGCGGCCCGCCACGCGGACGCCGAACGCGTCGAGGTCGCCCTCACCCGCGCCGACGACGCCGTGGTGCTGTCCATCACCGACGACGGGCGGGGGATCAAGGCCGCCTGCGAGGGCGCCGGCATCCGCGGCATGCGCGAGCGGGCCCTGCTGATCGGGGCCGACCTCGACATCGCCGACGCCTCCACCACCGGCTCCGGAAGCGGCTCCACGGGCACCCGCGTCCGGCTCACCACACCCGTCCCCAGGAAGCAACCGTGACCATGCCGACCGCACCCGGCCGTACCCCGGCCAAGATCCGCATCCTGCTCGCCGACGACCACGCCCTGGTACGGCGCGGTGTGCGGCTCATCCTCGACCAGGAACCGGACCTGGAAGTGGTCGCCGAGGCCGGCGACGGCGCGGAGGCCATCGAGATGGCCCGCACCCACGAGGTCGACCTCGCCGTCCTGGACATCGCGATGCCCCGACTGACCGGTCTCCAGGCGACCCGCGAACTGTCCGCCCTCAAGCCCGACCTGCGCATCCTGATGCTCACGATGCACGACAACGAGCAGTACTTCTTCCAGGCGCTCAAGGCCGGGGCCTGCGGCTACGTGCTGAAGTCCGTCGCCGACCGGGACCTGGTCGCCGCCTGCCGGGCCGCGATGCGCGACGAGCCGTTCCTGTACCCGGGCGCTGTCACCGCCCTCATCCGCAACTACCTCGACCGGGTCCGCCACGGCGACGAGACCCCCGACCAGGTCCTCACGCCCCGGGAGGAGGAGGTCCTGAAGCTGGTCGCGGAGGGGCACTCCTCCAAGGAGATCGCCGAGATCCTCTTCATCAGCGTCAAGACCGTCCAGCGGCACCGCGCCAACCTGCTCCACAAGCTGGGCCTGCGCGACCGCCTGGAACTCACCCGATACGCCATCCGCGCGGGCCTGGTCGAGCCGTGACCGGCTCCGGCCGGCCGCTCCCGGCGCCCGCGGCCGGCCCCTGACCACCCGGGACCCCGGCCGCCACTCCCCGGCCGGGGCCCGGGTCCCCACGAACGTCACGACCGAGCCAGCCGAAAGGGGACGGCGCATGCACCGGGCGCCACGCACCGCCCCCAGGGCCTCCGCCCTGCTGGGCGCGGTCCTGCTGGCCCTGCTCACGGTGTTCGCCGCGAGCGGGGCGGGCGGGCCCCGGCCGGACCCGTCGGACTGGACGCGCGCCGCGGCGCTCGCGGCCGGCCGGCACGGCGGCCCCACCACCGACCACTCCGGACCCACCGCCCCCACCGCCCCCGCCGGACCCACCAACCACACCTCCGCATCCCCCACCACCCCCACACCCCCCACCCAGCCCCCCGCTCACGCCGCCCCCCACGCCGACGAGCAGTGTCCCGCCGCCTGCACCGCCCAGGCCGGCACCCGTCAGGAGCTCCGCGGTGAGCGCCCGGCCCCGCCGGGCCAGCTCGCCGCCGCCACCGAGGCCACCACCGTCCCCCGGCCCGCGCCCACGCCGACGCCTCCGGCCCGCGCGCCGGCCCCCGCCTCCCCCGGCCACCCGGTCCCCGACCGCGGCCGGGCCCCTCCCGCACCCTCCGGTACCTGAACCCGTCCACCCCACCCCGCAGGTGTGCCGCCGGAGGCCCCGTTGATCCGTTCCGCCCGGGTGAGAGCGCTGTTCGCCCTCGCCGTCATCGCCCTGTCGCTCTACATCGCCGCGACCGTGCCGGTCCGTCTCGGACTCGACCTGCGCGGCGGCACCCAGATCGTGCTGGAGACCCGGTCCACCCCGACCACCGAGGCCGGCCGCGCGGCCACCGACCGCACCCTGGAGGTGCTGCGCGGGCGCGTGGACGGGCTCGGCGTCGCCGAACCGACCCTCGTCCGCTCCGGCGCCAACCGCATCATCGTCGAGCTGCCCGGTGTGCAGGACCCGAAGAAGGCCGCCGACGTGCTGGGCCGTACCGCCCAGCTGACCTTCCATCCGGTGCTCGGACCGGCCGGCTCCCAGGCCGCGGAGAAGTCCGGGGAGCGGGTGCTGTCCGACGAGTCCGGGCAGCGGCTGCGGCTGGCGGCCGCCGCCCTGACCGGGAAGGACGTCAAGGGCGCCGACGCCCGGTTCGACCAGGAGTCGGGCGCGGGATGGCACGTCACCGTCGACTTCGACCGCGCCGGCCGCGGCCGGTGGGCGAAGCTGACCGGGCAGGCCGCCTGCCGCCCGGCGGGTGATCCCGAGCGCCGGGTCGCCATCGTGCTGGACGACCGGATCATCTCCTCTCCGCAGATCGACCCGTCGGTCGGCTGCGGTACGGGCATCGCCGGCGGCTCCACCATGATCACCGGTGCCTTCGACGACGGCGAGGCCCGCGAGCTGGCCCTGCTGATCAAGGGCGGCGCCCTGCCCGTTCCGGTCGAGACCGTCGAACAGCACACCGTCGGCCCGACCCTGGGCGCCCGCGCCATCGCGGCCAGCGCCTGGGCGGCGGCCATCGGCACCGCGCTGACCGCGCTGTTCGTCATCGTGGTCTACCGGCTCATGGGCGTCCTGGCCGCCGTCGCCCTGCTCGCCTACGGCCTGATCTCCTACGCCGCCCTGGCCGCCCTCGGCGCCACGCTCACCCTTCCGGGCCTGGCCGGCTTCGTACTGGCGATCGGCATGGCCGTGGACGCCAACGTGCTGGTGTTCGAACGCGCCCGGGAGGAGTACGCCTCCCGTCACCGCCCCACCACCCGCTCGGCGCTCACCGCCGGTTTCCGCAACGCCTTCAGCGCGATCGCCGACTCCAACGTCACCACGCTGATCGCGGCCGGGCTGCTGTTCTTCCTCGCCTCCGGACCGGTGCGGGGCTTCGGGGTGACCCTGGGCATCGGAGTCGTCGCCTCCATGATCAGCGCACTGGTGATCACCCGTGTGCTCGCCGACTTCGCCGTCTCGCGCCGCTGGGTGCACCGGCGCCCCGGGGTCACCGGGCTCGCCACCACCGGCCGGGTCCGCGACGCGCTCGCGCGCCGCGACCCGCGGCCGATGCGCCGTCCGCGCCGCTGGCTGGCCGCCTCCGCCGTCGTGCTCGCCCTCGCCGGCTCGGGCATCGCGCTCCGCGGCCTCGACTTCGGCATCGAGTTCACCGGGGGCCGGCTGATCGAGTACGACACCGGGCGGGCGGTGGATCCGGAGCGCGCCCGCACCGCGCTCGCCGACGCGGGCTTCCCCCGGGCGGTCGTGCAGTCCTCCGGGGACACCGGCCTCACCGTGCGCACCGAGGAGCTGACCGACGCCCAGGCGGCCGCGGTGACCCGGACCGTCGGCACGCTCGGCGGGGCCACCGAGAAGGTCCGCGACGAGCTGATCGGCCCCAGCCTCGGCGACGAGCTGCGCCGCAACGCGCTGATCGCCCTGGCCGTCGCCCTGGGCGCGCAGTTGCTGTACCTCGCGGCCCGCTTCCGCTGGCTGTTCGGCACGGCCGCGGTCGTGGCGCTCACGCACGACGTGTTCATCCTGGTCGGCGTGTTCGCCTGGCTGGGCAAACCGCTGGACGGCGTGTTCCTCGCCGCGCTGCTCACCGTGATCGGCTACTCGGTCAACGACTCGGTCGTCGTCTTCGACCGGATCAGGGAGCTGGTCCGGCGCGAGCCCAGGGCGCCGCTGGCCGACCTCACCGACCGGGCCGTACTGCAGACCCTGCCCCGCACCGTGAACACCGGCATGGGCGCGCTCCTCATCCTCGCCTCACTGGCTGTGCTGGGCGGCGACTCGCTGACCGACTTCGCGCTCGCCCTGCTCATCGGCCTCGTGGTCGGCACGTACTCGTCGGTCTTCACCGCGGCCCCGGTCGCCGTCGAACTCCACCGGCTGCGGCGGGAGCGGCGCCGGCCGCGGGCGCGCCGGACCGTGCGGGGCGGTCCGCGCCGCACCGCCGCCCGCCGGACCTGACCCGGCGCCCTGCCCGCCACCGGTGGCGGGGTGCACCCCGCCACCGGCCGGAAATGGGTGCCGGGACCGATGGCCGCCGACCGGGCACCGGGCCAGGGTGGAGGGGCAGACGGGGCGGGCCCGAGCGGCCCGCCCCGCTCCACCGGCTGTCGGCCCCGGGGGCCGGAAAGGACCACGACGCCGTATGTCACCGGAGAAGGCCCGGACCGCCTCCGCCGCCCCGGCCCCGGCCTCCGCACCGGCCCCCGTCGCGTCCCGCGCCGCCGGGCGGCCGGGCGCGCACGAGGTCCGGCAGCGCCTGGAGCACGAGCGCAACTCCCGTCTCGCCCAGTCGCGCGCCCTGCGGGAGGCCGAGGAGGCCGGCCGGGAGGCCGACGAACTGCTCACCGCGCAGCGCGACGCCGTACGGCGGGCGTTGGAGGACATCGAGGCGGCGTTCGCGCGCCTGGACGACGGCACGTACGGCGACTGCCGGGACTGCGGCCGGCCGATCCCCGTGGAGTGGCTGGCGATCCCGCCGTACGCGCGCTCCTGCGTGCCGTGCCGGCAGCGCACCGGCTGACCGGACCCGCCGTCGTCGCCGGAAGGTGACGCGCAGGGAACGACCTTCTAGTTGCCATGCCCAAATATTGCAAAGCGCAAGAAAAGCTCCGTATAGCCACTGCCAACTCTCCGTAGTTCTGCGATCGCGAACGGCTGCGGCGCGTGACGCTGGGCGAAGCCGAACGCCGGACGCCCGGGGCCGAAGCCCCCGCCTCCGGTGTTTCCCGCCGACTTCGTGAGGATGTGAGCGCAGTGGGACGGCGCGCCGACGGTCGCAAGGCGGAACGAGCGGCGGCGGTGGCCGCCGACCGGTTGCTGCGGGCCGGGCGAACACTCAGACGCTCCGCCACCACCCCCGATCTGCGTGCGGTCTTCCGCACCGACCAGGGCGTCAACGACGCGCCCTACCGGGAGCGCTGGGCGCACGACAAGGTGGTGCGGTCCACGCACGGCGTGAACTGCACCGGCTCCTGCTCGTGGAAGGTGTACGTCAAGGACGGCCTGATCACCTGGGAGACGCAGGAGACGGACTACCCGTCCACCGGTCCCGACCGGCCCGAGTACGAGCCGCGCGGCTGCCCGCGCGGGGCCTCCTTCTCCTGGTACACCTACTCGCCCACCCGCGTCCGCCACCCCCATGTGCGCGGGGTGCTGCTGGAGATGTACCGCGAGGCCCGCGAGCGGCTGGGCGACCCCGTGGCGGCCTGGGCCGAGATCACCGGCGACCCGGACAAGCGGCGCCGCTACCAGTCGGCGCGCGGCAGGGGCGGGCTGGTCCGGGTCGGCTGGGAGGAGGCGCTGGAGATCGCGGCCGCCGCCCATGTGCACACCATCTCGGCGTACGGGCCCGACCGGGTGGCCGGGTTCTCGCCGATCCCGGCCATGTCGATGGCCTCGCACGCGGTGGGCGCCCGGTTCATGTCGCTGATCGGCGCGCCGATGGTCTCCTTCTACGACTGGTACGCCGATCTGCCGATCGCCTCCCCGCAGGTCTTCGGCGACCAGACGGACGTGCCGGAGTCCGGGGACTGGTGGGACGCCGCGTACCTGATGCTGTGGGGATCGAACGTGCCGGTGACGCGGACGCCGGACGCGCACTGGATGACCGAGGCCCGCTACCGGGGGCAGAAGGTCGTCGTGGTCTCCCCGGACTACGCCGACGCCACCAAGTTCGCCGACGAGTGGCTGCACCCGCACCCCGGCACCGACGGGGCGCTGGCGATGGCCATGGGGCATGTGATCCTCACCGAGTTCTTCGTGCGCCGCCGGGTGCCGTACTTCACCGACTACGTACGGCGCTTCACCGATCTGCCCTTCCTGGTCGAACTGGAGGAGCGGGACGGCGCCTCGGTGCCGGGCAAGTTCGTCACCGCGGCCACGCTGGGGCTGGACCAGGGGGAGGAGGCGTCCTGGAAGCCGGTGCTCCTGGACGCCGTCTCCGGGCGTCCCGTCGTGCCGAACGGCACCCTCGGCGACCGCTGGTCCAAGCTCGGGGAGGGCCGCTGGAACCTGGACCTGGGGAACGTGGAGCCCGAGCTCACCCTCTACCGCGAGGGCGGGGACAGCGCCCTGTTACGACTGCCCCGCTTCGACGGCGACGAGCCCGGCGGCCAGGCCGGAGCCGGGTCCGGCGGGCGGCCGGGCGGGGCGACCGTCACCCGGGCCGTGCCCGTGCGGGACCTGGCCGGACGGCGCGTGACCACCGTCTTCGACCTGCTGCTCGCCCAGTACGGGGTCGCCCGCGAGGGACTGCCCGGCGACTGGCCCGCGGGCTACGACGACGCCTCCCGGCCGCACACCCCGGCCTGGCAGGAGGCGATCACCTCGGTACCGGCCGCCGCCGTGGTGCGCATCGCCCGGGAGTTCGCGCACACCGCCGAGAAGTCCCGCGGCCGCTGCATGATCGTCATGGGCGCCGGGACCAACCACTGGTTCCACTCGGACACCATCTACCGCTCCTTCCTCACTCTGCTGCTGCTCACCGGCTGCCAGGGCGTCAACGGCGGCGGCTGGGCGCACTACGTCGGCCAGGAGAAGGTGCGGCCCTACGCCGGCTGGCAGCAGCTCCAGTCGGCCGCCGACTGGGTGCGCCCGTCCCGGCAGGTCGCGGGCACCCCGTACTGGTACGTGCACACCGACCAGTGGCGCTACGACGGCCACGGCGCCGACGCGCTCGCCGCCCCCACCGGCAAGGGCCTGTTCACCGGCCGGCACACCGCCGACCTGGTGGCGCAGTCCGTGCGGCTGGGCTGGATGCCGTCGGCGCCCGCCTTCACCGCCAACCCCCTCGACCTCGGGCGCGCGGTGCGCGAGAGCGGGCACGAGCCCGGCGAGTGGGCCGCCGCCCGGCTGGCCGACGGCGAGCTCCGCTTCGCCTGCGAGGACCCGGACGACCCCGCCAACTGGCCGCGCGTGCTGACCGTGTGGCGGGCCAACCTGATCGGCTCCTCGGCCAAGGGCAACGAGTTCTTCCTGCGCCACCTGCTCGGCGCGAGCGACAACGCGCACGCCGCCGAGGCCCCGCCCAAGGCCCGCCCGAGGGACCTCGCCTGGCACGACGAGGCGCCGCGCGGCAAGCTCGACCTGCTCCTCGCCCTGGACTTCCGCATGACCTCGACCACGCTGATGGCCGACCTCGTGCTCCCGGCCGCCACCTGGTACGAGAAGCACGACCTCTCCAGCACCGACATGCACCCCTACGTGCACGCCTTCTCGCCCGCGATCAGCCCGCCCTGGCAGGCCCGCACCGACTTCGAGATCTTCCACGGCCTGGCCCGCAGGTTCAGCGAGCTGGCCGTGGGCCGGCTGGACGTGGCGTACGACCTCGTCGCCACGCCCCAGCAGCACGACACCCCGGGCGAGACCGCGCAGCCCGGCGGCACGTGCGGGGACTGGCGGGAGGGCGGCCACCCGATGCGGCCCGGCCGCAACCTCCCGCAGTTCACCCTCGTCGAGCGCGACTACACCGCGGTCGCCGAGCGGCTCGCCGCCCTCGGGCCGCTGTGCGAGGAACAGGGCATGACCGTGAAGGGGGTCACCGTCCGGCCGGGACCGGAGGTGCGGTGGCTCGCCGCCCGCTGCGGCACGGCGGCCGGGCCCGGCCCCGCGCGGGGCCGCCCGCTGCTCGACACCGACGTGAAGCTGTGCGAGGCGATCCTCGCCCTGTCCGGCACCACCAACGGGCGGCTGGCGGCGGAGGGGTTCGAGCGGCTGGCCGAACGCTGCGGCCCCGACGCCGGGTTCGGGACGCTCGCCGAGGCCGTGCACGAACGCCGGGTGGTGTTCTCCGACACCCAGAACCGGCCGGTCCAGGTCGGCACCAGCTACGAGTGGTCCGGCAAGGAGGCCCCCGACCGCCGCTACTCGCCCTTCACCGTCAACGTCGAGCACCGCAAGCCCTGGCACACCCTCACCGGCCGCCAGCACTTCTACCTGGACCACGACTGGATGGCCGAGACGGGCGAGCAACTGCCCGTCTACCGGCCCCCGCTGGACCTCGCCGCGGACGCGGTGGCGGGCGAGCGGGAAGTGGCCGTCCGCTACCTCACCCCGCACTCCAAGTGGTCGATCCACTCCGAGTACCAGGAGAACCTGCTCATGCAGACCCTGGCCCGCGGCGGCCCGGTGATCTGGATGAGCGTGGCCGACGCCGAGGCGATCGGGGCCGACGACAACGACTGGGTGGAGGCGGTCAACCCCAACGGCGTGGTCGTCGCCCGGGCGATCGTCTCGCACCGCATGCCGACCGGCACCGTGTTCATGTACCACGTGCAGGAGCGCGTGGTGAACGTACCGCGCTCACAGGCCACCGGCCGGCGCGGCGGCACGCACAACGCCCTCACCCGCCTCCTCATCAAGCCCACCCATCTGATCGGCGGCTACGCCCAGCTCTCCTTCGCCCCCAACTACTACGGCCCCACCGGCAACCAGCGCGACGCCCGCACCGTCGTGCGCCGCCGCGCCCAGGAGGTGCAGTACTGATGCCCCGCGCCCCGAGGCCCGTCGGACGGGTCATGAGCCAGGTCGCCATGGTGATGAACCTCGACAAGTGCATCGGGTGCCACACCTGCTCGGTCACCTGCAAGCAGACCTGGACCAACCGCACCGGCACCGAGTACGCCTGGTTCAACAACGTCGAGACCCGCCCCGGCCAGGGCTACCCCCGGGGCCACGAGGACCAGGAGAAGTGGAAGGGCGGCTGGCGCCTGGACGCCCGGGGCCGCCTGGTCCCGCGCTCCGGCGGCCGCGCCCGCCGGCTCGCCCGGCTCTTCGCCAACCCCGAACTGCCCTCGCTGAAGGACTACTACGAGCCCTGGACGTACGACTACGACACCCTGATCGCCGCTCCGCTCGGCGACGACCTGCCCACCGCGCGCCCCCGCTCGCTGATCGACGGCCGCCCCACCGCGGTCACCTGGGGCCCCAACTGGGACGACGACCTCGGCGGCGGACCGGCCCGGCTCTTCGCCGACCCGCTGCTGAGGAGGATGAACGAGCAGGTCAAACTGGAGTACGAACAGGCGTTCATGTTCCATCTGCCGCGCATCTGCGAGCACTGCCTCAACCCGTCGTGCGTCGCCGTGTGCCCCTCCGGCGCGCTCTACAAGCGCGTCGAGGACGGCATCGTCCTGGTCGACCAGGACCGCTGCCGGGGCTGGCGGATGTGCGTCAGCGGCTGCCCGTACAAGAAGGTGTACTTCAACCACGCCACCGGCAAGGCCGAGAAGTGCACCTTCTGCTACCCGCGCATCGAGGCCGGCGAGCCGACCGTCTGCTCCGAGACGTGCGTGGGCCGGCTGCGCTACCTCGGCGTCATGCTCTACGACGCCGACAAGGTGGGCGAGGCGGCCTCCGTCACCGACGAGAAGGACCTGTACGAGGCCCAGCTCGGCTGCTTCCTGGACCCGCACGACCCCGAGGTGGCGCGGGCCGCCGAGGAGTCGGGCATCCCGCACGACTGGATCACCGCGGCCCGCCGCTCCCCCGTACGGGACCTGATCACGACGTACCGCATCGCCCTGCCCCTGCACCCGGAGTACCGCACCATGCCCATGGTCTGGTACGTCCCGCCGCTGTCGCCGGTGGTCGAGGCGCTCACCCGCGGCGGACACGACGGAGAGCACCCGGCCCCCCTGTTCGGCGCCATCGACGCCCTGCGCATCCCGATGGCCTACCTCGCCGAACTGTTCACGGCCGGGGACACCGCCCCCGTCGAGGCGGCCCTGTGCCGGCTGGCCGCGATGCGCGCCCACATGCGCCGGATCAACCTCGGCGAGGAACGCGACCCGGCCATCGCCGCCGGGGTCGGCATGGACGAGGCCGGCCTGGAGGCGATGTACCGGCTGCTCGCCGTCGCCAAGTACGAGGACCGCTACGTCGTCCCCACCACCTACGTCGCCGGCGGCGGCGCCGGCCAGGCGGCCGGCGCCGGATGCAGCCTGGACGGCGACGGCGGGCCCGGGATGTACGGCCCGGACGCCGGGGCGGCGTTCCACGCGCCCCCCGCCCCGGACCCGGCCGGCGCCGGCCGCGCGGCGCTGCGCGACCGGGTCAACCTGCTGAACTGGAACGGCCGCGGCCGGCCGCGCGGGCTCTTCCCCGAGCGGAGGGGCGCCGAGGGATGAACCTGCACCGCGCGGTCCACCAGGCCGCCTCGCTGCTCCTGGAGTACCCGGACGCCAAGTGGGGCGGACGGCGGGAGCGGGTGGCGGAGGAGCTCGCCGCCCTCCCCGGCGAGGCCCCGCGGCTGCTGCTGGCCTTCTGCCGCTGGGCGGCCGGCGTGCCGCCGCTGGACCTCGCGGCCGGCTACGTCACCACCTTCGACCGCAGCCGCCGCCGCACCCTGCACCTGACCCACTACACCGACGGCGACACCCGGCGCCGGGGCGCCTCCCTCGCCGCGATCAAGGCCCGCCTCCGGGAGCACGGCTGGGAACCGGCCGACGGAGAGCTGCCCGACCACCTCCCCGCCCTGCTGGAGTTCGCCGCCCGCTGCCCGGCCCCCGGCGCCGCCCTGCTCCGGGAGCACCGCCCCGCCCTCGACCTCCTCGCCGAGGCCCTGCGCGCCCACCGCAGCCCGTACCTGGACGTGGTGGACGCCGTCCGGACGACGCTCCCCGCCCCGCCCGTGAAGGCCCCCGCGCCCCGGCGGGAGGACCCCTCCGCCCCGCAGCCCGCCCCCGGGTCCCACTCCCGGACCCACGACCTGCCGTACCCGCTGCTCCACGCCCCGGGCGACGAAGGAGTCCGCCGCTGATGAAGCACCTGCAGATCGCGCTCTGGGGCGTACTGCCCTACCTGGCCCTGGCCGTGCTGGTCGCCGGCACCGCCTGGCGCTACCGCTACGACCGCTTCGGCTTCACCAGCCGCTCCAGCCAGCTCCACGAGTCCCAACTGCTCGGCGTCGGCGGGCCGCTCTTCCACTACGCCCTGTTCCTGGTCGCCGGCGGCCACGTCATGGGCCTGCTCGTCCCGGAGTCCCTGACCAGGCGGCTGCGGATCAGCGAGCAGGAGTACCACGCGGTCGCCCTGACCATGGGCGGCGCGGCGGGCGTCGCGGCGGTCGCCGGGCTCGGCCTGCTGCTGTACCGCAGGCTGCGGGTGCCCGCGGTACGCCGGGCGAGCAGCCGCAGCGACCGCCTGACCCACCCGCTGCTCGCCCTGGTCCTGCTGGCCGGCCTCACCGCCACCGCGTCCTCGGTGGCCGACCCGTACGACTACCGCCTCGGCGTCGCCGTCTGGTTCCGCAGCCTGTTCACCCTGGACCCGGACGTCTCCGCCATGGCGCACGCGCCGCTCGTCTACCAGTGCCACGCCCTGCTGGCACTCGCCCTGTTCGCCCTGTGGCCGTTCAGCCGCCTGGTGCACGCCTTCGCGGTACCGCTCGGCTACGCGGTCCGCCCCTACGTGGTCTACCGCTCACGCGGCCGTACGTCGTCGCCCTCCGGGCGTACTCCGGACGGGGCACCCGTGCGCTGAGACGAACCTCGCCCGGCGTGTGGGAACGCGCCGGGCGCAATAACGGTCCTTACGGTTGTGCGCACGGTGGGCGGGGAACTGCTTCGGGGAGCCGTGCGGTGGCGCAGTGCCACGAAGGGCTGGAAGGATCGTCCGGGGGGACAGAGTGAGGCCGGGAGCACCGGAGGGGGAGCGGCGTGGGCGTGAGACAGTGACCCGGTTCGCGCGGTTCGTCGTACGCACCCTGCGGGGCGAGTGGCACGCCATCGTCGTCGATCCGGTGCGGCAGCTCACGCGCCGGGGCCTGTCCGGGCTGGTGCTCGCCTTCGTGGCCGCCTTCGGCGTGATCTTCTTCCACGCGATCGCCCAGCACCCCAGGGGTGAGACGGCGGTACGGCTGCTCGGCGGCGTCCAGGCCGACCTGCCCCTGTGGCAGGCCCTGCTGCGCACCCCCGTCTCGCTCTACGTCCCGGCCCTGGACCTGCCGGTGTGGGCCGGCATCACCCAGCTCTTCCTCGCCTTCGCCCTGGCCGAGCTCACCCTCGGCCGGGGCCGCACCCTGTTCATCTCCTACGCCACCACCCTGTCCGGCACCCTCACGGTCCGGGTGATGATCGCGATCGGCCCGGGCTGGGGCGGCCTCGGCCTGCCGCCGGAGACCGGCCAGGTCCTCGACACGGGCCCGTCCGCCGCCGTCGTGGGCCTGTTCACCTACCTCTCCGTGGTCCGGCGAGCCCCCGTCGTCTTCTTCCTCACCGGCGGCTCGATGGTCGTCGAGTCGGTGGTCAAACCCAACCTGGCGGGCCGCGAACACCTGATCGCGGTCGCCGCGGCCGTCGTCCTGGCCCTGGTCCACGAGCGCGCCTGGCGCCGGCTGCGCCTGCCGCGCCGCGCCGCCGCGCGGGCGGCCCTCCCGGCGGCCGTCCCGGCCCGGCCCGCGGTGGCCCGTCCCGTGGCGGCCCGTCCCGGCCTGGGGCTCGGGTACGACGGCGTCCGCCGGCCGGCGTCCGCGAACGGCCCCGGCGGCGCGCCGGGACGGCCGCGCACCAGGGCGACGGACGGGCCGGCGGTGCCGGACGGACCGGGACGGTCGAGCCGGCCGCCCGTCATCCGCTGAAACGACGCGCCCCCGTCCGCTCCGATGACGGCACCGGCGAGGACGGGAACGGGGACGGGCCCGGTTGCCGCGGCATCCGCGACCCGTACGTCCGGCCGGGCGGCTCCTGGTCCGGCGGGAACCGCTCCGGCGGGTCCTCCGGTTCCGCCGGGTCCCCGCGTCCGCCGCGCGGCGCGCGCTGGGGCCAGAACAGGACGTACAGCGCGGAGCCGGCCGCGAAGGCCAGGCGGATCAGGCCCTGGACGGAGTCCGAGGGGACCAGCAGGGCGCTGCCGTAGAGGGAGATCAGCGCTATCCAGCTCACCCAGGGCACCAGGCGGCGCTGGCCGACGGAGTCCCAGACGAGGGTGCCGAGCAGGACCGAGGCGTTGTAGTACGTGTACACGCTCGGGTCCAGCACGATCCGGGCGTCGGCGGCCAGCAGCAGCACGGCGGCCCAGCGGCCGCGGCGCACCGCCAGCGCGCCCAGCGCCATGCCGAGGCTCATCTGCGCGGGGCGGTCCCACCAGGGAGTCGCCGGATCGTTCACACCGAACCAGCGCAGCGCCGAGGCCCGCTGGTTGGGAATGGTGAACCGGGCGGCGTGGAGGGTGTCCAGGTGGGTGAGGTAGAACGGCAGCCAGGCGGCGCCCACCAGACCGGCCAGCCAGACGACCGCGCGCAGCCGGCCCGGCCGGGGCAGGGCCAGCAGCAGCGGCAGGAAGCCCACCGCCCAGGGCTTGGAGTCCACCGCCAGGGCGAGCAGGACGCCCACGGCGGTGGCGTTGCCGCGCACCAGGGCGCGCACGGCCAGCGTGGTGAAGAACAGCGCCAGCACGTCGTCGAGGTGCGCGAACCGCACCGAGACCTCCACCCACATGGGGATGAAGGCGGCCCCGGCGATCAGCACCCGCTGCTGGAGGCGCTTGTGGTTCAGGCCGGTGCCCAGGCCCTGCTCGGCGGCGCTGCGCCCGATGAGCACCAGCATGTACAGGCCGAGCCCGGACATGAACGCCTCGGCGAGGTTCTCGCCCAGGGCGGCGGGGAACGGCTCGAACAGCGCGGCGACGGCGAAACCGACCGGGCCGATCTGGAGTTCCGGGTGGTTGGCGTACAACGCGAAACCGCCGTCGGGCACCTGACTGAAAAGCAGCTCCTCGCCGGTCCTCAGATAGTGCCAGGAGACGGCTCCGTGGCGTTCGGCCACCAGGAACCAGGCGGCCGTCCACGCGGTCAGCAGGGCGGTGTGCCACCGCACCGGATACCGGCCGATCCGGCCGAGCCGCGCACCGTCGCCGGTCGCCGGCCTCTGCGCGTTCCGCACGTTCCGTCCCTCCTGCCGGATGCCCGTTGAGTCAGATGCCGATCCGCGGGGCGCGGTTCAGCCGCGCCCCCTCGCCCGCCCACACGCACGGCCGGCACCCCACGGCACCCCGTCGCATCCACGCAGGACTCCACACGGGCCCGCGCACAGCCCGCCCCCGCCCTCGTCGCCCCCGACCCGCCGCCCCACAGGCCCACTCGCGGCGATCCGGACGGACCGCCGCTCGACCCGCCCCCTGGCACCCGCGCCCACGGTCCCGCCGTGGTCCTCGCTCCTTCCGGCGTCGGCGCCGCGTCCGCCCGGCCGCCCGGTCCCGGGCGCGGGGCCGGGGGACCGGGCGGCGGACGGGGACGGCGGACGGGGCCGCCCCCGGGGTGTCAGGCCTTGTCGTCGAAGCTGGCGAAGTAGGCGGCGGCCATGTCCTCGTCGGCGTGGCCCTGGGCGGCGGCGCGGGCGAAGCGTTCGGCGCTCGCGGCGGCCACGTCGAGGCGGACGCCGTGCCGCTCGCCCGCCTCCACGATCAGGCGGGCGTCCTTCTCCGCGGTGGTCACGGCGAAGCTCGGCGGCACCAGCTCGTCGTCGAGGATGAGACCGGCCTTGGCGCGCAGATAGCCCATGTCGAGCGGGCCGCCGGAGATGAGCTCGAAGAAGCCCCGCGGGTCCACGCCGAGCCCCTTGGCCAGCGCCAGGGTCTCACCGGTCGCGGTGGTGGCCGCGATGACCCAGCTGTTGGCGACCAGCTTCAGCCGGGTGGAGGGGGCCGCCGCCCCGTCCTCGCCGGTCCACACCGTGCGGGCGCCGACCGCCTCGAACACCGGCGTCACGGCCGGACGTCCCCCGGCCGGTCCGGCGGCCAGCACACTGAGCTGCCCCGCCTCCGCGGGCTGCTTGGTGCCCAGCACCGGAGCGTCGTAGAAGACGAGGCCGTGCTCACCGGCCAGCGCGGCCAGTTCGCCCACCATCTCCACACCGGCCGTGGTCGACTGCACCCACGCCGCGCCCGCGCGGGCCGCCGGGGCCGCCTCGCGCATGACCTCCAGCACCGTGCCGCCGTCGTACAGCATCGTCAGCACCACGTCGGCGTCGCGCACCGCCTCCGCCGGCGTGTCGACGACCCGCGCGCCGTCGGCCGCCAGCGGCTCGGCCTTGGCGCGGGTGCGGTTCCAGGCCCGGACGGCGTGTCCGGCCCGCAGGAGGTTGCGGGCCATCGCGGCACCCATGATCCCGGTGCCCAGCACGGCGACGGTCCGGGTGGTGTCGGTGTCGGTCATGTCGTTCCCTTCGTGATCGCTGGCATCCATACCGGGAGTATGCGCCGGTGTCCGCGATCACCCGGGCTCTTCCAGCCGTCGTCCCGCTCCCCCGCCCGCCTGGTGCCGCACCGGGCGAACGGTGGCCCGGTGAACCGTCGCCCGGCCACCGTGCCCCGCGCCGAGCCTCCGCCGCCGAGCCCCCGGCCAGGCCCCGCTCCGCCGCCGGACCCGCCCCGCCGTACCCTCCGCGCCTCCCCGCCCGCCCCACCGTCCCGGCTTACGCTCGCCGCGTGCTCAACGTGCCCGGGTTCCTGAAGCGGCTGGTCATCGGCCGGGCCATGCGCAGCGAGGAGCTGCGGGAGACACTGCTGCCGAAACGGCTGGCCCTGCCGATCTTCGCCTCCGACCCGCTGTCCTCGGTGGCGTACGCGACCCAGGAGATCCTGCTCGTCCTCACCCTGGGCGGACTGGCGTACCTGCACTTCACCCCGTGGATCGCGGCGGCCGTGGTGGCGCTGCTCGCGGTGGTCGTGCTGTCGTACCGGCAGGTCGTGCACGCCTATCCGAGCGGCGGCGGCTCCTACGAGGTGGTGTCGACCAACCTCGGCCCCTCGGCCGGGCTGGTGGTCGCCGCCTCCCTCCTCGTCGACTACGTCATGACGGTGGCCGTCTCGGTCGCCTCCGGCGTCGACAACGTCATCTCCGCGCTGCCCTCGCTCGCCGCCCTCCGGGTGCCGCTGGCGCTGGTCTTCGTCGCGCTGCTGACCGCCGTGAACCTGCGGGGCGTGCGCGAGTCGGGGCGGGCGTTCGCGGCGCCGACGTACCTGTTCGTCGGCGCGGTGCTGCTCATGGTGGCCACCGGGCTGGTCCGCCACGCCCTCGGCGACTCGCCCCTCGCCGCCACCGCCGGGTACGGGGTGAGCCCGGCGCCCGGGGACGCCGACCTGACCGGCCCGGCGCTGCTGATGCTGGTGCTGCGCGCCTTCTCGTCCGGCTGCACGGCGCTGACCGGGGTGGAGGCGATCTCCAACGGCGTACCGGCCTTCCGCCCGCCGAAGTCGCGCAACGCCGCGACGACGCTGGCCGCCATGGGACTCACCGCGATCACCATGTTCGCCGGGGTGACGGCGCTGGCCCTGATCGCGCGCGTGCGCATCACCGCCGACCCGTGCCGGCTCACCGGCCTGCCCGGCGACTGCCACGACTACCCGCAACGGACCGTGATCGCCCAGCTCGCGGCGGCCGTCTTCGGCGGCGAGCACAGCCCCGGCTTCTACCTCGTCCAGGCCGCCACCGCGCTGGTGCTGATCCTCGCCGCCAACACCGCCTTCAACGGCTTCCCGCTGCTGGCCTCGATCCTCGCCCTGCACCGCTTCCTGCCCCGCCAGCTGCACAACCGGGGCGACCGGCTCGCCTTCTCCAACGGCATCCTGGCGCTCGCGATCGTCGCCGGGCTGCTGCTGTGGGGCTACCGGGCGAGCGTGACGAGCCTGATCCACCTCTACATCCTGGGCGTGTTCACCTCCTTCACCCTGTCCCAGCTGGGCATGGTCCGGCACTGGAACCGCGAGCTGCGCGCCGGGGCCGGACCGGTCGTGCGGCGGCGGTACCGGACGGCACGGACGGTGAACGCGCTCGGGGCGGGCGTCACCGGGCTGGTGCTGCTGATCGTGCTGGTCACCAAGTTCGCCCAGGGCGCCTGGCTGGCGGTGCTCGCGGCGGTGGTGCTGTGGATGACCATGCGGGGCATCCGCCGGCACTACGACACCACGGCCGCGGAGCTGTCGGTGACCGACCCGCGCGACCAACTGGTGCCGCCCTCACGGGTGCTGGCGCTCGTCCTGGTCTCCCGGCTGCACAAGCCGACCCTGCGGGCCCTCGCCTACGCCCGCGCCTTCCACCCC
The DNA here is from genome assembly GCF_043079345.1 of Streptomyces sp. NPDC015220. Classification (NCBI taxonomy): domain Bacteria; kingdom Bacillati; phylum Actinomycetota; class Actinomycetes; order Kitasatosporales; family Streptomycetaceae; genus Streptomyces; species Streptomyces sp. NPDC015220. The sequence goes on along the minus strand of NZ_JBIBUK010000003.1, from coordinate 241,273 downwards.
GACCGGCTGGAAGCGCTCACGGTCGCCGTCGACCGCGCCGAGGCCGCCCACCTCGCCGAGCAGTGGGCCCGGTACGGCATCGAGGTACCGCTGAAGGTCATCGACTCCCCTTACCGGGAAGTGGCCCGGCCGGTCGTCGAGTACGTGCGTTCGATCCGCCGGGAGAGCCCGCGCGATCTGGTCGCCGTCTTCGTCCCCGAGTACGTCGTCGGGCACTGGTGGGAGAACCTGCTGCACAACCAGTCGGCGCTGTGGCTCAAGAGCCGGCTGCTGTTCACGCCCGGTGTGATGATCACCAGCGTGCCCTGGCAGCTCACCTCGTCGACCCGCGCCGCCCGGCACCCGGCCCGCGCCCCCGGCGCCGTCAGACGCGGGGAGCCGCCCCGGACCGAGGGGCCGGGGAGCAGCACCGGCGCACGTGAACACGGTGCCGGGTGAGCACTCCGGTGTCCGGACACCGGGCAGGACGGCCCCGCCGAAGCCCCCGCCTCCGGTCTCACCCCGCCGCCCCCGCCGGCGGACGGCCCGAGGTCGTGCTCACCCCGCCGCCGAACGCCACCTCCGGTCCGCTGGACCTCGGCGGCGGGGCACCTGGCACCCGGCCGGCGCCGAGCCCCACGACGGGGTGAACCCGGGACCGGCGGGGACCCGCGGGTCCCCGCCGGTGGGCGCCGGTGGGCGCCCATGGACGCCGGTGGACGCCGGTGGGCGCCGGTGGGCGCCAATGGACGCCGGTGGGCGCCGGGGCGAACCGAGCGGGCGGCGGGCCGACCGGGGCGGGCGGCGGCCCTACGCGAGCCACACGGTGGTGTCCGGCTCCAGCCGGCGCGGCTCCGTCAGCGGCGCACTGCTCAGCAGCACCTCCCCCGGCGGCAGCGGCACGGCCGTGTCCGACAGGTTGGCGACGCACCGCCAGCCCTCGGACCGGGCGAACGCCAGCACCCCGGCCGGAGTGTCCTCCGCCCAGGTCAGCTCCTCGCCCACGAGCAGCTTGCGGCGCAGCCGCAGGGCCGTGCGGTACAGCTCCAGCGTCGAGCCCTCGACACCGTCCTGGGCCTGGACGGCGTAGGCCGCGAAGCCCGTCGGCTGCGGCAGCCAGGCCGCGCCCGCCCCGAAGCCGTACGACGGTCCGGTCGTCGTCCACGGCAGCGGCACCCGGCAGCCGTCCCTGCCCTTGCGGACGTGGCCGGTCTGCTCCCAGATCGGGTCCTGAAGGACCGCGGTGGGCAGGTCGGCGACCTCGGGCAGGCCCAGTTCCTCGCCCTGGTAGAGGTAGGCCGAGCCGGGCAGCGCCAGCATCAGCAGCGTGGCGGCGCGGGCCCGGCGCAGGCCCGCCGCCTCGTCGACGGCCGGGGCCCGGCCGCCGGACAGCAGCCAGGCGTTGTCGTCGGTGCCGGGCGGGAGCATCAGGCGCGTGGCGTGCCGGATCACATCGTGGTTGGAGAGCACCCAGGTGGCCGACGCCCCGGCGGCCCGCGCGGTGGCCAGCGAGCCCGTGATGGCGCGGCGCAGCCCGTCCGCGTCCCAGCCGGTCGCCAGGTACTCGAAGTCGAAGGCCTGGCCCAGTTCGTCCGGACGTGCGTACAGCGCGCGCCGGTCGTCCGGCACCCAGGCCTCGGCGACCGCCGTGCGCGGCGGGGAGTAGGCGTCGAAGATCTTGCGCCAGTCGCGGTAGATCTCGTGCACCTCGTCCCGGTCCCAGTACGGGTGGCTGCCCGGCTCCACGTGCGGCAGCGCGTCCTCGCCGGTGACGCCGATGTCCCCGACGTCCCGCAGCGGCTCGTCCAGGTCCTTGACCAGCGCGTGCGCGACGTCGACGCGGAAGCCGTCCACGCCCCGGTCGGCCCAGAACCGCAAGGTGGCGCGGAAGTCGGCGCGCACCTCCTCGTTGCGCCAGTTGAAGTCCGGCTGCTCGGGTGCGAAAAGGTGCAGGTACCACTGCCCGTCGGGCACCCGGTGCCAGGCGCTCCCGCCGAAGACGGACTGCCAGTCGGTGGGCGGGAGTTCGCCGTGCTCGCCGCGGCCGTCGCGGAAGACGTACCGGTCGCGGGCGGCGGAGCCGGGGCCGGCCCGCAGCGCCTCCTGGAACCAGCGGTGCAGGTGGGAGCTGTGGTTGGGGACGATGTCGACGATCACCTTCAGCCCCAGGCGGTGGGCCTCGGTGACCATGGCGCCGAAGTCGTCGAGGGTGCCCAGCCGTGGGTCGACGTCGCGGTGGTCGGCGACGTCGTAGCCGCCGTCGGCCAGTTCGGAGGGGTAGAACGGGCTGAGCCACAGGGCGTCCACGCCGAGCCCGGCGAGGTGGGTCAGCCGCTGGGTGATGCCCCTGAGGTCCCCGAGCCCGTCACCGTCGCCGTCGGCGAAGCTGCGCGGATAGACCTGGTAGACGACGGCCTGCCGCCACCAGTCGGGGTTCCTGGACGAGAGGTCGGGCGGGGAGTCGTGGGGGGACGTGCGCGGGGAGTCGTGCGTGGTGGTGCGGTCGGTCACGCGGTCTCCTCTTCGGTGCGTTGAGGCAACAAAGAGAACCCTGTCCAGCCCGCCGGACGCACGAACCACGCCGAGGAGGGGTGCGGGGGCGTACGTCGGTCGGCGTCCACCGCGCGGCGCTCCGGGAGCCTCCGGACGCCCGCACCCACCACCCGGTGCCCCACCGCGCGCCCCTCCCACTCCCTCCACGACACCGGCCGCGCGCGGCAGCGGCGGGGCCGGAGCGGAGACCCTCAGCCCCGCGCGTCCCCGGCTCCCTCGACGGTGGCCAGGTACAGCTTCACGTACCGCTCCACGTCGATGTCCAGCGCCACATCCACCAGGGACTGTTCGCGGGCCTCGCCGTGCAGCTCCGCCTCGCCGGGGCGCGGCCGACGGTCGACGACCGTCTGTCCGCGCGCCGGTCCGGCGGCCAGGTTCACCTCGACCGGCAGCCGGTGCGTGGTCAGCCCCGCCGGGTCGGCGACCGCGCAGACCGCGCCCGCGTCGCCGAGGCCGCCGGCCGGGTCCTCCTCGCTGGTGACCGGGTCGCGGTGGGCCAGCAGCCGCCCGGCGAGCCGGGCGCCCGGCTCGGCGCTCGCCCGCAGCCGCCGTACGTCGTCCGCCGGGACGATCACCCGCTCGAACACGTCCAGCCCGTACATCGTGATCGGCACCCCGGCGGTGAGCAGGACCGCCGCCGCCTCCGGGTCGTGCCACACGTTGAACTCGGCGACCGCCGTGGCGTTCCCGGTGGCCACCGCGCCGCCCATGAACACGATCCGTTCGATGTTGCGCGTCACCTCCGGATGGGTGCGCAGCAGCAGGGCGATGTTGGTCAGGGGCGCGGTGGGGATCAGGGTGACCGGGCGGTCGCAGGCCAGGATCTCCCGGCGCAGCAGCGTCACCGCGTCCACGTCGGCGGGCCGGCGGTCGGGCGCGGGCAGCCCGAGGTCGCCCATGCCGTCCCGGCCGTGCACGTGGTGCGCGGTGCGCACGGGCTCGATCAGCGGCCGCTCGGCGCCCCGCGCGACCGGGATCCGCGGCGCGCCCGCCTGTTCCAGGACGGTCAGCGTGTTGCGCACCACCTGGTCGACGTCCGTGTTCCCGGCCACGCAGCTGACCGCGCGCAGCTCCAGGCCCGGATGGCGTACGGCGAACAGCAGGGCGAGGGCGTCGTCGACGCCGGTGTCACAGTCGATGATCACGGGGGTGGGCCGACCGGTCACAGCAGGACTCCTAGGAACGTAGCGTCGTACCGCCGACCCTAAACGCCCCCGTCCGGATCGTGCCGGGCGGCGGACGACCGGCACCGCTTTCCCGGGACACAACCGACTCCTCTCGCCCAAGTCACCGGTCTTCCTTCCCCGGCTCCCCAGCCCCTCTCGCCCGAACCCACCGGTCTGTCCTCCCCCGGCTCCCGGCCCCTCTCCCCCGAGCTCGCCGGTCTGTCCTCCCCCGGCTCCGCGAACTGGGGGCGCCCCGGCCGCGTCGCCGTCGGTCGCCGGGCCACGGGTCCGGCGCGGCTCCGCCGTGCCGTCCCCCCGCGCCGTGCGCGTCCCTCACCCGGACGGCCCGGCGCGCTGGTGGACGCGGCTGCTCGGTGGTGCCGTGGGAGGAACGCGCAGTCCAGGTCGTCCCGCCCGTCTGGAGGCAACCGCCCATGCCCCGACCACCGGCCGCCGGCCGCCCCCTGGCCGACCGCTCCCCGACCGACCCGCCGACGGCCACCCGGCCACCGGCCGTCCGCCTCCCGCTCCCCGCCCGCGTGCTGATCGCCGCCGTGCTCTGCGGGGCCCTCCTGCCGGTCGCGACGGCCTGCTCGTCCGGGCAGCCGGGCCGGACCGACTCGGCCACCGCCTCGGCATCCGCCACCCGGCCCGCTCCGCACGCCGCCACCACCATGCTCACCGCGGTCCAGGCACAGGCCGCGCTGCTCACCGAGGCCGACCTGGGCGGTGCCTGGGAGCCCACCGAGGGCGCCGCGACCTGGCGGGACGGGGTGCTCAAGGCGCAGACCGACGCTCCGGAGTGCCGGCGTCTCCTCGACGCCCTCTACACCGACGAACCGCTCGGCACGCCCACCGGGACACGCGCGGTGGCCGGGTTCGACAACACCGACGACCAGGCCCAGTTGCGCTATCAGGTCCTCTCGCTGCGGCAGGCGGACGTGGATCGTTCCCTGGCCTGGCTGCGCACGCTGCCGGACACCTGTGCCCGGTTCACGGCCACCACCTCGGCGGGCGAGCAGGCCGTGCAGGTCGGCGAGCTCGCCCTGCCGGAGGTCGGCGACGCCCGCCAGGGCCTGCGGATCACTTTCACCAGCGCATCGGACGACGGGGACGCCACCACGCTCACCCTGGACGTCGCCGCCGTGCGGGTCGGCGACGACGCCATCACGCTGTCCGACGGCGCCCTCGGCGCGCTCCCGTCCGACACCACCGTCCAGGCGGTCACGCTCGGTGCGCGGCGTCTGACGGACGTGCGCCACAAGTCCCGCGCCCAGGCCTGACCCCGTCGGCCAGGAGGGCCTGGCCCCTGGTCAGACGGCCATGCGGTCCACCGCCTGCTTGGCCTCCTTCAGACCGGCGCCGGTGACCTCCCGGTAGGTTTTTATCGCCTCGATCCGCCGCCCGGCGCGGGCGAGTCCGGCCACCTCGTCCAGCCGCGGGTCCGCCTCGTGCAGGTCCAGGTGGCCGAGGATCAGGTCGAGCTTGTGCTCGATGCGTGCCAGGCGCCGGTCGGTCCGGGAGAACCGGCTCTCGACGCCGGCCAGACCGGCGATGCCGGCGACCACGAGCAGGGCTGTGGCAACAGAGGTCACGGTTTCCATGGCCCCGATCCTAGGTACGCCCGCGCGTGCGGAGCCTCAGACGTTGCTCAAGGTCCTGCCGACGGTCCGACCCGTGAAGGCGCTGCTCACCGGCCCGCCGCAGGCGCCGGAAACACCCGCCCGCCGGCACTCGACATGCCCTGGGGCACCTTCCGCGCCGCCCGTCGAGGCCCTAGCTTTGAGGGGGCGTTGAACCCGCTCTGTCCATCACCGTCGTTGCGAGGTCGGTTGCCGTGCCCGGACGCTCTGTCGCGCGCCAAGGTCGCATCTGCGCCCGTCATGTCAGAGGATTCGGCGCGGCCCTGCTCGCCGTGGCCGCCCTGGTCGCCGCGGCCAACGCGGGACCGGCGGGGACGGCGGACCCCGAGCCCGCCCAGCAGGTCACCGTCCAGGACCGTTAGTCACCGGCACCGCCCGCCCCACGGTCGCGCCGGTGCTCAGCCCTGCGTCTGGAGTTGCCGTAGCTGCCGTCGTACGTGGTCCAGCGCGCCCTGCTGCCGCCCCGGCACCCGGCCGCGCAACTCGGCCAGGACGGCGCCGAGTTCGCGGGCCTGCTCGGGCTCGCTGAGCCTGCCCCACTGGTGGTGCGCGCGGTCCACGGCGGCCTCGACCGCCGGGGCGTCGGCAGGCTGCCCCATGGCCAGGCGGGTGGCGGCGACGGTCAGCCAGGCCCGGCAACTGCGGGCGGCGTCGCCCGCGAACATCGCCAGATCGGCACGGACCTCGGTCCAGTGCAGCGCGTTCTCCGAGGCCGCTCCGTGCGCCCGTACGGCTGCCAGCTCCCACCGTGCGGCGAGCGCGTCGGCCTCGCCGTGCCGTCCGGACTCCACGCAGGCGGCGATGGCGGCATGCGGGTCGCCGGCAGCCGGTCGCTGAGCGACGACCGCGGCGCGCGGGTCCCCCGGAGCCGACCGCTGAGCGACGATCCCGGCCTGCGGATCATCCGGGACCGATCCCTCAACGACTGCCCCGGCCCGCGGATCACCCGGAACCGACCGCTGAGCGACGCCCCCGCCCCATGTCTCGCCGGGATCCGGCCGCCGGCCGGCGAGCACGAGGCCCGGGCCGTTCTCCTCGCCCTCCTCGCCGGCCAGCCGGGCCAGCGCCAGTTCGTGCAGCTGCTCCGGCGGGGGCCGGTGCCCGCTGCGCAGGATCGTGGCGACCGCCTTCATGTACGCCGGCGCCGCCACCCTGCGCCGCACCGGCGGCGGAGCGACGCGGCCGTACAGGGCGACGTTGGAGCCCGCGTCCAGGGGGCGCTCGCACACCTGCTGCCAGCTCTCCTGGTCCGCGCGCAGGTCCGCCACGAGCGTGGTCGTGCCGTCCGGGCGCAGCCGCAGCTCCTCGCGCAGCCACTGCCAGGGCAGGGCGGTGTAGCGGACGGTCGCCGGGGTGGTGCGGGCCAGCGCCAGGTGGAGCAGCCGCTGCCGGCGGTCGAGCTGGAGCTGGCCGGCGACGAAGACGGTCAGCGGTCCGGGGGCCGCCGCGGCGGCTCGCAGCCGGGTGAGTACGGCCTGCGGCTCCAGCGGGTCGGCGAGTTCCACGACGGTCGCGGTCTCCGTGCCGGACAGCACGGAGGGCTCGACGGCCGCGAGCACCGGGAGCACGGACGCCGCGTCCACCAGGCGTCCCTTGCCCACGGGTGAGGCCGCGAGCAGCAGCACGGTTCCGGGCATGGTCCCCCCGCGTCGGTGATTCCGGTCGATCGCGTACGTCAGCACCGTAACCGCTGTGACCGGTGCGGCGGGTGCCGGACCAGGAAGACGACCGGCGGACCGCCCCGGCGGGACGGGACCGGAGATCCGCTTCCGACCGCCGGACTCCCGGGACCGCGGACTCCTGGACTGCCAGGCTCCCGGACTGCCGGACTACCGGAACCACCGGGCTGTGCGGCCCCGGCAATGTCGCCGGTCCGCCGGGCCACCGGTCCGCCCGGTCGCCGACTTGCCGGGGCCGCGCGCCAGGTGTGCTCTGGTAGGCGGGGGCGGTGAGAGAGAGGAGCGCTTCCATGGCTCAAGTGGCACCCGTGTCCGGCCCCATCGAACGCGCCTACACCCGGCATCCCCGCTCACCCGACATCTTCAGCGGCCGGGCGCACGCCATCGGGCGGTGGGCGGTGCCGTTCGCCCTCGCACTGGTCTACGGCTACTGGGTAGCCGCCTTCGCACGCGACGGCGGGCCGATCACCACCGGCAACCTGGTGCTGGGCTTCGTCAGCACGATCGTCTTCACGGTCGTCATGGCGACCCTGCTGTACGTCGCCCCGCGTCTGTCGCGCGAGCTGCACGCCTTCGTCTGGTTCCTGTTCACCGGCGCGGCGTCCGGCTTCCTCATCGCCCAGGCCGGTCTCACGGACACCCGCGGGCTCGTCGCCACCTCCGTGGGGCTCGGCGCGATCGTCGGCCTGATCGTCTTCTACTGGGCGTACACGCACGAGGACGCGCGGGGCCACCGCATCGGCTGACCACGCCCCGACCACGTCCCCGACCACGTCCCCGGCCGCGCGCTTCCGCCGTGGGTCCCGGCACCGGCCGGCGCCCACGGCGGAACGCCGTCCACCCCCTGCCACCGCTTCCTGACGGCCCGCGTGCCCGGCGATCACCCGTTTGCCGCCGCTCCGCTCGCGCGCCCGCCGCCGGGGGCCTTCGCTGGGATCGTGTCCCGACGCCTGCGCAGCGGCCTGTCGGCCGTGCTGATCGCCCTTTCGTGCCTGCTGGTGCCGTTCGGCGCGCTGTCGGCCTGGGCCGCGTACGGGCTCACCGACACCGGCCACTACGTCACCACGATGGCACCGCTCGCCACCGACCCGGACGTGCGGGAGGCCGTCGCGGTGACGGTCGGGGACGGGATCACGCACGAGATCGGCAACGAGATGGACGCCCGTGTGCTGCACGGGACCGTCGCCCCGTTCGTGCAGGCCGCGGTCCGCTCGTTCACGCAGACCGCCGCCTTCCGCACGGCCTGGAACGAGGGCAACCGGGCCGCCCACGACGCCGTCCTGCGCGCCCTGCGCGACGAGCGCGACATACACGACCGCCCGGTCACCGTCGACCTCGCACCCGTCACCGCCCAGGTCAAGGCCCAGCTCGCCCAGGACCACGTGCCGCTCGCGAACCACATCCCCGTCGAGCACACCGAGGTCGCCCTGCTCCCGGCCCGGCAACTGGGCCGCCTGCGGAAGGGATTCCACGTGCTCGAAGTCGCCGGCTTCTGGCTCCCCGTCTCGGCCGTCGTGTTCGCCGTCGCCGGCATCGCGCTCGCCGTGCGCCGCCGCCGTGCGCTCACCGCCACCGCGCTCGGCACCGCCCTCGGCGGCGCGCTGCTCGCCCTCGCCCTGGCCGTGGGCCGCAGCGTGACCCTGGCCGACCTGCCCGACGACGTCTCCCAGCCGGCCGCGGGCGCCGTCTACGACGCCCTGACGGCCACCCTGCGCACCACCTCCTGGCTGCTGATGGCACTCGGCCTGACCGTGGCCGCGCTGACCTGGCTCCTTCGCCGCCGGGCCGGCCGCCCCAGCTCCCGGCCGCGCCCGTCGCCGCGCCGCCCGCTCCGCCTCGGCCGGCGCGGGCGGGCCTCCGGGGCGGCCGCCGCACCCCGGACCCAGTCCCCGACCGGGTCCCGGGAAGACCCGACGGAACCCACGGAGCCGACCGGAGTCCGGGCCTGACGGCACCAGGAGACCACGCCGCACCGGGCCTCCACACCGCACCTCGCCGGACGACCGCCGCACACCAGGAGACCGCACCGCACCGGACGGCCGCTCCGCACCAGGGCTCCTTGCTGGCCATCTCACCCCTGACCTGCCGTTCCCACCCCTGACCTGCCGTTCCCACCCCTGACCTGCCGTTCCCACCCCTGACCTGCCGTTCCCACCCCTGAGCCGACCGTTCCCACCCCCGGACCGGCCGGCACACCCCTTGGCCGGTCGCCTTGCCAACTCTCCTGTCGTCGGCCTCGCGTGAGCGCCCCGGGAAGTCGCTTGTCCCGAAAAGTCGACCGGCCCTAGGGTCGGCCGCATGGCACCCTTCCTCGCGTACGAGGACCGAGGCCCCCAAGGCCCCGCGTCCTCGTTGCCGTCCCTGCCCCTGGTCCTGATCCACGGCCACCCCTTCGACCGCACGATGTGGGCCCCGCAGACCGAGGAGTTCTCCCGTGCCCGCCGGGTCGTCGTCCCCGACCTGCGCGGTTACGGCGCCTCTCCGGTGGTGCCGGGCAGCACGCCGCTGTCCCGGTTCGCCCAGGACGTCGAGGAGCTGCTGGACGAGCTGGAGGTGGAGACCTTCGTGCTCGGCGGCCTGTCGATGGGCGGCCAGATCGTGATGGAGTGCTACCGCCGGTTCCCCGAGCGGATCCGCGGCCTGGTCCTCGCGGACACCTTCCCCGCGGCCGACACGCCCGAGGGGAAGGCCACCCGCAACGCGATGGCCGACCGCCTGCTGCGCGAGGGCATGCGGGGCTACGCCGACGAGGTGCTGGAGAAGATGGTCGCCCCGTACGCCGACGCCGGGGCGAAGGCCCACGTCCACCGCATGATGACGGCCACCGCGCCCGAGGGCGCCGCTGCGGCCCTGCGCGGCCGGGCCGAACGCCCCGACTACCGCGACCTGCTCACCCGGGTCACCGTTCCCGCCCTCGTCGTCGTCGGCGAGGACGACGAGTACACCCCGGTCTCCGACGCCGAGGCGATGCACGCGGCGCTCCCCGACTCCACGCTCCGGGTGATCGAGCGCGCGGCCCACCTGCCCAACCTGGAGCGCCCACGGGAGTTCAACGAGGCCCTGGGGGAGTTCCTGGCACGAGTGGGCCGCTCCTCCTAGGCTCGGTACCCGTGGCCGCGCACCCTCACGAGACCAGCCGGCGCCGTCCCGGACGGCGCCTCAGGATCTGGTGCGCCGGACTGCTGTTCGCGGGAGTGAGCGCGGTCGTCGGCTGCCGGCTCGCCGACACCGACGGCGTCACGCCCGTACCGCAGTTGCTCGCCTTCCTGCCGTGGCTGCTCGTCCCCACCGGACTCGGCCTCGTCCTCACGCTGCTGGGCCGCTGGTGGTTCGGCGCGGTGTGGGGCCTGGCGGTGCTCGGCCTGCTGGCATGGTTCATCGAGCCGTACGGCAAGGACCCGGAACCGGCGGGCACGGTCGTCGCCGACGTCCGGGTCCTCACCTCGAACGTCGAGTTCGGCCGCGGCACCCCGGCCCTCGTCCCGGTGATCCGCCGCGAGAAACCCGATCTCGTCTTCGTGGCGGAGTGCGAACTCTCCTGTCAGGCGCGGCTGCGGCGAGACGTGGGCGCCGACTACCCGTACCGGCAGGCGGTGGCGGCGGCCGGTTCGAAGGGCTCGGTCGTCCTGAGCAAGTACCGGCTGACCGGCACGCGGGGGGTGCGCGGCACGATGGGCATGCCGGGCGCGACGGCCGACGTGCGCGGCCACGCCGTACGGCTCCAACTCGCCCACCCGATGCCGCCGCTGCCCCGCCGGGTGGCGCTGTGGCACCGTGAACTCGGGCGGCTGCGCGCCTTCGCCGCGGCCGACGCGCGTACGCCCACGATCCTGGCCGGGGACTTCAACGCCACCCAGGACCACGCGGCCTTCCGCCGCATCCTCGACACCGGCCTGTACGACGCGGCCCGTCTCGCCGGCTCCGACCGCACCCCGAGCTGGCCGGCCCGCACCACCCCGGCCCTCGGCGCCCAGATCGACCACGTGCTGGTCACCCGGCACTTCTCCGCCGCCCACGCCCGGTTCCTGCCGGTGGCGGGTTCCGACCACCGGGCGCTGGTGGTCGAGCTGACCCTCCACGTACGGGAGAACGACCCCGGGCGGCCTTGACCCGACCGGACCACCGTTCATCTCCCCTGCCCGGGATCGGCACTCGGGGCCGCTAACCTTACGTGTCCGTCCTGGCCAGGGATTGACGGGATCAACTCACGCGAAGGGTTGCGCACATGGGCATTCTCACTCGCCTGCGGAACGCGTTCGGCCGGTCACGCAAGGGGCGTGCGGCCGAAGCAGAGGGTGCGGAGCAGGTTCCGGCCCAGGAACCGACCCCGGCCGCCGCCGACACGCGGCAGCCGAAGGCCCAGGTCCCGTCCCCGGCACCGGAGCCGACCCCGGAGTCCGCGGCCACGGCACACGTCCCCGACCCGCGCACCTCCCCGCGCGAGGAACGCGACGAACACGAACTGGTCTCCGCGGCCTTCGACAACGTCACGGTCCCCAAGCCGGCGAAACCGGTCGAACCCGTCACGGAGCCGGCGGCCCAGGACCCGGCGACGCCGGAACCCGCGGCCCCGGCCACGGAGCCGGAGCGGGAGCCCACCGCGGAAGCGACCGAGGAGACGGCTCCGGAACCGGCCCCGGCGGCAGCCGCAGAGGCAACCGAGGAAACGGCCCCGGCGGCGGCCGAGGAAGCGACCCGGGAACCGGAAGCGACCCCGAAGCCGATCGCGGAGGCGGCCGAGGAGCCGAACGGGGAGACGACCCCGAAGCCGGACCCGGAACCGGGACCGGGACCGGCCGAGGTATCCGCCCCCGCCCCGGAACCGGCCGAGGAAGCCACCCCGGACGCGGAACCGGCCGAGGAAGCCACCCCGGACGCGGAACCCGCCGCCGCCCCGCGGGCCGCCGACGGCGAGGAAGCCCCGCAGGGGACGCCCGCGCCCGCCGACGAGAGCCGCACGGGTGATGCCGGCGAGAACGATGGCACGGCCGAAACCGGAGCCGGGACCGGAACGGCCCCCGCATCCGCAGCCGCCGCCCTCGCGACCCCCGAACCCTCCACCGCCGCCCTCGTGACCTCCGAACCCGCAGCCCCCGAACCCACGCCCACCGAACCCGTAGCCGCCGAACCCGCGACCACCGCCCCGGAACCGGAGCCCGCGACCACCGCCCACGCCCCGGAAGCGGAACCGGAGCCCACCGCGGCGACGGAGCCCACCGCCCCCAAGTCCGCCACCACCCCCGCTCGCCTCCGCTCCCGAGCCCCCGGCCTGGCCACCGCCTACAAGGCGGCCGCGGCCGCCCTCAGGAAGAACGACCTCACCGGCGCCCGGGCCAAGGTCCACCTGGTCCTCGACCGCTCGGCCTCCATGCGCCCGTACTACAAGGACGGTTCCGCCCAGGCCCTGGCCGAGCAGGCCCTCGCCCTCGCCGCCCACCTCGACCCCGAGGCCACGGTCCACGTGACCTTCTTCTCCACCGAGGTGGACGGCACCGCCGACCTCACCCTCACCGACCACGAGAACAAGATCGACGAGGTGCACGCCACGCTCGGGCGCATGGGCCGTACGACGTACCACGCGGCGGTGGAAGCGGTCCTCGCCCACCGCGCGAAGGCGGACGACGGCCTCCCGGCCCTGGTGATCTTCCAGACGGACGGCGCACCCGACGCCAAGACCCCCGCCACCCGGTCCCTGACCGACGCGGCCGAGCACCACCCGGCCGTCTTCTTCTCCTTCGTCGCCTTCGGCGAGCACGACAACAAGGCCTTCGACTACCTCCGCAAACTGAAGACCGACAACGCGTCCTTCTTCCACGCCGGACCCGCCCCCCGCGAGCTCACGGACAAGGAGCTGTACGAAGGCGTCCTGGCGGCCTGGCGGCCGTAGCGAAACGGAACGGTTCCCGCCGCGGGCGGGCGGTGCCGGCGCGGCGTGTCCCGCCGGCACCGCCCGCCCCTCGAAACGCGGGTGAGTCGATCTCCACGGGGCCAGTAGGATTTCGACCATGGCGGCCACTGGATCCGAGAAGCAGGGTGAGAAGGCGTTCTACGTCTCCACCCCCATTTACTACGTCAACGACGCTCCTCACCTGGGCCACGCCTATACGACCGTCGCAGGCGACGTGCTCACCCGCTGGCACCGTCAGCGTGGCGAGAAGGTGTGGTACCTCACCGGCACGGACGAGCACGGTCAGAAAATCATGCGCACGGCCGAAGCCAACGGGGTCACCCCCCAGGAGTGGGCCGACAAGCTCGTCACCGAGTCCTGGCGCCCCCTGTGGGAGCACCTGGAGATCGCCAACGACGACTTCATCCGCACCACGCAGAAGCGGCACACCGACCGCGTCCAGGAGTTCGTGCAGGACCTGTACGACAAGGGCGAGATCTACAAGGGCGGCTACGAGGGCCCGTACTGCGTGGGCTGCGAGGAGTACAAGCTCCCCGGCGAGCTGCTCGACGGCGAGGGCGAGTACGCGGGCCAGAAGCTGTGCTCGATCCACAAGAAGCCGGTGGAGATCCTCAGCGAGGAGAACTACTTCTTCAAGCTGAGCGAGTACGGCGACAAGCTGCTCGCCCACTACGAGGCGAACCCGGGCTTCATCCAGCCCGAGTCGGCGCGCAACGAGGTCGTGAACTTCGTCCGGCAGGGCCTTCAGGACCTGTCGATCTCCCGTTCGACGTTCGACTGGGGCATCCCGATCCCGTGGGACGACAAGCACGTCATCTACGTATGGGTCGACGCCCTGCTGAACTACGCCACCGCGGTCGGCTACAACGAGAACCCGGAGAAGTTCGAGTCGACGTTCCCCGCCGACGTGCACCTGGTCGGCAAGGACATCCTGCGCTTCCACGCGATCATCTGGCCGGCCATGCTGATGGCGCAGGGCCTGCCGCTGCCGGGCAAGGTCGCCGCGAACGGCTGGCTGATGGTCGGCGGCGAGAAGATGTCGAAGTCGAACCTGACCGGCATCAAGCCGCAGGACCTGACCACGCACTTCGGCGTGGACGCCTACCGCTGGTACTTCCTGCGGGCGATCGCCTTCGGTCAGGACGGCTCGTTCTCCTGGGAGGACTTCTCCGCCCGCTACACCAGCGAGCTGGCCAACGACTACGGCAACCTGGCGTCCCGCGTGGCGGCGATGGTCGGCAAGTACTTCGGCGGCGAGCTGCCGGCGGCCACCGCCGACGGCGGCGCCGAGCAGGCGATCCACGACGGTCTGGCCAAGGCGGTCAACGAGGCCGACCGGAAGATCGGCGAGGAGCTGGACTTCCAGGGCGGCATCCTGGCCGTCTTCGACTTCGTCAAGCAGGTCAACGGCTACATCACGGAGCAGGAGCCGTGGAAGGTGGCCAAGGACACCTCCGAGGAGGGCCGGGCCCGCCTGGCCACCATCCTCTACACGGCGGCGGAGTCCCTGCGCGCGGTCGCCGTCCTGCTGAACCCGGTCATGCCGGACACCTCGCAGAAGCTGTGGGACTCCCTCGGCGCGGGGACCTCCCTGGGCGCCCTGGCGGACCAGAAGGTCCAGGAGTCGGGCGAGTGGGGCAAGCTGCCCGCCGGCACCACGGTCACCAAGGGCGCGGTGCTCTTCCCGCGCCTGGAGGAGAAGCCGACCGCGTAAGGGCGTACCCCTCGCACACAGAGGTCCGGGAACGACTCGTTCCCGGACCTCTTCGCCGTGGCCCGGAGCAGCCCGGCCGCGTCGGGGCGCGTGCCGTCGACGGGTCAGCGTCCCGAGGCGTACGTCACGAAGTCCGCCCAAGCGCCGGGCGCGAGCGCCAGACGGGGGCCCTCGACGTTCTTGGAGTCCCGGACATGCACGGCGCCGGAGGTGGTGGCGACCTCGACGCAGGAGTCACCTTCGCTGCTGCTGCTGTAGCTGCTCTTGAACCAGGGCGGGCCGGAGGTCTCCCCAGCCGAGGTGTTCCGGATCATGTCTCCCCCAGCAGATGCTCGATGAAGGCGGTCGACTCACGCGGCGTGAGAGCCTGAGCCCGGATGATGCCATACCTCAGTTCGAGGATACGGAGCTGCTTCGGTTCGGTGACCGGTCGGCCGTTGGCCACTGCCTGCGAACGCCCGACCACCGAGCCGTCCTCGAACTTCAGCACCTCGATCCCGCCGGCCAGACCAGCGTGCTCCTCACGCTCCATCGGCATCACCTGGAGCTCGACACTCCGCAACCGCCCCATGTCCAGCAGGTGTTCGAGCTGGCGATTCAGCAACGCCTTTCCACCTAGCGGGCGCCGCAGTGTCCATTCCTCCAAGACGAAGCTGAGCTCAGGCGCCGGGTCTCGTTCGAACACCGACTTACGGGCCACTCGCGCGGCGATGAACCGCTCCACCTCATCCTCGGTGTACGCAGGGCGTCGCATCAGGAGCAGACCACGTGCGTAATCCGGGGTTTGCAGTAGCCCGTGGATGTTCAGGGGATCGTAGAGCTGGAGCTCGACCGCCCTGGCCTCCATCTGCGCCAGATCCCGAACCACCTTCGGATACCGGACCTTGGCCACGTCCTCCTTCATCGCGGACAGCAATCCATCCGCACCCAACACCTCGTCCGCCTTGTCCAGGAACTCAGGCCGGGGAATCCGCTTCCCGCCCTCGATCTTGTAGACCAGGTCCTCGCCGTAACCGACCGCCACCGCGAACTCGGCGACCCGCATTCCCTTCGCCTCCCGCCGCAACCTCAACTGCCGCCCCACGGTGGTCACTACGGCCACACCCCACTCGTCGTCCGGATCCACCTCCCAACCCGGCTCGTCCGCCTCGCTCTTGAGCCGCCGCACCTCGCCGTCCACCGACATCCCGCGCCCTTCGTCGTACCGCTGTACCGCCGTGCCGCAACGCCGCTGCCCACAGGCCCGGTTCAGACAGCTTGGACAGCAGTGGACGAGCCTCGGACAGTCACCCTACGTATCGGCTCTGTCACTGTTCACGGTAGGCGCACGCGGCCACGCTCGGCTGTGTGAACAGCGAAAAGTCCACCCAACTCCTCTCGCCCGCCGACCACTTCCACGTGCTTCTGTCACCCACGCCCCGCGGCGCCCGTCTCGCCCGGCTCCTCGCCGTGGACTGGATGCGCACCCGGGAGCTGCCCCACCGCGTCGCCGAGGCCGCCGAGCACCTCGTCGCCGAACTGGCCGCGAACGCCGCTACCCACGGCCGGCTCCCCGGACGCGACTTCCGCCTGGCACTCCAGGACCACCGCGCGATCCTCCGGATCGAGGTCACGGACACCCGGGGTGACGACCTCCCGCGCCGCCGCCCGCCCACTCCCGACGCCGAGTCCGGACGCGGCCTCCTCCTCGTCGAGGCCCTGGCCGACCGCTGGGGTGTGGAGCCCGGACCGGCGCCCCGCAAGACCGTATGGGCGGAACTCGACCTACCGACGGCGTGACCAGCGGAAACAGCACGATCACCGAAACCCGGCCGCGTGTGCTCCGGTGCCGTCGGCGGTCTTCCCCAAGGACGACGAGAGGGAAAGGAACCGCACCAAGCCCCACCCCTCCCGCCCACGGCGCACGCTCACTCCCGCGAGTGAACATCACCAACTGGGCTGGCTTCCGCACCGGTTGCCTGCCCTACGCTCAGCGCAGCACGGCAGAACGACCTCCGGACATACGACGGCCCTCGCGGGGACTGGCATCCCACTGCGAGGGCCTGACCACCAAGGAACCAACACTTCCTGATGGATACCCAGAACAGTAGCGCGCACCCGCACCCCCAGTCCCGTAACAGCGGGAAAAACCACCCGCACCGGCGCACCCGTGGGCAGGTGAACGCACGGCCCGGCGGTGTCATCCACGACAACACCCGCCACACCGCCCGCTTCACGGTGATCGGCAACCACCTCGCCCAGCACCGGGACCTGTCGCTCCTCGCGATCGGACTGGCCTGCCACATCCAGTCGCTGCCCGCCGGCGCCCCCGTCGACATCAAGTCCCTCGCCGCCCGCTTCCCCGAGGGACCCACCCGGATCGCCGCCGCCCTGCGCGAGTTGGAGACCCACGGCTATCTGCGCCGCACCCGCGAGCGCAGCGAGAGCGGCCGCATCGTCACCCGCACCGTCTCCTGCAACCAGCCGGGCCGGCACCGCGACCACGACACGTCCGAAGCGGCGCCGCCCGGACCCCCGCCCGGACCCCCGGCCGGCCGCGCGGCCGCCGACCGGCAGCGGGAGCCCGCACGCCGCCGGGCCCTGCCCGCCGTCCCGAAGCCCGCCTACGCCTCCCCCGCCCTCCTCCAAGCGGCCACCGACGTCCTCGCCGGTCTGCGCCGCACGGATCCCCGCCTGCTCCTGTCCGCCGCCGACACCGAACACCTCGCGCCCGGCGTCGCCGCCTGGCTCGAACGGGACCTCACCCCCGCCGCCGTACGCCACGCCCTGACCGGCGACCTGCCGACGGACCCGCTGCGCCGCCCGGCCGCCCTCCTGGCCCACCGCCTGACCGCCCAGCTCCCACCCCCGCCGCCGTACCGCGCACCCGAGCCGCCACCGGCCGACCGGCACCCCCTGCGGAACTGCGACGGCTGCGACCGCGCCTTCCGCGCCCCCACCCCCGGCCGCTGCCGCGCCTGCCGGGCCGATCTCACCCACGGGAATCGAACGTCATGACCACCGCACCCGACGACGCGCAGCAGGCCGCCCCGCCGCTGCCGAGCCAGGAAGAACCTGCTTCCGCCCACGGCCGCTCCCCAGTCGCGCCTTCCCCACCGGTGCGGAAACGGAAGCGGCCGAACGGATCCGTCGACGGCCGCCTTCCAAGAATCACCGACAACCCCTGCGCCGCCCCGGCAGGTTGAGCTCCCCATTCACCCGATTGGACTTCCACATGCCGCCCTCTTTCACCGCGAACGGATTCCTTCCCCCGGGCCGCTACTCCGTGTCCTTCGACGAGGCAGAGGCCATGCTGGTCGGCGCCACAGGGTTCGAGGAATCATCGACACGCACACGGCTGTGGGACGGCCTCCACGACTACCTCGACCCCTTCCTCACGCTGGAAGACACCTATGCGGAGAACCTCGCCGGTCTCACTCTCGTCCACAGGCTGTGGCTCGGAGGCAGTTTCGTCAGCACCAAACTCGATCCCGGGAACATCGACGCCACGATTCTGATCGACACGCGGGCCGAACGCGCCGTACGCGGGAGACCGGGCTCGAAGTGGCTGACCACCGCCTTCCAGAGCCGGGCCAGGATGAGGGAGAAGTACGGGGTGTCGCCGCTTCGCATCGGGTACCAGCCTGTTGCCCATATCTTCGAGCCGGAGCGTTTCACTCCCGACGAGCGCACATACTTCACCCAACGGGGTGTGTGGGACGACTGGTGGCAGCGCTGCAGGCTGCCCGATGGGCAGGACCGCTCACCGTCCGAAGAGAGTGCCGCCCCGGCACGCGGCTATCTGGAGGTGCGACTGTGACCGGCGACAGCTGGCGCGAGCGCAGGCGCGAACTCCTTCGAGACGACCCCGGAGAAGCCGAGCGCGCCGCACATCTCCTCGGTCGGTTGGGTACCGAGGACCGGAACGACGAGGAGATCGAGGCAGAACACCGCGCGAACCGGCTGGCGGCAGCCCGGGAGTACGCAGCCGACGCCCGGCTGGACGAGGAGCTTCAGCTCCGGCTGACCGGACCGGACACCGACGGCGGTGCTCTGCGCTTCCAGTGGGGCGACGCGCTGCTGGAACCCGTCGAGCACATGGTCTCGGCCGCCGCAGGCACTCCTGTACAGCTGGAACTCACCGGGATCTCGGCCGGCAGCACCGTCGTGCACGCGCGCCCGGTCACCACGCGCGCCGACGGTTTTGAGCCCGAGGCCATCGACGCCCCCGCCACATCCGCGGCTTCCACGGGCCTCGGCACCCTCACCACGATGCTCGACGCCCTCGAGTCGGAGCGCGACATCCGCGAATGGGCTCGCCTCTTCGACGCGGTCGAAGCGGTGTCCCGAGCACTGAGCCGTTACGACCTCGATCTGGGCGTTACCTGGTACGACGCCAACGGCCGCATGCGTCGCGCCCGGCTGACCGAACGAGGCAGGAGCTATGTGAGACGGCTCCGAGAGACCAAGGACCGCGATCAGGAGATCATCATCTCCGGCCGCATCACGGAACTACGGGAAAGCGGCCTGGTGAAAGTGAAGACGGGCACGGCAAAGAACTCGCCCGCCTACGAGGTCCGCTTCGAGGAGCCCGAGGAGCTTGTGCGCATGCGCCCCGGCCTCGGTGACAACGTCCACTTCCGGGTCCGCTTCCGTCAGCAACTGGACTCCATGGGCATCGCGCGGTCGGCGGAGTACACCTATCTGGGGCCGGCCGCCGAACAGACGTCACTGCCGATCGGACCGTAGGCGCCGGCCCCCTGCCGGATCCACGCGGTGCTCCCCACGGGACGGAGGCTGTGCCGGTCTCGGCCGAGCCCGGCGCGGCGGTGCGCCCGCCACCAGGCTGACGCGCCCCGCCGCACTCGTGTGACAGGACCCTGGGAGCAAGTCCCGGCCGGACCCCGGCGTCGACTCGTCCGCGCCCACCCGTATGTTCTCCGCCATGGCACTTCCCGAGGTCATTCCGATCGCCTACGACCCCAAGCACCGCACCGAGACCATCGGACGGTACGCGGACGGCCAGTTCCTGGCGTCGATCACATACGCCTTCCCGGAGGGGTTCCGGCCCGACGACGGCTGGGAGGAGCACAAGCGTCTCTACACGGTGCTGCACCTCTTCGACGCCGCCGGCCGTCACCGCGACTCGGAGATCTGGTGCGCCGGCACCTGGGCCGAACAGCAGCGCGACCCGCACGGCGACGGTTCGGTCCTGGCCCTCGCCCGGGTCCGGCTGGCGAAACTGCTGCGCAGTCTGCCGCGCCGCTCCTACACCGACATCGCCGTCCGTCCCTTCCGGCTCACCCACGACGGTGTGCTGTTCGGGCTGCTGAGCGGTTCGGACGAGGAGGGCGACTGGGCCGAGCTCTACCCGGACCGCCTCGGCTTCGGCGAGCCGTGGGACGGAACGTACGACACCTGACACCTGAGACCGACACCGACACCTGACGGGCCCCGCTCCGCGCTCGGGGCGAGGCGTCCCGTCACCCGCCGGCGACCCGAAGCGGCCCGGAACCGGTACCGGTTCCGGGCCGCTTCGGTCACGACCGCTACTTCGGCTGCGGCTTGCGCACCGAGAGGTGCAGCTCCTTCAGGCGTGCCTCGTCCAGCTCCGTCGGCGCGCCCATCATCAGGTCCTGGGCGTTTCCGTTGAGCGGGAAGGCGATGGTCTCGCGGATGTTCGGCTCGTCCGCGAGGAGCATCACGATGCGGTCGACGCCCGGGGCGATGCCGCCGTGCGGCGGGGCGCCGAAGCGGAACGCGCGGAGCATGCCGGCGAACTGCTCCTCGACCGTCTCGCGGTCGTACCCCGCGATCTCGAAGGCCTTGAGCATGATGTCCGGCTCGTGGTTCCGGATGGCGCCGGAGGACAGCTCCACGCCGTTGCAGACGATGTCGTACTGCCAGCCCAGGATGTCCAGCGGGTCCTGCGTCTGGAGGGCCTCCAGGCCGCCCTGGGGCATCGAGAACGGGTTGTGGGAGAAGTCGATCTTCCCCGTCTCCTCGTCCTTCTCGTACATCGGGAAGTCGACGATCCAGCAGAAGCGGAAGACGCCCTCCTCGAAGTGACCGGCCCGCTTGGCCGCCTCGACCCGGACCGCGCCCATGACCTTCGAGACCTCGTCGAACTCACCGGCGCCGAAGAACACCGCGTGGCCGGGGGCCAGGGACAGGCGCTTGGTCAGCTCGGCGACGTTCTCCTCGGTCAGGAACTTCGCGATCGGACCGGTCAGAGAGCCGTCCTCGCCGACCCGCACCCACGCCAGGCCCTTCGCGCCCAGCGAGACCGCGTAGTCACCCAGCTGGTCGAAGAACTTGCGCGGCTGGTCCTGGACCGCCGGCACCGGCAGCGCGCGCACGTGCTTGCCCGCGAACGCCTTGAACTCCGAGCCCGCGAAGACGTCCGTGATGTCGACGAGCTCCAGCTTGGCGCGCAGGTCCGGCTTGTCGGAGCCGTACTTCAGCATCGCCTCGCGGAACGGGATCCGCGGGAAGGGCGAGGTGACGTGGCGGCCGCCGCCGAACTCCTCGAACAGCTCCGTCATCAGCTGCTCGATCGGCTGGAAGACGTCCTCCTGCTCGACGAAGCTCATCTCCACGTCGAGCTGGTAGAACTCGCCCGGCGAACGGTCCGCGCGGGCGTCCTCGTCGCGGAAGCAGGGGGCGATCTGGAAGTAGCGGTCGAAGCCGGAGATCATCAGCAGCTGCTTGAACTGCTGCGGCGCCTGCGGAAGGGCGTAGAACCGGCCCGGGTTCAGGCGGGAGGGCACGACGAAGTCGCGGGCGCCCTCCGGGGAGGTGGCGCTGAGGATCGGCGTCGCCATCTCGTTGAAGCCGAGCGCCGTCATCTTGTGCCGGATCGCCGAGATCACGGCGGTGCGCAGCATGATGTTGCGGTGCATGCGCTCACGGCGCAGGTCCAGGAAGCGGTACTCCAGGCGCCGCTCCTCGTTGACGCCGTCCTCGGCGTTGATCGTGAAGGGCAGCGGGGCGGCGGCGCCGAGCACCTCGACCTCGCCGACCTCGATCTCGACCTCGCCGGTGGGCAGGTCGGGGTTCACGTTCTCGGTTCCACGTGAAACGACCTTGCCGTCGACCCGGACCACGGTCTCCTTGGAGAGCTTGTCCAGGGTCTCGTAGGCGGGCGTGCCGGGACGGGCGACGAGCTGCGTGATGCCGTAGTGGTCGCGCAGATCGATGAAGAGGATGCCGCCCAGGTCGCGCCGATTGTGCAGCCAGCCACTCAGCCGGACGTCGGTGCCGACGTCAGAGGCGCGGAGCTCGCCGCAGGTGTGGGACCTGTACCGATGCATCGTCGTTCATCCAGTCTTCGCGGATCGGGGTCACCGGGCGGGCACGGCCCGGACCCACCAAGCGTACCGGCCGGCCCGAGATCGACTCGCCCCAGTTCTCGGGCGCGGCGGCCGCCCGGTGCCGCGCACCGCCGCGGCCGACGGCGCCGCGGCCCTCGCGCGGCCCGCATCCGAAAGGTCCGCCTACCGCACACCCGTCCGTCTTCGGTGGCAGTGTCCGATCGCATCTTCTTACAGTGGGGCAATGCGCACTGGTGAGCCCCTGCCCGCCGTGGGGGACGTCCTCGCCGCCCTCGCGACCGGACTGTGGCACTGGGACACCGCCACCGGACTGGTCTCGGTCGACGCCGAGGCGGCACGGCTGCTCGGGCTGCCCGCCGAGGCGGTCACCCTCACCGAGGCCCAGGTGCGCGCCCGGCTCCACCCCGTCGACTGGAACGAGATCACCGGGGTGGTCCAGCTCGCCGCCTCCGAGGGCACCCTGGCCGAGGTGCGCATCCGCGTCACGGACGAGCAGGGCCGGATCCTCCGCGTCGTACGCAGCCGCTCCCGGCCCACCTACCACCCGCGCAAGAAGGCCTACGAGCTGATCGGCACCCTTCAGCAGGTCACCGAGCCCACGCCGGGCTCGCCCGCCGCGCACGGCGTGGTCACCGGCGACTGGCGGCGTTCCCGGGAGGCGTTCCTGCTGGACGCCGGCCGGGCGCTGGCCGAGGCCCGGTCCACGGCGGAGGTGCTGCGGGTGGCGGCCGGCCTGTCGATGCCCGGTTTCTCGCCGGACGGACTGGCCGTCTTCGGCGTGGAGGGCGACCGGCTGTCGGTCATCGGCCACCACGGGCAGCAACCCGGCGACGAGTCGGCCTTCACGCGCATGTCGCTGGACACCGACTACCCGGCCGCCGAGGTGA
Source organism: Streptomyces sp. NPDC015220 (assembly GCF_043079345.1). Classification (NCBI taxonomy): domain Bacteria; kingdom Bacillati; phylum Actinomycetota; class Actinomycetes; order Kitasatosporales; family Streptomycetaceae; genus Streptomyces; species Streptomyces sp. NPDC015220. The sequence continues at coordinate 218,431 of NZ_JBIBUK010000003.1, read as the reverse complement.
TCCGCACCGGGCGGGCCGTGTACCTGTCCTCCCCGGAGGAGTACCGGGCCCGCTACCCGCTCACCTGGCCGCTCGCGGAGAGCTTCCACCGCCGCTCCTGGGCGTATCTGCCGCTGACCGCCTCGGGCCGCACCATGGGCGCCTGGATGGCCGCCTTCGCCTACCCGGTGGCCTTCACGCCCGACGAGCGCTCGGTGCTGACCACGGTGGCCCGGATGCTCGCCCAGGCCCTCTCCCGGGCCGGGACCGCCGAGACCGAGCGCGAGCTGAGCGAGGGCCTGCAACGGTCGATGATGCCCACGCTGGGCCCCGAGGTCCCCGGCATGGAGCTCGCCGCCCGCTACGTCCCCACCGGCGGCGGCCTCCAGGTCGGCGGCGACTGGTACGACATGATTCCGCTGCCCGGCGGGACCTCGCGCACCCGGTCGAAGGCGCGGTCGGGACGGTTCGCCCTGGTCATGGGGGACGTGCAGGGTCACGACGTACGGGCCGCCGGCCTGATGGGCCAGCTGCGCATCGCGTTGCGCGCCTACGCCTCCGAGGGGCACCGCCCGGACGCGGTCCTCTCCCGCGCCTCCCGCTTCCTGTACGGCGTGGTCAACGACAGCGCCACCGACGACGACCTCGCCGACCTGCGCTTCGCCACCTGCCTGTACGCCGAGGTCGACCCCCGCACCGGGGTGCTGGAGGTGGCCCGCGCCGGGCACCCCGACCCGGTGATCCGCATGGCCGACGGAACGGTCCTGCTGCGCCCCACGGCGGGCGGACTGCCGCTCGGTGTCGACCCGGACCCCGACTACCCCACCACCCGGTTCACCCTGGAGCCCGGCGAGACCATGATGATCTGCACCGACGGTCTGATCGAGACCGGCGGCCACGACCTGGACACCGGCTGGCAGCGGATCCGCACGATCCTGGAGCGGCACGAGGGCGGCGCCGAGGAGCTCGCCGACGCGCTCGTCCAGGCCGTGCACGGGCCCTCCTCGCACCACACCACCGGCCCGCTGGTGGACCGCCGGGAGGACGACATCGCCGTCGTGCTGCTGAGCCGGCTCCGCGAGGGCCCCGGTGGCGCGGTGGGCATCCGGCCCGAGGTGCGGCGCAGCCTGCTCACCGTGGCTCAGGCCGAGCCCGAGCGGATAGCGGTGGGCCGGCAGCAGCTGCGGGAGCTGCTGCACGACTGGTCGTCCGAGGAGCAGGTGGACTCGGCGGTGCTGCTGGTGTCCGAGATGCTGACCAACGTGCTCGTGCACACCGACACCGACGCGCTGCTGCTCGCCGAGGTGAGCGGCGACCGGCGGGGCGAGCGGCGGATGCGGGTGGAGGTCAGCGACGCCGGCGACGACCTGCCGCACAAGCGCCGGCCGGGGGAGCTGGCCTCCTCCGGGCGCGGGCTGGTGCTGATCGAGCTGCTGGCCGACGCGTGGGGCGTCGAGCCGCGGGGGGTGGGCAAGAGCATCTGGTTCGAGCTCCACGAGCCGGTCGGCGACAGGTTCTGAGGCCCCCGGCGCCCCGCTGCGGTGCCGCGGGGGGCGACGTTCACCCGTCGGGGAGCGGCGTCCGGTGCGTGCTCCCAAGCCACCGCCCGAAGAGCTCGGGCGAGCGTGCCGGGTGTCGCGGGGCGGGCGGGAATCCGACGACCGGTCCTCTAGGGGTGCTCGGAGGCGTACCGGTCCCGCAGCTCGTGCGCGATCCCGAACGCCGCCGCCGTCAGCGGGACCGCGAGCAGCATCCCCACGATCCCGGCGGCCGACGCGCCCGCGGTCAGAGCCAGCAGCACCGCCGCCGGGTGCATCTGCACGGTACGGCTCTGGATCACCGGCTGGAGCACGTGTCCCTCCAGCACCTGCACGGCGACGACCACGCCCAGCACCCACAGCGCGACGACGAAACCCCGGTCGGCGAGCGCCACCAGCACGGCTACCGCTCCGGAGATGAACGCGCCCAGATAGGGGATGTAGGCGCCGACGAACACCAGCGCGCCGAGCCCGTAGGCGCCGGGCACCCGCAGCAGGAACAGGCCGAGGGTGATGCAGAAGGCGTCGATGAGCGCGATCAGCGTGGTGCCGCGCATGAAGCCCTCGACCGCCGCGAACGCCCGCCGGGCCATGGCCTCCACCACGTCGGCGGTGCCGCCGGGTGAGAACGAGCGCAGGGACCGCATCGCGCGGTCCGCGTCGCGCAGGAAGAAGAAGACCAGCAGCAGCGCCAGCAAGGCCATGGCGATGTACTCGGCGACGACGCTGACCCCGCTGATGACGTTGGAGACGGCCGTCCCGCCGAACTTCGACAGCAGTTGCCTGCCGTGCGCGGCCAGGTCGGTCAGCGAGGACCCGGCCGTGCCCAGGAGGCCGGAGATCGACTTCGCGGCGCGCTCCAGGGAGGAGACGATCTGCTTCCCGCTCTCCATCAGCGCCAGCACCACGACGTACCCGGTGCCGCCGACGACGAGGAGGACGACGACGCAGGTGATCCCGGCCGCCAGCGACCGGTTGACGTTGGCCCGCACCAGCCGGCGGAAGAGGGGCCGCAGCAGCGCGGTGCCCAGCAGTGCCAGCAGCACCGGCGTCACGGTGGTGCGGAACGCGTCGCACAGCCGCACCACGATCCACACCACCCCGGAGACCAGCAGCACCACGGCACACCAGGCGGCGAGACGCCGGACGGGCTCGGGCAGCGGGGACACCTCACCAGCGCAACACGCACCGGGCGGGCTGTCCTGTGCGGACAGCCCGCCCGGGTGACGCGGCGCGCCGTGGGACGGGACGGGGTCAGCCCTGGGGGCCGGTCTCCGTCATCCCGTGCACGGCCGGGACGGTGCCCAGGCGGCCCTTCTGGAAGTCCTCGAACGCCTGCATGAGCTCGTCCTTGGTGTTCATGACGAACGGGCCGTAGTGAACCATCGGCTCACGGATCGGCCGGCCGCCCAGGAGGACGACCTCCAGGTCCGGCGTGTGCGAGTCCTGCTTCTCGTCCGCCCGGACGGTCAGCGAGGAACCGGCGCCGAAGACGGCGGCCTGGCCCAGGTGGATCGGCCGGCGCTCGGCGCCCACCGTGCCGCGCCCGGCCAGGACGTACGCGAGGCCGTTGAAGTCCTCGCGCCAGGGCAGGGTGAGCTCCGCGCCCGGGGCGAGCGTCGCGTGGATCATCGTGATCGGGGTGTGGGTGATCCCGGGACCCGCGTGACCGTCCAGCTCACCGGCGATGACGCGGATCAGCGCGCCGCCGTCGGGGGAGGTGAGCAGCTGGACGCTGCCGCCCCGGATGTCCTGGTAGCGGGGGGCCATCATCTTGTCCTCGGCGGGGAGGTTCACCCACAGCTGGAGGCCGTGGAAGAGGCCGCCGGACATGACGAGGGACTCCGGCGGCGCCTCGATGTGCAGCAGGCCGGAGCCGGCCGTCATCCACTGGGTGTCGCCGTTGGTGATGGTGCCGCCACCGCCCTGGCTGTCCTGGTGGTCGAAGATCCCGTCGATGATGTAGGTGACGGTCTCGAAGCCGCGGTGGGGGTGCCAGGGGGTGCCCTTGGGCTCGCCCGGCGCGTACTCCACCTCGCCCATCTGATCCATCATGATGAACGGGTCGAGGTGACGGTAGTTGATGCCGGCGAACGCCCGGCGCACCGGGAAGCCCTCGCCCTCGAAACCGCTCGGCGCGGTCGTGACGGTGAGCACGGGGCGGGCCACGGCATCGGCCGGAGCGGCCACACGGGGCAGCGCCAGCGGGTTCTCGACGGTCACAGCGGGCATGTCGGTACCTCCTCGGGGGACGTGACGGCCACTATAGTTGAGCGTTCAACTTCTTGCCAGCACCAACACGAGGAGCCCGGAGGTAATTCCCTCCGGGCTCCGACAAGGACGGGTTCAGGTCAGCCGTACATCCGGCGCATCGCGAAATCGACCATCTGTTCGACCGCCTTGGCGTCGAACACGATCCGGTGCTCGCCCTCCATGTCGAGGACGAAGCCGTATCCCGTGGGCAGCAGGTCGATCACCTCCGCTCCGGTGATGACGAAGTACTTGGACTCCTTGCCCGCGTACCGCCGCAGCTCCTTGAGCGAGGTGAACATCGGGATCACCGGCTGCTGGGTGTTGTGCAGGGCCAGGAAGCCGGGGGTGTCGCCGCGCGGGCAGTACACCTTCGAGGTGGCGAAGATCTGCTGGAAGTCCTCCGCGGCCATCTGCCCGGTCGTGAAGGCCCGCACCGCGTCGGCCAGCGACGGCGGGGACGGCTCCGGGTACAGGGGCGGCTGCTGGCCGTATCCGCCGACGCCACCGGGCATCTGCTGCTGCGGCGGGACGTACCCCTGCTGCGCGCCCGCGCTCTGGTCGTAGCCGTACATGAGCGACAGAGTAGTCAACGGCCCGCCCCCGAGTGGAGCATGACCGGGACCCGCTCGGGGGTAGAGCCTCGTCACAGATGGCCGGATCGGGGTTGCTTCTTGTTACCGACGGGTAGCATCATGGGGCTACTAGTTGGTACGCGAACCAGATGCGAGGAGTCAGTGCCTCGCCGAGTCCTCGACGGGAGCCGTGGCCATGGGGCACTACAAGTCCAACCTCCGCGACATCGAGTTCAACCTCTTCGAGGTCCTCGGACGCGACAAGCTGTACGGCACCGGTCCGTTCGAAGAGATGGACGCCGAGACCGCCAGGAGCGTCCTCGAGGAGCTGACCCGCCTCTCCGAGAACGAGCTGGCGGAGTCCTTCGCCGACGCCGACCGCAACCCGCCGGTGTTCGACCCCGAGACCAACACCGCGCCGATACCGGAGAGCTTCAAGAAGAGCTACAGGGCCTTCATGGACTCCGAGTACTGGCGGCTCGGCCTGCCCGAGGAGATCGGCGGCACCACCGCTCCCCCGTCCCTGATCTGGGCGTACGCGGAGCTGATCCTCGGCGCCAACCCGGCCCTGTGGATGTACTCCTCCGGCCCGGCGTTCGCCCGCATCCTCTTCGAGGAGGGCACCGAGGAGCAGAAGAGGGTCGCGAAGATCGCGGTGGAGAAGACCTGGGGCTCCACCATGGTGCTCACCGAGCCCGACGCCGGCTCCGACGTGGGCGCCGGCCGCACCAGGGCCGTCCAGCAGGAGGACGGCTCCTGGCACATCGAGGGCGTGAAGCGCTTCATCACCTCCGGCGAGCACGACATGGAGGAGAACATCCTCCACTACGTCCTCGCCCGCCCCGAGGGCGCCGGCCCCGGCACCAAGGGCCTGTCCCTCTTCCTCGTCCCGAAGTACCTCTTCGACTTCGAGACCGGCGAGCTGGGCGAGCGCAACGGCGTCTACGCCACCAACGTCGAGCACAAGATGGGCCTGAAGGCCTCCAACACCTGCGAGATGACCTTCGGCGACAAGCACCCCGCCAAGGGCTGGCTGATCGGCGACCGGCACGACGGCATCCGCCAGATGTTCCGCATCATCGAGTTCGCCCGCATGATGGTCGGCACGAAGGCGATCTCCACCCTCTCCACGGGCTACCTCAACGCCCTGGAGTACGCCAAGGAGCGCGTCCAGGGACCCGACCTGGCGAACTTCATGGACAAGAGCGCGCCCAAGGTCACCATCACCCACCACCCCGACGTGCGCCGCTCGCTGATGACGCAGAAGGCGTACGCCGAGGGCATGCGCGCCCTCGTCCTGCACACCGCCTCCGTCCAGGACGCGATCGCCGTCAAGGAGGCCAACGGCGAGGACGCCAAGGCCGAGCACGCGCTCAACGACCTGCTCCTGCCCATCGTCAAGGGCTACGGCTCCGAGAAGGGCTACGAGCAGCTCGCCCAGTCGCTGCAGACCTTCGGCGGCTCCGGCTTCCTGCAGGAGTACCCGATCGAGCAGTACATCCGCGACGCCAAGATCGACACCCTGTACGAGGGCACCACCGCCATCCAGGGCCAGGACTTCTTCTTCCGGAAGATCGTCCGCAACCAGGGCGCGGCCCTGAACTCGCTCGCCGAGGACATCAAGAAGTTCCTCGCGCTCGGCACCGGCGGCGCGGAGCTGGCCGACGCCCGTGAGCACCTGGCCAAGGCGGCCGTCGAGCTGGAGGCCGTCGTCGGCGTCATGCTGACCGACCTGGCCGCCACCGAGCAGGACGTCAAGAACATCTACAAGGTGGGTCTGAACACCACCCGCCTGCTGCTGGCCTCCGGCGACGTCGTCGTCGGCTACCTGCTGCTGAGGGGCGCGGCGGTCGCCGCCGAGAAGCTGGAGACCGCCTCCGCCAAGGACCGGGCCTTCTACACCGGCAAGATCGCGGCGGCGAAGTTCTTCGCGGCCAACGTCCTGCCGGGCGTCACCCTGGCCCGCAAGCTGTCGGAGAAGGTCGACCTGGACCTGATGGAGCTGGACGAGGCCGCCTTCTAGCGCCTTCCGTCCGGGCCGGGCCGCGGGCCGTCACGGTCCGGCCGGCAGGCCGTGGTCCCCGCCTTCACACCGTCCTCACGAGGGTCCGCTCCCAGACCGGGAGCGGACCCTCGTCCGTCGTTAAGGTGAACCCATGAGCACAAGCCGGCCCTTCGACCGCGGCCACACCGACGACCTGATGTCCTTCCTGACGGCCAGCCCGTCGCCCTACCACGCCGTGGCGAACGCCGCCGCGCGGCTGGAGAAGGCCGGCTTCCGCCAGGTCGCCGAGACGGACGCCTGGGACACGGGGGCCTCGGGCACCGGCGGGAAGTACGTCCTGCGCGGCGGGGCGATCGTGGCCTGGTACGTCCCCGAGGGCGCCGCGCCGCACACCCCCTTCCGCATCGTCGGCGCGCACACCGACTCGCCCAACCTGCGCGTCAAGCCGCTGCCCGACACCGGGGCGCACGGCTGGCGCCAGGTCGCCGTGGAGATCTACGGCGGCCCGCTGATGAACTCCTGGCTCGACCGCGACCTCGGCCTGGCCGGCCGGCTGACCCTGCGCGACGGCTCGACGCGCCTGGTGAACGTCGACCGCCCGCTCCTGCGCGTCCCCCAGCTCGCCATCCACCTGGACCGCGCGGTCTCCACGGACGGTCTCAAGCTCGACAAGCAGCGGCACCTGCAGCCGGTGTGGGGCCTGGGCGACGACGTCCGGGACGGCGACCTGATCGCCTTCCTGGAGCAGGAGGCGGGTCTGGCCGCGGGCGAGGTCGCCGGCTGGGACCTGATGACGCACTCCGTGGAAGCGCCCGCCTACCTGGGCCGCGACCGCGAGCTGCTGGCCGGCCCGCGCATGGACAACCTGCTCTCGGTGCACGCCGGCACGGCCGCCCTGGCGGCGGTTGCCACATCGGGTCAGGACCTGCCCTGCATCCCGGTGCTGGCCGCCTTCGACCACGAGGAGAACGGCTCCCAGTCCGACACCGGCGCCGACGGCCCGCTCCTCGGCAGCGTGCTGGAACGTTCCGTGTTCGCGCGCGGCGGGTCGTACGAGGACCGGGCCCGCGCCTTCGCCGGCACGGTCTGCCTGTCCTCGGACACCGGCCACGCGGTGCACCCCAACTACGCGGAACGGCACGACCCGACCCACCACCCGCGTGCGGGCGGCGGCCCCATCCTCAAGGTCAACGTCAACAACCGCTACGCCACGGACGGTTCGGGCCGGGCGGTGTTCGCGGCGGCCTGCGAGAGGGCCGGCGTGCCCTTCCAGACCTTCGTCTCCAACAACTCCATGCCGTGCGGCACGACCATCGGCCCGATCACCGCGGCCCGGCACGGCATCCGCACCGTCGACATCGGCGTGGCCATCCTGTCCATGCACAGCGTCCGCGAACTGTGCGCCGCCAACGACCCGTTCCTGCTGGCGAACGCGCTGGTGGCGTTCCTTGAGGACTGAGCGCGCCACTCCATGAGGGGTCGCCTCCGCATGCTCATCCCGCTTGCGGGTATCCGGAGTTGACCGGAAGGGACCGGAACGGGCCGGAACCACCGGACCTGACACCGGACTAGGAGGCGACACTCATGGGCCTCGGCGGGTGCATCATCCTCATCGCCGTGGGAGCCATCCTCACGTTCGCGACCGACTGGCACATGCAAGGGGTCAACCTGCACATGGTCGGCGTCATCCTGATGATCGTCGGGGTGATCGGCGTGACGACCTTCAGCAGCATCGCCAGGCGGCGCCGCGTCATGGTGCCGCCCTCGACGACGGTCGTCGAGGAGGAACGGCACCACCACGCACGGGACGGCTACAGCGACGGGTACGGCGTGTGACCGTTTCCCCGGCGGGCGGCCGGCCCTGATCAGCCGTCCATGCCGGCCAGGACCAGCGGCAACCGGTCCGCGCCGGCCCCGGTCAGCCGGACCGGGACGCCCCAGTCCTGCTGGTGCACATGGCAGGCCGGGTACTCCTCGGCGCCCGCGGCGGAGCCGCTGCCGGCCTCCGGGTCGTCGCAGGAGGCCGCCATCGCGGACACGTGCAGGACGCCCTCCGTCACGGCGGGGTTGAGCTCGAGGGCGCGGGACAGGTCTGTTCCCGCGCCCTCGCCGTCCAGCAATAGCTCCGGCGGGGTGGCGGAGACCAGCAGCCGGGTGGCGGGCCCGTAGCGGGTGTCGAGCTTCTGACCCGCCGGGGCCTGGAAGATCACGTCCAGCCGCAGCCGCCCCGGGGCGACCTCGGTGGCGGCCCGCCGCGTGCGGTGGGCGACAGCCGCCACCCGCACGGCCTCCTCCGGCAGCCGAAGCCGGGTCAGCCGGTGCCGGGCCGACTCCACGACCACGATGTCCCCGCCGACGAGTACCGCGTCGCTGGGCTCGCGCAGGTCGGTGGCGAGGGTGGTGACCCGGCCGGTCGCCGGGTCGTAGCGGCGCAGGGCGTGGTTGTAGGTGTCGCTGACCGCGACCGAGCCGTCCGGCAGGGCGGTCACTCCCAGCGGGTGCTGGAGCAGCGCCTGCCCGGCGTCCCCGTCCCGGTGGCCGAAGTCGAACAGGCCGGTGCCCACGGCGGTGTGGACGCCACCGTCCACGTCCACCCAGCGCAGCGCGGAGGTCTCGGAGTCGGCGAGCCACAGCCGCTCGGGCGTGGCCGCCAGTCCGGAGGGCTGCGCGAACCACGCCTCGTCGCCGGGTCCGTCGACGAGCCCTTCGTTGGTGGTCCCCGCGGCGACGCCGACGCTCCCGACCCGCGGGTCGTACGCCCACAGCTGGTGCACGCCCGCCATGGCGATCCACACCTTGCCGTTCCAGTGGGCGACGTCCCAGGGGGAGGACAGCTTCACGTCCCGGGCGGGACCGGACGTGGCGTCCCCCTGCATCCACTGGAACCCGGTGCCGGCCAGGGTCGTGGTGCGTCCGGTCTCCGGATCGAAGCGCCGCAGGGCGTGGTTGACCGTGTCGGCGACGACGACGCTGCCGTCCGGGAGGAGCGCGAGCCCCTGCGGTTCCTGGAACCGCGCCCGGTCGGGGAGCCCGTCGGTCATCCCCCGGCCGCCCTGCCCGATCCGCCGCACGACGCTCTCCCCGTCCGCCTCCAGCTCCACCAGCTGGTGCCGGGTGGTGTCGCTGACCAGGAAGTTCCCGGAGGGCAGCAGGAGGGCCTTGCCGGGGAAGCGCAGGGTGGTGGGCTCCGGCTCCGGCGGCACGTACGGCCCGTCGCCGCGCCGCAGGGTGCCCTTGGCGGCGTGCTCGGCCTCCAGCTCCTCCACCAGCCGCTCGATGGCGTGCGCGTGCCCCTCGCCGGCGTGCTGGGCGACGACGTACCCCTCGGGGTCGATGACGACGAGCGTCGGCCAGGCCCGCACCGCGTACTGCTTCCAGGTGGCGAGCTCGGGGTCGTCGAGCACCGGATGCGCCACCTCGTAGCGCTCCACGGCGTCCACGACCGCCTGGTGCTCCGCCTCGTGCACGAACTTCGGGGAGTGCACTCCGATGACGACGACCGTGTCCCGGTGCTTCTCCTCAAGTTCCCGCAGCTCGTCGAGGACGTGCAGACAGTTGATGCAGCAGAATGTCCAGAAGTCGAGCAGCGCGATCCGTCCGCGCAGGTCGGCGAGGGTGAGCTCTTTGCCTCCGGTGTTGAGCCAGCCGCCCCTGCCGGTCAGCTCGGGGGCGCGGACACGGGCGCGTCGGGTGGTCCGGGACGGGGACGATTCGCTCATGGGGCAAGGGTGCCACCCGTCACCGCCGACCGGGCCCGGGCCCGCCCGCTCAGCCCGTCGGCCTACCGGCGGCGTCCCGGGGCCCCGGGCGGGGAAGCGGTGAGGGCATGAGATTCCTCGTACGCGACCGGATCCTCGGCATCGGTGACGACTACTGGATCGAGGACGAGCACGGCGACAAGGTGTTCCTCGTCGACGGCAAGGCGATGCGGCTGCGGGACACCTTCGAGCTGAAGGACGCCCGGGGCCGGGTCCTCGTCGACATCCACCAGAAGATGTTCTCCCTGCGGGAGACGATGGTGATCGAGCGGGGTGGCGAGGCCCTGGCGAAGATCCGGCGCAAGCGGCTGTCGCTGCTGCGCAACCACTACCGGGTGTCCCTGACGGACGGCACCGAGCTGGACGTCAGCGGGAAGATCCTGGACCGGGAGTTCGCCGTCGAGTACGACGGCGAACTGCTGGCCGTGATCTCCCGGCGGTGGCTGAGCCTGGTGGACACCTACGGGGTCGACGTCGTACGGGAGGACGCCGACCCGGCGCTGCTGATCGCTGTGGCGGTGTGCGTGATCCACCTGGCGGAGAAGGAGCGGGACGAGGGGTAGGGCCCGCCGCCCGGATCACACCGGGCCGGCCCCGCGGCCCCGGGGCCGCTCCCCGCCGTTCCGACGACTCATCGCCGTCCCGTCCTCCCCTCACCGCCGTCCCGGCCGGGCGCCCCGGCCGCTCACCGGCGCGGCGGCTCCAGGCCCAGCACCCGGTCCTTCAGGGCCGGGAACTGCTCCCGCGTCGCCGCCACCTTCTCCGGGTCGAGGTCCACCGTGAGGACCTGCTCGTCGTGGCCCGCCTCGGCCAGGACCTCGCCCCACGGGTCCACCACGATCGAGTGACCGGCCTGCGGGACCCCGGCATGGGTCCCGGCCGTGCCGCAGGCGAGCACGAACGCCTGGTTCTCCACCGCCCGCGCCCGGGCCAGCAGCGTCCAGTGCCCGCGCCGGCGCTCGGGCCAGCCCGCCGGGATCACCAGCATCCGGGCCCCGGCGTCGACCAGGGCGCGGAAGAGTTCGGGGAACCGGAGGTCGTAACAGGTCGCCAGGCCGAGGGTGGTGTCCGGCAGACTGACCGTCACCGGCTCCTTGCCCGCCCCCATCAGCACGGCCTCGCCCTTGTCGAAGCCGAACCGGTGGATCTTGCGGTAGACGGCCGCCAGGTCGCCGGAGGGCTCGAAGACCAGTGAGGTGTTGTAGAGGGTGCCGTCGGGGGCGCGTTCGGGGATCGAGCCCGCGTGCAGCCACACGCCCGCGTCGCTCGCGGCCTTGGCCATGGCCTCGTGGGTCGGCCCCTCCAGGGGCTCGTCGGCACGGCCGAACTCCTCGAAGGCGAAGGCTCCGGTGGTCCACAGTTCCGGGAGCACGACGAGATCGGCGCCGGCCTGCTCGCGTACGAGGGCGGCCGCCCGCCGCCGTCGCGATTCGGCCGATTCGCCCTCGTCCACGGCGATCTGGATCAGCGAGGCGCGCACACTACCACCGTCCTGGCATTCGAGTTGTCCCCACGGGCCTACGATCGTCACACGAAAGCACTGCCGGGGTGCTTCACAGCAGCGTAACTTGGGGGCTGCCCTGCTCGAAGCGGAGCGAGAGCCGGGGGAAGTTTCAAGACACCGCCGACAGCAGCCACCGCCCACTGGCAATGCCGCCACAACCTGCCCGTGTACCGACCGCCGAGGGGTCCCGTTCCGTGAGTCTGCATCCCACCCTCCAGCCCTACGCCGATGCCTGGACCCACTCCGTCGAGGCGATATCCGAGCTGGTGCAGCCGCTCGTGGAGGGCGAGTGGAACCGGCGGACCCCGTGCCCCGGCTGGTCCGTCCGCGACGTGGTCTCGCACGTCATCGGCATGGACTGCGAGGCGCTGGGCGATCCGCGCCCCATCCACTCGCTGCCGCGCGATCTGTTCCACGTCACCAACCAGCACCAGCGGTACATGGAGATGCAGGTCGACGTCCGCCGCCACCACACGGCCCCGGAGATGACCTCGGAGCTCGAGTACACGGTCATCCGCCGCAACCGCCAGCTGCGCAACGAGTCCCGTGACCCGGGCGCCAAGGTGCGCGGCCCGCTCGGCGTGGAGATCACCCTCGAGGAGTCCATGCGCTACCGCGCGTTCGACATCTGGGTGCACGAACAGGACCTGCGGGCCGCCCTCGGGCGCCCCGGCAACCTGGACTCGCCCGGCGCGCACGTGGCCCGGGACTACCTCCTCGACGCCCTCCCGCGCGTGGTCGCGGAGAAGGCGGACGCCCCGCGCAGCTCGGCGATCGTCTTCGACGTGCACGGCCCGGTGGAGTTCCTCCGCACCATCCGCGTCGACATCCAGGGCCGCGGCACCCTGGAGACGGTCCCCGCGCTGGGTCCGGCCGCCTCCCTCACCCTCGACTGGGAGACCTACGTCCGCCTCGCCTGCGGCCGGGTCACGCCCGAGGCGGTGAAGGACCGGGTGAAGACGGAGGGCGACCCGGACCTGGCGGCGGCCATCCTGAGGAACTTCGCGGTCACGGCCTGAGCCCGCTCCCGGGCGGCCGGGCCGGGGCTTCCTGCTCGAAAGGCCCGGGGGGCGCGCCTTCGCCGGCGGCACGATCGACCCCTGCCGCTCGCACCGGTCCGGCCCGGCGCCGCGCCCTCACGCGGGGACGTGCACGGTCTCCACCCGGCTCGCCACCAGCCGCTCCCGCTCCCGCCGGGCCGCCCGCCCGCGCAGCCGCAGGATCTGCCCGACGCCGAGCGCCTGGAGGACGAACACGGCGGAGAAGGCGACCCGGTAGTCGTCGTCCGTCGCGTCCAGCAGCACACCGATCGCGAACAGCGTCGTCATCGAGGCGACGAAGCCGCCCATGTTGGTGATGCCGGAGGCGGTCCCCTGCCGCTCCGCCGGATTCGCGGGCCGCGCGAAGTCGAACCCGATCATCGAGGCGGGTCCGCACGCCCCGAGCACCACGCACAGCACCACCAGCAGCCACATCGGCGCGCGGCCGCCGGGGTACGCCAGCGTCGCCGCCCACATGACCGCCGTGGCCGCCACCGTGCCGAGGGCCAGCGGCAGCCGCGCCGCGTGGTGCCGGGCGATGATCTGCCCGTAGACGAGGCCCACGGCCATGTTCGACAGCACGACGAGGGTGAGCAGCTCCCCGGCGGTCGCCCGGGACAGTCCCTGCGCCTCCACCAGGAAGGGCAGCCCCCACAGCAGCAGGAACACCATCGCCGGGAACTGGGTGGTGAAGTGCACCCACATCCCGAGCCGGGTGCCCGGTTCCCGCCAGGAAGCGGCGATCTGCCGGCGCACGTACGCGGCGCCCTGGTGCGGCAGCGGCGCCGGCTCGAAGCCCTCGGGGTGGTCCCTCAGGAAGAGGACCAGCAGCACCAGCACCACCACGCCGGCCAGCGCGCTGCCCGCGAAGGCCCAGGTCCAGCCCAGGCCGTGCAGCATCCGGGCCAGCACCAGCGTGGACACCAGGTTGCCGGCCATGCCGACCAGTCCGGCGAGCTGCGCGACCAGCGGACCGCGCCGGGCGGGGAACCAGCGGGTGCCCAGCCGCAGCACGCTGATGAACGTCATGGCGTCGCCGCAGCCGAGCAGCGCCCGGGAGGCGAGCGCGGCGCCGTACGACGACGAGAAGGCGAAGCCGAGCTGACCGGCCGTGAACAGTACGACACCGATGCCCAGCACCCTCTTGGTGCCGAGCCGGTCGACCAGCAGGCCGACGGGTATCTGCATGCCCGCGTAGACGAGCAGTTGGAGGATCGAGAAGGTGGACAGCGCCGAGGCGCCCACGTCGAACCGTTCGGCGGCGTCGAGCCCGGCCACGCCCAGCGAGGTGCGGAAGATGACGGCGACGAAGTAGACGGCGACGCCGATGCTCCACACGGCGACGGCACGCCGCCCGCCGGGTGGGTCGCCGGGCAGCGTCACGGCGGCCGTGGATCCGGTCGTGGAGCTCATCGGACCTCACCCCGGGCCAGGTTGGAGAACCAGCTGACGTGCCCGTGAACGATCGCGGCGGCGGCCTCGGCGTCCCCGGACCGCAGGGCCTGGAGGATCTCCTCGTGCTCGGTGAGCGTCTTGGCGATCCGGTCGGGGTGGGAGTGCATGACGGCGACGCCCATGCGCAGTTGCCGGTCGCGCAACTGGTCGTAGAGGCGCGAGAGGATCTCGTTGCCGCCGCTGCGGACGATCTCGGCGTGGAAGCAGCGGTCGGTGACGGCCGCGGCGGCGAAGTCACCGTCGGCGGCCTGCCGCTTCTGCTGTTCGAGCAGTTCCTCCAGCCGCTCGACGAGCCCGGCCGGGGCGGGCACGGCCTTCCTGACGGCGTGCCCCTCCACCAGTTGCCGGGTCTCGACGACGTCCGCGATCTCCTGCGCGGAGACCGGCAGGACCAGCGCCCCCTTCTTCGGGTAGAGCTTGAGCAGCCCCTCGACCTCCAGCCGCAGCAGCGCCTCGCGCACCGGAGTGCGCGAAACGCCGACGGCCTCGGCCAGTTCGCCCTCGGTCAGCAGCGTTCCGCCCTGGTAACGGCGGTCGAGGACGGCTTCCTTGACATGGGTGTACACACGGTCGGCGGCGGGGGGCCGTTTCACGGACAGGCTCATGCCCACAGCTTAGATACAACACGTGCACAAGATGTGCCCCGTCCAGCATGCGGACCGCGCGGACCGGCCGGGAACCCGGCCCGGCAATCGCACAACCATCTGTGCTAGTTACGAGTCAGACATGTGCGGCCCCACTTCGTGGGCACCCAACTTCGCCGCACCACAGGGGCATTCGACGTATTCGGGGTACCTCACTTGAAAACCGGCATCCAGGCCATCCGTCTCCGCCGAGCGGCCGCCGTCGCCATGACCACCGGCGCCGTGCTCGCCGCCGGGGCGCTCACCGCCGCGCCCGCTCAGGCCGTCACCGCGCCGTCGATCGTGGCCAAGGGCGGCTACGCGATGAACAACGCCAACGGCTCGACGCTCTACACCAAGGCCGCGGACACCAAACTGTCCACCGGCTCCACCACCAAGATCATGACCGCGAAGGTCGTGCTGGCGCAGTCGAACCTCAACCTCGACGCCAAGGTCACCATCCAGAAGGCGTACAGCGACTACGTCGTGAAGAACAACGCCTCCCAGGCCCACCTCATCGTGGGCGACAAGGTGACCGTCCGTCAGCTCCTCTACGGCCTGATGCTGCCCTCGGGCTGCGACGCCGCCTACGCGCTGGCCGACAAGTACGGCACGGGCTCGACGATGTCCGCGCGCGTGAAGTCCTTCATCGGCAAGATGAACAGCTCCGCCAAGAGCCTCGGCCTGAAGAACACGCACTTCGACTCGTTCGACGGCATCGGCAACGGCAACAACTACTCGACGCCGCGCGACCTGACGAAGATCGCCAGCAGCGCGATGAAGAACGCCAACTTCCGCGCGATCGTGAAGACCAAGTCGTACACGGCCAAGACCGTCACCAAGACGGGCAGCACCCGCACGATGGCCACCTGGACGAACACCAACACGCTGCTCGGCAGCTACAAGGGCGCCATCGGCGTGAAGACCGGCTCCGGCCCCGAGGCCAAGTACTGCCTGGTCTTCGCGGCCACCCGGGGCACCAAGACCGTCATCGGCACGGTCCTGGCCTCCTCGTCGATCAACCAGCGCGCCGCGGACTCCACGAAGATCCTGAACTACGGCTTCGCCCGTCTGGGCTGACGCCGACCGTGAAGTGAGGGGCCTGCCGCCGGTGCTCGGCGGCGGGCCCTTTTTCCGTCCGCGGCCGCCGCTTCGCACCCGCGCCCGGACGCCGGGCCCCGGGGCGAGCGCCCGCCCGCCATGGGGAGGAATCCTTGCTCGACGCCGAATCCTGGAAGGTGGCGGTGCTGGACCTGCTCGGCGGCACCTGCGGTTTCGCACGGGTCGGTCCGCGGCGGCACCGGGACTGGCGACGGGACGTGGCATCGACCATGGCGCTCAGGTCGGACGATCCACGCCGCTGGTACTCGCTCAGCGCACCGCCGGCGGTCGAGGGGGACCGCAGCGGCATCGGCGCTCCCTTCATGCTCTGGAGCGCCGAGCAGATCGGCGCCGCCCTCACCGGGATCGACGGGGCCCGCGCCACTCGGCTGCTCATCGCGCTCCAGGGGGAGCCCCACTACCAGGCGGCCCACATTCCGGACTTCGCGAACCGGCGGGACGCTCTGTTCAGGAGCGCGCGGCACGTCCTGTCCAGGTTCGGCCCGTCGGCCCGGTTCCTCACCAACGCCTCGGGTGCCTGCGCGGATCCGGACGCCGACTGGCTGAACCCCGACACCCAGTGGGAGTGCCTGTCCGTCCACACCACCGACTGCGGCCTGGTGGCGGTCTCCGACGACGAGGTGGGGGTCTTCTGGGCGTTCTGGGAGGACTGAGCGCGGCCGGCGGCCCGGAGGGGACGCGCTCGTGCTCCTCCGCGTACGCCACGCCGTCGACCGTATGCTCGTCCGGCGCACACGACGCCCTGCTCATCCGGGTCGCCGACGACTGATCCGGCGGGCACCTCCCCCTCGCCCGGCGTCATACACGCTCCCCCGGCGCACTGAGGTACTTCTGACGATCTTCCCTCGCAATCGTGAACATCCCCGGGCGAACTGGCATATGCACTTTTCTTCGATCTACCTTCCGCAGCGGAGGTGGTTCACATGAACGAACCCAGCGAACAGCCCGACGCGGGCAGGCGCCACGAGGCGATCGACATCAGCGACTTCGTGTACGCGGCGACCGGTGACCGGGTCCGCCGGCTGACGATGCCGGACGGAAGCCATTGGTTCCCGGCGGTGGACGTCTGCAGGCGATTGGGGCACACCAATCCGCACAAGGCACTCTCCGACCACGTCCCGGAAGGCCATCGAGAAATTCTCGAGACCCTAACTGGAGGTTACGGTCTCAGCGTTCCCGCAGGCAGAGAGTGGCGTCGAGACCTGAACGTCATCTCTCTGCGGGGTCTCGTCCTCCTCGTCAACGCCTGCACCAAGCCCGCCTGCGCGCCCTTCAAGCAGTGGGTCGCCGAGGTCATCGAGACAGTGCAGCGGGAGGGGTCCTACAGCCTGGACGAGGCCCCGGTGCAGCCGACCGGCCCGGGCGCGCCCGTCGCGTACGTCATGCCGCAGCAGGTCGTGGACGCCATCGTGCGACTCGAGGCGCACAACCTCCGGGTGGACGAGGAGCTCGCCGCCGCCCAGCGCGAATCGGTCGCTTTGCACAAGGAGATGGTCGCGACGCAGCGCGCCATGCTGGCCACGCAGCAGGCCGTCGTCCGAGCCGTGGAACGCATCGCCGACCGACTCGACGTCCTGGCCCCCGATCACCCCGTGCCGCCCACCCGGGCCCTCGCCGACCGGCCGACCACGGAGTCCGTGCTGGCCGACTGGCGGCAGCGGCTGTCGGTGACGGAGGACGTGTGGACGGTGGCCGTGGTGATCGCCCCGGTCCTCGTGGAGGAGGGCGAGCTCCGTCAGCCGCTCGACGCCATCGCGGCCCGTACCGGTCTGCCGGCGCGCCGCGTCAACGAGTGCCTGCGCATGCTGCGCAAGCACGCCTGCATCCGCTCACGGGGCGCGGCCGAGGACGGAGCGCCCGTGTACGTGCTCGACCGGTCGTCCTGACCGGGGCCGCACGGCCGGATCGGAGCCGTGCCGACGGGAAGAGCGGAGGGGGCGGTCGCAAGCCAAAGTCGCGGCCGTCCCCTCCACACGCTCGACGTTATCCGGTCCGGGCCGTCACGCCCAGGTGATCAGCCTCTTCGGCTGCTCCAGGATCGCCGCCACGTCCGCCAGCACCTTCGAGCCGAGTTCTCCGTCGACCAGGCGGTGGTCGAAGGAGAGGGCCAGGGTGGTGACCTGACGGGGCTTGACCTTGCCCTTGTGGACCCACGGCTGGAGCTTGATCGCGCCGACCGCGAGGATCGCGGACTCGCCCGGGTTGAGGAGCGGCGTGCCGGTGTCGACGCCGAAGACGCCGACGTTGGTGATCGTCACCGTGCCGCCCTGCATCGCCGCCGGGGACGTCTTGCCCTCGCGTGCCGTCGCCACCAGCTCGCCGAGCGCCGCCGAGAGCTGCGGGAGCGTCTTGGCGTGGGCGTCCTTGATGTTGGGGACGATCAGACCGCGCGGGGTGGCCGCCGCGATGCCCAGGTTGACGTAGTGCTTGAGGACGATCTCCTGGTTGGCCTCGTCCCAGGAGGCGTTGATGTCCGGGTTGCGCTTGATCGCCACCAGCAGCGCCTTGGCGATCAGCAGGAGCGGGTTCACCCGCAGGCCCGCGAACTCCTTGTCCTGCTTCAGCTCCTCGACGAGCTTCATCGTGCGCGTCACGTCCACCGTCACGAACTCCGTGACGTGCGGCGCGGTGAACGCCGAGCCGACCATCGCCGCCGCCGTCGCCTTGCGGACACCCTTCACCGGGATCCGCGTCTCGCGTGCCGTGTCGTAGGACGCCACCGGCGCCGCGGGCGTCTGGACCGCCCGGTCGGCCTGGGCCGTCCCGGACTCCGCCGCCACGGCCGGTTCCGGGGCCTGCGGAGCCGCCACGGCGGCGTGCACGTCCTCGCGCGTGATGACGCCGTCGGGGCCCGACGGGACCACCGTCGTGAGGTCCACGCCCAGGTCCTTGGCCAGCTTGCGCACCGGCGGCTTCGCCAGCGGCCGGTCCTTCGCGACGGCGGGCGCGGCCGGCGCGGCGCTGCCGTTCAGCTCCGACTGCACCGCGGCCTGGCCCCGGTCCACCCGGACCTCGGGGCCCTTGCGCGGGCGTCGCCTGGTGGCGGACGTCGAGACGCCGTAGCCCACGAGCACCGGCTGGCGGCCCTCCGGCTTCGGCTCCTGCGGCTCGGCCGCCGCCGGGGCGGCCTGGGACGGGACCTCCGCCGGGACCTCCGCCGGGGCCTCGGCCGGGGCGCCGCCGCCCGCCACCGCCACCGCCACCGCGATGATGGCGGTGCCCACGTCCACCGTGGTGCCCTCGGGGAAGTGGAGTTCGCGGACCACGCCGTCGTAGGGGATGGGCAGTTCGACGGCCGCCTTGGCGGTCTCGACCTCGCAGACCACCTGGCCGTCGGTGACCGTGTCACCCGGCTGGACGTACCACTTGAGGATCTCTGCCTCGGTCAGCCCCTCGCCGACGTCCGGCATCCTGAACTCGCGCACGGACGCCACCGACGCTCCAGTCATCGTCGTCACGAACCTCTCCCTCAGTACGCCAGCGAGCGGTCGACGGCGTCGAGCACGCGGTCCAGGTCCGGCAGGTACGACTCCTCCAGGCGCGCCGGCGGATACGGCGCGTGGTAGCCGCCGACCCGCAGGACCGGGGCCTCCAGGTGGTAGAAGCAGCGCTCGGTGATCCGGGCGGCGATCTCCGCGCCGGAGCCGAAGAAGACCGGGGCCTCGTGGACCACCACCAGGCGGCGGGTCTTCTCCACCGACGCCTGGATGGAGTCGAAGTCGATCGGGGAGACCGAGCGCAGGTCCAGGACCTCCAGGGACTTGCCCTCCTCGGCGGCGGCCGCGGCGACCTCCTGGCACAGCTTCACCATCGGGCCGTAGGCCGCCAGGGTCAGGTCGGCGCCCTCGCGGACGACCTGCGCCTTGTGCAGCGGGCTGGGGATGGCCTCGGTGCTGACCTCGCCCTTGTCCCAGTAGCGGCGCTTGGGCTCGAAGTAGATCACCGGGTCGTCGCTCTGGATGGCCTGCTGCATCATCCAGTAGGCGTCCGAGGCGTTGGAGGGGCTGACCACCTTCAGACCCGCGACGTGCGCGAAGAGGGCCTCGGGGGACTCCGAGTGGTGCTCCACCGCGCCGATGCCGCCGCCGTAGGGGATGCGGACCACGACGGGGAGCTTGACCTTGCCCAGGGAGCGGGCGTGCATCTTCGCGAGCTGCGTGACGATCTGGTCGTACGCCGGGAAGACGAAGCCGTCGAACTGGATCTCGACCACCGGGCGGTAGCCGCGCAGGGCGAGGCCGATCGCCGTGCCGACGATGCCGGACTCGGCGAGCGGGGTGTCGATGACGCGGCTCTCGCCGAAGTCCTTCTGCAGGCCGTCCGTCACCCGGAACACGCCGCCGAGCTTGCCGACGTCCTCGCCCATGACGAGGACCTTCGGGTCGTTCTCCAGGGCACGGCGCAGCGACTCGTTGATCGCCTTGGCCAGGGCCATGTTCTTCAATGTCACAGCCTCCGCAGCCATGCTCAGACCCCCTCTGCGTCCGCGAACGACGCCTGGTAGGCGGCGAACTGGGCTCGCTCCTCGTCGACGAGCGCGTGCCCGTCCGCGTACACGTTCTCGAAGATGGCGAAGTGGTCCGGGTCGGGCATGGCACGGACCGCTTCGCGCACTCGCCTGCCCAACGTCTCGCTCTCTGCCTCGAGTTCCGCGAAGAATCCCTCGTCAGCGTGGTTCGCCGCCTCCAGGTGGCGGCGCAGGCGCAGGATCGGGTCCTTCGCCTCCCAGGCGGCCCGCTCGTCGTCGTGGCGGTAGCGGGTGGGGTCGTCGGAGGTGGTGTGGGCGCCCATGCGGTACGTGTACGCCTCCACCAGGGTGGGGCCCTCGCCGGAGCGGGCGCGCTCCAGCGCCCACTTGGTGACCGCGAGGCAGGCCAGTACGTCGTTGCCGTCGACGCGCACGCCCGGGAAGCCGAATCCCTGCGCGCGCTGGTAGAGCGGCACCCGGGTCTGCTTCTCGGTCGGCTCGGAGATCGCCCACTGGTTGTTCTGGCAGAAGAACACCACGGGGGCGTTGTAGACCGCGGAGAAGGTGAAGGACTCCGCCACGTCGCCCTGGCTGGAGGCGCCGTCGCCGAAGTAGGCGATGACCGCCGAGTCCGCGCCGTCCTTGGCCACGCCCATCGCGTAGCCGGTGGCGTGCAGCGCCTGGGAGCCGATGACGATCGTGTAGAGGTGGAAGTTGTTGCTGTTGGGGTCCCAGCCGCCGTTGTTCACACCGCGGAACATGCCGAGCAGGTTGGTCGGGTCGACCCCGCGGCACCAGGCGACGCCGTGCTCGCGGTAGGTCGGGAAGACGTAGTCGTCCTCACGGGTGGCCCGGCCGGAGCCGATCTGGGCGGCCTCCTGGCCGAGCAGCGACGCCCACAGTCCCAGTTCGCCCTGGCGCTGCAGGGCGGTGGCCTCGGCGTCGAAGCGGCGGGTGAGCACCATGTCGCGGTACAGGCCGCGGAGCTCCTCGGGGGTGATGCCGGCGACGTACTTGTCGTACTCGGCGTTCTTGACGCGCTTCCCCTCGGGGGTCAGCAGCTGCACGAGCTCAGGTTCGGCGGCGTTCGCGGCGCCGGCGCCCTTCTTGGCGGTCGTGCGGGTGGTGCGCTTGGTACCGGTGGTGCCGGCTGCCTTCGTGCCGGTCGTACCGGCCTTGCTCCCGGCGCTGCGTCGCGATGTGCGCGCGGCAGTGCTCTCCACGGTCACGTGTGCTCCTCCGTCGGTCCGGCCCCCGGGGTTGCCGGTAGGCCAGTGCGGCTCACCTGTTTTGGACCACGGGGCACGGGGTGGGTGCCACTCGGCCGGGAACAGGCGTGACAGGTGCCCCGGCGAGCGCCCTGCAACAGTCACGTTACCCAGTGCTCCACATTTATGTGAAACCCCACCTGACCTGCGTGTTTCCTTGGATTTCCAAGTATTTTCACTTGGACGTCCAAGTACCTCGCCGGGCATCTGGGGCAGCCGCTGGTCACAGCCTTGCAGGGGGCCGGAACACCGGCACGTTATCCCGGTCACCCCCACGTCGGGAAGGGCCGACGGCCGACCGGAGACATCCGTGCCGACGGAGCCCGGCGCAGGCCGGCGGACGTCCGGAGAGGCCGGGCGGCACGGGCACGGCGGACCGGGGCCGACGACCCCGAGTGACCGATTGCGACCGCGGACGACTGTGTGTGACAAGGCCCAGCTCACGGGCTCGATCATTGCCCTACCATCTGGCGCGTGCCGCGCTCATGTGTACCACCCCCCGTGCCCCATGCGCCCCCTCTGCGGGCCTTACTGCGCCAGTACGCGGCCGGCTCCGCCCTCACCTGCGAACCGGTCGACCAGGGCCTGCTGAACCGCGGCTACCTGCTGCGCACGACCCGCGGCCGCTACTTCCTGAAGCACCACTTCGACCCCGACACCGCCGATCCCGCGTCGATCGCCCGGCAGCACCGCGCCACCCAGCGCCTGGCCGACCTGGGCGTCCCGGTGGCGCCCGCGCTGGCCGGCCGCGACGGTCGCACGGTCGCCGTCGTCGGCGGCCACGCCTACGCCCTGCACCCCTGGGTCGACGGCCGGCACCGGCACGGCGGGCAGCTCACCACCGGCCAGTGCACCCGCCTCGGCGGGCTCCTCGGGGCCGTGCACGCCTGCCTGGAGCGCGTGATGCCGCCCAAGAGGCACACCCGTCCCGCCGCCGGCCCGCACCCCGTCGAGAGCGCCGACCCCACCGACACCTTCGCCCTGATCGACGACCTGCTCGGGCACGTCCGCCGCCACCGGCCCCCGGACGCCTTCGACGCGCTGGCCCGGCACCGGCTGCTGGAGCGCCGCGCGCTGCTCGAACAGCACACCGGCCGACGGCCTCCGCCGGGCGGCCCGGTGGGCTGGGTGCACGGCGACTTCCACCCCTTCAACCTGCTCTACAAGGGCGACGCACCGGCCGCGATCGTCGACTGGGACCGGCTCGGCGTGCAACCGCGCGCGGAGGAGGCGGTACGCGCCGCCGCGATCTTCTTCGTACGGCCGGCCGGCACCCTGGACCTGCCGAAGATCAGGGCCTACGCGCGCGCGTACCGGCGTGCGGCCCGCGCCACGCCCTCGGAGCTCGCGGCGGCCGTGCACCGCGTCTGGTGGGAGCGCCTGAACGACTTCTGGATGCTGCGCTGGCACTACGAGCGCGGCGACACCCGCGCGGACCCGCAGTTCCCGGCCGCCTCCGCGCTGGTGGTGTGGTGGACCCGCGAGTACGACGCGGTGTGCGGGGCGTTCACGGAGTGACCGCGCGCCGGGTGGCCGGGCCAAACACCCGGGCGGGGCCGGGCGCGGTGACCGGGGGAGCGACCAGGCGGGAGTCCGCGCGCGGTGACCGGGCCGGGCGGACGACGCGCGCGCGTGGCGCCTGTCACGGCTCCACGCGCGCGTTGGGGACGGGTCGGTCAGCCCGCGTTCCCGCCTCCGGGGTTCACCGGGGGCGGGGTGACGTCACCGCCGCCGGCCCCGCCCGGATCGGTCGTCGGGTCGGTGTTGCCGCCACCGGTGTCCGGGGAGGAGGGCTGCGTCGGCGGAGGCTCCTGCGTGTCGGAGCTCGGCGGGTCCGACGGCTCGTTCGACGGCTCGTGGGTCGTCGACTGCGACTGGGTGTACGAGGGCTGCTGCGACGGTGCGTGGTTCCAGCCCCCGCCGCTGTTCGACCCGCTGCCCGTCTCCGTCGACTGGTCCGAGGACTGGTGCGAGGACTGGTCGCTCTGGGAGGGGCTGGGCTGCTCTTCCTCGGTGGACTGCGAGGCCGACGGCGACTTGGTGGTGCGGGTGCCACCGCCGCCGCTGCCGCCGCTGTCACCGGTCTGCTGCATCGCCAGCGCCACGCCCGCCGCGATGGCGATCACCGCCAGCACGGCGAGGATCCACAGCTTCCCGCGGCCGCTGCCCTGGTTGCCGTGCCCCTCGAAGCCGCCGTCGTCGCCGTTCCCGTACCCGGGGGGCAGGATCGGCTGCGGGATCTGCGTGGTGCCGGCGTGGCCTTCGCCGGAGTGCGGCAGCACGGTGGTGCTCGCGTAGCCCGCCGCCGGGGTGTGCCGGCCGTCGGGCGCCGCCACCGGGCCGGTGTTCCAGGTGCCGGTGTGGCCGCCCTGGTCGTAGAGCATCTGCAGCGCGTACTGGGCCAGTCCGCGCATCTCCTCGGCCGTCTGGAACCGGTCGTCGGGCTCCTTGGCCAGCGAACGCATGACCAGGCCGTCCAGCTCCGGCGGGCAGCCGCCGTCCGAGGTCACCGACGGCGGCACCGGCATGTCCTGGACGTGCTGGTAGACCACGGACAGCGGGGTCTCGCCGGTGAACGGAGGGCGCAGCGCCAGGAGTTCGTACAGCAGGCAGCCGGTCGCGTACAGGTCGGACCGGTGGTCGACGGCCTTGCCGAGCGCCTGCTCCGGGGAGAGGTACTGCGGGGTGCCCATGACCATGCCGGTCTGCGTCATCGTCGTGGACGCCCCGTGCAGGGCGCGGGCGATGCCGAAGTCCATCACCTTCACGGCGCCGTTGTCGGTGATGATGACGTTGGCCGGCTTGATGTCGCGGTGGACGATGCCGTGCTGGTGCGAGTAGGCCAGCGCCTCCAGCACCCCGGAGACGATGATCAGGGCCTGCTCGGGGCCCGGCGCCTCCGCGTTGAGCAGCAGGTCGCGGATGGTGTGGCCCTCGACCAGCTCCATCACGATGTACGGCACCGACTGACCGCCGACGAAGTCCTCGCCGGAGTCGTACACGGCGACGATCGCGTGGTGGTTGAGACCGGCCACGGACTGCGCCTCACGCGTGAAGCGCGCCTTGGAGACGGGGTCCTCGGCCAGGTCGGCGCGGAGCAGTTTGACGGCCACGGTGCGGCCGAGCCGCACGTCCTCGGCCGCGAACACCTCGGCCATGCCGCCCCGGCCGAGTCGGTGGGTCAGCCGGTACCGGCCGTCGCCGACCAGGCCGCCGTTGCCCCACGCCTCCGGCGTTTCCGACATGCCGCCGCCAGTCGCCTCGGGGTCGGACGGGCCCTGGGCGCGCTGCGTCTGTGCCATCAGTCCTCGCCGTTGTGTCTGCCCGCGGTGCGCGGTGTTGTCACGGTCTCCGTCGGCCACGCTACAGGCTCGGCGCAAGCCGCCGGTCCAGGTTCGCCGCGGGGACCGGTCCGGGACGGACCGGCCATCAAACCCCGAGCGGCCGTGCTCGTGCAAATCCCGTGTACCGGCCGAACGCCCGCTGTAACGCTTCCGCGACGCTTCTTTCGCGTACGGTCACGGAACGGGCACCGAGCTTGACGTGTCGGTGCCCTGGGGCAGACTTGGCCGGGAATAACGCATTCGATCATCGGGATCCGGTCACGAATCCCGGTCGTACGGCCCGGTCGCACGGTCCGGCCACCCGGTCCGGTCGCGCGGTCGGTCGGGCGGTCCGGCCACGGGATCGGCCGCGACCGGTCACCGACCGGTCGACGGACAGCCGATCGCGCGAGCACAGCAGCCGCTGCCCCGCGCGTGCCTATGGGGGACGCAGAAGATGAGCCAGGACGGCGCACAGGGCCGGTTCGCGGGGCGGGCACTGGCCGGCGGCCGCTACCAGCTGCGCGACTTGCTCGGCGAGGGCGGCATGGCCTCGGTGCACCTCGCCTACGACGCCGTGCTCGACCGCCAGGTGGCGATCAAGACGCTCCACACCGAGCTGGGCCGCGAACCGGCGTTCCGCGAGCGGTTCCGCCGCGAGGCCCAGGCAGTGGCGAAGCTCACGCACACCAACATCGTCTCCGTCTTCGACACCGGCGAGGACGAACTGGACGGCATGGCGACGCCGTACATCGTCATGGAGTACATCGAGGGCCGGCCGCTGGGCTCGGTGCTCGAGCAGGACGTCCGGCAGTACGGCGCGATGCCCGTCGACAAGGCCCTGAAGGTCACCGCGGACGTGCTCGCCGCGCTGGAGATCAGCCATGAGATGGGGCTGGTCCACCGGGACATCAAGCCGGGCAACGTGATGACGACCAAGCGCGGCGTCGTCAAGGTCATGGACTTCGGCATCGCCCGCGCCATGCAGTCCGGCGTCACCTCGATGACCCAGACCGGCATGGTCGTCGGCACCCCGCAGTACCTCTCGCCGGAACAGGCGCTGGGCCGGGGCGTGGACGCCCGCTCCGACCTGTACTCGGTCGGCATCATGCTCTTCCAGCTCGTCACCGGACGGCTCCCGTTCGACGCCGACTCGCCGCTGGCCATCGCGTACGCGCATGTGCAGGAGGAGCCGGTCGCGCCCTCCTCGATCAACCGCTCCCTGCCCCCGGCGGTGGACGCGCTGGTCGCCCGCGCGCTGCGGAAGAACCCCAACGAGCGCTTCCCGAACGCCGAATCCATGCGCGACGAGTGCCTGCGCGTGGCGGCCTCCTTCCAGGCGGCCCCGCCCAGCATCGTCCCGGGCGCCCAGACGCCCAGCGGCGCGGGCGTCGGCTCCGCCGTCTTCCCCCCGGTCGACACCGCCCCGCCGCCCGTGGGCAGCGTGCAGACGCCGTACCAGCCCACCCCGGCCCACGCGCCGACGCCGCACCCGAACCCGTACGGGGCCCCGGCGCCGGCGATGCCGTCGCCGGGGTACGGCTATCCGCAGCAGGGCGGCTACCCGGCGGCGCCCGGCCCGAGCGGGTACCCGCCGCAGCAGGCCGCGACGCCGCCGTACAACATCACGCCCCCGCCCCCCGCCTCCTCCGGCCCCTCGCAGGGCGGCAGGGGCGGCAACAAGCCGGTCGTCATCGGCTCGATCGTGGTCGCCGTCGTGGCGGTCGGCGGTCTGCTCGCCGCGCTGCTGGTGAACGGCGGCGGCGGTGACGACACCGAGGGCGGCGGCAGTGGGAGCAGCGCGAGCGCGTCGGCGACCGGTCATCCCTCGGGCTACCGCGGGCCGGACCCGTCGAAGACGATCGACAAGGAGAAGTGCGCCGAGCCGCAGGAGTCGTACGACGACCCGGACAAGATCCGGGTGCCGAACTTCCAGTTCAAGTACATCAAGTCGGTGAAGACCTGCCTCCAGGCCGCGGGCTGGAGGCTGAGCGTCAAGTACCAGGACGACAACACCTGGGGTGACGGCACCGTCCTGAACCAGTTCCCCGCCGCCGACACGGACGTGGATCCGAAGGAGATGCCGACCATCGAGCTCAGCGTCTCGACCGGCAACCCGCCCCAGTGACCGGAGCCCGGCCGCCGACGACTCGGCGCTCCCCGTGAGCCGGATCACCACACGCGTTCGGGGCCCGGCGCTCGTCCGCCGGGCCCCTAACACGTCGTCCTGAGGGCCTACAGGTACGGGCCGCCCGTGCGGGCGCCCGGGTGGCCGTCCTCGCCGTCGTGGCCGACGCCCGGCGGGAGGGCCCGGCGCATCTGCTCCAACTGGGCCCGGGCGGCCATCTGCTGGGCGAACAGGGTCGTCTGGATCCCGTGGAAGAGGCCCTCCAGCCAGCCCACCAGCTGCGCCTGCGCGATGCGCAGTTCGGCGTCGCTGGGCACGCTCTCGTCCGTGAAGGGCAGGGAGAGCCGCTCCAGCTCCTCCACGAGCTCCGGCGCCAGCCCGTCCTCCAGCTCCTTCACCGAGCTGGCGTGGATCTCCTTCAGCCGGGCCCGGCTGGCCTCGTCCAGAGGAGCGGCGCGCACCTCCTCGAGGAGCTGCTTGATCATGCTGCCGATCCGCATGACCTTGGCGGGCTGCTCCACCTGCTCCGTCACCGGGGTCTCACGGGAATCGTCGTCCCCACCGCCGCCGAGTGCCATGCCGTCCTGGCCCACGACCAGGATC
The DNA here is from genome assembly GCF_043079345.1 of Streptomyces sp. NPDC015220. Taxonomy (NCBI): domain Bacteria; kingdom Bacillati; phylum Actinomycetota; class Actinomycetes; order Kitasatosporales; family Streptomycetaceae; genus Streptomyces; species Streptomyces sp. NPDC015220. Next base: position 190,792 of record NZ_JBIBUK010000003.1, on the reverse strand, counting down.
TGCGGATTCTCCGGCGACCGTTCGTTCCTCGGCATCTCCATGCGGCCATTCTCTCGCACCTGTGCGTCACACCTTCCAGGTGCCCCCTGCGGAAGGTGATCCACCCTGTACGCAGCGATTCCGGCACAACGAGTGAGCCCGGGTCGGGCGGCCCTCACTCCCCCCTCCCGGCGCCGTCGGCGCCCTCCGGGAGGTGCAGGCGCAGCAGGCGGGCCGCACAGTGGTCCAGCCAGCGCGACTCGGCCTCCGCGTGGCAGATCCGCTGCTCCAGCACCAGCAGCCGGGCCACCTCCTCGGGACGCCCGGGCCGCGCCGCCAGGACCTCGGCCCGCTGCCGTACGTAGTCCTGGAGCGCCCCGGACACGTGCCGGCGCTGCGCCTCGACGACCTCGCGCACGTCGACGCCGGGCGCCGCCACCGCCAGCACCAGCTTGACGGCCAGCTCGTCGCGGGGCGGCGCCGTGCGCTCCACCGGCCGCACGAACCACGCCCGCAGTTCGGCGCGGCCCTCCTCGGTCAGCGCGTACATCACCCGTCCGGCCGCGTCCACGCCCTCCCGGGCGACCAGGCCGTCCCGTTCCAGGCCGCCCAGCGTGGCACTGACCCGCCCCGGGTCCAGCGGCCAGGCCGCCCCCGTGCGGGCCTCGAACTCGGTGCGGATCCAGGAGCCGTGGCGGGGTCCGGCCTCCAGGAGCGCCAGCAGCCCGTGACGTATCGACATAACCGGATTGTGCAGCGGTTCCGGCTCGGCGGCCGGTCCCGGAATGCCCCGGTTTCCCATTTATGTGATCGTTGTCCCCAACACGCCGTCGCACCATCGCACGACCGAGCCGTCGCCGTCGCAGCACCGAGCCGTCGCAGCACCGCGCCGCCGCACCGCCGTGCCACCGAACCGCCGGACCAGTGCTCCACCGACCGGGCGCCTGAGGGGATTCCCGAAGTGACTCCATGGCCACGCGCCGCACTGCGGGCGACCGGACTGCTCATAGCGACGGCAGTGGCCGGACTGCCCGGCGGACCCGCCTCGGCCCGCGGCTCCGCGTCCGGATCCCCTGCCTCCGCCCTCACCCCCGTGACCGCCCTCACCCCTGTGCCCGGCCCCACCGCCGCGACCGTTCCCGCCCCCGCCCCCGCGTCCGTTTCCGCCCCCGCGTCCGGGGCCCCTTCTGCCACTGTGCACGGCACTTCCTCCGCGCTCCCGGAGGCCGGTGACCGCCCGGCCGCCGGCCTCTCGGCCGGGCCGCCCCGCTCGCACGCCCCCTCGGTCTCCGCTTCCACGGCCTCCCCGGCGTACGCCGTCCCCGAACCGCCCCCGTCGGCCGCCCGCTCCTCGGCGCCCGCGCCCCCGCCCGCCACCGGGCCACCGCGGCCGGGGAGCCGGGCGGGTGAGGGACGGCACCGGCCGGGCCGACCGCGCGGCCGGAAGCCGCAGGGTGTCGGCACGGCGCCGCGGGAGGCGGCGGACGGCCGGGGCGAGAGCACCGGCGGCACGACCGGCCCGCCGGCGCCGACGGCCGCCCCCAGGTCGCCCGAGCCGGCCGCCCGGCTGTCGTCCGGCCCCCCGGACACGCACCCGCCCCGGCCGGTCGCCCGGCCCGCGCCCGGGACCGGGCACACACGCCGGCTCCTGCCCCTGGGCAGCGGACTGGTCCTGATCGGCCTCGGCCTGGGACTGGCCTTCATCGCCCTCCGGACGCGCAAGGGCTGACGCCCCGGGTCAGGGCGCCACCAGCAGCACCTTGCCGATGTGACCGCTCTCCTCGACGACCCGGTGGGCGGTGGCGGCGTCGCTCATCGGCACCTCCCGGTCGACGATCGGCCGGACGTGCCCGTCGGCGAGCAACGGCCACACGTGCTCGCGCACCGCCGCGACGATGGTCGCCTTCTCACCGAGCGGCCGGGACCGCAGCGAGGTCGCGCTGATGGCGGCCCGCTTGCCGAGCAGCGCGCCGATGTTCAGCTCGCCCTTCACGCCGCCCTGCATGCCGATGATCGCGAGACGCCCGTTGACGGCGAGTGCCTGCACGTTGCGGTCCAGGTACTTGGCGCCCATGTTGTCGAGGATGACGTCGGCGCCGGCCCCGTCGGTGGCCCGCCGGATCTCCTCGACGAAGTCCTGCTCGCGGTAGTTGATCAGGACGTCGGCGCCCAGCTCGGCGCAGAAGTCCAGCTTCTCCTTGGTGCCCGCGGTGACGGCCACGCGCGCACCGGCGGACTTGGCGAGCTGGATCGCCATGGTCCCGATGCCGCTGGAGCCGCCGTGCACGAGCAGGGTCTCACCGGGACGGAGGTGGGCGACCATGAAGACGTTCGACCAGACGGTGCAGACCACCTCGGGCAGCGCGGCGGCCTGCCGGAGGTCGACGCCGCCGGGAACCGGCAGCAGCTGGCCGGCCGGGACGGCGACCTTCTCGGCGTAGCCGCCGCCCGAGAGCAGGGCGCACACCTCGTCGCCGATCGCCCAGCCGGACACGCCGGGGCCGAGCGCGGCGATCCGCCCGGCGCACTCCAGGCCGGGGTACCGGGAGGCGCCGGGCGGCGGGTCGTAGAAGCCCAGCCGCTGCATGATGTCGGCCCGGTTGACGGCGCTGGCCACCACTTCGACCAGCACCTCCCCCTCACCGGGCACCGGATCGGGCACCTCTTCCCACGCCAACGTCTCGGGTCCGCCGGGTTCCTCAATGGTGATCGCATGCATGCAGCCGACGCTACTCCTGCGCCCCGTCGTCCCGCCGTCAGTCCGCGCACGGCCCTGCCATCGGTCCGCGGCCCGGCCCGGTCGGTGCCGTCGGCCCTGCCGACGGTCCGCCGCCGTTCTCACCGCCGGCCGACGGCTCGCCCCGCGTCCCCGGCCGGTGGACCGCCCCGTGGCCGATCCTCCGTTTCTCACAGCCGGTCGGTGACTCGCCCCGCGGCCGGTCCCGGGGCCGACTCGCGGTCAGTCCTGCGGCAGCGGGCGGATGTCCGGGGTGACCTTGGTCTCCGGCGTGGCACGGACGATGGTGATGAGGCGGTCCGTCAGCTGGAGGGGGGCGGCGGCCGGATCGTCGTAACCGAGGACCCGGTGTCCGCGTAGGACGCTCACCACGAGGTCGTCGGTCTCCCGGGGGCTCTTGCCCACCTCGGCCTTCACGACGGGCCGTTCGACGAGGTCCAGCCCACTGCCCTGCTGGATCAGGTCCTCCATGACCATGCCGGCGGCCGGACTGAGCACGGACAGCCCCAGCAGCCGTCCCGCGGCGCTGGCGCTGGTGATCACGGCGTCCGCCCCGGACTGCTTCAGCAGCGGTGCGTTCTCCTCCTCCCGCACCGCGGCGACGATCTTCGCCCCCCGGTTCAGCTGCCGGGCGGTGAGCGTCACCAGCACGGCCGTGTCGTCCCGCTGCGTGGCGATGATGATCTGCCGGGCCCGCTGTACCTCCGCACGCTTCAGCACCTCGCTGCGCGTCGCGTCGCCGACCACTCCCGCGTACCCGTCCGCCGTGGCCAGGTCGATCACCTTGGCGCTGGGATCGACCACGACGACCTGCTGCTTCTTCAGTCCCGTCGCACAGACGGTCTGGATCGCCGACCTCCCCTTCGTGCCGAAACCGACGACGACGGTGTGATCGCGCAAGGCGGACCTCCAGCGGCTCAGGCGCCATTCCTCACGAGTGCGTTCGGTGAGCACTTCGAGCGTGGTGCCGACGAGGATGATCAGGAACAGCACGCGCAGCGGCGTGATGACGAGGATGTTGGTCAGCCGGGCGCTGTCGCTGACCGGGGTGATGTCGCCGTAGCCGGTGGTGGACAGGGTCACCGTGGCGTAGTACGCCGCGTCGAGCAGGTCCACGGAACTGTCGGCGTTGTCGTGGTAGCCGTCGTGGTCGGCGTAGACGACCAGCACGGTCACGGCCAGTACCAGCAGAGCCATGGCCAGCCGTTTGCCGACCTGGCGTATCGGGCGCTCCACCAGTTTCCTCGGGAGTTTCACCCGATGGGTCACGAGATTCTCGTCCGCCTGGCGGGCTATCGCGTCATGGCCCGGAAGTTTCACGTGAAACACACCCCGATTCCGGCCGCGGCCCAGGGCAGATCGATGAGTTCGGCCTCCTGCCCCGCTCGGGCGCCTCCCGGCGGGACGACGGCGAGCGCGTCGGCCGCCGCGACGCCCCGCAGCATGGCGGGGCCGTTGTAGCGCAGCGGAACCGCGTGGTCGCCCCGCAGCACGACGGGCACCAGCCGGGTGTCGTAGGGATGTCCCTGCACGGCTCCCTGCAAGGGCATCGTGTACGGCTCCGGAGCCGGGCGCGCGGCCAGCGTGCGCAGCAGCGGCTCGGCCAGTGTGAGCAGGCCGGAGACGGCGGCGAGGGGGTTGCCCGGCAGCCCGACGAGGTGCTGCCTCTCCTTGGTGCGGGCCAGGAGCATGGGGTGTCCCGGGCGTACCTTGACGCCGTCCACCAGCAGTTCCGCGCCGATCCGGCGCAAGGTGGGCTGAACGTGGTCGACGGGTCCGGCGGCCGTGCCGCCGGTGGTCACGATCAGGTCGGCCTCGGATCCGGTGAGCGCCTTGTGCAGGGCCCTGGCGTCGTCCCCGATCCGGCGCACGGTGGTGACCTCGGCGCCGAGCGCCCGCAGCCAGGGCGGCAGCATCGGGCCGAGCGCGTCCCGGATCCGGCCGTCCCGCGGCAGGCCCTCGGCGAGCAGTTCGTCGCCGAGCACGAAGACGTCCACGCGGGGACGGGGGATCGCGGTGAGGGTGTCGTAACCGGCTGCGGCGGCGAGGCCCAGCACGGCCGGAGTGACCAGGGTGCCGACCGGCAGCAGCTGGTCCCCGCCCCGGCACTCCTGGCCGCGCGGACGGATGTCCTGGCCGTGGCTCATCTCCCGGGTGGGGTGCAGCCTGCCCTTGGCGTCCGTGCGGCCGTGTTCGCTGCGCAGTACGGCCGTGGTGTCCTGCGGGATGCGGGCGCCGGTCGCGATCCGTACCGCCTCCCCGTCGGTCAGCGGCTCGGGCCGTTCGTGCCCGGCCAGAGCGCCCCCGTCACGCACGGCCCAGGGGCCGGGGCCGGCGACCGCCCAGCCGTCCATCGCCGAGGCGTCGAAGGAGGGGAGGTCGGTGAGGGCGGTGAGCGGCTCGGCCAGGACCAGCCCCAGGGCGGTCTCCAGCGGGACCGTGACGGGTGGGCGGCGGTCGGCGGCCCGGGCGCTGCGGGCCGCCCTGGCGGCGGTCTCGCGGGCCTGGGGCCAGGGCGTGGCCCGGTGGTGGGCGTCCCCGGCGTGCGGAGACCCGGCCGCGGGCGTCCCATGGCCGCCGGACAGGCCGTCGAAGGGGGCGTGTCCGGCGGCGGGGGCGCCGCTGTCGCCGCCGTGGCCCGTGTCGGTGGTGTGGCCGTTGGCTTCCTTCACGAGGGCGAGGGCCTCCTCGACGTCGAGGTCCTCGACGTCCTCGCCGGTGCGTACGCCGGGGGCGGTCATCCCGCGTCCGGCCTGGTGTCGGGCGTGGGGCCAGGAGCCACGTCGGGACCGGCCGCCACGGCGTCCCGGCCCTCGTCCGCCCAGCTCAGGGCGAGCGCGGCGGCCTTGCGTGCGGCCTCGGCGACCGCGTCGGGGCCGCCCTCCGCCCGCGCCGCCGCGTAGCCGACGAGGAAGGTGGTCAGGGGTGCGGCGGGCCGGGCCACACCGTGGGCGGCATCACGGGCGAGGTCGAGCAGTACGCCGGTGTCGACGTCCAGGTCGATGCCCAGCTCGTCCTTGACTGCGGAAATCCATTCATCCAACACGTGCCCATGCTCCCTGATGCGTGCCCTGGCGGTGGCGATGTCGCCCCAGGTGTCGCAGTCGAACGACGCGACCTGGTCGGGGACTCGGACGAGGTCGAGCGCGGCCGTCAGCCGGCGCAACGGCAGCCCGCTGAGGGAACCGCCGGGGGCGGCGCCGGACGCGGGTACGCCGGACGCGGGTGCGCCGAGGCCGTTGGTCGTGTCCGTGGGGGCGCCGGCCGCTGCGGTGCCACGGGTGGGCGCGGTGCCGGCGAGCGACGTCAGTACGCGGCGCAGCGCGGACGCGCGGTAGGCCGCCACGAGCGGCTGGTCGCGGCCGTCGGCGTCGGTGAGCAGGGCGCCGTCGGCGTGGCCGGCGCGCAGGACGGTCAACAGCCCTCGGACGGTTCCCGGTTCGAGGAACGGCAGGTCAGCGGAGAGGACTACGACATGGTCCGCCGTGGTGTGACGCAGTCCCGCGTCGAGCGCGGCCAGCGGTCCGCCGCCGGGCGGTTCCTCGCGCGCCCACCGCACCGGCCGCGCGGTGGGTCTGGGGTCGGCCACGACGACGGTGGTGCGCGCGTCCGCGCAGGCGGCGAGCACACGGTCGAGCAGGGCACGCCCGCCGACCCGTACACCGGGCTTGTCCGCGCCGCCGAGCCGCCGGGCGGCGCCGCCGGCGAGCACGACGACGTCATAGGCCCCCGGATGATCGCCGCGCGGGCCGCCGGGCGCGCCGGGGCCGCCGGGCGCGCCGGGGCCGCCGGGCGCGCCGGGGCCGCCGGCGGGGCCAGGAACGCCTGGCGGCCCGGGGGCGCCGAAGGAGTCGGGGCCGCCGGAGGGGCCGGGGGCATCTGGCGGGCCGGGGACTCCGAGCGGCCCGGGGGCGCCAGGAGAGCCGGGGGAGCCGGGGGCACCAGAGGTGCCGGGGGCGCCGAGGGGCTCGTGGGCGGTCACCCCACGAGTATGCGTCCCGTCCGCGATCCCGTGGGACGCGGACGGGACCGTGCGGTCAGAGGGTGCGCAGCAGCACCGCCGGCTGTTCCACGCAGTCGGCCACGTACCGCAGGAATCCGCCCGCAGTACCTCCGTCGCACACCCGGTGGTCGAAGGTGAGCGAGAGCTGCACGACCTGGCGCACCGCCAACTCCCCTTCTTGCACCCAAGGTTTGGGGACGATGCGGCCGACACCGAGCATGGCGGCCTCGGGGTGGTTGATGATCGGCGTGGAGCCGTCGACGCCGAACACGCCGTAGTTGTTCAGCGTGAAGGTGCCGCCGGTGAGCTCGCCGGGGGTGAGGGAGCCGGACCGGGCCGCGTCGGTCAGCCGGGCGAACTCGGCCGTCAACGACTCTGCGTCCCGAGTGTGCGCGTCCCGGACGACCGGGACGACGAGCCCGCGCTCGGTCTGCGCGGCGAAGCCCAGGTGGACCCGGTCGAGCCGGACCACCTCCCTGGCCTCCGTGTCGACCGTGGAGTTGAGCTCCGGGAAACGGGCAAGCGCGGCGGTGCAGATCCGGGCCAGGAGCGCGAGCAGGGAGATCTTCGGGCCCCCGGCCGCGTTCATGGCCGCGCGGGCGCGCATCAGCTCCGTCGCGTCGGCGTCGACCCAGCAGGTCGCGTCCGGGATCTCGCGACGGCTGCGGGACAGCTTGTCCGCGACTGCGCCCCGTACGCCCTTGAGGGGGATGCGGTCGCCGGCGGGGGCGGGCCGCGGGGCCGGCGCCGGTGCGGCCCGGGTGCCCGCCGCGGCCCGGCGCAGCGCGTCCTCGACGTCCGCGCGCAGGATCAGCCCCTGGGGCCCGGAGCCCGGCAACTGCCGCAGGTCCACGCCGTTCTCCCGGGCGAGCCTGCGGACCAGCGGGGAGATGACGGGAACGGGCCCTTCGGCCGTCCGTCCGGCCACCGAGACCGGCGCCCCGGCGGGAGCCGTGGACGCCCGGCCGTCGGCCGGACGCGTCCGTCGGCCGCCCGGGCCGGTCCCGGCACCGCTCACGGCCCCCGGGTCACCGACGGCCGGTGACGAGGCCCGCGCGCCGTCGACGGCCGGTGCACCGGCCGACGGATCCGGGCCGTTCACGGCCCGGGAGACCGGCTGCGCGCCGGGTACGGGCCGCGCCGGCCGCACCCGGCGGCGCCGCGCCGGGGCCGCACCCGTGCCGTAGCCGACCAGGACGTTGCCGGAGCCACCGGTCCCGTTCCCGGCGGGCGGCCCGGACACCTCGGACCGGCCGGCCGCCTCGGAAGCGTCCGCCGGGCCCTGCGGCGCGGACGGCCCGGACGGATCGCCGACCGCGACCGTCAGCAGGGGGGCTCCGACGGGGAGTTCCGCGCCCTCCTCGCCGAACCGCGCCGTGACCACGCCGCCGTACGGGCAGGGCACCTCGACCATCGCCTTGGCCGTCTCGACCTCCACGACCGGCTGGTCCACGGCGACGACCTCGCCCACCTCCACCAGCCAGCGGACGATCTCCGCCTCGGTGAGCCCCTCCCCGAGGTCGGGGAGCCTGAACTCCAGCACCTGTGCCATCAGCCCTCGGCCTCCCACTGCAGACGCGCCACGGCGTCCAGGATCCGGTCGACGCCGGGCAGGTGGTGGCGCTCCAGCATCGGCGGCGGGTAGGGGATGTCGAACCCGGCCACGCGCAGCACCGGCGCCTCCAGGTGGTGGAAGCAGCGCTCCGTGACCCGGGCGGCGATCTCCCCGCCCGGACCGCCGAAGGAGCCCGACTCGTGCACGACGACCGCGCGTCCGGTGCGCCGCACCGACGCGCACACCGTCTCGTCGTCGAACGGCACCAGGGAGCGCAGGTCGACGACCTCCAGGTCCCAGCCCTCGGCCCGGGCCGCCTCGGCGGCCTCCAGGCAGACGGGCACGGACGGCCCGTAGGTGATCAGCGTGGCGCTGCGGCCGACGCGCCGCACCACCGCCCGGCCCAACGGCTCGACACCCTGCGGTTCCTCGGGGTTCCAGGAGTCCTTCGACCAGTACAGCCGCTTGGGTTCGAGGAAGACGACCGGGTCGTCCGACGCGATGGCGGCGCGCAGCAGGCCGTAGGCGTCGGCGACGGTCGCGGGCGTGACGACATGGAGCCCCGGAGTCGCCATGTAGTACGCCTCGGAGGAGTCGCTGTGGTGCTCCACTCCGCCGATGCCGCCGCCGTAGGGGATCCGCACGGTGATCGGCAGGGGCATCTTCCCGCGCGTGCGGTTGCGCATCTTTGCCACATGACTGGCGAGCTGCTCGAAGGCGGGGTAGGCGAAGGCGTCGAACTGCATCTCGACGACCGGCCGCAGGCCGTACATCGCCATCCCGACGGCGGCGCCGAGGATTCCCGCCTCGGCCAGCGGGGTGTCCGTGCAGCGGTCGTCGCCGAACTCCTTGGCGAGGCCGTCCGTGACGCGGAATACACCGCCGAGGGTGCCGACGTCCTCGCCCATGACGTGTACGGCGGGGTCGGCGGCCATCGCGTCGCGCAGGGCGCGGGTGAGGGCCTGGGCCATGGTGGCCGGCTTGAGCGCGACGGCGGTCATCGGGCCGTGCCCTCCTCCGCCTCGGCCACCAGCTCGGCCCGCAACAGGTCGCGCTGCTCGCGCAGTTGACCGGTGGGTTCGGCGTAGACGTGGTCGAACAGGTCCATCGGGTCGAGTTCCGGGTCCTGGTTCATGCGCTCGCGCAGCCGCGCGGCCATCGTCTCGGCGTCCTCCCGGACGGCCGCGGCGGCGTCCTCGTCGAGCAGGCCGCGCCCGGTCAGCTCCCGCTCCAGCAGCAGGACCGGATCGTGGTCGCGCCAGGCGGTGACCTCGGCGTCGCCGCGGTACCGGGTGGCGTCGTCGGCGTTGGTGTGGGCGTCGACGCGGTACGTGATCGCCTCGACGAGGGTCGGGCCGCCGCCCGCGCGCGCGTGCCGTACGGCGTCGGTGAGCACCTCGTGGACGGCGGCGGCGTCGTTGCCGTCGACCAGGCGGCCCGGCATGCCGTAACCGACGGCCTTGTGAGCCAGGGAGGGCGCGGCGGTCTGCTTGGCGAGCGGCACGGAGATGGCGAAGCCGTTGTTCTGCACGAGGAAGACGACGGGCGCCTGCCAGACGGCGGCGAAGTTCAGCGCCTCGTGGAAGTCGCCCTCGCTGGTGCCGCCGTCGCCGACCATGGCCAGCGCCACCACGTCGTCGCCCTTGAGACGGGCCGCGTGGGCGAGGCCGACGGCGTGCGGCAACTGGGTGGCGAGTGGCGTGGACAGCGGGGCGACCCGGTGCTCGCGGGGGTCGTAGCCGGTGTGCCAGTCGCCGCGCAGCAGCGTCAGCGCCTCGACGGGATCCACGCCGCGGGCCACGACGGCGAGCGTGTCGCGGTAGCTGGGGAAGAGCCAGTCGCGCTCCTGAAGGGCGAGCGCGGCGGCGACCTCGCAGGCCTCCTGGCCGGTGCTGGAGGGGTAGACGGCGAGGCGGCCCTGCTTGGTCAGGGCGGTGGCCTGCGCGTTGTAACGGCGGCCGAGCACCAGCCGGGCGTACAGACGGCGCAGCAGCTCCGGATCGGCCTTGGCGGCCGCCTCCGTCCCCAGGACGCGGTAGGGCTCCGCGTCGGGCAGCAGCGGCGCGGGGTCGGTACGGGGCTGCCAGGCGGGCGGCGGCGATGGCCGATACGCACCCCGCTGCTCCATGACCGTCATGACGGCACCTCCTCGTGGGAGCGGCTACGGGAGGCGCGTCGGCTGTGAGGCGCCTCACCTACCGATTGTTCGGTCGTCGGCGCATTTTGGCTACAGACGCCCCCGGGCTGTGGACAAACGGTTCTGCACAGCATGGGATGGACGCAGTACGTCCACACCGGGGAGGCGGGGGGACATGGCACCTGAACAAATGGCCGACGGCCCGGGCGGCGCGGCCCCGCCGCCGCGCCCGCTGGACGCCATCGATCAGGGGATCCTGCGCATTCTCCAGGCGGACGGCCGCGCCTCGATACGGTCGGTCGCCGAGCGGACCCACGTCTCGCGCGCCAACGCCTACGCCCGCATCAACCGGCTCATCGAGGACGGCGTCATCCGAGGCTTCGGGGCCCGCGTCGACCACGAGCGGGCGGGCCAGGGAACCTCGGCGTACATCACGCTGAGGATCGTGCAGAACTCCTGGCGCACGGTGCGCGAGCGACTGCGGGAACTGCCCGGCGCGTCCCACATCGCGCTGGTCGGCGGGGACTTCGACGTGCTGCTGCTCGTGCACATGCCGGACAACCGGGCGCTGCGCGAGGTGGTGCTCACCCGGCTCCAGGCGATCCCCGAGGTGCTCGGCACCCGCACCCTGCTGGTGTTCGAGGAGGAGGACCTGGAGCCACCGGGGTGAGCCCGCGCGGCCGACGCCGGAGTGAGCCCGCGCGGCCGACGCCGGGGTGAGCCCGCGCGGCCGACGCCGGGGTGAGCCCGCGCGGCCGACGCCGGAGTGAGCCCGCGCGGCCCCGGCGCCCGCACCGCCGTCCGCCCGCACCGCCGCCCGCGCCAGGGCAGGCGCTCACGCGCCCCTGCGCAGCCCCCCGAAGACCAGCCGGACCACCGCTTCGCCCACTTCCCGCTCGCTCGTCCCGCGCCCGTCCGGCCGGTACCACTCCACGATCGAGTTGATCATCCCGAAGACGAGCCGGGTCGCGAGCCGCACCTCCACGTCGCCGCGCACGTCCCCGTCCGCGGCCGCCGCCCGCAGCAGCTCGGCCACCCGGTGGTCGAACTCGCGCCGCCGCTCCAGCGCCCACCGTTCCGTCCCGGTGTTGCCGCGCACCCGCAGCAGCAGCGTCACGTAGGGCAGTTCGGCGATGAGCACCTCGACCATGCGCCGCACGACGTACTCCAGGCGCTCGACGGCGCGCCCCGCCCGCGCGGGTTCCTCGTCGAGGATCCCGAAGAGTCCGTCCAGCGCCCGGCTGACCGCCCGCCGCAGCAGCTCCTCCTTGCCGGCCACGTGGTGGTAGATCGACGACTTGGAGATGCCCGCCGCCCTGGACAGGTGCTCCATGGAGGTGCCGTCGTAGCCGCGCTCGTTGAAGACCCGCACCGCCACCGACAGCAGCGTCTCCGGGGTGTACGTGTCACGCCTGGCGGTGGTCACGAGGCACTCTCCCTCTTCTCGCCGGCGTAGGCGTGGCGGTACAGCGCGAGGGACGGGGCGTAGCGCCCGGAGGGGTCGCGCAGGTGCAGGTCGTCCAGGAGGTCGTAGGCCCAGGTCCGGCCGAGCCGGCGGCTCCACTCGAAGGGACCGAGGGGGTAGTTGACGCCCAGGCGCATCGCGGTGTCGATGTCCTCCTCGGTGGCCACCCCCTTGGCGACGGCGTCGTGCGCGAGGTCGACGATCCGGGCGACCGTGCGGGCGACGATCAGGCCCGGGACGTCGCCGACGACGCTGACGTCCTTGCCGAGCGCCTGGAAGAGGCCGACGGCCTCCGCCAGGGTCTGCGGGTCGGTGTCCTGGGAGGCGGACAGGGCGATGCGGGTGGCCCGGCGGTAGTCGAGCGCCAGGTCGAAGTAGACGACGTCCCGGAACTCGACGGAGGTCTGCCCGTCGGCGAGGACCAGTTGTCCGCCGCTGGGCAGCACCAGGCGGGTGCCGTGGTCCTCGTCCTCCTCGCGGACCGGGATGCCGGCCTCGCGGATCAGCGCCGTCACCTCGGCCGCGGGACCCAGGTCGCCCTCGACGACGACGTACGCGGGCGGCCGCGCCGGCTCGGCGGTGTGCGGTTCGGGGCGCTCGGCGCCGTCGCCGTAGTCGTACCAGCCGTGGCCGCTCTTGCGGCCGAGTCGGCCGGACTCGACCAGACGCCGCTGGGCGAGCGAGGGGGTGAAGCGCACGTCCTGGAAAAAGGACTGCCACACGGAGTGCGTGACGGACTCGTTGACGTCCTGCCCGATCAGGTCGGTCAGCTCGAAGGCGCCCATCCGGAAGCCGCCGGACTCGCGCAGCACGGCGTCGATGGTGGCGGGGTCGGCGCCCTGGGACTCCAGGACGGCGAAGGCCTCGGCGTAGAAGGGGCGGGCGATGCGGTTGACGATGAAGCCGGGGGTGTCGGCGCAGGCGACCGGGGTCTTGCCCCAGGCGCGGGCGGTCTCGTACGCGCGCGTGGCCGACGTGACGTCGGTGGCGAACCCGGAGACGACCTCCACCAGCGGCAGCAGCGGGGCCGGGTTGAAGAAGTGCAGGCCCACCAGGCGCCCCGGATCGCGCAGCGCGCCGCCGATCGCGGTCACCGACAGGGAGGAGGTGTTGGTGGCGAGCAGGCAGTCGTCGGCGACGACCTCCTCCAGCTCCGTCAGCAGCGCCTGCTTGACGTCCAGCCGTTCCAGGACGGCCTCCACGACCAGCGCGCAGTCGGCGAGCTCCGCGAGACTGTCGACGGCGGCGAGCCGGGCACGGGCCGCGTCCCGGTCGGCGGCGGTGAGCCGGTCCTTGTCGACGAGCCGGTCGAGCCGGGCGCCGATCGCGGCGGCCGCCTGTCCGGCCCGCCCGGGCACGGCGTCGTACAGGCGTACGGGATGCCCCGCGACCAGCGCGACCTGGGCTATGCCCTGGCCCATGGTGCCGGTGCCGACGACGGCCACCGGGCTGCTGAGGTCGAGTGCTGTCATGTGCGCGATCCTCCCGCACGACGTTTTCCACAGACGCGGCGGACCCCGTGGCCCGACTTTTCCACAGAACCGGCCGACTCCCCTTGTCCCGACCGATCGTTCGGTTACTCTAACCCTGACCAGCAGTCCCCGCCCATGTTTCTGCCCGGTCCGAGCTCGACGAGGAGCTCTCGAGACAAGGAGTTGGTCCCGCATGGCCGCCGAACCGACCGCGCACGAGCTCATCGCCCGCCACCGGCCCACTCTCGACCAGGCGCTGGAGGCGATCCGCACGCGCGCGTACTGGTCCCCCCACCCCGAGCACCCCAAGGCCTACGGGGAGCACGGCAGCCTGGACGCCGCCGCGGGCAAGGCCGCCTTCGACGCCCTCCTGGGCACCCGCCTCGACCTCGGCCAGCCCGGTACGGACGACTGGGTCGGCGGGGAGGTCTCGCCGTACGGCGTCGAGCTCGGCGTGACCTACCCGCACGCGGACCTCGACGTGCTGCTGCCGGCCATGAAGGCCGGACAGCGGGCGTGGCGGGACGCCGGCGCGGAGACGCGCGCCGTGGTCTGCCTGGAGATCCTCAAGCGGATCAGCGACCGGACGCACGAGTTCGCGCACGCCGTCATGCACACCTCCGGCCAGGCCTTCCTGATGGCGTTCCAGGCGGGCGGCCCGCACGCACAGGACCGCGGCCTGGAGGCGGTGGCGTACGCCTACGCCGAGCAGACCCGCACCCCGGACGCCGCCGAGTGGACCAAGCCGCAGGGCAAGCGCGACCCGCTCGCCCTCACCAAGCGGTTCACCCCGGTCCCGCGCGGGATCGGGCTGGTCATCGGCTGCAACACCTTCCCGACGTGGAACGGCTACCCGGGCCTGTTCGCCTCCCTGGCCACCGGCAACGCGGTCCTGGTCAAGCCCCACCCGCGCGCGGTGCTGCCGCTGGCGCTCACCGTGCGGGTCGCCCGGGAGGTGCTCGCCGAGGCCGGCTTCGACCCGAACCTGGTGGCGCTGGCCGCCGAGCGCCCGGGCGAGGGCATCGCCAAGACCCTGGCCACCCGTCCGGAGATCCGGATCATCGACTACACGGGCTCGACGTCCTTCGGCGACTGGCTGGAGGCCAACGCCCGGCAGGCGCAGGTCTACACCGAGAAGGCCGGCGTCAACACGGTCGTCGTGGAGTCGACCGGCGACTACCAGGGAATGCTCGGCAACCTGGCCTTCTCGCTGTCCCTCTACAGCGGCCAGATGTGCACCACCCCGCAGAACCTGCTGATCCCGCGCGACGGCATCCGCACCGACCAGGGCCCCAAGTCCTTCGACGAGGTGACCGCCGACCTCGCCCGGGCCGTCGGCGGGCTGCTCGGCGACGACGCGCGGGCCAACGCCCTGCTCGGCGCGATCGTCAACCCCGACGTCAAGGCCCGCCTGGAGGCCGCGGCCTCCCTCGGCGAGGTCGTCCTCGCCTCCCGCGAGGTCACCAACCCGGACTTCCCCGAAGCGGTCGTCCGCACGCCGGTGATCGTCAAGCTGGACGGCGCCAAGCCGGACGCCGAGGCCGCCTACATGAGCGAGTGCTTCGGCCCGGTCTCCTTCGCCGTCGCGGTCGACTCGGCCGCCGACGCGGTGGAGCTGCTGCGGCGCACGATCCGCGAGAAGGGCGCGATGACGGTGGGCGCCTACACGACCGACGAGGAGGTCGACCAGGCGGTGCGGGAGGTGTGCCTGGAGGAGGCCGCCCAGCTTTCGCTGAACCTCACCGGCGGGGTGTACGTCAACCAGACGGCCGCCTTCTCCGACTTCCACGGCTCGGGCGGCAACCCGGCGGCCAACTCCGCCCTGTGCGACGGGGCGTTCGTGGCGAACCGGTTCCGGGTGGTGGAGGTCCGCCGGGAGGCGTAGGCCCCGTCCTCAGGGTGCGCCCCCGGTGGCGCTCCAGTGGTACAGCGCCATCGCCACACTGGTGGCGAGGTTGTAACTGGAGACCTGGGGGCGCATCGGCAGGGCCACCAGATGGTCGGTGCGTTCCCGCAGCTCGGCGCTGAGCCCGCTGCGCTCGGAGCCGAAGGCGAGCACCGCGTCGTCGGGCAGCTTCAGCCCGCGGATGTCCTCGCCCTCCGGGTCGAGGGCGTACAGCGGCCCGCGCGGGAGCTCGGCCACGGTCAGCCGCTCCACGGTGGTCGCGAAGTGCAGCCCCGCCCCGCCGCGCACCACCATCGGGTGCCAGGGGTCGAGGGTGCCCGTGGTGACCACCCCGGTCACCCCGAACCCGGCCGCCAGCCGGATCACCGCGCCGGCGTTGCCCAGGTTGCGCGGCTGGTCCAGGACGACGACCGGTGCGCTGCGGGGGGTGCGCGCGAGCGCCCGCAACCCCGCCTCCCGGGAGGGCCGTACGGCCAGCGCCGCCACGCCGGTGGGATGCGGGCGCGGCACCAGCGACGCGTACGTCTCCCGCTCCACCTCGGTCAGCAGCGCGTCCAGGGTCTCCCGCACGTCCGGGGCCAGCTCCTCGGCGAGGGCGAGCGCCGCCCGCCGGTCGACGGCGACCGCCACCGGCACCCGCGCCCCGAAGCGCAGCGCGTGCTTGAGCGCGTGGAAGCCGTCGAGCAGCACGGATGCCTCGGCGAACCGGTGCCAGTCGCGTACGGGGTCGGTCATACCGGGAAGCCTACGCGGGCGGGCTCGCCGTCCTCCGGGGAGCACGGCTTTGCCGGCTCGGCGCGGACCGCCCGGCGCGGCAGAGCCGCCCACCCGCGTGCCGCGAGATCGCCCAGCCGGAGCAGGAACGCGGTGGGCAGGAAGACCGCGTCCGTCGCGATCATCGCCAGCGAGAAGAACGGCAGTCCCAGGACGACCGCGATCACCGCGTGCTCGGTCATCATCGCCACCAGCAGCACGTTCTTGACCCGCCGGTTGAACAGCGTGAACGGGAAGGCGACCTGCACGATCACCGTCCCGTACGTCACCAGCAGCACCATCGTGCCGCTGGCGGACATCAGGTCGGCCAGCGCCGGCCAGGGCGAGAAGTAGTCCAGGTGGAGCGGGTAGTACACGGCCGTGCCGTCCTGCCAGCGCGAGCCCTGGACCTTGTACCAGCCGGCCGTCGCGTAGATCAGGCACGCCTCGGCCGCGATGACGAGCAGCGCGCCGTTGTGCACGATGCCGGCGACGACGTCGAGCAGGACGCGCGGCTCGGCCGACCGCGCCCGCCGCCCCACCACCCAGTACAGCCCCTGGCCCAGCCAGAGAGTCCACAGCAGCGCCGGCACGAACCACTCGCCGTCCAGCCTGCCCGCCGCCGTGACCGCGGCGAGGGCCAGGCCGAGCACGCTCCACAGCAGCGGACCGGCCCGGTCCGGAAGCCGCTCCCCGCGCTCGCCCGCCGCCCGGACGCGTTCGGCCCGCCGGGCGTCCAGCGACCACACCTGTCCGCAGCGGGTGAAGACCAGGTAGATCGACATCAGGTGGAGGACGTTGTCACCGCCGTCGCCCACGAAGACGCTGCGGTTCTGCAGCGAGAGCACGCCGATCATGAAGAGCACGGACATCGTGCGGGTGCGCCAGCCCAGCAAGAGCAGCAGGCTCGACAGCGCGGCCAGCGCGTAGACCGTCTCGAACCACAACTGGCCCCGGAACCACGTCAGCGCCGTGAAGGCGCCATTGTCGGAGATGAGCTGCCGGGCGAGGTCCCAGCTCCACGGGCCGTCGGGTCCGTACAGTTCCTGGCGGTGCGGCAGCTCGCGCAGCAGGAACAGCAGCCAGGTCGCCGAGAAGCCGATGCGTATGACGGCCGTCTGGTACGGGCCGAGAGCCGCTTCGGTGACCCGGGCGATCCCCCGGGAGACGCAGAGCGCGACGCCGTTCACCGCACACCTCCCCGCGCCTCGTCGGCCGGCACCGTCCACCAGGGCAGCTCGCGGAACGAGGGCGCGGCGGAAGCCTTCTCGGTGCTCCACCGCGGCGGGAGCACATTGGTGGTGCGGACGCGGACCTGGACGCGCTCCAGGGCGCCCCCCTGCCCGGCGGCGTGGTCGCGACCGAGGCGCAGGACGACGATGCGGCGCAGGTACTGCTCCGACAGCGAGCCGCGCAGCCCGACCGGACGGTTCTCGCCGTCGTGCGTGGCGGCGTAGACGTCGAAGGCCCGGCGCAGCTCGTTCTGCTGGGTGTGACTCGGCACCGGGTTGCCGTCGATGGCCCGGCCGTCCTCCGCGGAGAGGTCGTACCAGCCGGTGGTGCGGGCGCTGCCGTCCGGCGTACGGGTCACCGCGCGCACCTGCACCCCGACGTTCTGCTGGAGCGGGTTGGGCGCGAACAGCTTCCAGTTCTGCTCGAACTCCGGATAGATCCAGTCGTCGACGGCCTTGCCGTGCTGTTTGGTCACCGTGTTCGAGGGTGCGATGAAGAGGAACACCGTGCCCAGGTGCACACACGCGGCCACCGTGACGACCGCCAGCGCCAGCGCCGCACCGATCTGGTACCGCGGGGAGAGCGCGGCGACCCCACCACGGGCGGCGGCCGCGTCGACGGGGGCCGGACCGGCGACGGACTCTGGAACCACGTCCGTGCCGTCAGCCCCGTCCGTCCGCTGCGTCCCGTCCGTCCCCCGAGATTCGTCGGTCCGCTGCGTTTCGTGAGCCTCATGCGTCCCGTAGGTCCGCTGCGTTCCGGGCGCCTCGTGCGTCCCGGGCGCCTCGTGCGTCCCGTCGGTCCGCTGCGTTCCAGGCGCCGCGTGCGTCCCGGGCGCCTCGTGCGTCCCGTAGGTCCGCTGCGTTCCGTGCGTCCCGTGAGGCTCACCTGCCCGTTCGGGCCCTTGCCGCCCGCCCGGCCCGCCCGGGCCCTCCTCGTGCGCGTCCATCCCGCCCCGATCCCCGATCCCGGTCCGTCTTCCCGCCGCGCGGCCAGTCGGCAGCCCGGCAGCCCGGCAGCTCGCGGGAGGTGGGACGGCGCACCGCCGCACCCGCCCGCGCGCACCGTTCCCGGGCGCCGCACGGAACGGTACTCAGGCCCGCCCGCCGGGCACAGCCCCGGTCGGCACGGCCACCCGCCCGCGACCGCGTTTCGTACCGCTCTGGGTTCCTTCACCCGTACGGTGCCGCCGGGAGCCCTCCGCCGGACGGCGGGCGCGCACGTACCGGGCCGGGCGGTGGTGGCCGGAGGGGACGGAGGAGGACGCGCCCCCGCGACCGGTCAGAGGACGTGGCCGGGGCGGCCGTCCCCGGCCACCACGGGCCTGCCCGAGGCCGCCCACGCCTGCATGCCGCCGTCGACGTTCACCGCGTCGATGCCCTGCTGGACCAGGTACATCGTGACCTGGGCCGAACGCGCACCGGAACGGCAGATCACGTTGACCCGCCCGTCCTGGGGCGCCGCCCCGGTCAGCTCGCCGTAACGGGCCGCGAAGTCACTGATGGGGATGTGCAGCGCCCCCTCGGCGTGACCCGCCTGCCACTCGTCGTCCTCGCGGACGTCCAGCAGGAAGTCGTCGTCCTTGAGGTCCGTGACCTCGACCGTGGGAACACCAGCTCCGAAATGCATGGTTCCGACGCTACCCGAAGGCGCGGGCGGGAAAGTCGCCGCGCACCGGGCGCAAGGCGCCGGCCGTCACCCCTGCGCCAGCAGCGCCGACAGTTCCGACTCCCGTGCCGTCACGTCGTCGCGCAGCTGCCCGGCGATCTCCTCCAGGAGGCGGTCGGGGTCGTCGGGGGCCAGCCGGAGCATCGCGGCGATCGCGCTGTCCTCCAGTTGTCCGGCCACCATCGTGAGCATCTCCTTGCGCCGGGCCAGCCACTCCAGGCGGGCGTAGAGCTCCTCGGCGCGGCTCGGGCCCTGTTCGGCCGGGGCCGGGCCGGCGGCCCACTCCGCGGCCAGCTCCCGCAGCTCGTTCTCGTCACCGCGGGCATAGGCGGCGTTGACGCGGGTGATGAACTCCTCACGCCGCTTGCGCTCGTCCTCCTCCTGCGCCAGGTCGGGGTGGGCCTTGCGGGCCAGGTCGCGGTAGAGGCCGCGGGCCTCCTCGCTGGGGCGCACCCGCTGCGGGGGCCGCACCGGCTGCTCCGTGAGCATCGCGGCGGCCTCCGGGAACAGTCCGTCCCCGTCCATCCAGCCGTGCATCAGCTCCTCGACACCGGGGATCGGCAGCAGCCTGGCCCGTGCCTCCTGTGCCTTGCGCAGGTCCTCGGGATCGCCGGAGCGCGCGGCCCTGGCCTCGGCGAGCTGTGCGTCCAGCTCGTCGAGGCGGGCGTAGAGCGGGCCCAGCCGCTGCTCGTGCAGCCGGGAGAAGTTCTCGACCTCCACCCGGAAGGTCTCCACCGCGATCTCGTACTCGATGAGCGCCTGCTCGGCGGCCCGTACGGCCCGCTCAAGCCGCGCCTCGGGCCGCGCCGCCGCGTCCTCGGACGTCGCCCGGTCCGCTCCGGCGACGTCACCCTGCTCTGCTTCCGGGGTCGTCACCCGACCAGCGTAGGCCACGGCGGCGGCGCGCCCGCCCGGGCCACGGGCGCCGGGCCCCGGGAGTGGCGACCGCCCGGGACCCGCGCTCCCGTCCCCGCCGGAAAGAAGGGCGCCCGGGACCTACACCCCCATCTCCGCCGCGAGCCGCCCGGACCGCACCGCCGCCACCAGTTCCGCGTGGTCCGCCTCGGTGCGGTCGGCGTAGGCGACGGCGAACGCGCCGATCGCCTCGTCCAGTTCCTCGTTCTTGCCGCAGTAACCGGCGATCAGGCGCGGATCGGCGCTGTGGGCGTGGGCGCGGGCCAGCAGCGCGCCGGTCATGCGGCCGTAGTCGTCGATCTGGTCGGCGGGGAGGGCGGCCGGGTCGACGCTGCCCTTGCGGTTGCGGAACTGCCGTACCTGGTAGGGGAGTCCGTCGACCGTCGTCCAGCCCAGGAGGATGTCGCTCACGACCTGCATCCGCTTCTGGCCGAGCACCACCCGTCGGCCCTCGTGCGCCGCCCGGGGCGCCGTGAAGCCGACGGTCGCCAGGTGCGGCACCAGCGCCGACGTCCTCGCCTCCTTCACCTGGAGCACCAGCGGCTCACCGCGGTGGTCCAGCAGCAGCACGACGTAGGAGCGGGTGCCCACACTGCCCGTGCCGACCACCCGGAACGCGACGTCGTGCACCGCGTGGCGGGCCAGCAGCGGGAGCCGGTCCTCGGAGAGCGTGGTCAGGTACTGCTCCAGCGACGCCGCCACCGCCGCGGCCTCCGCGTCCGGTATGCGCCGCAGCACCGGCGGGGCGGGCACGAAGCGGCGCCCGCCGTCCTCTGTCCGCTCCGTCGACTTGGCCGCGAACCGTCCGCTGGTGTTGGCCCGCGCCTTCTCCGAGACCCGTTCCAGGGTGCCGAGCAGGTCGTGGGCGTCGGTGTGGGAGACGAGCTCCTCGTCCGCGATGGCGTTCCAGGCGTCCAGGACGGGAAGCTTGGCCAGCAGCCGCATGGTGCGCCGGTAGGCGCCGACCGCGTCGCGGGCGGCCTCGCGGCAGCGGTCCTCGTCGCATCCCGCCTCCCGGCCCGCGAGCACCAGGGACGCGGCGAGCCGCTTGAGGTCCCACTCCCAGGGTCCGTGCACGGTCTCGTCGAAGTCGTTCAGGTCGATCACCAGACCGCCGCGGGCGTCGCCGTACAGGCCGAAGTTGGCCGCGTGGGCGTCACCGCAGAGCTGGGCGCCGATGCCGGTCAGGGGGGTGCGCGCGAGGTCGTACGCCATCAGGCCGGCCGAGCCGCGCAGGAAGGCGAACGGCGTCGCCGCCATCCGGCCGACCCGGATCGGGGTCAGCTCGGGGAGGCGGCCGTGGTTGGACTCCTCGACCGCCGTCACCGCGTCCGGCCGGCCGGGGTCCGCATCGAACTCCGCGTGCGCGGACCGCGCGACCCGTCCCCGCAGCGCCTTGCCCTCTCCCTTGGGCGAGGGTCCGCCGGGCCACCGCGCGAACCCGGGCACCGCCGGCACCCGCCCGGCCGGCCCGGCGCCCCCGGCCGTCGGCACCGTCTCCCGGGCCGCCCCGGCGCCGGCCCCCGCCGTACCGCTCCGCCCCACCGTGACCTCGGTCATCTAGACCGCCCTCCCCGTCCAGTTCATGCCACGTCAACGCGCCGACCGTACTCGGACCGGCCAGCGCGCGCACCGCGCCGACCACTGACCGACACCACCGCACCAGGACGGCGCCCCGACCCGAGGCCGCCTCCGCCCAGCACCGGCCGGCCGACCGCGCCCCGGACCGGAAGGGACCCCGGCCGCGACCGCCCGCCGGGACCGGTCCACCACCCACGGCCAGGACCGCGCACCGCCCCCGCCAGAACCACCCACCCCCGCCAGGACCGCGCGCCACCGCCAGGACCGCGCGCCACCGCCAGGACCGCGCGCCACCGCCCGCCGGGTCCCGATGCGGGCTACGCCCACGCCCCCGCCCATAACGCCGTGCAGGGGGCCGAACGGTATCTGCACGGCCGCCACCTGCGCGATTACAGTCTTCCGCGATCACCACCGGAGCGCGTCCGCCCACGACACACAGCCTGCCCCGCGCGGCGGGCGCGCTCCGGGCTCCGAAGTCATGCACGTCCCGTCCTTCTTCCCCCCACCGAGGAGACCGAGGAACCCGCCATGACACCAACCGATCGCGACGACTCCGGCCCCGAGCGCTCGATCAGTCGCAAGAGCCTGCTCAAGGCCGCCGTCGCCGCCGGTGCCGCCATCCCGCTGCTCTCGGGCACGGTGGCGCTCGCCCGGGACTCCGCCTCCCCTGGACGGTCCCTCCCCCCGACACTCACCTGCGACGACGGCGACGGCCCGACGCACGACCAGATCGAGGGCCCCTACTTCAAGCCGAACTCCCCGCTGCGCACCAACCTGGTGACGGCGGGCACCACCGGGACCCCGCTGACCGTCAGCGGCTACGTCTTCGGCCGGAACTGCGTGCCGCTGTCCGGGGTGCTCCTGGACTTCTGGCAGGCCGACAACGCCGGCAACTACGACATGTCGGGGTTCACCCTGCGCGGCCACCAGTTCACGGACTCCAAGGGCGCGTTCACCCTGACCACGATCGTTCCGGGCCTCTACCCGGGCCGCACCCGACACATCCACGTCAAGGCCCAGGCCCCCGGACAGCCGATCCTCACGACCCAGCTGTACTTCCCCGGCGAGCCGCGCAACAGCACCGACAGCCTGTACGACGCGTCGCTGCTCATGAACGTGCGCAGCGCCGGCAGCGGCAAGGAGGGCACCTTCGACTTCGTGCTGAACGTCAACGGGACGCCTGGGCCGGGCGGTCCGACCGACCCGCCGACCGACCCGCCCAGCGGCACCTGGACGCCCGGCCACGCCTACGTCGCCGGCGACCACGTCACGTACGCCAACGTCGCCTACCTCTGCCTCCAGGCCCACACGTCCATGGCCGGCTGGGAGCCGCCCAACGTCCCCGCTCTGTGGCGCCGCGGCTGACCGCCGTCTGACCGCCGTCTGAGAGCGCCGGCACACCGGCCCGAGGGCCCCGCAGGTTCGCCGATGCCTGCGGGGCCCTCGGCCGCCCGCCGAAGACGGTGAGCGGCCGAGGGCCCCGACCACAGGACGCGACGGGCGGCCGAAGGCCCGACCACCACAAGACGCGACGAGCGACCTGAAGACCCGACCACAGGACGCGACGGGCGGCCCGAGGATCCGGCGCGGTCGGTGCGGCTACCGCGTGAGGAGGGTGGCGTGCCAGTCGGCGACGACCGTGTCCTGGGCCGGGTCGGTGCAGGACAGCAGCCGCCAGGACCCCGGTGACCAGGCGAAGACGGCGTCCTGGCCGAACCGTCGGCCCAGCGCCCGGGCCCGGGCGTCGTCCATGCCGACGACGGCCGCGCTGATCTCGGCGTGGGTGCCGGCCGGGTCGCCGCCGACGGCCGGCCACCACCGCAGCCGACGAAGGCCGAGCTGGTGCAGCAACTCGTGCTGCGCACGGAGGTTGGCGGGCGCGCCCGCCTCGCGGCCCAGGGGGTTGAAGGCGGTGACGACGTGGATCGTGCGCGCGCTGCCCAGCGGGTACGGAAGTCCCGGCGCGCCCTCGGGGGAACCCGGTGCGACGCGAACGGTGTGCGCGGGGAAGGCGATGTCCACGACCGCGCGCAGGTACCGCGGCCACTGGTGCGGCTGGGGACGGAGCGCGGAGCGGGCGGAACGGGAAACGGCGGGCACCGGAGTCTCCTTCGGAAAGGGACCCCCTTACCCGCCGGCAGGGAGATCTGTGGGCCGCGGACGCGGGACGATCTCGATCTTCAGGCGCTGAGGGCCTGACGGCGGCGATGCTGCCACACGATCGCGTCGGAGGTCCAGGAGCCGCCTCCGGCCGGCTCCCGGCGAGCCACCGGGAGCCAACCGCCGAGCGGGAGGACCGTGCACGGCTCCGGTGATCCGGCCCGCTCCCGCGTCCGAACCACTTCCGTCCCGACCGCGCCCCCTCCTTCCGCACCATGCGGTGAGAGAGACCTCACACCGACAGGAGAGACGTACGGTGAAGGACGCGGCACGGCGGCCCGAGGACCCGGTCCGGTCGGCCGTGCGCCGCACCGCCGGATCCCTTCCGGGCCGGAACGGCGGCCGGGCCACCGCCGGGGAAGGACCACGAACGGTTCTCCTCCGAGCCGGGAGGACAACGAGAAAGGGCCCCCACCTGATCGGTGAGAGCCCTTCCGCTGTGCGCGAGGGGGGAGTTGAACCCCCACGCCCTTGCGGGCACTGGAACCTGAATCCAGCGCGTCTGCCTATTCCGCCACCCGCGCATTGGGTGTGTCTTCCGGCTCCGTTCCCTTTGTTTCGGGCCCGGCGCCTTCCGACATGCAGAACATTAGCACGGCCCGGAGGGTGGATTCACATCGCTTTCCCTGGACAGGGGCCCGGCGGGTGCCGGCCGGGCCGGGCCCACGCCCGGGACCGGCCGGGCCGCGCGCGCACCGGCCGGAGGCCGCCGCTCCGTATCAACCCGTGTCCGTTCACGTATCAACCTCGTACCGGTCCCGCCCGTCTCCCAAGGAGCCGGGCCGGCTCCACGGCCGGGTGCGGGACACTGGTCTGCGGCCGCCCGTACGATCCTGGGCAGAAGTACGGCACAGCGGTGCTTCGCGGAGTTCGGGGACGAGCTCCACAGGGAACCTCGGAAGACAGCTTCCGCGACCGACCGCGGGAGGCGTCGACAACCGTCGACGGGGCCGACAGGGGGAACCAGCCGATTCACCGCCGCGTGGATACGATCAGTAAGCAGTACCAGGTAAGCAGTACGCAGCAGCACGAAGGCAAGAACCGCAACACCGGCAAGACCCGCAGCGACGGCCACCACGGAGGAGGTGCCCCATGGGAGTCCTGAAGAAGTTCGAGCAGCGTCTCGAAGGTCTGGTCAACGGCACCTTCGCCAAGGTCTTCAAGTCCGAGGTCCAGCCTGTGGAGATCGCGGGCGCGCTGCAGCGCGAGTGCGACAACAACGCGACCATCTGGAACCGCGAGCGCACGGTCGTCCCCAACGACTTCATCGTGGAGCTCAGCGCGCCCGACTACGAGCGGCTGAGCCCCTACTCCGGCCAGCTCGGCGACGAGCTCGCCGGCATGGTGCGCGACTACGCCAAGCAGCAGCGCTACACCTTCATGGGACCGATCAAGGTCCACCTGGAGAAGGCCGACGACCTGGACACCGGTCTGTACCGGGTGCGCAGCCGCACGCTCGCCTCCTCCAGCAGCCAGCAGGGCCAGCAGGCCCCGCAGCCCCCTCAGGCCCCGGCCGCGCCCGGCCGCCCCGGCCCCGCCGGTCCCCAGGGCGGCTACGGCTACCCGCCCGCCGCGCCGTCCGCGGGCGTGCCCCCCATGCCGTCCGCGCCGCCGCCCGGCGGCCGCACCGGCGGGTACGGCTACCCGCAGCCCGCCGCCCCGGCGAGCGGCGGACGCACCCGCTACTGGATCGAGATCAACGGCACTCGCCATCAGATCTCCCGCCCGACGCTGGTGCTGGGCCGCAGCACCGACGCCGACGTGCGGATCGACGACCCCGGCGTGTCCCGCCGGCACTGTGAGATCCGGACCGGAACGCCCTCGACGATCCAGGATCTCGGGTCCACCAACGGCATCGTGGTGGACGGGCAACACACCACCCGCGCTACGCTCCGCGACGGCTCGCGGATCGTCGTGGGCAGCACCACCGTTATCTATAGGCAAGCCGAAGGGTGAACCGGGGGCAATGTCAGAGCTGACCCTCACGGTCATGCGGCTGGGTTTCCTGGCCGTACTGTGGCTGTTCGTGATCGTGGCCGTGCAGGTCATCCGCAGCGACCTGTTCGGTACGCGCGTCACCCAGCGGGGGTCCCGCAGGGAAGCCGCACGGCCGCAGCAGGCCGGGCGCCAGGCGGCGCAGCCCCCGCAGCAGCGCGGTCAGCAGGGCGGCAGGCAACAGGGCGGCCGGCAGCAGGGCGGCGGCCGGCAGCGCCGCAACGCCCCGACCAAGCTCGTGGTGACCGAGGGCACCCTCACCGGCACCACCGTCGCGCTGCAGGGCCAGACGATCACCCTGGGCCGCGCGCACGACTCCACGATCGTGCTGGACGACGACTACGCCTCCAGCCGTCATGCCAGGATCTACCCGGACCGCGACGGCCAGTGGATCGTCGAGGACCTCGGATCCACCAACGGCACCTACCTGGACCGGTCCCGGCTGACGACCCCCACACCGATCCCGCTGGGCGCGCCGATCCGCATCGGCAAGACCGTCATCGAGCTGCGGAAGTAGTGCTACGTCATGAATGAGCGCGAGCGGAGCGAGCGCGCCCCGGCGGCCGGCACCCAGGGCCCTGGCGCGCTCCCGACCGGAGGGTGGGCAGTGTGGCTCGACACGATCGGCTGTACCCCGAGCCGACGGGCGAGGTGCGCATGAGTCTGTCACTGCGCTTCGCCGCCGGATCGCACAAGGGCATGATCCGCGAGGGCAACGAGGACTCCGGTTACGCCGGTCCGCGGCTGCTCGCGATCGCCGACGGCATGGGCGGCCAGGCGGCCGGCGAGGTCGCCTCCTCCGAGGTGATCTCCACCATCGTCCCCCTCGACGACGACGTCCCCGGCTCGGACCTCCTCACCTCGCTCGGCACCGCCGTGCAGCGCGCCAACGACCAGCTGCGCGCCATGGTCGAGGAGGACCCCCAGCTGGAGGGCATGGGCACCACCCTCACCGCCCTGCTGTGGACCGGTCAGCGGCTCGGCCTGGTGCACGTCGGCGACTCGCGCGCCTACCTGCTGCGCGACGGCGTGCTGACCCAGATCACGCAGGACCACACCTGGGTGCAGCGCCTGGTCGACGAGGGCCGCATCACCGAAGAGGAAGCCACCACCCACCCGCAGCGCGCCCTGCTGATGCGCGCGCTCGGCAGCAGCGAGCACGTCGAGCCGGACCTGTCCGTCCGCGAGGTCCGCGCCGGCGACCGCTACCTGATCTGCTCCGACGGCCTCAGCGGCGTCGTCTCCCACCAGACGATGGAGGAGACCCTCGCCAGCTACCAGGGGCCCCAGGAGACCGTGCAGGAGCTGATCCAGCTCGCGCTGCGCGGCGGCGGCCCCGACAACATCACCGTCATCGTCGCCGACGTCCTCGACCTGGACACCGGCGACACCCTCGCCGCACAGCTCTCCGACACCCCGGTCGTGGTCGGCGCGGTCGCCGAGAACCAGAACCACCTGCACGACAACGGCATCATGCAGACCCCGGCCGGCCGCGCCTCCGGCCTCGGCCGCCAGGCGCCCGGGCAGGGCGGCGGCGAGTTCGGCCCGCCCGGCTCCGGCGACACCACCGGCTACGCCCCCGCCGGCGGCTTCGCCGGCTACGGCGACGACGACTTCGTCAAGCCGCGCAGGGGCCGGCGCTGGCTGAAGGTGTCCCTCTACAGCGTGCTCACCCTGGCCGTCATCGGCGGCGGCCTCTACGGCGGCTACCGCTGGACGCAGACGCAGTACTTCGTCGGCGCCAACGACGAGCACGTCGCCCTCTACCGGGGCATCAGCCAGGACCTGGCCTGGGTGAAGCTGTCCAAGGTGGAGAAGGACCACCCCGAGATCGAACTCAAGTACCTGCCGCCCTACCAGCAGAAGCAGGTCAAGGCGACGATCGCCGAGGGCGGCCTGGAAGAGGCCCGGAAGAAGCTCGACGAGCTGTCGGTGCAGGCATCGGCGTGCCGGAAGGAAGCCGAGCGCAGCACCGCCGAGAGCAAGAACAGCTCCAAGCCGGCCCCGGGCAAGGCGAAGACCACCACGGGAACCACCCGCACCGCCTTCACGTCCAAGGTGACGACACCGCCGGCGTCGAAGCCACCGTCGTCCCCGTCCACGTCCGCGACCGCGTCCACACCCGGCCCAGGCCCCACTCTCTCGGAGGAAGAGCAGAAGGTCGTCTCGGCGTGCGGTAAGCAGTAGGCAAGCCGTGAGAGGCCCTGTCACACGATGAGCAGTACTTCCAACACGTCGACGCACCACACGTCCACGATCGGCGCCATCGGCGCGCCCAGCCGGCGCAACACCGAGCTCGCGCTGCTGGTCTTCGCCGTCGCCATCCCCGTGTTCGCCTACGCCAACGTGGGCCTGGCCATCAACGGCCAGGTGCCCGGCGGTCTGCTGAGCTACGGACTGGGCCTCGGTCTGATGGCCGGCGTCGGCCACCTCGCCGTCCGCAAGTTCGCCCCGTACGCGGACCCGCTGCTGCTCCCGCTGGCCACGCTGCTGAACGGGCTCGGGCTCGTCGTCATCTGGCGGCTCGACCAGTCCAAGCTGCTCCAGTCGCTGCCCCACTACTTCCAGGCCGCGCCCCGGCAGCTGCTGTACACCGCGCTGGGCATCGCGCTGTTCGTCGTGGTGCTGATCTTCCTCAAGGACCACCGCGTCCTGCAGCGCTACACGTACATCTCGATGTTCTGCTCCCTGGTCCTGCTGATCCTGCCGCTGGTGCCGGGCCTCGGGGCCAACATCTACGGCGCCAAGATCTGGATCAACATCCCCGGCCTCGGCTCGCTGCAGCCCGGCGAGTTCGCCAAGATCGCCCTGGCGGTCTTCTTCGCCGGCTACCTCATGGTCAAGCGCGACGCGCTCGCCCTGGCCAGCCGCCGCTTCATGGGCCTGTACCTGCCGCGCGGCCGCGACCTCGGACCGATCGTGGTCGTCTGGGGACTGTCGATCCTCATCCTGGTCTTCGAGACCGACCTGGGCACGTCGCTGCTGTTCTTCGGAATGTTCGTCATCATGCTGTACGTCGCCACCGAGCGCACCAGCTGGATCGTCTTCGGTCTGCTGATGTCCGCCGCCGGCGCCGTCGGCGTGGCGAGCTTCGAGTCGCACGTGAAGATGCGCGTCCAGGCCTGGCTCAGCCCCCTCAACGAGTACAAGCTCAGCCAGCAGGGCGTGCTCGGCCACTCCGAGCAGTCGATGCAGGCGCTGTGGGCCTTCGGCTCCGGCGGCACCCTCGGCAGCGGTCTCGGCCAGGGCCACTCCGACCTGATCCGGTTCGCCGCCAACTCCGACTTCATCCTCGCCACCTTCGGCGAGGAACTGGGCCTGGCCGGCATCATGGCGATCCTGCTGATCTACGGCCTGATCGTGGAACGCGGCGTGCGCACCGCGCTGGCCGCCCGCGACCCGTTCGGCAAGCTGCTCGCCGTGGGCCTGTCCGGCGCCTTCGCGCTCCAGGTCTTCGTGGTCGCCGGCGGTGTCATGGGACTCATCCCGCTGACCGGTATGACCATGCCGTTCATGGCCTACGGTGGCTCCTCCGTGCTGGCCAACTGGGCGCTGATCGGCATCCTGATCCGGATCAGTGACACCGCGCGCCGCCCGGCCCCCGCCCCCGTCTCCAACCCCGACGCCGAGATGACCCAGGTGGTCCGCCCGTGAACAAGCCCCTGCGCCGGATCGCCATCTTCTGCGGCCTGCTCGTCCTCACGCTGCTCATCCGCGACAACTGGCTCCAGTACGTCAAGGCCGACAGCCTGAAGAACGACGAGCTCAACCGCCGGGTCACCATCGCCCGCTACTCCGTCCCGCGCGGCGACATCATCGTCGGCGGCTCCCCGGTCACCGGGTCCACCGAGACCAAGAGCAACGGCCTCAACGACCTGAAGTACAAGCGGACCTACAAGAACGGCCCCATGTGGGCGCCGGTCACCGGCTTCGCCTCGCAGTCCTTCGGCGCCAACCAGCTGGAGAACCTCGAGGACGGGATCCTCACCGGCAACGACGACCGGCTCTTCTTCCGCAACACCCTGGACATGATCACGGGCAAGCCGAAGCAGGGCGGCAACGTCGTCACCACGCTGAACGCGGCCGCGCAGAAGGCGGCGTACGACGGCCTCAAGGGCCGCGGCAAGGGCGCCGTGGTCGCGCTCGAGCCGTCCACCGGCAAGATCCTCGCGCTTGCCTCCTACCCGTCGTACGACCCCTCGACGTTCGCCGGCACCTCCAAGGCGGACGGCGAGGCCTGGAACAAGCTCCTGAAGAAGAACGACCCCAGCGACCCGACGCTGAACCGGGCGCTGCGCGAGACCTATCCGCCGGGCTCCACCTTCAAGGTGGTCACCGCGGCCGCCGCGCTGGAGAACGGCCTGTACACCTCCGCCGACGCGCACACCGACTCGCCGGACCCGTGGACCATGCCGCACACCACCACCCCGCTGCCCAACGAGGGCAGCATCCCCTGCAAGAACGCCAGCATGCGCGAGGCGCTGCGGTGGTCCTGCAACACGGTGTTCGGCAAGATCGGCGCCGACCTCGGCAACGACAAGATGCTCGCCGAGGCGAAGAAGTTCGGCTTCACCAGCGAGCAGTTCACCCCGGTCCGCGCCGCCGCCTCGGTGTTCTCGGACAACATGGAGCCCTCGCAGGTCGCCCAGTCCTCGATCGGCCAGTTCAACACCGCCGCGACCCCGCTGCAGATGGCCATGGTCGTCTCGGCGGTCGCCAACGATGGCAAGCTGATGAAGCCGTACATGGTCGACAAGCTCCAGTCGCCCAACCTCGACACCCTGGAGCAGACCCAGCCGGAGGAGCTGAGCCGACCGCTGTCCTCGAAGAACGCCCAGATCCTGCAGTCCATGATGGAGACCGTCGTCAAGGACGGCACCGGCAAGAACGCGCAGATCGGCGGCGTCACCGTGGGCGGCAAGACCGGTACCGCCCAGCACGGCGTCAAGAACAGCGAGAAGCCGTACGCCTGGTTCATCTCCTACGCCAAGACCAGCGACGGGAGCTCCCCGGTCGCGGTCGCCGTGGTGGTCGAGGACGACAACGCCAACCGTGACGACATCTCCGGCGGCGGCCTCGCGGCCCCGATCGCGAAGAACGTGATGGAGGCGGTCATCAACTCCAAGAAGTGACCCCGCTCACGCCCCCTTCACATCGGTGCACGTTGCGATACCGGTCCTGTATCGGGTGACGGGCTTGGCCAGGTCACACAGAGCCGGGCGGGTACGGTAGGCCCGGACGGCAGCCTCCGGCCGCGCGCACCCGCGCCGGCCGGGACCGACGGAGAGGGCTGGTAGGGAACTATGGAAGAGCCGCGTCGCCTCGGCGGCCGGTACGAGCTGGGCCATGTGCTCGGCCGTGGTGGCATGGCGGAGGTGTACCTCGCGCACGACACCCGCCTGGGCCGCACCGTGGCGGTGAAGACGCTGCGCGCCGACCTGGCGCGTGACCCTTCCTTCCAGGCCCGGTTCCGCCGGGAGGCCCAGTCGGCCGCCTCGCTCAACCATCCCGCGATCGTCGCGGTGTACGACACGGGCGAGGACTACATCGACGGGGTCTCGATCCCGTACATCGTGATGGAGTACGTCGACGGCTCCACACTCCGCGAGCTCCTGCACAGCGGCCGCAGGCTGCTGCCCGAGCGCTCCATGGAAATGACCATCGGCATCCTCCAGGGCCTGGAGTACGCCCACCGCAGTGGCATCGTCCACCGCGACATCAAGCCGGCCAACGTCATGCTGACCCGCAACGGTCAGGTCAAGGTGATGGACTTCGGCATCGCCCGCGCGATGGGCGACTCCGGCATGACGATGACGCAGACGGCCGCGGTCATCGGCACCGCCCAGTACCTCTCGCCGGAGCAGGCGAAGGGCGAGCAGGTGGACGCCCGTTCGGACCTCTATTCGACGGGTTGCCTCCTCTACGAGCTGCTGACGGTCCGCCCGCCGTTCGTGGGCGACTCCCCGGTCGCGGTGGCGTACCAGCACGTCCGCGAGGAGCCCCAGCCGCCGAGCGTCTTCGACCACGAGATCACGCCCGAGATGGACGCGATCGTGCTGCGCGCGCTGGTCAAGGACCCCGACTACCGCTACCAGTCGGCCGACGAGATGCGCGCCGACATCGAGGCGTGCCTCGACGGCCAGCCGGTCGCGGCCACGGCCGCGCTGGGCGCGGTCGGCTACGGGGCCTACCCCGACGACCAGGCGACGACGGCGCTGCGCTCCGACCCGGGCGCCGCCGCGGCCACGACCATGCTGCCGCCCATGAACCCGGACGACGGCGGCTACGGCTACGACGACCGCCCCGACCGGCGCCGTCAGCAGAAGAAGTCGAACACCTCGACGATCCTCCTGGTCGTCGCCGGTCTGCTCGTCCTGGTCGGCGCCGTCCTGATCGGCAAGTACGTCGTCAGCGGCCACGGCGGGGGCGACGGCAAGGTGCTCGTGCCCAACTTCGTCGGCCAGACGAAGACGGACGCCACCAACTCGGCGGAGAACGTCAGCCTGAAGGTGACCTTCACGCCGAAGACCTGCGAGGACCAGCCCAAGGGCCAGGTCTGCGCCCAGGACGTGACCAAGGACACCAAGGTCGACAAGGACACCACCGTCAACCTGACGCTGTCCACCGGTGCGCCCAAGGTCCAGGTCCCCGGCGTGGTCGGCCTCAGCCTCGACGACGCCAAGGCGAAGCTGGAGGGCGACGCCTACCAGCTCAAGGTCGAGACCCAGTACCGGGAGTCCTCGGCCCAGGAGAACAGCGTCCTGGAACAGGACCCGGTGATCGGCAAAGAGGTGGAGAAGGGCACGACGGTCACCCTCGTCGTGGCGAAGGCCGCGGAGAAGGCCACGGTCCCCGACGTCACGGGCAAGTCCTGCGACGAGGCGAAGGCCCTGATGCAGGACAACAACCTCCTCGGCAACTGCACCGACGAACCCACCAACGACCCGAACCAGGACGGCAAGGTCGTCCAGACGGTGCCGTCGGCCGGCAGCCCGATCGACAAGGGCTCGCAGGTGACCATCAAGGTCGGCAAGCTGGCCCAGCAGCAGCAGAAGACGCCGGTGCCGGGCGTCCGCGGCAAGCGGGTGTCGGAGGCCGTGCAGATCCTGAAGGCGGCCGGCTTCACCAACATCCGGTTCGACGGCAGCTCGGACGGCAACGCGTTCGTGATCAACCAGGACCCGCAGGAGAACCAGCAGGTCGACAACCCCGGCGGCACGCAGATCACCCTGAAGACCATCGGGGGCGGCAACGGCGGGAACAACGGTGGGAACAACAACGGGGGCAACGGCAACGGCGGCATCTTCGGCTGACCGCCCGGCCGTCCGGCCCTGACGCGACGGAGCCCCGGCGCCCTTTCGAGAGGGTGCCGGGGCTCCGTCGTGCCGGCGGGCGTCACCGCTTCAGCGCAGTTCCTTCGGCGGGGTCCGCTCGGCGTCCACCGCGTCCACCCGGACCAGCTCGCCCCAGACGATGTACCGGTAGCGGGAGGTGTAGACCGGGGTGCAGGTCGTCAGGGTGATGTAGTGGCCGGGCCTGGTCACGCCCGACTCCGCCGGGATCTGCGAGATGACCTTGACGTCGTACTTCGAGGTCTCGGGCAGGATGTCGTAGACCTTGTAGACGTACCACTTGTCGCGCGTCTCGAAGACGATCGGGTCGCCCTTCTCGATCTTGTCGATGTTGTGGAACTTCGCCCCGTGCCCGTCCCGGTGGGCGGCGAGGGAGAAGTTGCCCTCCTTGCCGCTCATCGGAAGGGTCGCCTCCACCGGGTCGGTGTAGTAGCCGGCCACCCCGTCGTTCAGGACGTCCGTCGAGGCGCCCTTCTTGACCAGGACCTCGCCGTCGCCCATGGACGGCACGTGCAGGAAGCCGATGCCGTCCTTGGTGTCCAGCGCGCCGGGGCCGCCGGGGGCGGAGTGGGCCCACTCGTCGCGGACCTTGTGGCCCTGCCTGTCGGCCCTGCGGTCCGCTATGACGTTGGTCCACCAGAGCGAGTAGACGACGAACAGGCCGAGGACCAGGCCCGCCGTGATGAGGAGTTCACCGAGGACGCTGACCGCCACGGCCAGCCGGCCGGGGCGGCGGCGGGCCGCCGCCCGGTCCTCGGTGTGCTCTGCCGTGTCGTCCGTGGTCGCTGCCACTGTCGCATCTGCCCTTTAACTGACGAGCGCATCCGGCTTGCCCTTGCTGCGCGGCCGTTCCTCGACCATCTTGCCCCAGACGATCAGCCGGTACTTGCTGGTGAACTCCGGCGTGCAGGTGGTGAGCGTGATGTAGCGGCCGGGGCCGGTGAAGCCCGAGCCCCTGGGGACCGGGTCGAGGACGCCGGTGTTGGCCGGCGATGTCACCGGCAGCATCCTCGTCATCTTGTAGACGAAGTACGTGTCCTGCGTCTCGACCACGATCGGGTCGCCCGGCCTGAGCCTGTTGATGTACCGGAACGGTTCGCCGTGGGTGTTGCGGTGGCCGGCCAGCCCGAAGTTGCCCGTCTTCGCGCCCGGCATCGCCGTGTCGAGGTCGCCCGGGCCGTAGTGCCCGACCATGCCCTTGTCCAGGACCCTCGTCTTGCTGGTGCCCTCGGCGATCGGCGCCACCACGTCCAGTACGGGGATGTGCAGGATGGCGAAGCCCTGTCCCGGCTCGAACGTCCCCGGGTTGCGCTTGCCGCTCGCCCAGTCGTCCTGCAACTGGTGCGTCTCGTTGCCCGCCTCCGCGTGCGCGCGGACGTTCGTCCACCACAGCTGGTAGGCGACGAACAGCAGCATCACCACACCAGTGGTGATGCACAGCTCGCCGATGACCCGGCTGGCGACCACGCCCGGCCCGGCCCGGCGGGCCCGTGCCCGTCGGCGGGCCTCCACCCGGGACAGCGGGGCGTCGTCCGCCCCGCCCCCCGCCGAGGACGCACCGCCGAACCCGTCAGCCCCACCGGTCCCCGCCGCACCAGCGGTCCCGGCGGCTCCGCCATGGCGGCCGTGGCGGCCCCTGGCGGCCTTCCTGCGCGCCGCACGGCCCTCGTGCGGCACTCCGCTGCCCGGCGCGCCGGAGGGGGCTCCAGAGGCCGCCGGAGGCGGATCCGGAACCCGCAGCGCCATCGTCTCGTCGTCGGCCGGGGCCGGGTGCCGAGGACGACGGGTCCCTGGCCCCCGCGGGGCCGGCCGCTCCGAGCGGTACGCCGCCGAGCCGTACGGGTCGTAATGCGCCGGACCGGGGGCGCCGGCCTGCGCCGCCGAGCCGTGCGCGCCGTGCGAGTCGTAATGCGCCGGACCAGGGGTGCCGTCGTGCGCCGCCGAGCCGTGCGGGTCGTACGGCGCCGGGGCGTACGGCTCCCCGGCGGCGTCGTACGCCTCCGTGCCGTACCAGTCCGCGCCGGACTCGCGCTCGGGGCGCAGCGCGGTCACGCCGTGGCCCTGCCCACCACCGGGGCAAGCCCCGCCGACCTCGCCACGGCCTGCTGGTCGCCGCACTCCGCCAGCCAGTTGGCCAGCATCCGGTGCCCGTGCTCGGTCAGCACCGACTCGGGGTGGAACTGCACGCCCTCGACGGGCAGCTCGCGGTGGCGCAGGCCCATGATGATGCCGTCGGGCGTCCGGGCCGTGACCTCCAGCTCGGGCGGCACGGTCGCGGGCTCGGCGGCCAGCGAGTGGTACCGGGTCGCCGTGAAGGGGGAGGGCAGCCCCGCGAAGACGCCCTTGCCCTCGTGCTCGACCGGCGAGGTCTTGCCGTGCAGCAGTTCGGGCGCGCGGTCCACGACACCGCCGTACGCCACCTGCATCGACTGCATGCCCAGGCACACGCCGAAGACGGGCACGCCGGTGGCGGCGCAGTGCCGGACCATGTCCACGCACACGCCGGCCTGCTCGGGGGTGCCCGGCCCCGGCGAGAGCAGCACGCCGTCGAAGCCGTCCTGGGCGTGCGCCGTCGACACCTCGTCGTTGCGCAGCACCTCGCACTCGGCGCCCAGCTGGTACAGGTACTGGACCAGGTTGAAGACGAAGCTGTCGTAGTTGTCGACGACGAGAATCCGCGCACTCACTGGTTGTCCACCGTCACATCGTTGAAGGGAAGCAGCGGTTCGGCCCACGGGAAGACGTACTGGAACAGCACGTAGACCACGGCCAGTGCCAGCACCAGTGAGATCAGCGCCTTGGACCACGCGTTCCCCGGCAGATGCCGCCAGATCCAGCCGTACATGCCGTCCCTTCCGTCTCGCCACGGCACCGGATTCACGCCGTACGGGACCAGACTAACGGCGCGGTGCCCCCTGTTTCCCGGCCTGTGGAGAACCGCTACGCCACCGGCTCGGCGTAGTGCAGGTCCACGGCGCCCGAGTAGCCGGGCAGGGTCCTCGTGCCGTCCTCGGTGACCTTCCAGCCGAGGCCGTAGACGTTGACGTACACCATGTAGTTCTGGATCGCCGGGGAGTTCGCGAGCGCCTTCTGGAGCTTGTCCGGGTCGCCGACCGCCGTGATCTTGTAGGGCGGCGAGTAGACGCGGCCCTGGAGGATCAGCGTGTTGCCCACGCAGCGCACCGCGCTGGTGGAGATCAGCCGCTGGTCCATGACCTTGATGCCCTGGGCCCCGCCGTTCCACAGCGCGTTGACCACGGCCTGCAGGTCCTGCTGGTGGATGACCAGGTAGTCGGGCTGCGGCTCGGGGTAGCCGGGCAGCTTGGCGGTGGCGTTGGGCGGGGCGTCGTTGAGCGTGACCGTGACCGCCTTGCCCGTGACCGGGCGGGTGCCCGCGTCCTTCTCCAGGCCGGACAGCTTCCGGTCCTGCGCCTCGGTGCCGCCGCCGTCGCTCTGGGCCAGGGATTCGACGTCGTCGCGCACGGCGGCGTTGGACTCGTCGAGCTCCTTGTTCTTGCGGCTGCGCTCCTGGATCAGGTCGGACAGCTTCAGCAGGGAGGTGTCGGTCCGGATGTTGGTGCCCTTGGCCGTGTTGAAACTGGTGAAGAAGATCAGCCCGGCGAGGGCGAAGACGGCCACGGTGAGGATCCGCACGGGCCGGAAACGACGCGTGCGGGCCGGGCCGGTGCCCGTCCCGGGAGAGTCGGCTGAATTGCTCAACGTACCCTTATCTCCTTAGGCGCCGCGGAAGCACTACGCTAACGGACGCCCGGGGGAGCGCCAGGTCTCCCCTTGTACGCTGCTCCGGAGCCAGTCCAGTTCCCTGCGCGGCCACGCAGCGCATCGACAGGAGAGACCCTCGTGCCGAAGTCACGTATCCGCAAGAAGGCCGACTACTCACCGCCGCCCGCGAAGCAGGCCGCGGTCATCAAGCTGGAGAGCCGCGGCTGGGTGGCGCCGGTCATGCTGGCGATGTTCGTCATCGGCCTGGCCTGGATCGTCGTCTTCTATGTGACCGACGGCTCGCTGCCCATCGACGCGCTGGACAACTGGAACATCGTGGTGGGCTTCGGCTTCATCGCCGCCGGGTTCGGCGTCTCCACGCAGTGGAAGTAGGCCGCCGGGCAGAGCGCGGCGGCCTCCGCTGACATGGTGAGACCCTCCGCCGGAGGCGGTGGAGGGGTCCGCCGGGCGGGCCGGGTCCGCCTTCGCCGGACGTGGTGAAGGCGATACCGCCGTGCGGTGAACACAGCTCTGCCCACGGCTATCCGCTGAGTTATCCACAGGCCTGGTCGAATTTCCACACGAAGCCTGGGGAAAACCCGACGATCTGTGGATAACCAGTCCCCCATTGACACCGGTACGACTGTCACACTGTCCTCGGAAACCTGTTCGCCCCCTGTCTGACCTGCACACATGCGGGTCGGCGACAGGGGGCGCAGTCGCTCCAACACACTGTGCACAAGATCCGGCACAGACTGTGGACAAAGATGATCAGGGGTCGGTCACCGGTCGTTCTCAGGTGAGCTGGGTCGTCCTCAGCACCGTCATGACCACCACCGCGGCCAGCACCAGCGCACAGGTGCCGTACTGGACGAGGGACCGCCGCTCGCGCGGTGCGTGGACCATCGCGTAGCCCACCAGCACCCCGGCGACCAGGCCGCCGATGTGGGCCTGCCAGGCGATGTTCCCCCAGCCGAAGGTGAAGACCAGGTTGATCACCAGCAGGGCGATGACCGGCCGCATGTCGT
Source organism: Streptomyces sp. NPDC015220 (assembly GCF_043079345.1). Classification (NCBI taxonomy): domain Bacteria; kingdom Bacillati; phylum Actinomycetota; class Actinomycetes; order Kitasatosporales; family Streptomycetaceae; genus Streptomyces; species Streptomyces sp. NPDC015220. The sequence continues at coordinate 153,130 of NZ_JBIBUK010000003.1, read as the reverse complement.
AGCGCAGCCGGCGCATGAGCACGGCGGTCGCGCCGAAGAGGCCGAAGATCGCGCCGGAGGCGCCGAGCGAGGCCTGCGACGGGGAGGCCAGCAGATAGGTCAGCGCGCCGCCCGCCAGCCCCGAGACGAGGTAGAGCGCGAGATAGCGCACCCGGCCCAGGGCCGCCTCCAGGGGGCCGCCGATCCACCACAGGCTCAGCATGTTGAAGAGGATGTGCCAGATCTCCTGGTGCGCGAACATCGACGTCACCAGGCGGTACCACTCGCCCTGCGCGACACCCGACGTCGGGGTGAACGGCGCCGGCGGCCAGGAGCCCACGAGGACCAGGCGGTCGAGGAGCGCGGGGTGCACCCGGATCGCGATGAACACCGCGAGGTTGAGCCCGATGAGGATCTTGGTCAGCAGTCGCGGGTCGGTGGCCATCGTGCCGCCGGCCAGGGTGCGGGGCCGGGAGGCGGCGGGCGCGTGCCCCGTGCCCGATCCGCCGCGCACGCACTCCGGGCACTGGAACCCGACGGAGGCGTTCACCATGCACTCGGGGCAGATCGGCCGCTCGCAGCGGACGCAGCGGATGCCGGTCTCGCGGTCCGGGTGGCGGTAGCAGGTGGGCAGGCCCTGGGCGCCCTGCGGCCCCGGGTCCGCCGGGCCGCGGCCTGCCGCGCCGTGGTCGGCCGGGCCCTGCGGGTGGCCTGGTGCCTGGTCCATGGGGTCCTCTCAGGTCTCGTCGTGGGAACGCGCCGCCCCGCTCATCCTTACGGACGAGCGGGGCGTTTGGTTCCCTCGCTCCGCGTTCCGCGCGGAGGACGGAGGAACGGCTCTCAGACCTTGTCGATCTTCACGTCACCGGCCTGGTCGCCGCCCTTGATGACGACCGTCTCGATGACGACGTCCTGCACCGGGCGGTCGGTGCGCGGGTTGGTCTGCGTGGTCGCGATGGAGTCCACGACCTTCTGGCTGGCCGCGTCGGCGACCTCGCCGAAGATGGTGTGCTTGCGGGTCAGCCACGCCGTCGGGGAGACGGTGATGAAGAACTGCGAGCCGTTGGTGCCCGGGCCCGCGTTGGCCATCGCCAGCAGGTAGGGCTTGTCGAAGGCGAGGTCCGGGTGGAACTCGTCCTTGAACTGGTAGCCGGGACCGCCGGTGCCGTTGCCCAGCGGGTCACCGCCCTGGATCATGAAGCCACTGATCACCCGGTGGAAGACCGTGCCGTCGTACAGCTTCGCCGTGGTCTTCTCGCCGGTGGCGGGGTTGACCCACTCGCGCTCGCCCTTGGCGAGTTCCACGAAGTTGCGGACCGTCTCGGGGGCGTGGTTCGGCAGGAGCCGGACCTCGATGTCGCCGTGGTTGGTCTTCAGGGTGGCGTGGAGCTGCTCAGCCACGATCTGCCTTCCGTTGTCTTCCGGTAACCCCCCGATCCTCGCACGACGGTCGCCGTACGTCGCCCGGCGACCTCTTCCGGGCGGGCATCCGCCGGAATCGGTTGCGGAAATCGGGGCGAGTCTTCCCGGGTCGGGAGCGCGACGCGACGATCCGTGGCATTGTCGACGAAAAGCTCCCGATGCCCGTATTCATCTGTCGTCGTATTTGATCGTCTCTCGTCGACCCCTTGAACGGAAGGGCCGCCGGGAGGCCCGAGCTCCCGCCCACCCGGATGCCCGTGCACACATGCCTCCGGGTCCGTTCACAGGCATGATCCGCAAAAGGGTGGACAGTCGGATTACCGTACGCCACCGAGGAGGAGGAACCCGTGACCCGCATCGACAGCGTGCGCGCCGCGACCGGCTCGGCGAAGGACAGCGTGCTGCACGCCGCGGAAGTGGTGGCGCCCTACGCCGACACGGCCAAGGAGAGGGCCGCGCAGTACGCGCACGAGGCCCGCGTACGGCTCGCGCCCAAGGTGTCGCTCGCCGCCGACCAGGCCCGCGTCCAGTACGGCGCCTACGTCGCACCCCGGCTGGAGCAGGCCCGCGCGCAGGCCGTGGCCCATATGCCGCCCAGGGTCGACCAGGCCGCCCAGGAGGCCGCCGAACGGACCCGCAGGGCCGCCCGGCAGGCCGCCGAGTACTCGAGGCCCAAGATCGAGCAGGCGATGGCGGCGGCCGCGCCGGTCGCGGACGAGGCCGCCGCGCGCGGTGCCGCCGCACTGGTCGCGCTGCGCGGCCAGGTGCCGGCGCAGAAGATCCAGAAGCTGGCCCGCAGGCGGAACCGGCGTTCGCGGGCCGGTCGTGCCATGAAGGCGTTGGCCGTGGTGGGCGTGCTCGCCGGTGGCGCCTTCGCCGCCTGGAAGTGGTGGGACAAGCAGGCCAACCCCGACTGGCTGGTGGAACCGCCGGCCGCGACCGAGGTACCCGAGCCGTCCCCTCTGACCTCGGTGGACGGCAGCGGGGACGCGGTGCTGGACCCCGAGGTCCAGGCGAAGGAGGCGGAGGACGAGGCGGCCGACAACGAGGACCGCGGCTGACGACACCACGCGACGGGCCGGGCCCTCCCGGGGCGGTCCGTGCCCCGGGGCGTCCGGCGCGATGGCCCGGCGACGGCGGTGGAGCGGGAACGACGCAGTTCCCGCTCCACCGCCGTCGCCGGTGCGTGGTGGCGGTGCGCGGGCCCCACGGCCGTCGGCCAGGGCCCCGGTGTCCGCGCCTGGCCAACGGGGCTTCGCCCGGGGCCTTATGACACGGCGTCGACCGTGTGTGATGCTCTGCCCATGACTGAATCACGTGGCGACTGGCGGGACCGGTTGCAGACCGACCGACCCCATTCAGCTCGGGTGTGGAACTACCTTCTGGGCGGCAAGGACCACTATCCGGTCGACAGCGAGACCGGGGACCTGATCCTCAACGCCTTCCCCGAGATCGCCGCGATCGCCCGGGGGCAGCGTGCCTTCCTCAAGCGGTCGGTCCGCTTCCTGACCGCGGAGGCCGGCATCCGTCAGTTCCTGGACATCGGCACCGGACTGCCCACGGCCGACAACACGCACGAGGTGGCGCAGCGCGTCGCCCCCGAGAGCCGCGTCGTCTACGTGGACAACGACCCCATCGTGCTGGCGCATGCCGAGGTGCTGATGCGCGGGACCCCGGAAGGGGAGTGCGCCTACCTCGACGCCGACGTGCGCGACACCGGCCGCATCCTGGCGCGGGCGGCCGAGACGCTGGACTTCTCCCGGCCCGTCGGCCTCATCCTGCTGGGCATCATGGGGCAGCTCTCGGACGCGGAGGACCCCGGACGGGTGGTGCAGGAGCTGATCGCCGCGCTGCCTCCGGGCAGCTATGTGGCACTGAGCGACGGCACCGACACCAGCGAGCCCCTGAAGGCCGCGATCGCCGCCTACAACGGCCAGTCCGCCAACTCCTACCACCTGCGGCCCGCGGAGCAGATCGAGTCCTTCCTCGAAGGTCTGCGCCTCGTGGAACCCGGCCTCGTGAAGACGACGCTCTGGCGCCCCGACCAGGCGGCGAAGTCCCTGGACGAGGGGTACGCCGTCTGCGCCGTGGGCTTCAAGGAATAGCCGCGGCCCGGCCGCCACGGGCGGGCGTACGCCCCGTCACACGGCGGCGCCCTCCGGAACGTCGCGCCGGGCGGCCAGGGGCCGCCCGGGCGACCCGGAACCTCGGCTCACGCCTCGGGCCCGGCCTCCGCCTCCGCCTTCACCCCGCTCAGAGTGGCCTCGATGCCGGTGCGGAGCAGGGCCAGCCGGCCGCCGACGACCTCTTCCTCCCGCTCCGGGTGCCGCTCGGCGAAGTCGTGCAACGGGCCGCGGGCGGGACCGACACGCATGCCGTGCCGCAGACGGGTGCCGGCACCGTCGGCGAGGGGCTCCAGGGTGTACGTCCAGACGGCCAGCGGCTCACCGTGGTGCCGCTCGTCGTGGTGGACGACCTCCCACTGGAAGACGCTCGGCCGCGTCATCCGCGCGATGCGGCTGACGGTGTGCCACTCGCCGAGCTTGGCGTTGCGGTTGCGGCCGGAGAAGCACGCGCCGACGGCCGGTTCCCCGGCCCCGTCCAGCCACTCCACCTCCTGGAGCTCCGGGCTGTGCCGGGCCGAGGTGGAGATGTCCGACACCAGCTCCCACACCCGCTGCGGGTCAGCGGCGATCTCCGTCACGCACTCCACGTGGGGACCATCGGCAAGGCGCATCGTTTCATCCTCCAGAACGGGACCGGCCGTGCGCGAACCCACCGGGGTCGTCCCGGATTTCCGACGCGGGTCCGCGGCCCCGGTCAGGTTAGCCGAGTCGTGCGGCGGATCTCGGATTGACGAACTCAAGCCTGTCACAGGTGAGTTGGCGTACCACGGGGGCCGGCACGGCAGTGGCCGCCGCCAGCGCGCCCACGGTCACCGCGGCCCCCCCCCAAAGCAGCCCCGGCATGCCGCACCGCGGCGCGGCGCCGGGCCGGGCGCGGCGGCCCCCGGAGGGCGCCGCGCCGGAGGGCGCCGCGCTACGCGCGCCGGCACTTCGCCTTCGACGACCTCGGCATCGCCCGTGCGGCAGGCCCCGGCGCCTCTCGCGGCGAAATCGCCGGTGCCGGACATGACAGGACGGCGTTCCTCGCCGGCCTCCGGCCCGCGTCCGGCCACCGGTTCCGGGCCGATCGGCGCCCTCAGCCCGGGCACCAGGACGTCGGCGGCACTGCCCGGATCGCGTCCACTCCGGCCCTCGCGCCCCGGTCCTCCAGCCCCGGTCAGGGCGTCCGGTCAGGGCGTCGGGTCAGGGGGTCCGACCCGGTCCGCCTCCCGCCGACGCACCCCGCCACCCCGCTGCCCCGCCGCCACTGCCCCCACCGCCGCAGGAACGCGAAAAAGACCCCGCCTGGTCGCGTTTCCGCAGACCAGACGGGGTTCGTTCAAGTGGAGCCTAGGGGAGTCGAACCCCTGACATCTGCCATGCAAAGACAGCGCTCTACCAACTGAGCTAAGGCCCCGTACGGGAAGCATCCGGCCGGAGTAACCGCCCACCGGTCGGGTGCCGCAGACCAGAGTACCGGGTCACCCCCCGGATCCCGCAAAAAGATTGGGGGTCCCCGCACCCGACCACGCTCCGTAAGATGCTCCGCGTGGTTCGCTGGAGCGAACCACGGTACTTGGGGAAGCGATGGGGAGACGCAATGGACGCCGCACAGCAGGAAGCCACCGCAAGGGCGCGGGAACTGCAGCGGAACTGGTACGGGGAGCCGTTGGGGGCGCTCTTCCGTAAGCTCATAGACGATCTCGGGCTCAACCAGGCCCGTCTGGCGGCCGTACTCGGGCTGTCCGCGCCGATGCTGTCCCAGCTGATGAGCGGCCAGCGCGCGAAGATCGGCAATCCGGCGGTCGTCCAGCGGGTGCAGCTGCTGCAGGAGCTGGCCGGGCAGGTCGCGGACGGCAGCGTGAGCGCGGCGGAGGCGACCGAGCGCATGGACGAGATCAAGCGGTCCCAGGGGGGTTCCGTGCTCAGCACCACCACGCAGACGACGACCGGTTCGGGGGCGCCGACGGTCAAGCGGGTGGTCCGCGAGATCCAGTCCCTGCTCCGTTCGGTGGCCGCCGCCGGCGACATCATCGAGGCCGCGGACAGCCTCGCCCCGGTCCACCCCGAACTGGCGGAGTTCCTGCGGGTGTACGGCGCCGGCCGTACCTCCGACGCCGTCGCGCACTACCAGTCCCACCAGAACTGACCCCAGGGGCCTTTCGTCCGGATCACACCGCGGGCCCCGGCCCCCGGTCCGGCCCGATCCGACGAAAGACCCCGGCCGAGGGGTCGTATCGCGCGTCGCGGGGGAAGCAAGGGGAGGTAACCGCAGGGGGAGGAGCGACGCGCAGCCATGGGTGAGGTCTTCGCCGGCCGGTACGAACTGGCCGACCCGATCGGACGCGGAGGCGTCGGCGCGGTCTGGCGCGCCTGGGACCACCGCCGCCGCCGGTACGTCGCCGCCAAGGTCCTGCAGCAGCGCGACGCCCACTCCCTGCTGCGCTTCGTTCGCGAACAGGCGCTGCGGATCGACCACCCCCATGTGCTCGCCCCGGCCAGCTGGGCCGCCGACGACGACCAGGTCCTGTTCACCATGGACCTGGTGGCCGGTGGCTCGCTGGTCCACCTGGTCGGGGACTACGGCCCGCTGCCCCCGGTTCTCGTCTGCACCCTCCTCGACCAGTTGCTGTCGGGGCTCGCCGCGGTGCACGCGGAGGGAGTGGTGCACCGCGACGTCAAGCCGGCCAACGTGCTGCTGGAAGCCACCGGAACCGGCCGGCCCAGACTGCGGCTGTCCGACTTCGGCATCGCCATGCGGCTGGGCGAACCGCGGCTGACCGCCACCGATCTCGTGGTGGGGACGCCTGGTTACCTCTCGCCCGAGCAGATGATGGGCGCGGAGCCCGACTTCCCCGCCGATCTGTTCGCCACCGGCCTGGTCGCCCTCTATCTGCTCCAGGGCGCCAAGCCGGACGCCAAGGCGCTCGTGGAGTACTTCGCGGAGCGGGGGACGCCGGGCGCGCCCCAGGGTGTCCCGGAGCCGCTGTGGCAGGTCGTCGCCACGCTGCTGCAACCGGACCCCCAGGCCCGGTTCCGGACGGCCACGGGGGCGCGCAAGGCCCTCGCCTCGGCCGTCGAACTCCTGCCGGAGCCGGGCCCCGAGGACGAACTGATCGAGATCTTCGACCAACTCGGTGCGCTGCCCCCGGGGTTCGGCCCCGACGGCCCGCTGGGACGGAGCCCGGGCGTGACGACCGGCGCCGCCCGCGTCCGCCGGGCTGCCGGGGCGTCGCAGGAGACTGCCGGGCCGTCGCAGGAGACTGCCGGGCCGTCGCAGGAGACTCTCGGGCCGTCGCAGGAGACTCTCGGGCCGTCGCAGGAGGCCGCCGGAGCGTCGCAGGGGGCCGCCGGGCCGTCGCAGTACGTCGGCGAGCTCTCCGGGACGACCTCCGGAGCGGGCTGGGCGGCCCGGACGGCTGCCGGGCTTCAGGAGGCCGCAGACGACCCGCCCGCCGCAGCCCGCCCCGGCAGCGGCGCCGGGACGCCGGACGGCGCGGGACCGCACGACGGGACCGGCGCCCCCGGCCGGACCGGGCACTCCGGCCAGATCGGGGACTCCGGCCGGACCAACGCCTCCTCCGGGTCCTCCGCATCCGGGCCCTTCGCACCGGCTCCCCCGGCCACCGGCGTCCCGGCGCCGGCCTCCGGAGCGCGGACCCCGCCCACCGGTGCCCGAACCCCACCCACCGGTGCCCCGGCCACGGCCGCGGGCCCCGGGTTCCCGCCTCCGCCGGCCGGCACCGGCCCCCCGGTTTCCGGCCCGCGCCCGGACCTCCGGCGCGGCACCGGTCCGACGGCGGCCCCGGACCGCGACGGCAGCCCCTCCACCCCTTCCGAGCCGGGCATGCCGCCCACCCCGCCGGGCACCGGTGACTTCCGCCTGCCGGCACCGTGGCCCGGCGTCGCTCCGGCGCGGGACGCCACCCCGTCCACCGCCGTGCCCAGCGGCCCCACCGTCCCTGCCGTCCCCGCCGTCCCGTACGAGCACCCCCACGCTCCACACCCCTCCGGTCACCCGGACCCGCGGCACCCCGCGGGTCCGGCGACCCGCGTGCTCCGGCAACGCGCCGAAGCCGCCACCGCCTCGTACACCGCCGAGGACTTCTGGACTCCCGTCCCGGCCCGGGCGGTCTCCCGGCACCGTGCCGTGCGCGCCCGCCGCCCCGGCCCGCCCGCCAAAGCGGTGGTCCCGCTGCTGCTCCTCGCACTGGCCTGCTACGTCGTGGGCTTCTGGGCGCTGAGCCGCCTGTGACCGGCGCCGGGCGCCCTACCGGGCCACCGCCCTCCGCCGGGCGGCCAGCGTCCACACCCCGAGGGCGGCCAGCACCGCCGTCCCCGAACCGATACCGCCCACGGCGAGTGCCCGCAGCGCCGTGGCGCCGCCCGCCGGACCGGCCGGTGCCGCCGCGTTCCGGTCCTGGGCGGTGACCTCGAAACGGTTCCGCGGCTCGGACTGGCCCGCGTACCCCGGCCCCGGTCCGGCCGCGCCGTCCACCCGCACCCGCAGGGTCAGGTCGTAGGGCCCGGCCCCGAACACCTCGGCCGTCTGGTCGGCGAGGTGCACGACGAGGTAGTAGGAGCCGGCGAACCGCACGGCCTTCACCTGGTCGGCGAAGCCGTAGCGGTTGGCGTAGGCGACGGGCGGCAGGGGCGCGAGGGCGGCGGACGTGCGCCGCCCGCTGTATCCGGCGTACGCCTCCTCCACACAGCCCCGCACGGGGTTGTAGAGCGCCAGTGTCAGCGCGCCGTCGGCGTAGCCGCTGCCGCCGCTCGCGCCACCGAGTTCGGCGGTGGCGTGGAGCTGCTGTCCCCAGTCGACCGGCACCCGGTAGAAGAGCGTCTGTCCGGGGCGTACGCGGTCCCGCCAGATCCCTTGTCCGACCGGGCTCGCCGTGGCGAAGCCGGCTCCGCCCGCCCGGTCCCCCGCCCGGCCGGTGACCGGCCCGGGCGAGGCCGAATCCCACGTCCCGGGCGCCCTCGTCGCACCGGCCGCCGCCAGGGGCGGCTCCGTCACGACGGCCAGTTCCAGGGGCCAGGTGTCCGGCGAGGAGCCGGAGGCGTCGATGCGCTCGACGTACACGTAGTACGTACCGGCCCCCTGGCACAGCGTGTGGCCCGCCGAGGCCTCCCGCGCGCCCCACGCGGCGACGGGATGCGGGCTGCGGCTCGTGCCGAACCGGGTGGCCTGGTACGAGCAGGAGCCCCCGTGGGCGTCCCGCACGGACACCCTGAGGCCGTCCGTGGCGGAGACCGTGGTGCCCGCGCCGGGAACGGCGGTGGCGGAGACGTAGGCGGTGGAGGCGGCGTCGAGCCGGAGGCGGTAGTAGAGCTTGCCGTTGCGCGGCAGCGAGCTCCGGTAGGTGCGGCCGGGCTCCAGCGGCCGGGCGTCCGCGGTGGTCGGTGCGCCGCTGACGGACCGGGCTCCGCCGGTGAAGTCGTACGGGCCCGGCGCCCCGGCCGCGACCGCGCGCGGCCCCGGTACGGCGGCCGACAGCCCCAGCAGCGCCGCCGCGGCGGCGCTGCGTACCGCGACGGCCGGCCACGGCCGGCGACCGCGCCGCGCGCGCCGGTCGCGTGCGGAGCTGTCCACCGGAGCGCGCGTGGCCGATCCTGCCGGAACGCGCGGTACCGGCCCTGCCGGAGCCTGCCGTCCCGCCGTAGGCCGCCGTCCCATCACGCGCGCCACCCTTCGCGTCCACCGTCGCTCCAGACGTCGCCCATCCTGCCCCGGGCACCGTTGCGCCATCCGCGCATTCCGTACCGGCGTCCGAAACGTACGCCTCACGAGGCGACCGCTACCCCGTGTGTCCCGTCGCCGCAACACGGGACCGGCGGTATGCCCCCTCCCAACACAAAACCCCGACCGCTGCGGCGGTCGGGGTCTGCTCAGTACCGGATGTCGGTGCTCACGAACCCGTGGGCACGGAGTCAGTCGCCTCCGTCCACAGATCCTGCTCGGCGCGATCCGCCTGGATCTGGCGGTACACGAGGAGCCCGCCGATGGCGGCCAGTGCGACCAGGAGAAGCTTCTTCACCGCGCGACCTCGTCTTTCCTTGACGTAGGGGACCTCTGGCGCCCGACTATACACACCGACCGATACCGATCGGTGACCTGCGTCGGCCCTCAACTGCCGGGTGCGGGAGGGCGGTAGGGACGACCGGGACCGCTCCGACCGGAGGGTGATCGACCCTTCACCGAGTGCTACTTTGCCCGCGCTCCTCCCGTCTGCGCACTTTTTCACCCCCGTGCCCCCATCCGAGTGGTGTTCATCCGAAGATCGCGGCGCCACGGGCGTCGGTCCACCACTTCGCGGCCCTCATACACATCATGAGCAAAGTACGCAAATCGCCCAACCCGAAAGTGAGGGGCCATGGACCAGCACAAGGTCATGAAGTTGTGGACAGCCATCGTCACCGCCTTCCTCGCGCTCTGCACGGCGCTCGGACTGATCACCACGACCGCCACCGCGGCCACGGCCGCACCGCAGCCCGAGTCGGCGCCCAAGAGCACCACCCGGGTACCGGCGCAGGCGACGTCCTCCTGGTCCAGAACCCATGCCCGGCACGCCCGGTCACTGCCCCCCACGATGAAACAGCGGATCCGCGCCGAGGCCCACGGCAAATCCCCCAGTTGCAGGCACCGCCCACTGGCCGACTCGCCGTCGCTCACCACCGCCCCCGACTGCGCCCCGGCGGAGCCACCGGCCCGCTCCACCATCCCGCTGCAACGCTGACAGCACCGGCCCGGCTCCACCGGAGCCGTCATCACCCGCACCCATGAGACAACGGCGAAGCGCGTACAGCACATCACCGATACCCAGAAGCTCCCCGGTCGGCGCCGATCGGGGATCTTCTGCGCTCCCACGAGCCCGCACCCGGCCCGCCCGTGCGCCCTCCCCGCGCCCTTCTCCCCCTGCTTCCCACCCGGCGCTCCCACCCGGCCTCGCGAGAGCCCACGCCGACACCGCCCCACCCCGCCAACTCCCCTGAGGACAGCGGTCGATGCCAGACCCACAGGGTGGAAAGGCGGACACGGACGCCGACAGGGGAGCCCTGGGAACCCGCGGACACGGCCGGACTCCACAAGTCCGGAATCCACCGGCCGGAGAGCCGGAATCCCGGACCAATGCGGGCCCGGGTGGACGGTGGACGGTACGAAGGACCCACCACGCTCGCCACGATGCGCCCGCGACCGGGAACGGTGTCCCAGAATGCCGAAAGACCCCCGGTCCATTGAACCGGGGGTCTTCTCGCTGTGGGGCTAACAGGATTTGAACCTGTGGCCTCATCCTTATCAGGGATGCGCTCTAACCAACTGAGCTATAGCCCCGCCGCGCTCTGCGGTGTATGTCCCGCGCGCTGACTCCTGAAGATTAGCGCACGACCCGGGCAGTCCCAAAATCGGTTGTCCCCGGGTCGTCGGTCCAGGTGGGGAACGCCCCTCACTCGTCCTCGGCGAGCGTCAGTTCGATGCCGCCGACGAAGCCGGCCGAGAGGTTGTAGATGAAGGCGCCGAGGGTCGCGAGGGCCGTCGCCAGCACGACGTCGATGACCGCGATGATCGTCGTGAACATCAGGACGTGCGAAAGCGACAGGAAGGACTGCAGGTCGAAACCGTTCGACTCGTTGGATCCGGTCGCCTCCGAGATCGTGTCGCCGACCGTGGAGAAGACGCCCATCGCGTTCATGACCATCCACAGCACGGTGGCCGCCACGATGGTGCAGATGCCCAGCGCGATCGAGAGCAGGAAGCTGACCTTCATCACCGACCAGGGGTCGGCCTTGGCCACACGCAGCCGGGCCTTGCGGGTGCGCGGCGCGGTCCTGGCGTCCGTGCGCGGCCGGCGCACCGAACCCGACCGGTCCCCCGCCTGATAGGCCTGCGGCGGGTGGTACGGCCCCGTCGCCTGCTGCGACTGCCGTTCGCCCGGCAGCGGCGAGCCCGCGCCCTGCTGCTGACCGGCCGCGGCCTGGGCCTGCCGGCCTCGGGTGTCCGTCACCGTTCCCCCTCGGGATCCGTGCGTGTCGGGCGAGCGCGAGTCGGTCGCGCGCGACGTGACCGGCTTCAGGTTGGTCGTGTGCGAATCCGTCGCACGCGCGGCGGAGCCACGGCCGCCGTCCGTCTCCGTACCAGTGGAGGTACCGGTCGATCCGGCGCCCGTGGCTCCGCTCACGTGACTCTCTCCTCGTCCTACTCGGCCGAGGGCGCCTCACCCTCGTCCGTGCCGGTGGTCGCGACGTCCTCGACGGCCCCGTCCACGGCCACGTCGCCGTCGACTTCCTCCGCCTCGCGTCCCGCCTCGGCGTTACGTGCGATGCCGACCACGGCATCGCGCTTGCCCAGGTTGATCAGTTGGACGCCCATGGTGTCACGGCCCGTCTCCCTGACCTCGTTGACTCGCGTACGAATCACACCGCCTGAGAGCGTGATGGCGAGGATCTCGTCGGTCTCCTCGACAATCAGCGCGCCCACGAGCGAACCGCGGTCCTCCACGATCTTGGCGGCCTTGATGCCGAGGCCGCCACGGCCCTGGACGCGGTACTCGTCGACTCGGGTCCGCTTGGCGTACCCACCATCAGTGGCAGTGAACACGAACGTACCGGGTCGAACAACATTCATCGAGAGCAGCTCGTCGCTCTCGCGGAAGCTCATGCCCTTCACGCCCGAGGTGGCACGGCCCATGGGACGCAGCGTGTCGTCCGAGGCGGTGAACCTGATCGACTGCGCCTTCTTGCTGATCAGAAGCAGATCGTCCTCGGCCGAGACAAGTTCGGCACCGATCAGTTCGTCGTCCGAACCGTCCTGCTGCTCCCGCAGGTTGATGGCGATGACACCACCGGAGCGCGGCGAATCGTAATCCTTCAGAGGCGTCTTCTTGACCAGGCCGGCCTTGGTGCCGAGCACCAGGTAGGGCGCCGCCTCGTAGTCGCGGATCGCGAGGATCTGCGCGATCGCCTCGTCCGGCTGGAAGGCCAGCAGGTTCGCGACGTGCTGGCCGCGCGCGTCCCGGCCGGCGTCCGGCAGCTCGTAGGCCTTGGCCCGGTACACCCGGCCCTTGTTGGTGAAGAACAGCAGCCAGTGGTGCGTGGTGGAGACGAAGAAGTGGTCGACGATGTCGTCTTCCTTCAGCTTCGTGCCGCGCACGCCCTTGCCGCCGCGCTTCTGGGCGCGGTAGTCGTCGGTCTTGGTCCGCTTGATGTAGCCGCCGCGGCTGACCGTGACGACGATGTCCTCCTCGGCGATCAGGTCCTCGATGGACATGTCGCCCTCGTACGGGATCAGCTTGGTCTTGCGGTCGTCGCCGTACTTCTCGACGATCGCGGCCAGCTCCGCGCTGACGATCCCGCGCTGGCGGACCGGCGAGGCCAGGATCTCGTTGTACTCGTTGATCTTCGCCTGGAGTTCGTCGTGCTCCTGGACGATCTTCTGCCGCTCCAGGGCGGCCAGGCGGCGCAGCTGCATCTCGAGGATGGCGTTGGCCTGGATGTCGTCGATCTCCAGCAGGCCCCTCAGGCCCTCGCGCGCGACCTCGACGGTCGCACTGCGCCGGATCAGCGCGATGACCTCGTCGATGGCGTCCAGGGCCTTGAGCAGGCCGCGCAGGATGTGGGCGCGCTCCTCGGCCTTGCGCAGCCGGAACCGGGTCCGGCGGACGACGACCTCGATCTGGTGCGTCACCCAGTGGCGGATGAACGCGTCCAGGGACAGGGTGCGCGGCACGCCGTCGACCAGGGCCAGCATGTTGGCGCCGAAGTTGGTCTGCAGGTCGGTGTGCTTGTAGAGGTTGTTCAGCACGACCTTGGCGACCGCGTCCCGCTTCAGGACGATGACCAGCCGCTGGCCGGTACGGGAGCTGGTCTCGTCGCGGACGTCCGCGATGCCGCCGATCCTGCCGTCCTTGACCAGGTCGGCGATCTTCTGCGCGAGGTTGTCCGGGTTGACCTGGTACGGCAGCTCCGTGACCACCAGGCACTGGCGGTTCTGGATCTCCTCGACCGCGACGACCGCGCGCATGGTGATCGAGCCGCGGCCGGTGCGGTACGCCTCGTCGATGCCCTTGCGGCCGACGACGAGCGCGCCGGTCGGGAAGTCCGGGCCCTTGATGCGCTCGATGAGCGCGTCCAGGAGGTCCTCGTGGGAGGCCTCCGGGTTCTCCAGGCACCACTGGGCACCGGCGGCCACCTCGCGCAGGTTGTGCGGCGGGATGTTGGTCGCCATGCCGACCGCGATGCCGGCCGAGCCGTTGATCAGCAGGTTCGGGAAGCGGGAGGGCAGGACGGTCGGCTCCTGGGAGCGCCCGTCGTAGTTGTCCGTGAAGTCGACGGTCTCCTCGTCGATGTCGCGGACCATCTCCATCGACAGCGGCGCCATCTTGCACTCGGTGTAGCGCATGGCCGCCGCCGGGTCGTTGCCCGGCGAGCCGAAGTTGCCGTTGGAGTCCACCAGCGGCATCCGCATGGCCCAGGGCTGCGCCAGGCGCACCAGGGCGTCGTAGATCGAGGAGTCGCCGTGCGGGTGGTAGTTGCCCATGACGTCGCCGACGACGCGGGCGCACTTGTAGAAGCCGCGCTCGGGGCGGTAGCCGCCGTCGTACATGGCGTACAGCACGCGGCGGTGGACGGGCTTGAGACCGTCCCGCACGTCCGGCAGCGCACGCGAGACGATGACGGACATCGCGTAGTCGAGGTAGGAGCGCTGCATCTCCGTCTCGAGCCCGACGGGCTCGATACGCATCGCGAGGTCGCCGCCCTCTTCAGGGGTGACTGGGGTGTTCTCGTCGGCCATTGCTGGTGGGGATCCTTCCTGGTGCGGTCAGCTGGGACCGACTCAGATGTCGAGGAAGCGGACGTCCTTGGCGTTTCGCTGGATGAACTGCCGGCGGGCCTCGACGTCCTCACCCATGAGGACCGAGAACAGGTCGTCGGCCTGGGCGGCGTCGTCGAGGGTGACCTGGCCGAGCACACGGTGCTCCTGGTCCATGGTGGTCACGCGCAGCTCCTCGGCGTTCATCTCGCCAAGACCCTTGAAGCGCTGGATCGAGTCCTCCCGGACCCGCTTGCCGCGCTGGCGGCCCATCTCCAGCAGCGCGTCGCGCTCGCGGTCGGAGTACGCGTACTCGAGGTCCTCGCGGCCCCACTTGATCTTGTAGAGCGGGGGACGGGACAGGAACACGTGCCCGGCCTCGACCAGCGGCCGCATGAAGCGGAACAGGAAGGTCAGCAGCAGGGTGTTGATGTGCTGGCCGTCGACGTCGGCGTCCGCCATCAGGATGATCTTGTGATAGCGGAGCTTGGCGATGTCGAAGTCCTCGTGCACGCCCGTGCCGAACGCGGAGATCAGCGCCTGGATCTCCTGGTTCTGCAGGATCTTGTCGATGCGCGCCTTCTCGACGTTGAGGATCTTGCCGCGGATCGGGAGGATCGCCTGGTACTCGGGATTGCGGCCGGACTTGGCCGAGCCGCCGGCGGAGTCGCCCTCGACGATGAAGATCTCGCACTTGGTGGGATCGTTCGACTGGCAGTCCGAGAGCTTGCCGGGCAGGGAGGCGGACTCCAGCAGGCCCTTGCGGCGGGTGAGGTCCCGGGCCTTGCGGGCCGCCACGCGCGCGGTGGCCGCCTGGATGCCCTTGCGGATGATGTCCGAGGCCTCGTTCGGATTGCGGTCCAGCCAGTCGTTGAGGTGCTCGTAGACCGCCTTCTGGACGAAGGTCTTCGCCTCCGTGTTGCCCAGCTTGGTCTTGGTCTGACCCTCGAACTGGGGCTCGCTCAGCTTGACCGAGATGATCGCGGTCAGGCCCTCGCGGATGTCGTCACCGGTGAGGTTGTCGTCCTTGTCGCGCAGCAGCTTCTTGTCCCGCGCGTACTTGTTGATCAGCGAGGTCAGCGCGGCCCGGAAGCCCTCTTCGTGCGTGCCGCCCTCGTGGGTGTGGATGATGTTGGCGAAGGAGTACACACCCTCGCTGTAACCACCGTTCCACTGCATCGCGACCTCGAGGGACAGGCTCTTGTCCTTGTCCTCGGCCTCCAGGTCGATCACGGTGGGGTGCACCACGTCCCCCTTGCGGGAGTTGAGGTACTTCACGAAGTCGACGATGCCGCCCTCGTAGTGGTACGTGACGGACTTGACCTCGTCCTTCTCGTCGGCGCCCGCCTCGTCCGCGCCGGCGGTGGCCTTCGCCGACTCCCGCTCGTCGGTGAGCCTGATCGTCAGGCCCTTGTTGAGGAACGCCATCTCCTGGAAGCGCCGCGAGAGCGTCTCGAAGGAGTACTCGGTGGTCTCGAAGATGTCCGGGTCGGCCCAGAAGGTGACCGAGGTACCGGTCTGCTCGATCGCCTCGTGCTTGGCCAGCGGCGCCGTCGGAACGCCCATCTTGTAGTCCTGCGTCCAGCGGTGACCGTCGGTCCTGACCTCGACGGAGACCTTCGAGGACAGCGCGTTCACCACCGAGACGCCGACGCCGTGCAGACCACCGGAGACCGCGTAGCCGCCGCCGCCGAACTTGCCGCCCGCGTGCAGCACCGTCAGCACGACCTCGACGGCGGGCTTGCCCTCGGAGGGGACGATGCCCACCGGGATGCCACGGCCGTTGTCGACGACGCGGACCCCGCCGTCGGCCAGGATCGTCACGTCGATGGTGTCCGCGTGCCCGGCCAGCGCCTCGTCGACGGAGTTGTCGACGACCTCGTACACGAGGTGGTGCAGTCCTCGCTCACCGGTCGAACCGATGTACATACCGGGTCGCTTGCGGACCGCGTCCAGGCCCTCGAGGACGGTGATGGCACTGGCGTCGTACGAGGCCGTGACCTCACCGCTGGAAGAGGCGGCACCGTTCTCGCCGGCGTCGGTGGACGGGATGTTCTCGTTGGGGTTGCCGGAATCGGCCACGAAGCGCCCTTTCTGGCACAGCACGAGCCGGGCTCGTCGGCGGGTTGCCGGAGCGGCTGCGGCATGTTGCGTTGGTAAGCCTTGATCAGCGTTGCTCAGCTTTTCCCGGACGGTCCCCACGTTCGGGGCGGGATTGTCTTCCAGTCTACCGGTAGCGCCGACAGTGATGGGGGTTTGCCGGTACCTGAGTCCGCATGTGCCGCCCTCAACCGGTCTCCGCCGGGTCCCGATATGGGGAAGGGGGCTCCAAGAGGCTCACAGCGGCACTCAGCGCTTCGAGCCGTCAACCCTTCGCTACTCCCGGGTCAGGTCGGGATTCGCAAGAGCGTGCGGACGCACGACGGGTCGCACGGCCGGCCGCTTCCGCGCCCCGCGTCCGGCCTCCGCGAACAAGTTGTGTGAGTTCCGTCACCCGTAGGTGTCGCCGGGTCCCGTGCTGCCGGGAGCCCGCAGCGGGCCGTGCCGACGGACCGGGCCGCCGGGGCCCAGGACCTTGATCAGCCGGACCGCGCCATGGCCCAGGTCCTCGTTGAGCCGGGCGACCAGCGTCGGGGCGAGCAGGCGCAGGTTGGTCGCCCACGCCGTCGAGTCGCAGCGCACGATCAGCACCCGCTCGTCCTCGTCGTACCTCTCCGGCGTGCAGTGCTTGGCCACGTCGGCGCCGACGATCTGCGGCCAGCGCCCCATCACACCGCCCACCGCGGCCGGGGTCTCCCACCCGCGCTCGGTGATCAGCCGGTTGATCGCCGCCCCGAGCGCCAGCGGATCGCGGCCGTCGGCGCGCGCGCCCGAGCGCAGTCCGCCGCGCCGTGCCTGCTTCCTCTGCTGCGCCGCGTCCCCCCGCGCGCGTGCCGCCTCCTTCGCCGCGCGCAGCGCCACGCGCGCGAGGTCCACACCGGAGGGCTCGGGCGCCTTCCCCGCACTTCCCTGCGAGGCCTTGCCGGCCCTCGGGTCGTCGCTCGCGCCGCTCATACGCGCTCCACCGCCCCGTCCGACACGGCGAACCGCGTCCCGGCCAGGACGTGCGGCACGTCGTCGTCGACCGCGGCGGTCACCAGTACCTGCTCGCCGGGCGCCACCAGCTCGGCCAGGCGCTCCCGGCGCCGGGCGTCCAGCTCGGCGAAGACGTCGTCGAGGATCAGCACCGGCTCGTTCCCCTCGGCGCGCAGCAGGTCGTACGAGGCCAGGCGCAGCGCCAGCGCGTACGACCAGGACTCGCCGTGCGAGGCGTATCCCTTGGCGGGCAGCCGGCCGAGCTTGAGGACCAGGTCGTCCCGGTGCGGTCCGACGAGGGTGACGCCCCGCTCGATCTCCTGTTTGCGGGCCTCGGCGAGGGCCGCCATGAGCTGTTCGAACAGGCCCTCGCGCGTGTGGGCCTCGCCGGGTGCGGACGGCTTGTACTCCAGCGCGACCGGGCCGCCGCCGGGCGCGAGCTGCTCGTACGCCTTGTCGGCCAGCGGCTGCAGCGCCGCGATCAGGTCCAGCCGCTGGGCGAGCAGCTCCGCGCCCGCGCGCGCCAGGTGCTGGTCCCACACGTCAAGGGTGGACAGGTCCATGGAGCGGCCACCGTGCCGACGGGCCAGCGCGGCCGACTTCAGCAGCGTGTTCCGCTGCTTGAGGACCCGCTCGTAGTCGGAGCGGACGCCCGCCATGCGCGGCGAGCGGGCCGTGGCCAGCTCGTCCAGGAAACGGCGCCGCTCCCCGGGGTCGCCCTTGACCAGGGCGAGATCCTCCGGCGCGAACAGCACGGTCCGCACGATGCCGAGCACGTCCCTGGGCCGGACCTGCGAGGACCGGTTGATGCGGGCGCGGTTGGCGCGGCCGGGGTTCAGCTCCAGCTCGACCAGTTGCTGCCGCTCGCCCTGCCGCACCTGGGCGCGGACGACCGCCCGCTCGGCGCCCATCCGGACCAGGGGGGCGTCCGAGGCGACCCGGTGGCTGCCGAGGGTGGCGAGGTAGCCGATCGCCTCGACGAGGTTCGTCTTGCCCTGGCCGTTGGGACCGACGAAGGCGGTGACGCCCGGGTCGAGCGGTACCTCGGCCCGGGCGTACGAGCGGAAGTCGGCCAGCGACAGATGCGTGACGTGCATGGATGTTCGCCGGCCTCCTCCAGCGTCGGGGACCGCCGAGCGGTCCGGTGGGTTACTTCTTCTCCACGGCGTGGCCGCCGAACTGGTTGCGCAGCGCGGCGATCATCTTCATCTGCGGCGAGTCCTCCTGGCGGGAGGCGAACCGGGCGAACAGCGAGGCGGTGATCGCGGGCAGCGGCACGGCGTTGTCGATGGCCGCCTCCACCGTCCACCGGCCCTCGCCGGAGTCCTGCGCGAACCCCTTCAGTCCCTGGAGGTGCTCGTCGTCGTCGAGGGCGTTGACCGCGAGGTCGAGCAGCCAGGAGCGGATGACGGTGCCCTCCTGCCAGGAGCGGAAGACCTCGCGGACGTTCTCCACGGAGTCGACCTTCTCCAGCAGCTCCCAGCCCTCGGCGTAGGCCTGCATCATCGCGTACTCGATGCCGTTGTGGACCATCTTCGCGAAGTGGCCCGCGCCCACCTTGCCGGCGTGCACCGAGCCGAAGTCGCCCTCCGGCTTGAGCGCGTCGAAGACCGGCCGCACCCGGGCGACGTTCTCCGCGTCGCCGCCGTACATCAGCGCGTACCCGTTCTCCAGGCCCCAGACGCCTCCGGAGACGCCGCAGTCGACGAAGCCTATGCCCTTGGCGGCCAGCTCCTCGGCGTGCTTCTCGTCGTCCGTCCAGCGGGAGTTGCCGCCGTCCACGACCACGTCGCCGGGCTCGAGCAGCCCGGCGAGTTCGTCGATGGTCGACTGGGTCGGGGCGCCGGCCGGGACCATCACCCAGACCACCCGGGGCGCCTGGAGCCTGCCCACGAGCTCCTTGAGGCTGTCGACGTCCGCGAGGTCGGGATTGCGGTCGTATCCGATGACGGTGTGGCCCGCGCGGCGGATCCGCTCGCGCATGTTGCCGCCCATCTTGCCGAGGCCGACGAGACCGAGCTCCATCAGTTGTGTCCTTAGGTTTCCGACGTGGCATGAGGGCACTTGCGTGCCCGTGCCGAGCCTAGACCCGGACGTCGGCGCACATCCGTGGGCATACGCGCTCATACGGTGCCCACGCCCCGCACCCGCCGCCGACGCTTCGACGGCTCGGCCGCGCCGCGACCCTGGGCGGGCGGGGGCGACCCACCCCGGGCGACGGCTCAGCCGCTCAGCCGCACCGGCATGATCAGGTACTTGTAGGCGTCGTCCGGCTCGGCGTCCACCGCCGGCCTGCCGCTGAGCAGGGCGGGCTTGGTGGAGGTGGTGAAGGACAGCTGGGCCACCGGGGAGTCGATGGCGCTGAGGCCGTCCAGCAGGAACGTCGGGTTGAAGGCGATGGAGATGTCGTCGCCGTCGAGCTGGGCGTCGACCCTTTCCACAGCCTGTGCGTCGTCGCTGGAGCCGGCCTCCAGGATGAGCACACCCTGCTCGAAGCTCAGGCGCACCGGAGTGTTGCGCTCGGCGACCAGGGCCACACGCTTGACGGCCTCCACGAAGGGGGCGGTCTCGATGACGGCGACGGAGTTGAACTCCGTCGGGAACAGCGTGCGGTACTTCGGCAGGTCGCCCTCGAGCAGGCGGGTCGTCGTACGGCGTCCGGCGCCCTCGAAGCCGATCAGGCCCTCGCCCGCGCCGGACCCGGACAGCGCCAGGATCACACTGTCGCCGCTGGTCAAAGCCTTGGCGGTGTCCTGGAGCGTCTTCGCGGGGACCAGGGCGACCGCGGAGACCTCCGGGTTCTCCGGCTTCCACAGGAACTCGCGGACCGCGAAGCGGTAGCGGTCGGTGGAGGCCAGCGTGACCGTGTCGCCCTCGATCTCGATGCGGACACCGGTGAGCACCGGCAGCGTGTCGTCGCGGCCGGCCGCGATGGCGACCTGCTGCACGGCGGAGGCGAACACCTCGCCGGGGACCGTGCCCGTCGCGTTCGGCATCTGCGGCAGCGCCGGGTACTCCTCCACAGGCAGTGTGTGCAGGGTGAAGCGGGAGGAGCCGCAGACCACCGTCGCCCGTACACCGTCTGTGGAAATCTCCACCGGGCGGTTGGGCAGGGCGCGGGAGATGTCGGCGAGCAGCCGGCCGGAGACCAGGACGGTGCCCTCCTCCTCGACCTCGGCCTCCACCGAGACGCGCGCGGAGACCTCGTAGTCGAAGCTGGACAGACTCAGCTGGCCGTCCTCCGCCTTCAGCAGCAGGCCGGCGAGAACAGGCGCCGGCGGACGGGCCGGGAGACTGCGTGCCGCCCAGGCCACTGCCTCCGCGAGTACGTCGCGTTCCACCCGGATCTTCACCGTAAGCCGCCTCCTGCTGTTGCTTCTGAGTCCTCCGACTCGGTGTCACCGCCCACAGCGACGGGAAGGACACCGGGGACCAGTCTGACGCACGCCGCTGACAGTGGGCGCCTGTCGGGGTCAAGTCGCTCCGAGGGGCGGCCGGGCTCGATGGGACGAGTTGTGCACAGGTCCCGCTTCGAAACGAATCCCAGGCTCTCTCTAGTCGGGAGTAGTAGTAGGGCCTGTGGATACCGTGGATAACCGCGTTTGCCCAGGTCAGCATGGGAATTTTGTCCACGGGCCCTGTGGGTGGCGGCGGTGGACAACCGGGCGTCTCTGTGGAGAACGGAAAGTTCTGCACACCCCGCCCACAGCCTGAGGGCAGTTCTCCCCAGCTGCGTCCCCAGATTTACCCACGTTTCCCACACCCCAACCCGGCAGCTTGGTGTGACGGCTTTCACTCGACGCGGTGACCGGGGGCGCAGCGTTGCCGAACAGTGGACAGGCATGTGGAGAAGGCGTCGATCATTGGGGACAACGGGGCTCAGCCTGTGGGTTGCCCGTGGACAACTTCATGCACAGCCTGTGGATCGTCAGATTGTCCACAGCCTGTGGAAGTCGTTCGTCCACGGATCCACAGGCGGCTGAGCTGGCCTGATGATCTCCCGACAGCCAAGCCTGTGGACGCCATCTGGACAACTCCGCGGTCCCCAGGGTGTGGACGGGAAAAAGTCGGCGAATCTGTGGAGAGCGGCCGTAACCCGGGCCGGATTCGAACAACGACTCGCGCTCGGGGCGGTGCGGCAAGGTGCGCGGGCTGCTCCGGGACGGCCCGGGAGGGGCGTGAGCGCCTGTCCCGGGCGGGGCCGGGGGCCGTCCGGGACGGTCCCGGGGCGGCCACGGGCGCGGGCGGCCGGTCCGGGGGTGGAGCCCGGCTCATGCGAGGCCGGCCCAGGGGTGGTGTGCCCGGCTCGTGTGCGGCCTGGCCGGCCGCGGAGGGACTCCTGGGCCGTCACTCCGGGGCCACAGGAGCGCCCCGGGCCCGCAGGGGCCGCGCCCCGGACTTCTCACCGTTCCCGGGCCCCTTGCCACCGCCCCGGGGGCCTCTCACCGCTGCCCCCAGCGCTCTCAACCGCCCCGGGGACGACCGAGGGCGCCCCAGGTCTCCCCGGGGCGCCCTCGACGGTCCTGACCGGCCGGGCCGGCCGGGACCGGGTGTCAGCCGTTCTTGATCCGGTTGGTCAGCTCGGTGACCTGGTTGTAGATGGAGCGCCGCTCCGCCATCAGCGCGCGGATCTTGCGGTCGGCGTGCATGACGGTCGTGTGGTCGCGGCCGCCGAACTGCGCGCCGATCTTCGGCAACGACAGATCGGTCAGTTCACGGCACAGGTACATGGCGATCTGGCGGGCCGTGACCAGCGCGCGTCCGCGCGAGGTGCCGCACAGGTCCTCGACCGTGAGGCCGAAGTAGTCGGCGGTGGACGCCATGATCGCCGTCGCGGTGATCTCCGGGGCCGAGTCCTCGCCGCCGGGGATCAGGTCCTTGAGGACGATCTCCGTCAGGCCCAGGTCCACCGGCTGCCGGTTGAGCGAGGCGAAGGCCGTCACCCGGATCAGCGCGCCCTCCAGTTCGCGGATGTTGCGCGAGATCCGGGAGGCGATGAACTCCAGCACCTCCGGCGGCGCGTTGAGCTGTTCCTGCACCGCCTTCTTGCGCAGGATCGCGATGCGCGTCTCCAGCTCCGGCGGCTGGACGTCGGTGATCAGGCCCCACTCGAACCGGTTGCGCAGCCGGTCCTCCAGCGTCACCAGCTGCTTGGGCGGCCGGTCGCTGGAGAGGACGATCTGCTTGTTGGCGTTGTGCAGGGTGTTGAAGGTGTGGAAGAACTCCTCCTGCGTCGACTCCTTGTCCGCCAGGAACTGGATGTCGTCGACGAGCAGGATGTCCATCTCGCGGTAGCGCTTGCGGAAGCTGTCGCCCTTGCCGTCGCGGATGGAGTTGATGAACTCGTTGGTGAACTCCTCCGAGCTCACGTACCGCACGCGTGTGCCCGGGTACAGGCTCCGGGCGTAGTGCCCGATCGCGTGCAGCAGGTGCGTCTTGCCGAGCCCCGACTCCCCGTAGATGAAGAGGGGGTTGTACGCCTTGGCCGGTGCTTCGGCGACGGCGACCGCGGCCGCGTGCGCGAAGCGGTTGGAGGCGCCGATGACGAACGTGTCGAAGAGGTACTTGGGGTTGAGCCGCGCCGTCGGCTCACCCGGGCCGGGGGCCGGCTTGGAGGACGGACCGGAGGTGCCGTGGCCGGGCGGGTTCGGGCCCGCCGGACCGCCGCGGTGCCCGCGCCCCGGACCGGCCGACGACTCGGGCAGCTCCCGGCGGCCGGAGTCGCGCTGGTCGTAGTCACGCTGGTCGTAGTCGTTGCGCGCGGAGTCGTAGTCCGGGCGCGGCTGGTCGTACGACGGGCGCTCGACCGGCCGCGGCCGGTAGTCCTGGGCCGGTGGGTAGGAATCGTTCGGAGATCCGTACGGCTCCTGCCCGCCGTATCCGTCCTGTGCGCCGTACGCGTCCGGTGCGCCGTAGGCGTCCTGCTGCCCGTACCCGTCGCGCGTGCCGTACGGCTCCTGGGCGGGCGACGCGTACGGGTCCCGCTCGGGGAAGCCGAGCCGCTGCTGCTGCCAGCCGTAGTCGTCCTGGGCGGGACGCGGCCAGGCGCCGGGCTCGGGGCGCTGGTACTCGCCGTACTCCGAGGGGTAGGCGGGCCGGGCGGTCGGGAGCGAGTCGGCGCCGTCGGCCGACTGGGGGCCGGTGCGCGAGGGCGGCGGCTCGCCGGGGCCGCCCTGGTGCTGCTCCCCGCGGCCGGGGCGGTGGCCCTCGGCGCGGTGGTCGGACCGGTGGCGGCCGTACCCCTCGTAGCCGCCCTGGCCGGTGGGCAGCTCCTGCTCCTCGTAGCGCGGCTTGGGGGCCGGGGGCGCAGGGGCCTGGGGTTCACCGACGGAGCTGTCGACGGTGATCGCGATACGGATCGGCCGGCCGCACTCGCGGCTCAGGGTCTCGCTGACGACCGGGGCGAGGCGACCTTCGAGCACGTTCTTCGCGAACTCGTTCGGGACGGCGAGCAGGGCGGTGTCCGCGACCAGCGCCAGCGGCTGGCACCGGCGGATCCAGTGCTCGTCCTTCGTCTCCACGCCTTGGCCGCGCCCCTCGCCGAGGAGCTGTTCGAGTACTCGTGGCCACACTGCGGCAAGATCGGCAGGTACGTCAGCCACAGGGCACGCTCTCTCACGGGGTCCCACGAACGTGTGGTTCGGGACGGGTCGGGATGTAAACGGGGGACAAGGGAACGAATGGGAGACCAGCCACGGTAGTCAGCGCGGCCGGTACGGTTCAAGTTGTTGTCCCCAGGCTGTGGACAGTGTCCCGCACCGGCAGCCGGTTTGACCGGACGGCCCGGCCGCGCGTACCGTAACCAGGTCGAGTTGTCGATGGCTGCTGCCGCCTGCCTCCGAAGGGCACAGATCGCGTCAAGGCGATCCGTAAGCGGTGCACACGGGCGTAACTGCGAGCTACTCGTGGGCGCACGGTGACAGCCAGGACGGCACCCCGCCACTACTGATTCTTTCTGGAGCCCCCGAGTGAGCAAGCGCACCTTCCAGCCGAACAACCGTCGTCGCGCGAAGACCCACGGCTTCCGGCTGCGTATGCGCACCCGTGCCGGCCGCGCGATTCTCGCGTCCCGCCGTAGCAAGGGTCGCGCCCGTCTGTCCGCCTGATCCCGATCAGGTCATGACATCGTGCTGCCTACCGAGAACCGGCTGAGGCGGCGCGAGGACTTCGCGACCGCGGTACGACGAGGGCGCCGGGCCGGACGCCCACTCCTTGTCGTCCATCTTCGTAGCGGTGCCACGGACCCGCACGCGCCAGGGGAGAGCGCTCCCCCGTCGCGTGCGGGTTTCGTCGTGAGCAAGGCAGTGGGTGGAGCGGTCGTACGCAACGCGGTGAAGCGCAGACTTCGCCATCTGATGCGTGACCGGGTCACCCTGTTGCCCCCCGGTAGCCTGGTAGTCGTACGAGCGCTGCCCGGTGCGGGCGACGCCGACCACGCGCAGCTGGCCCGAGACCTGGATGCCGCCCTTCAACGACTGCTGGGAGGGGGCGCACGATGAAGTACCCGCTGCTGGCCCTGATCAAGCTGTACCAGTGGACGATCAGTCCGCTGCTGGGGCCGGTGTGCAAGTACTACCCGTCGTGTTCCCACTACGGCTACACGGCCATCGACCGGCATGGTGCGATCAAAGGGACGGCACTCACCGCCTGGCGCATCCTGCGGTGCAATCCGTGGTCGCTGGGCGGTGTGGACCATGTCCCGCCGCGCAAGCGTCCGCGGTGGCACGAAATGCTGCGCGACGCCTGGCGTGCGCGCAGGGGCGGGCCCTCCGCCGCCGAACCGGCCACCGACGGGGACAACCCCTCGAGCCCGGCCGCAGAGACCTCGTCCCATGCCCAAGGAGCATGATTAGTGGACACGATTGCCAGCCTCTTCAGTTTCATCACCTGGCCCGTTTCCTGGGTCATCGTCCAGTTCCACACGGTCTACGGCGCGATCTTCGGCCCTGACTCCGGGTGGGCCTGGGGCCTGTCCATCGTGTCCCTGGTGGTACTGATCCGCATCTGCCTGATCCCGCTCTTCGTGAAGCAGATCAAGGCGACCCGCGCGATGCAGACGCTCCAGCCGGAGATGAAGAAGATCCAGGAGCGCTACAAGAACGACAAGCAGCGTCAGTCCGAAGAGATGATGAAGCTGTACAAGGAGGCCGGGACCAACCCGCTCTCCTCGTGCCTTCCCATCCTGGCGCAGTCCCCGTTCTTCTTCGCCCTGTACCACGTGCTCAACGGCATCGCGTCGGGCACCAAGATCGGTTACATCAACGACTCCCTGCTGGCCAGCGCCCGGCAGGCGCACATCTTCGGGGCCCCGCTGGCCGCGAAGTTCCTGGACGGCGCCGACACGGTGCACAAGCTCGGTGCGTCGCTGACCGACGTGCGGGTCGTCACCGCTGTCATGATCGTCCTGATGTCGGCGTCGCAGTTCTACACGCAGCGCCAGCTGATGACGAAGAACGTCGACACCACGGTGAAGACGCCGTTCATGCAGCAGCAGAAGATGCTGATGTACGTCTTCCCCATCATGTTCGCCTTCTTCGGCATCCGCTTCCCGGTCGGTGTCCTCGTCTACTGGCTGACCACCAACGTGTGGACCATGGGCCAGCAGATGTACGTGATCCACAACAACCCGACCCCGGGTTCCAAGGCCCAGGCCTCCTACCTGGAGCGTCTGCTCAAGCACGTCACGCACCACGGCAAGACCCGCAGCCGCGGCGAGAAGGCGATCGTCAAGGCGATCGTCGCCAAGGGCCGCGACCGCAACGAGTTCGAGCGCAAGTTCATCAACGGTCTGAACAAGGCGGGCCTGGCGGCCCAGCCCGACGGCACCGTGGTGAAGAGCGAGAGCGCCGTGGCCGCCCAGTCCGAGGACGGCACGACGACCACCCCGACCGCCGCCGGCGCCACGCCGAGGCGCCAGCAGCCGAAGCGCCAGTCCAAGTCCCAGCGCCAGTCGGGCGGCCCGAAGGCGGCCGGAGCCGATGAGGCCGAGTCGACCACGTCGCTGAGCAAGTCCGACGAGCCGCAGGACACCCCGTCCACCGCCGCCGGCAAGGCCGAGCCGAAGCCCGGGAACGGCACTCGGAGCAAGGCCCAGTCCGGCCAGCGCAAGGGTCCGCAGCGGCCCAAGTCCCCGTCCAAGAAGTAAGAAGGAGCCCATCCCGTGACGGAAGGCACCACCTCCGCCGCTGCCGAGGGTGCAGACACCCTGACCCGCCTGGAACAGGAGGGCGAGATCGCGGCGGACTACCTCGAGGGTCTGCTGGACATCGCCGACCTCGACGGCGACATCGACATGGATGTCGAGGCCGACCGCGCCTCTGTCTCGATCATCAGCGACGCCGGCGGCCGGGACCTGCAGAAGCTGGTCGGGCGGGACGGCGAGGTGCTGGAGGCACTCCAGGAGCTGACGCGCCTGGCCGTGCACCGGGAGACCGGCGACCGCAGCCGGCTGATGCTGGACATCGCGGGGTACCGCGCCAAGAAGCGGGCCGAACTCTCGGAGCTGGGTGCGAAGGCCGCTGCCGAGGTCAAGAGCACCGGCGAGTCCGTGAAGCTGAAGCCGATGAGCCCGTTCGAGCGCAAGGTGGTCCACGACGCGGTCAAGGCCGCCGGCCTGCGCAGCGAGTCCGAGGGCGAGGAGCCGCAGCGCTTCGTCGTCGTGCTTCCCGCCTGAGCGGACCCACGTTTCACCGGCCCCGTCTGTTGCGCAGACGGGGCCGAATTTTGTCAGCCTGATAGTTCTGGTGGTCGGCGCTGATCGCGCTGATGCGGTACGGAAGGACGGTCCCCGTGACGGAGGCAGTGGAGCTCCCCCCTGCGCCCGAGCAGGCACGTGACGTATTCGGTGATCGCTTCGCGGATGCGGTCCGGTACGCCGAGCTGCTGGCCGAAGCCGGTGTGCAGCGAGGTCTCATCGGTCCGCGTGAGGTGCCGCGTCTGTGGGAGCGGCACCTGCTCAACTGCGCGGTGCTCTCCGAGGTGGTTCCCGAGGGGGTGACGGTGTGCGACGTAGGCTCCGGCGCCGGCCTGCCGGGCATTCCGCTGGCACTGGTCCGGGACGACCTGAAGATCACGTTGTTGGAGCCGCTGCTGCGGCGTACCAACTTCCTCACCGAGGTCGTCGAGCTTCTGGGGCTCGACCATGTCACCGTCGTCCGGGGCCGTGCCGAGGAGGTCATGGGCAAGCTGCCACCGGTCCATGTGGTGACGGCCCGGGCGGTCGCTCCACTGGACCGTCTGGCCACCTGGGGCATTCCGCTGCTCCGCCCCTACGGCGAGATGCTCGCGCTCAAGGGGGACACGGCCGAGGAGGAGCTGAAGAGCGCGGCCACCGCGCTCAGCAAGCTCGGCGCGGTGGAGACGTCCATCCTGCATGTGGGCGAGGACATCGTCGATCCCCTGTCGACCGTGGTGCGCGTCGAGGTGGGGGAGAGCCCCGGTGGGGTGCGGTTCGCGGCCAAACGGGCGAAAGCCGCGAGGACAGGCCGGACGCGTCGACGTCGGTAGTCCGTTCGGGGCGATCTCCGGGCACGGTCCGTCGGGGTGCGGGCGCGTTCCGGCGGGTCCCGGGCACGATCCGTGGCTCCGCCGGTACCGGCCCGTTCGCCGGTACCGGCCCGTTCGGCGGTATCGGTCCGTTCAGCGTGCGCTTCAGTGGGGCGCGGAGAGCGGGCGGGTTTCGGGCCGACGTACTCCACACAAGCTGCCGAACCTCCACATGCCGGAGTGTCGCGACAGTTCGGCCATGGCTGCTGTGCATCGTGTTTCACGTGAAACGTCGCTCACTGCTGCACGGCATCATCAACCGTGGCCGCAATGCGGGCCACCCGCGTGATCGCAAGCCTCTCGGTTCACTCCGAGAGGGGACGGAGTTGTCCACAGAGGTGGATTTCTCCACAGATCGCCAGGCCTCACTGGTTCGCGACCCCGAAGGCATGGGAGGCTCTGTTCATCGCGAGCCTGAAGTCGAGGAGAGTGAATCCTTGCGGTCCGACGCCAACATCGCGGGACCGATGACCGATCCGGTCCCCGGTCCCCGTACCGAGTCAATGGGGGAGAATGTTTCACGTGAAACACCACCCCCGATGGACGACACTCCCATCGGTCGTGCTGCCCAACTGGCGGTCGAGGCTCTAGGCCGTGCCGGCGAGGGGCTGCCGCGCCCCGAACAGACCCGCGTCATCGTGGTCGCCAACCAGAAGGGCGGCGTGGGCAAGACAACGACTACGGTCAACCTTGCCGCTTCGCTGGCTCTGCATGGTGCCCGTGTCCTGGTGATCGACCTCGACCCTCAGGGCAACGCCTCCACTGCCCTCGGAATCGACCACCACGCGGAAGTGCCTTCCATCTATGACGTGCTGGTGGAGAGCAAGCCACTGGCCGAGGTGGTTCAGCCCGTGGTCGATGTCGAGGGTCTCTTCTGCGCCCCCGCCACGATCGATCTCGCCGGTGCGGAGATCGAGCTGGTGTCCCTGGTGGCCCGGGAGAGCCGACTTCAGCGGGCGATCCAGGCTTATGAGCAGCCGCTGGACTACATCCTCATCGACTGCCCGCCGTCCCTGGGCCTGCTGACCGTCAACGCGCTGGTCGCCGGAGAGGAAGTACTCATCCCGATCCAGTGCGAGTACTACGCGCTGGAGGGCTTGGGACAGCTCCTGCGCAACGTCGACCTGGTGCGGGGTCATCTGAACCCCACGCTGCATGTGTCGACCATTCTGCTCACCATGTACGACGGCCGGACGCGCCTCGCGTCGCAGGTCGCGGAGGAGGTGCGCAGCCATTTCGGTGACGAGGTCCTGCGGACGAGCATTCCTCGCTCGGTCCGTATCTCCGAGGCGCCCAGCTACGGGCAGACGGTACTGACCTACGATCCAGGATCGAGCGGTGCCCTCTCGTACTTCGAGGCGGCACGAGAAATCGCGCTGAAGGGTGTGGGCGTCAGTTATGACGCCACCCATGCCCACAGCGGCGCACAGAGTGACCCGAGCATGGTGGAGGGGATTCAGTGAGCGAGCGTCGGAGGGGGCTGGGCCGTGGACTCGGCGCGCTGATCCCTGCCGCCCCGAGTGGGGAGAAGCCGCCGGTTCAGGCGATGACGGGAAGTGGTACCGCTTCTGCCTCCCCCACGGCCGTGCCGGTGCTGACCGCCGACCGGAGTGATCGGGGGGTAGCCGCGGCGAGGGTGGCCACGCTGCCGCCTGTTTCACGTGAAACGGAGGAGCCGCGGACGAACGTAGTCGCTGAGACTCCCGTACCTTCGATGGGCGCACACTTCGCTGAGATCCCCCTCGACTCGATCACCCCGAACCCGCGCCAGCCGCGAGAGGTCTTCGATGAGGACGCTCTGTCGGAGCTCGTCACCTCCATCAGGGAAGTCGGTCTCCTCCAGCCCGTCGTCGTACGGCAGCTCGGCCCGGAGCGTTACGAGCTCATCATGGGTGAGCGGCGCTGGCGGGCCTGCCGTGAGGCGGGGCTGGAGGCGATCCCGGCGATCGTGCGGGCCACGGACGACGAGAAGCTTCTCCTCGATGCCCTGCTGGAGAACCTGCACCGGGCCCAGCTGAATCCCCTCGAAGAGGCAGCCGCCTACGACCAGCTGCTCAAGGACTTCAGCTGCACCCACGACCAGCTGGCGGACCGCATCGGCCGCTCCCGGCCGCAGGTCTCCAACACCCTGCGTCTGCTCAAGCTCTCGCCGGCGGTACAGCGCCGGGTCGCTGCCGGAGTGCTGTCCGCCGGGCATGCCCGGGCACTGCTGTCGGTCGAGGACTCCGAGGAGCAGGACCGGTTGGCTCACCGGATCGTCGCCGAGGGACTCTCGGTCCGGGCCGTCGAGGAGATCGTGACCCTCATGGGGTCCAGGCCGAAGACGGCCCAGCGCTCGAAGGGGCCGCGTGCCGGTGGCCGGGTCTCCCCGGCGCTGTCGGAACTCGCCACCCGTCTGTCCGACCGCTTCGAGACCCGGGTGAAGGTCGACCTGGGGCAGAAGAAGGGCAAGATCACCGTCGAGTTCGCTTCGATGGAGGATCTGGAACGCATCCTCGGCTCGCTTGCTCCGGGCGAGGGCCCGGTGCTGCAGAAGAGTCTTCTGGACGGTGAGCCGGAGGACACGGAGACCGACGTCTGAGACCGTGTGCGAGCGGGTCTCAGGTCAGACGCTCGGCAGAGAGCGGGTTGTGTTCCGGTACCCACCGGAACACAACCCGCTCTTTGCTTTCAGTCGGTATGGATGGAATCGGATCGTGGATACGATGCGATCGGATATGGCGTGTCTCCCTGGCGGCACTTCTGGTTCACAGCCGCTCGTGGCGCTGCGGGCGCAGGAAGCGAGGATCAGCCTTCATGGGTCGTAGGCTGCTGCCGCTCACGCTGGACAACCTCCAGGATCTTCCCCAGCGCTGTCGCGCGTGCGTCTTCTGGGAGTTGGACCCGGTCAGCGGCGAGGCCGCGCTGAAGGCGGACAGAGGGGCGCTGGAGAAGGAAGCCTGGATCTCCGCCGTCCTGCTGGACTGGGGCTCCTGCGGACGAGTCGTCTATGTCGATGACGTGCCGGTGGGTTTCGTGCTCTACGCTCCCCCCGCCTATGTGCCCCGCTCCATGGCATTCCCCACCAGCCCCGTCTCCCCGGATGCGGTGCAGTTGATGACCGGCTTCGTCATGCCGGGCTATCAGGGTCAGGGACTGGGCCGTGTGATGGTCCAGACGGTCGCCAAGGACCTGTTGCGGCGCGGGTTCAGGGCCATCGAGGCGTTCGGGGACGCGCGCTGGAAGGAACCCGCCTGCGTACTGCCGGCGGAGCATCTGCTGGCGGTGGGCTTCAAGACGGTCCGGCATCATCCCGCCCATCCGCGGCTGCGGCTGGAGTTGCGATCGACTCTCTCCTGGAAGGAAGACGTGGAGATGGCACTCGACCGACTGCTGGGAGCTGTGCAGAAGGAACCGGCACTGCGGCCTCTGTGAGCACTCCTCGAACACGAATGGGCCAACCCCGGCGGGTTGGCCCATTCGTGTTTCACGTGAAACAAGCGCCGTCTGTTCGACGGCCTACCGCGTCACTCGGCGATGAAGTCCTCGAGGTCGCGGACGATCGCGGCCTTCGGCTTGGCGCCGACGATGGTCTTGGCGACCTCGCCGTTCTGGTAGACGTTCAGAGTCGGGATCGACATGACGCCGTACTTGGCGGCCGTGCCCGGGTTCTCGTCGATGTTGAGCTTGACGATCTCGATCTTGTCGCCGTACTCGGCGGCGATCGCCTCGAGGGACGGGGCGATCTGGCGGCACGGACCGCACCAGGCGGCCCAGAAGTCCACCAGGACGGGCTTGTCGCTCTTCAGGACGTCCTCGTCGAAGGAGGAGTCGGTCACGTTCTTCAGGGTGCCGGCCACGGCGGGCTCCTTAACTGCTGCGTGCGGTGGGGTGGTTCGGGGGATCAGACGGTGGACTTCTCGGGCTCGGCCTTCTGCTCGTTGTCCGCGAGAGCGGCGAGGAATCGCTCGGCGTCAAGGGCGGCGGAGCAACCGGTACCGGCCGCGGTGATGGCCTGGCGGTAGGTGTGGTCGACGACGTCACCGGCGCCGAAGACACCGGTCAGGTTGGTGCGGGTGGACGGCGAGTCGACCTTGAGGTAACCCTCCTCGTCCAGTTCCAGCTGGCCCTTGAACAGCTCCGTCCGCGGGTCGTGGCCGATCGCGATGAACAGGCCCGTCACCGCGAGGTCCGACAGCTCGCCGGTCTTGACGTTGCGCAGCTTCAGACCGGAGAGCTTCTGCTCGCCCTGGACCTCGGCGACCTCGCTGTCCCAGACGAACTTGATCTTCGGGTCGGCGAAGGCGCGTTCCTGCATCGCCTTGGAGGCGCGCAGGGTGTCCCGGCGGTGGATGACCGTCACGGACTTGGCGAAGCGGGAGAGGAAGGTGGCCTCCTCCATCGCGGTGTCACCGCCGCCGATCACGGCGATGTCCTGCTCGCGGAAGAAGAAGCCGTCGCAGGTGGCACACCAGGACACCCCACGGCCGGACAGCGCGTCCTCGTTCGGCAGACCGAGCTTGCGGTGCTGGGAACCGGTGGTGACGATCACGGCCTTCGCCCGGTGCACCGTGCCCGCGGTGTCCGTGACGGTCTTGATCTCCCCCGTCAGGTCCACGGAGACGACATCGTCCGGCACCAACTCGGCGCCGAAGCGCTCCGCCTGCGCCCGCATGTTGTCCATGAGCTCGGGGCCCATGATGCCGTCACGGAATCCGGGGAAGTTCTCCACCTCGGTGGTGTTCATCAGCGCACCGCCCGCGGTGACGGCGCCCTCGAACACCAGCGGCTTCAGCGAGGCGCGCGCGGTGTAGAGCGCCGCCGTGTAGCCGGCAGGCCCGGAGCCGATGATGATCACGTTACGGACGTCGCTCACGGCTTGATTCCTCGTCTCTGGACTGTGTCCTACTGCCGGTGGGAGCCTTTCTCGCTGCTCTCACCCCACCCAACGGATCCTAAGGGGCGCGCATTCCCGGTGTGCCCGGGTGCACGGAGGCACGCCGACCTATGGGGTACCGCGCACCGCGAGGACCACGCGTTCCCGTCTCAGGACCGCGTGTAGGAGCGTGACAGCAGCACCCTGGCCTGGTTGGAAGGCTGGTGCACACAGGTCGCGTCGACGATGTAGGCAGCGACCCGGGTCGCATCGCCGGCGGCGTCGGGCAGGACCACCAGATAGGCGTCCTTGCCGTCGTAGGTGCCCGCCTTGGCCGCGAGGGGGGACTCGGAGCTGCTGATGCCCTGCCGGACGCATGAGGGGACCGGGACGGTGGGCTCGCTCTTGAGGACGTTCGGCCTGTTGGTGCCCGTACCGTTCCCGGGGTCCACGCCGAAGCTGTGCGGAGGATGGGCGGAACCCGGCGTCCTCGAGGTCGTGCGGAGCAGGCTGGAGACCTGATTCCCGAGGGTTGCCTCGGAGAAGGTGCCCGCGATGGCACTCGACCGGCCGTGCGCGGTGGAGCCGGGATCCTTGTGGTCGTCCGAGGACGTCAGAATCACCGAGGCGACACCTAGAGCGACGACGGCGAAGGCAGCGCCCAGGACGGCGACCCTGCGGCGCCCACGACGTGCGCGCGCCTTGCGGCCCGGGCCGGTGCCGGCGGCGGCACCGGCGTGACCCGCCGGGCGGTCGACGGCCGATGTTTCACGTGAAACATGCGAGCCGCCGCTGTCGCCACCGGAGCCGGACTCGGCGGCCAGCGCGGCGTCGATGCGGTCCGCGATGTCGCTGGGCATTTCCCGTGGTCCGCGCAGGGTGCCGAGCAGGTCCCGGATCTCCTCGAGCGAGGCATGGGTGTCGGCGCACGAATCGCACTCGTCCAGGTGCTGACGCAGTCCCTCGGCCCGGGACGGCGTGAGCAGGCCTTCGGTGAGGTCGGAGAGCTCCGTGACGTCCGGGTGCCCGGCCGTGTCCGTCGTGGATGTCACGCTCGCCCACCTCCGCCCTTCACAGCAGCTGAATCACTCGGCCCGGCGTCCTCCGCGGCCGCGCCCTCGGGAGCCGCTGCCGGTGGGACGGGCGCCCCCTGAGTCCGGTTCCGTCCCGCACCGGGTTCGTTCCCACTACCCGGGCTCTCCGGCCGCAGGTGGGTGAGAAGCGGCAGCAGTTTGGCTCTGCCCCGGGCGCAGCGGCTCTTCACCGTCCCGGTCGGCACATCGAGGATGCGGGCGGCCTCGGCGACGGGATAGCCCTGCATGTCCACGAGTACCAGGGCGGCCCGCTGGTCGGGCGGCAGCGTGCCCAGCGCCTGGACGAGCTGCCGCTGCACGTCGTTCCTCTCGACGGGCGCCAGGGCCGACTCGTGCGGCTCCAGCAACCGCTCCAGACGCTCGGTGTCGTCCACCGGCGAAGTTTTTCGCGTGGCCGCCTTGCGGGCGCGGTCCAGACAGGCGTTCACGGTGATCCGGTGCAGCCAGGTCGTGACCGCCGATTGGCCACGGAACGTATGGGCGGCCCGGTAGGCGGAGACGAAGGCGTCCTGCACGGCGTCCGCGGCCTCCTCACGGTCGCCCAGTGTGCGCAGGGCGACCGCCCAGAGCCGGTCGCGATGGCGCCGTACGAGCTCGCCGAAGGCGTCGGGATCGCCCGCCGTGTGGCGGGCCAGGAGGTCCTGATCGCTCATGTCGCCGTGGGCGGTGCCGTCCGCCATCGGGCCCCCTCCCCCTCGGTGAGCGTCAGCCGGTGAACTTCACGTCGGTGACGGCCTGTTTGTAGCCCGCGTCGCTGTAGCCGTCACTTGGCGCCATGGGCACGTCCGTGATCCACAGCAGCACGTACTGCGTCTTCGACGTCTTCGCCGCCTTCAGCGTCAGCGACGTACCGGTGGTGGTCGCGCTTCCGATCTCCTTCATCCCCTCGATGCCGGTCGAGGGGCTCAGGGAGTCCGTGGCGTACAGGTGCACGGTGGTGTGATCACCGGGGTAGCGCAGCCCTATCGACGCCGTGGAGACGGTCTGGGCCGAACCGAGGTCGTAGACGATGCCCACGCCCGGCTTGTAGGGAGCCAGCGGCGGGCCGGCGTTGTAACGCTTGGTCCGCCAGTACGTGGACGTGTCGCCGTCGTACGTCTTGCCGACGTCGCCCGGGGCCTGCGCCTCGCCGCTGGCGACGTACTCCTGCGCCCCCTGGATACGGATCGGAAGGACCGGCTTGGGTTGCTTGCCCTTCTTGTCGTTGCCGTCCTGCGTCTGGGTCTGGGTGCCCTTGTCGGACTTGCCGCCCCGGTCCATCAGGGCGTCCGCGAGCTGCCAGCTGCCCAGGCCGAGAGCGGCGATGAGGAGAGCCGAGACCGCCCACTTCAGGGCCTTGCCGGTGCGGCTCTGCAACGGGGGCGGCGGGGCGGCGACCGGCTGGACGACGCCGGGGCGCGGCGCCGGGCGGCCGTAGGTGCCCTGCTGGTACGACGTGCCCTGGTACTCGGGCGGCGCGGCGAAGGCCGGCTCCGGCGGGCGGATGCGCGGCATCTCGCCGATCGCCTTCACCAGCTCCTCCGGCGTGGTGCACGGGGACTCGTGGCGGGAGGCGGTGGCGCCGTCGTTTGCGAGGGCGCGCATGGCCAGCTCGGACAGGCCGCGGTGGATGCCGGCGCGTACCTGGTCGGGGGCGATGAGACCGATGTCCTTGGGCAGGCCGGACAGGCCGTAGGCGTCGTTCTCATAGGGCCAGCGCTGGGTGAGCGCCGCGTACAGCAGGGCGCCGATGGCCTCGGTGTCGGTGCGCTGGGGGGTGTTGGAGCTGATGCCGCGCAGTGCGGCGTTCACGGCGAGGCCGCGGACGCGCCACTGGCCGGTGGAGGTGCGCAGCACGGCGTTCGGGTTCAGACGCAGATGGGCGAGACCCTCGCGATGTGCCGCCGCCATGGCTGAGGCGACCTGGCTGACCAACTGGTAGGCGTCATGCGGCTCCAGCGGGCCGGCGGACAGCAGAGTGGTCAGTTCGGTGGCGTCGGGCAGCCATTCGTGGACGACGTAGACGAGATCGTTCTCCTCGACGGCGTCGAGCACCTGGACGAAGCGGGGATCGCCGAGCAGGGCGGAGGAACGGGCCGCGGCCAGCACGGAACGGGCGCGCGTGTGGTGTGCGGGGAGGATGTGCACGCCGACGGCGCGACGGAGCTTCTCGTCGACCGCTCGCCAACTGCTGAATCCGTCCAGGCGGGTGACGCACTCCTCGAGGCGGTAGCGGTCGGCCAGCTTGTGCCCGCTGTGCAGTTCGGGTGGTGAGACCTTCTGTCCGGGACGCTCGGTCCCGCTGCTCCCCTGCCCCTGGTGGTTGTCCGTGTCCCGCTCCCGGTTCTGGGCCACCCCGTCGGCCGTGGACTGGTCCGCCTCGGCGGTCAGCGGCTCGTCACCGCTGTTGTCTGCCACGTCGACGGCAGCCGTGCTCCGTTCTGCCACCGTCGCTCCTGCCTCCCCATCCATCGCGCGTTGTCCGACGCCGGAACCAATTGTGCCCACAGTCCGCTGCTATGCACGACACACAGCCGTGGCCGATGGTTGTGCGCCTACCCCGGCCTCAACGCCCCAGCCGTCCGCGGACCATGCCCACGAGCGAGTTGAGCTCCTCGATCCGCATGCGGCGGGCGGCGATGAAGAAGATTCCGAACAGCAGGGCTCCACCGGCCACCAGCGCGGCGAACGAACCGACGACTCCCTGCCCCAGAGTGTGACCGATGCCGTAGCAGGCCGCCCCGCTGACCAGGGCGGCAGGCACGGAGGCGATGCACAGCCGCGCGTACGTCCGCAGCACCCGGGAACCGTCGAGGTCGCCGCCGAGCCGCTTGCGCAGCCGGTTCCAGGCGACGCCCACGCCGATGGCGTAGGCGAGGCCGTACGCGGCGGACATGCCGATCACGGACCAGCGGGCCGGAAGGAGGAAGTAACACAGTGCGGAGGCGCCCGCGTTGACCACGGCCACGATGACGGTGTTGTAGAAGGGCGTCCGGGTGTCCTCGTAGGCGTAGAAGGCACGCAGGACGACGTACTGGACGGAGTAGGGGATCAGGCCCAGGGCGAAAGCCATGAGCATGTAGCCCATGTTGGTGGCGTCACCGGTGCCCGAGGAGCCGAAGATCAGCGTGCACATCGGGATGCCGAGCGAGACGAAACCGAAGGAGACCGGCACGATGGCGACGGCCGTGGTGCGCAGACCCTGGGAGATGTCGTCACGGACGGCACCGCCGTCGCCCTCGGATGCCGAGCGGGAGAGCCGCGGAAGCAACGCGGCCATCAGGGAGACGGTGATGATGGCCTGCGGCAGCCCCCAGATCAACTGGGCGTTGGCGTAGGCGGAGAAACCGGTGCCGCCGACGCCGGAGTGCTTGCCGGCGGCCGTGGACAGCTGGGAGACGACGAGTGCGCCCGCCTGGTTGGCCAGGACGAACAGGACCGTCCACTTGGCGAGGGTCGCGGCCTTGCCGAGGCCGTGGCCCCGCCAGTCGAAACGCAGCCGCAGCCTGAATCCGGTCTCGCGCAGGTACGGGATCATCGCCAGGGCCTGCACGACCAGGCCGAGCAGCACGCCGACGCCCAGCAGCCGCTGGCCCTCCGGCGGGATGTTGGTGACCTTCATGCCGGAGTCGGCCGAGGTGCCGTACACCCAGATGAACATTCCGAGCGTCACGATGATGACGATGTTGTTCAGGACCGGGGTCCACATCATCGCGCCGAACTTGCCGCGTGCGTTGAGGACCTGCCCCATCACCACGTGGATGCCCATGAAGAAGATCGAGGGCAGGAAGTAGCGCACGAAGGTGATGCCGACCTGGTTGGAGGCCGGGTCGCTGGCGACCGAGTCGGACAGCATACGGATCAGCAGCGGGGCGGCGAGGATCGCGAGAACGGTCAGCGCGCCCAGCGCGACCATGACCAGGGTGAGCAACCGGTTGGCGTATGCCTCGCCTCCGTCCTCGTCCTCCTTCATGCTGCGCACGAGCTGCGGGACGAAGACGGAGTTGAGCCCACCGCCGACCGTCAGGATGTAGATCATCGTGGGCAGCTGGTAGGCCACCTGGAAGGTGTCGCCCAGCACTCCGATGCCGAGGGCCGAGGCGATCAGCGCTGACCGGACGAAGCCGGTGAGGCGCGAGACCAGCGTGCCCGCCGCCATGACGGCGCTCGACTTCAGCAGCCCGCCGGCCTTGCCGCCCTTCTTGGCCGCCGGCGCCTCGGCGGGAGCGGAGACGGCTGTCCGGGCAGCGGCCTCGGCACCGGCCGGGGCGGGCGCGTACGGCCCCACCGGGCCCTGCCCGGCGGCCGGTACCGGGGCGGGGCCCGGAACCGAGGGGACCTCCGCTTGCGGGTACCCGCTCATCTCCTGCGGGGACTGGTAGCCGTACTGCCCGGTGGACTGGTAGCCCCCTTGAAGGGCGTCGCCGTAGCCCTGCCCGGGGTCCTGGTAGCCGTTCTGGCGCGGGTCCTGGTAGCCGCCCTGCTGCTGGTCGCGGAAGAGGTGGGCGAAGGCGTCCGGCTCCTGGTACTCCTCGCCGGAGTGGCTGACCAGGTCGTCGACCCCCACGAACTGCGTGGTGCGGGGGTCCTCGCCGTACGGCATGTACTGGGTGGCGGCACCCGACGGCTCGGGCGGCGGGGTCTGCGCCCACACGCGGGGGTCGGGCGCGTACGGCGACTGCGGCGGGCTGCCGTACAGCGGCTGCTGCGCTCCGTAGGAGCCCGGGGGTGGCGGAGGGTGTGCGGCGCGGTCGTACAGCGCCTCGCCCACCGGATCCTGGGCGGTGAGGTCCTGGGCCCGGTAGGGGTCCTCGGCGTAGGCGTCCTGGAGGTACATGTCCGCCGGGTGGTGCGGCGCCTGGCCGTGCTCGGGCGGCGAGGCGTCGGGGTTCCCCGAGCCGCCCACGGGCCGGCCGCGGTCACCGTCGTACGGCGCGTTCATGGTTACCCCACCTCATCGTCCCGGGCCCTCCGGGCCACGACATCCTCAACGGTCCACTTTCTCACCCGTGCCGGACGGGTCGGCGTTTCCCGCTGCGGTGTCCGGTGTCGGGTCACTCGGCTGCTCCGGGCCCTGTGCCCCGGGCCGGGCGCCCGTTTCCTGTGTGGGACGCCCGGCAGGGCCCCGGGAGTTCTCCGGCTCGTCGTCTTCCCGCGGCACCGTGCTCCCACCGGTCTCACCGGCGCCGTCGAGGCCGTCCTCCGGGCCGTCCGCCTCCGCTTCCTCCCTGGCCGCCGCGCGCTTGCGCTGGGTGTACATCCGGAAGCCGGCGAGGACGAGGAGCAGTACACCGCCGCCGATGACCAGCATCACGGTGGCGGTGATCTCGGTGACCTTCACGTCGAAGGTGACGGGGGCCCCGTACTCCTGGCCGTCCTGCGTGTAGAGCTGGGCGATCACCGTCACGGGGCCGTTGGCGTTGGCCGACGTGGTGAACTTCACCGACTGGCTGTGCCCGCCGGAGACCGTGACCGGCTGTTCCGAGTAGGCCTTGCCACCGATCTTGAGGCGGGTTGGGTTGGTGGAGGTGAGCCGCAGTACCAGGTGGTCGACTCCCTGCACCAGATTGTTCTGGACGGTCACGGGGATCGTGGCGCTGCGGCCGGACAGCTTGGTCTCCGACTTGTCGATCAGCTTGACCTGTTCGGAGATGTCGTCGAGGTACGCCTCCACGCCGTCCCGGAAGCCGGCGGCCGCACGCCGCTGGCCGCGCCACGACGTGGACATCTCGCGGTTCATGGCCCGCCCGAAGGGCGTGACGACCCGGGACTCGTCGGTGAGCACCACCTTGAAGTTGTCGACCTTGTCCTGCGTCCTGGCGATCTCCGAGAACGCGGTCCGGTCGAGCTGCTGCCTGCGCAGCGAGGAGGGGTAGTCCGAGGACGACGGGACCTTCGTGCTGGCGCCGGGATCCGGCTTGGCCTTGGCGGTCGCCGCCAGGTCCTGGGACTGGGACCAGGTGCTCTGCTGGAGTACGGTCAGCGCCTGTGCCATGGACTGGGCCTGGCTCGCGCTGGGCATGCGCTGCGGGGCGACGAGGACACTGCGCTGCTTGCCCGTCTGGCCGTTGAGTTCGAGGCTCTGGGCGAGGAACCGCTGCACAGCGAGCGTGGCGGCGCCGGCCCGGGTCATGTCGCCCTCGAACGCCGTCGAGAGCCGCGCGTCCGCGACGACCGCCGTGGTGCCTGAGCCGATCGGGCGGGCGGCGGACGGCGTGTAGGTCAGTCCGTCGGACTCCTGGAGGCTGTCACTGCGCGCGATGACCTTGTCGGCGCCCGCGGAGGTGGCGACCCGGACGATGGACGGGTCGACGGCGCCGTCGACCGGCCAGGCGAAATCCGTGTCCGGTTTCACGTGGAGCACGGTCTCCACGGTGCTGGCGGCGACGTCGGTGGCGTCCTTGAGCTGGCTCAGCGAACCGGTGACGCTCGTGCCGTTGTGGGCGAGGGAGGCCAGGTCCGGGTCGGCGAACGGCAGGGTCACGACCTCCTTGCCCGCCACCGCCTGCTGCAGCTCGGCCAGCCACTGCTTGGCCACCGCCTGATGGGTGCCGGCGACGGGGTTCGTGTCGCCGTCCGTCCGGACGCGGTAGTTGCGTGTCATGGCGTCGACGGAGGCCAGCAGGTCAGGGTCGATCACCCAGGTCACGTCGAGGTCCTTGCCCAGCGACAGCATCCGCTCCAGCCGGCCGCCGGGGGCGAGGTCCTTGGCGAGGTCGTCGTTGAGGAAGACCGGGACCTGCTGCGTGCCGGGGCCTGTCTCCGCGGTCATGTGCGCGGTGGAGACGAGCGGCCACAGATAGGTCGTCCTGGTCTTCGTGCTCGCGTCGTCGGGCTGCCACGGCAGGAACGTGTGCTGGATGCCCAGCACCTGCTCCCAGGGTTCGGAGGACGTCTGGCCCGACAGCGAGACGGAGAACTCGTAGACGCCGTTCGAGCCGAGGTTCAGCTTGCCGACCGGCACGGCGATGCTGAAACGCTGGGCGACGCCGGGCGCGAGCCGGCCGAATTCCTGGACGTACTTGCCGCCGACCTCCGAGCCGTCGGTGCCCGGGTCGAAATCGGTGCGCCGGGCGATGTCGTCGATGGCGGAGCGGGTGTCCAGTTCCTGTCCCACCCGCAGACCCACGTGGGCGTCGGTGACCGCTTGCCGGCCGTTGTTCACCACCGTGCCCGAGACGGTCAGGGTGTCCCCGTCCGAGGGGGCGCTGGGGCTGAACGAGTCGAGGGACACGGCCACCGTGCGCGAGCCGGAGGCAGCCCGGAGCGCGTCCTGGCCGGTGGCGTGGGCGGCCGGCGCGGCGGACAGCTGGAGCAGGCCGGCCAGCAGAGGCGCGCCGGCGAGCAGTGCCCCGGTGCGCCGCAGCAGGCGGCGGGCAGGTGAGGGAGTGGTCCCCTGGAAGTCTGCCGCCTCGGCCACGCGCTCGCCCGTCCCTCGTCGTCAGTGGTCGTCGGAATGTGCGTCCACGCATGGTAACGATGTGCGCGGAGGGGAAGTGCCACGGAGGCGGGCCACAAGATCGTCCGATGGGCGCCGACGCCCTGGATGTACATGTATCCGGGACGCTGTTCGGTAGGTCACATAACGGCGACTTGCGTGATATTGGAGTGGTCTGGAAGGGGCCGGAAAAGACCGCCGTGGGCGTTCGGAGGAAAGGCCGTACGGGTGCTGGGGCGGGCCGGTTCGGCGGCCCTGGTGACGAAGCGGCCGGCGGCCCGGGCCACGTACCCTCTTCTGTTGTGCCGAATGCCAACGAAGACACTCCCCCTGCCCTGAGCCAGGTGCAGCAGCGCGCGGTGACCGAACTGCTGCGAGTGGCCCCTGTCGCCGACGACCTCGCGCGCCGATTCCAGGAGGCCGGGTTCTCGCTCGCCCTGGTCGGCGGCTCGGTCCGGGACGCGCTGCTCGGCCGGCTCGGCAACGACCTGGACTTCACGACCGACGCCCGTCCCGAGGACGTACTGAAGATCATGCGGCCGTGGGCGGACGCGGTGTGGGACGTCGGGATCGCCTTCGGCACCGTCGGCGCGCAGAAGCAGGCCCACGTCGAAGGGGCCGACCGATGCTTCCAGATCGAGGTGACCACCTACCGGTCCGAGGCCTACGACCGCACCTCCCGTAAGCCCGAGGTGGCGTACGGTGACTCGATCGAGGAGGACCTCGTCCGGCGCGACTTCACCGTCAACGCGATGGCGGTGGCGCTGCCGGAGAAGACCTTCATCGACCCGCACCGGGGCCTGGAGGACCTGGCGGCACGAGTACTGCGGACCCCGGGCACTCCTGAGGAGTCCTTCTCCGACGACCCGCTGCGCATGATGCGGGCCGCGCGGTTCGCCGCTCAGCTCGACTTCGAGGTCGCACCCGAGGTCGTCACGGCGATGAAGGAGATGGCCGGCCGTATCGAGATCGTCTCGGCCGAGCGGGTCCGGGACGAGCTGAACAAGCTGATCCTCTCCGCGCACCCGCGCAAGGGGTTGACGCTGCTCGTCGAGACGGGCCTGGCGGACCGGGTGCTGCCCGAGCTGCCCGCTCTGCGCCTGGAGCGCGATGAGCACCACCGGCACAAGGACGTCTACGACCACACGCTGATCGTCCTGGAGCAGGCGATCGCCCTGGAGGAGAACGGCCCCGACCTCGCCCTCCGGCTGTCCGCACTGCTGCACGACATCGGCAAGCCGCGTACCCGCCGCTTCGAGACGGACGGCCGGGTCTCCTTCCACCACCACGAGGTGGTCGGCGCGAAGATGACCAAGAAGCGTATGACGGCCCTGAAGTACTCCAACGAGCTGGTGAAGGACGTCTCGCGGCTGGTCGAGCTGCACCTGCGCTTCCACGGGTACGGCACGGGCGAGTGGACCGACTCCGCCGTCCGCCGTTATGTCCGCGACGCGGGACCTCTCCTCGACCGCCTCCACAAGCTGACCCGTTCCGACTGCACCACGCGGAACAAGCGCAAGGCTGCCGCGCTGTCCCGCGCGTACGACGGGCTGGAGGAGCGCATCGTCCAGCTCCAGGAGCGGGAGGAGCTCGACGCGATCCGGCCGGACCTCGACGGCAACCAGATCATGGAGATCCTGGACGTCAAGCCCGGTCCGGCCGTCGGCCGCGCCTACAAGCACATGCTGGAGCTCCGTCTGGAGAACGGCCCCATGGGACATGAGGCCGCGGTGTCGGCCCTCAGGGAATGGTGGGCCGAGCAGCAGAGCTGATGCCGCCCTCGGGGTCGTGTTTCACGTGAAACACGACCCCGAGGGGCGGAGAACCGACCCAGGCATGCCGAAGGGCGATGTTTCACGTGAAACATCGCCCTTCGGCATGAGCGGAGCGCGGCCTACTTGGTTTCCTTCAGGCAGAGCACGACATCGTGGCCGCCGCCGTACTGGACGTAGGAGATCGTCGCGTCAGCGACGGTCTTGCACTTGTCCTGGTCGGTGGAACCGTCGAACTTCTGCACCACCTTGTACTGGGACTTGTCCGACGAGCAGTCGACGTCCTTGAGGTCGGCCTTGGTCATGGTGCCGTCGTTGTGCATGCAGGAGCCCACCGAGGTGGTCTCCGCGTCGTCGCGGCTCAGGAACCAGCCAAGTCCCAGGGCGCCGCCGAACTTCACCAGACCGATGATGACGGCGACGACGATGCCGCCGACGATGCGCAGTGCCTTCTTCCCCCCGCGCTTCGCGGGTGCGGGCGGCGGCGGAGCCGTCGCGCCCTGCTGCTGCGGGAAGGGGGCGTACGGCTGCCGGGGCGGGTACGGCTGCTGAGGGGGGTAGGGCTGCTGCGCCACCCCCGGCTGACCCGGCTGCTGCCCCATGGGAGCGGTGGGCGCCTGGCCGTACGGATTCTGGCCGTACGGGCCCTGGGGTGGCGGCGGAGTGGTCACTTGGGGGTCCCCCTGGAACATAGACGCGATGGCGCGAACGGAGTGTCGAAATAAGACGCACGTAAGCTACAGGCCCCCACTGACAACCCTGTAACTCAGGAAAGGTCTGTGTCACTGATGTGACACTCACAGGCGCGCATAGCGGGCAATAGCCGTCGCAACCGCTCCGTAGACAACGGCGACCATCACCACCAGCGTGGCCGAGCGGCCGTCCGGCGGCAGCATCAGGGCGGCGACGGCGGCGGCACCGACGAAGGCGATGTTGAACAGGACGTCGTAGAGGGAGAAGATCCGGCCGCGAAAGCCGTCCTCGACCGCGGACTGCACGACCGTGTCGGTGGCGATCTTGGCGGCCTGGGTGGCCAGTCCCAGGACGAAGGCCGCGACCAGCAGCGGGCCGGCCGCGAACGGCAGGCCGAGGGAGGGTTCGAGGACCGCGGCGGAGCCCGCGCACACCACGATCCAGCGGGCGGGACCGAGCCGGCCCGCCGCCCAGGGCGTCACCAGTGCCGCCACGAAGAATCCGGCGCCGGAGAAGCCCAGCGCCAGTCCGAGCAGGCGCAGCCCGGCACCGGTGCTCGATGTCAGACCGTAGCGGCACAGCATCAGCACCATCACGGTCAGCGCGCCGTAGCAGAACCGCATCGCCGTCATGGCGGCCAGCGCTCGGGCGGCCCTGCGACGCGTCGGCGCCATGAGGTGCCGGACGCCCGCCGTCAGATCGCGTGCGGTGCCGGTCAGCGCGGCGCCCAGCCGTGGCTGGGCCGACCACCGGTCGGGGCCGAGCAGGTCCGGGGCCATGAGCAGCGA
Organism: Streptomyces sp. NPDC015220; assembly: GCF_043079345.1. Classification (NCBI taxonomy): domain Bacteria; kingdom Bacillati; phylum Actinomycetota; class Actinomycetes; order Kitasatosporales; family Streptomycetaceae; genus Streptomyces; species Streptomyces sp. NPDC015220. The sequence goes on along the minus strand of NZ_JBIBUK010000003.1, from coordinate 108,578 downwards.
GACGAGGGCCGAGCACAGGTAGAGGGCGGCGCCCAGCAGCACCACGGCCGCGTCGGAGTCGGCTCCGGCCAGGCGTACGACGAAGGCGAGACCGCCGCCCCCGAACGCGGCCAGGGAGCCCGCGGTCGGTGACAAGGAGTTGGCCATCACCAGCCGCTCGTCGTCGACCACCCGGGGCAGTGCGGCGGACAGACCGGAGAGGACGAAGCGGTTGACCGCGGTGACGCACAGCGCGGAGACGTAGAACAGCCAGCCTGCGGCGCCGCCCACCATCAGCGTCGCCGTGGCGGCCGCCATCGCCGCGCGCGCCAGATTGCCGTAGAGGAACACCTGACGGCGCCGCCAGCGGTCCAGCAGGACGCCTGCGAACGGGCCGACCAGGGAGTACGGCAGCAGCAGCACCGCCATCGCGGAGGCGACCGCGGTGGCCGAGGCCTGGCGCTCCGGGGAGAAGACGACGTAGGTGGCCAGCGCGACCTGGTAGACGCCGTCGGCTCCCTGGGACAGCAGCCGCACGGCGAGCAGACGCCGGAAACCCCGCAGGCGCAGCAGGATGCGCAGGTCACGGACGACGGCCATGGGGCACAGCCTCACATACGCGAGGCAGGGCCTCACATACGGGAGGGCCCCCGGTCGCACACACGGTGCGCCCGGGGGCCCGACAGCCCTGGCAGGAGCGGTTTGAGAAGCGGTTCGTCAGCGCTCGACGTCGCCGCGGATGAACTTCTCGACGTTCTCCCGGGCCTCGTCGTCGAAGTACTGCACCGGCGGGGACTTCATGAAGTACGAGGACGCGGACAGGATCGGGCCGCCGATGCCGCGGTCCTTGGCGATCTTCGCGGCGCGCAGCGCGTCGATGATCACGCCGGCGGAGTTCGGGGAGTCCCAGACCTCGAGCTTGTACTCCAGGTTCAGCGGGACGTCGCCGAACGCGCGGCCCTCGAGGCGGACGTAGGCCCACTTGCGGTCGTCGAGCCAGGCCACGTAGTCGGACGGGCCGATGTGGACGTTCTTCTCGCCGAGGTCCCGGTCGGGGATCTGGGAGGTGACGGCCTGCGTCTTGGAGATCTTCTTGGACTCCAGGCGCTCGCGCTCGAGCATGTTCTTGAAGTCCATGTTGCCGCCGACGTTCAGCTGCATGGTGCGGTCCAGGATGACACCGCGGTCCTCGAACAGCTTCGCCATGACGCGGTGCGTGATGGTGGCGCCGACCTGCGACTTGATGTCGTCGCCGACGATCGGGACGCCCGCCTCGGTGAACTTGTCCGCCCACTCCTTGGTGCCGGCGATGAAGACGGGAAGGGCGTTGACGAAGGCGACCTTGGCGTCGATGGCGCACTGGGCGTAGAACTTCGCCGCGTCCTCGGAGCCCACGGGCAGGTAGCAGACCAGGACGTCGACCTGCTTGTCCTTGAGGATCTGGACGACGTCGACCGGCTCCTCGGCGGACTCCTCGATGGTCTGGCGGTAGTACTTGCCGAGACCGTCCAGGGTGTGGCCGCGCTGGACCGTCACACCGGTGGAGGGGACGTCGCAGATCTTGATGGTGTTGTTCTCGGAGGCGCCGATGGCGTCGGCGAGGTCCAGACCGACCTTCTTCGCGTCGACGTCGAAGGCGGCGACGAACTCGACGTCACGCACGTGGTAGTCGCCGAACTGCACGTGCATGAGGCCCGGCACCCTGGACGCCGGGTCGGCGTCCTTGTAGTACTCGACGCCCTGCACCAGCGATGCGGCGCAGTTGCCCACGCCGACGATGGCTACGCGAACCGAACCCATTCCGGTTGCTCCCTGTGTGTACTCGGTGAAGCCCTGACGGGGCATCACGTGGCGGTGTCTTCGGGCGTATCCGGCCGGGGCGGCTCCCCGGACCGGGGCAGGCCGCCCGTCGCTCCAGATGTGGTGTCCTGCTGAGCGGTCCCCCCGGCCGAGGACCCCTTGAGGTCCCGTCCGGCCCGCTCACTCTCGATGAGCTCGTTCAGCCAGCGCACTTCGCGCTCCACGGACTCCATCCCATGGCGCTGGAGCTCGAGGGTGTAGTCGTCGAGGCGTTCCCTGGTGCGCGTGAGGGAGGCGCGCATCTTCTCCAGACGCTCCTCCAGCCGGCTGCGGCGGCCCTCGAGCACGCGCATGCGCACATCACGCGACGTCTGCCCGAAGAAGGCGAAACGCGCGGCGAAGTGCTCGTCGTCGTAGGCGTCGGGGCCGGTCTGGGAGAGCAGCTCCTCGAAGTGCTCCTTACCTTCCGCCGTCAGCCGGTAGACGATCTTGGCGCGGCGCCCCGCGAGCGGAGCGGCGAGGGCGTCCTCGGCGGTGTTCCCCGGTTCCTCCGTCAACCAGCCGTTCAGGACCAGCGTCTTGAGGCAGGGATAGAGCGTCCCGTAGCTGAACGCGCGGAACACTCCCAGTGACGTATTGAGTCGTTTGCGCAGCTCGTAGCCGTGCATCGGGGACTCGCGGAGCAGGCCGAGTACGGCGAACTCGAGGATCCCGGAACGCCGGCCCATCGTCGCCTCCTCTCTGCCGCGACCCGGTGGTGACAGATGCCACTCCGGGTGCCGTGACGGTCTTTATGTCGCGCTGATGTATCGACTCGATACATCACGACGATAGAACGGCTATCCGCATGCGACAAGAGGGGGTGTGGTGAACGGGATCACATCCCTGTCTCGGTGGAGTCAAGTTGCCTGATTTGGGATGAACTTCGGGGCACGGCAGGTTTGGCCGGTGCGTAGTCTGTGCGCCATGCACACCACCGGGAACCGAGTGACGCCTGGGGACGTCCTCGTCCCTGGTGCAGTACGGGTGAATGCGCGACCGACCACATCCGTACTTCGGGGGGACCGGAAACCAGCCGCCGTTTCCAGGCGCGCAAGGGTGCGCCTGCCCGAGGAGTAGTCGTTCGATGAGCGAGCACCGTCGCAAACCGCAGCAGCCGCAGGGAGGCGGACGTGCCGCGGCCCGACGCGGTCCCTCCGGTTCGTCCTCCGGCCGCCGTGCGGCACCGCGAGGCGCCACCGGGTCACCCGCCGACTCCCACGGGTCCGGTTCCTATGGAGCGGGCTCGTACGGCACAGGTGGTGAGGAGCGTCCGTACGGCGGGCGTGCCGAGGCCCGCAGGGCGGCGCAGAGGAACGGCGGCCGACGCAGAGGGGTCGACGCCGGCGGTCCCGGTGGCCCGAACCGTCCCGGTCGCGGCAGGGGCCGCACGGCGCCTGCAGGCAAGAAGCGCTTCATCGACTACCCGCGCGCGGGGAAGTACGGCTGGCGCCGCTGGATGCCCTCCTGGAAGCTGGCGACGAGCCTGGCCATCGGCTTCGTAGGCAGCCTGGTGGCGGTCGCGGGTGTCGGATACGCGATGGTGAGCGTGCCGGACGTCGCCCAGACGGCGACCGCTCAGAACAACGTGTACTACTGGTCGGACAGCAGCGAGATGGTGCGGACCGGCGGTGAGATCAACCGCCAGATCATCAACTACTCGGACATCCCGGCGGAGATGCGGTACGCCGTCATCTCGCAGGAGAACAAGACCTTCGAGACCGACAGCGGCATCGACCCGAAGGGCATCGCGCGCGCCGTCTTCAACATGGCGCGGGGCGGACAGACGCAGGGTGGATCGACCATCACCCAGCAGTACGTCAAGAACGCGATGCTGAACGACCAGTCGCAGACCGTCTCCCGCAAGTTCAAGGAGATCTTCGTCGCGATCAAGGTCGGCGCCGAGGTCCCCAAGGACGAGATCATGGCCGGGTACCTCAACTCCGCCTACTACGGTCGCGGGGCCTACGGCCTCCAGGCGGCGTCCCGCGCGTACTTCAACAAGGACGCCAAGCACCTGAACCCCGGCGAGTGTGCCTTCCTGGCGGCGACGCTCAAGGGCGCCACGTACTACGACCCCGCGGGCGCCACCTCCATCGACCCCTCCGCGACCGCCCAGGCCAACACCAAGCGGGTCCGGCTGCAGATGCAGGACACGCTCGACAAGATGGTCGAGTACGGGCACCTGAGCGCCGCCGAGCGGGCCAAGTACACCGGGCTTCCCAAGTGGAAGAACCCGCGGTCGAACACCCGGCTGAGCGGCCAGGTCGGCTATCTCGTCGACCTCGCCAAGGCCTACATCATCCACAACACGACCATCACCGCGGACGACCTGCAACGAGGCGGCTACCAGATCCACACGACCTTCGACAAGAAGAAGGTCAGCGAGCTGGAGGCGGCCGTCAAGAAGGTCCAGAAGGCCAACATCAAGCCCAAACAGCGCCCGAAGTACGACACCCACGTCCAGTTCGGCGGCGCGTCCGTGAACCCGGGCACCGGTGCCATCGAGGCCATCTACGGCGGTGAGGACGCCACCAAGCACTTCACCAACAACGCCGACGCCACCGGTGCCCAGGTCGGTTCGACGTTCAAGCCGTTCGTCCTGGCGGCGGCCATGCGGGACGGAGTCCGCGATCCGCACGGAGTCGCGACGCAGACACAGGGCGAACGTACTCAGGTCTCGCCCAAGAGCCGCTTCAGCGGCGAGAACGAGCTCAAGATCAAGAACTACGACGGGACGGTCTGGAAGAACGAGAAGGGCGAGGAGTGGCTGCAGACCAACGACGGCCTCAAGTCCTACGGCTCTCCGCCCAACTACATGATCGACCTTCGTGAGGCGATGCGGGAGTCGGTGAACTCCGCCTTCGTGCAGCTCGGCATGGACGTGGGCCTGGACAAGGTCAAGGCGGCGGCGCTGGACGCGGGTCTGAAGTCGGACAGCCTGACCGGCACCACCTACCCGTCGTTCTCGATCGGCATTTCCGACCCCAGCGCCATCCGCATGGCCGGCGCGTACGCGACCTTCGCCGCCAGCGGCAAGCAGAACGAGCCGTTCTCGGTCACCTTCGTCGAGAGCAAGGACGGCCGCGTGTACGACCACAAGGGCGCCACCGAGCAGGCCTTCACCGCGAAGGTGGCCGACAACGTGACCGACGTCCTGAAGACCGTCGTCGAGAAGGGCACGGGCACCAACGCCAAGCTGCCGGGGCGCGACGTGGCCGGCAAGACCGGAACCACGGACGGCAACCGGTCCGCCTGGTTCGTCGGCTACACCCCGCAGCTGTCCACCGCGATCAGCATGTTCCGGCTCGACGACAACGCGAACAGCAAGTCCCGCGAGTTCCTGAAGATGTACGGAACAGGTGGCCAGGACAAGATCCACGGTGCCTCGTTCCCGGCCGAGATCTGGCACGACTACATGCTGCAGGCGCTGCAGGGCCAGCCGGCGAAGCAGTTCCCGACCCCCGAGCCCATCGGTGAGATCGTCAACGCCGCGCCCAGCCCCACCCCCACTCCCACGCCCACCAGGACCCAGGAGTCCTCCAGCCCGACGCCGACGCCGACGCCGAGCGCGACGCAGCCCAGCCCGACCCCCACGCCCACCCAGACGACCTGCGGTTTCTTCGGCTGCGGCGACAACGGCGGGGAGACGGGCGACAACGGCGGCAACGCCGCGGACGGCGGCACGGGCGGAGGCTTCCCGTCGCCGTCCCCCTCCGGCACGAACGGCAATGGGAACGGCAACGGGAACGGCAACGGAGGTCAGGGCACCAGCCGGGGCAGCGGCAACGGGGGATGGTTCGGAACCACCGGAAACTAGCCCCAGCGCCAACCGACGAGGGCGTTTCACGTGAAACGTGGGCCGCCGCACCCACCGGGTGCGGCGGCCCACGGCGTGTTCACGGGCACGTACGGCAGGATGTCCGCATGCCCAGTGCTGAATCGACGCAAGCGAGCGTGCACGAGCCCGGCCCGGTGCTGCCGACCAGGGAGGACAAGGTCGCCGCGGCCGCCAGCGAGCTGATCGGCGGCCCGGTCGGACGCCGCGCGCTGCTCGGGACGTCCTGGTGGACCCCGGTGCGCGTCGTCGTGCTCGTCACGATCGGCATGTTCGCCCTCGGCCTGGTCCAGAAGGCGCCCTGCTACCAGGGCTCCTGGTTCTTCGGCGCGAGCTCGCAGTACACCAAGGCCTGCTACTCGGACATCCCGCACCTCTACCAGGGACGCGGCTTCGCCGACGGCCTGATCCCCTACTTCGACAAGCTCTCCGGGGACATGCCGTACCTCGAGTACCCGGTGCTCACCGGTGTGTTCATGGAGGTGGCCTCCTGGCTGACCCCGCACAGCGGCAGCATCCAGCACCAGGAACAGTGGTACTGGATGGTCAACGCCGGGATGCTGATGGTGTGCGCGGCCGTCATCGCCGTCTGTGTGACGCGGACACACGCCCGGCGGCCGTGGGACGGCCTGCTGGTCGCTCTGGCCCCCGCCTTCGCGCTGACCGCGACCATCAACTGGGACCTGCTCGCGGTCGCCCTGACGGCCGCCGCGATGTTGATGTGGTCCCGTGGCCGCTCGCTCGCCTTCGGCGTGCTGATCGGACTCGCCACGGCCGCCAAGCTCTACCCGGTCCTCCTGCTGGGACCACTGCTGGTGCTGTGCTGGCGTGCGGGCCGATGGCGGGAGTTCGGCAGGGCGCTGGGCGGTGCGGTCGTCGCCTGGCTGGTCGTGAACCTGCCGGTGATGGCCTTCGCGACCGACGGCTGGTGGCAGTTCTACCGGTTCAGCCATGAACGGGGCATCGACTTCGGCTCGTTCTGGCTGATCTGGGCCCAGAACTCGAGCGACCCGCCCAGCACCGACTTCGTGAACACCGTGGCCACACTGCTGGTGGTGCTCTGCTGCCTCGGCATCGCGGCGCTCACCTTCACCGCCCCGCGCCGGCCGCGCTTCGCCCAGCTCGCCTTTCTGATCGTGGCGGCCTTCGTCCTCACCAACAAGGTCTACTCGCCGCAGTACGTCCTGTGGCTGGTCCCGCTGGCCGCGCTGGCCCGCCCGAAGTGGCGGGACTTCCTGATCTGGCAGGCCTGCGAGACGGCGTACTTCCTCGGGATCTGGATGTATCTCGCGTACACGACCAGCGGTGACGCCCACAAGGGCCTGCCGACCGACGGCTACCACTGGGTGATCGCCGCGCACCTGGCGGGGACGCTGTACCTGTGCGCGGTCGTGGTGCGCGACATCCTCGTGCCGGAACGGGACGTGGTGCGCAGCGCCGGGGCCGACGACCCCTCGGGCGGTGTGCTGGACGGCGCCGAGGACGTCTTCGTTCTCGGCGCAGCGGCCCGGCCGCCGCGCGACGCGGTCCCCTTCGAAGGAGCGGCGGCGGGCTGGGCCGGCCGGCCCGATGCCGCTGCCGAAGACCGTTCGCTCTGAGCGAACACGGCTCGAAGGGCATGCGAAAGGCCGTACCCGGCGGGTACGGCCTTTCGCACGGGAGGGAGGACTCAGCGGTCCAGGATCCGGTCGAACTGCGTGGTGGTGTGCCGCAGATGGGCCACCAGCTCGTCGCCGACCGTCGGCTCCGGGGCGTCGGAGGGCACGAACAGGATCGACACCTGCATGTGCGGCGGCTCGGCGAACCAGCGCTGCTTGCCGCCCCAGACGAACGGGGACAGGTTGCGGTTCACCGTGGCGAGGCCGGCCCGGGCGACGCCCTTGGCGCGCGGCATGACGCCGTGCAGCGCCTTGGGGGCCTCCAGTCCCACACCGTGGGACGTGCCGCCCGCCACGACCACCAGGAAGCCGTCCGACGCCGCCTTCTGCTGCCGGTAGCCGAAACGGTCGCCCTTGGCCACGCGCGTGACGTCCAGGACCGCGCCGCGGTACTCGGTGGCCTCGTGGTCGCCGAGCCACAGCCGGGTGCCGATGCGGGCGCGGAAGCGGGTCTGCGGGAACTGCTGCTGCAGCCGGGCGAGTTCCTCGGCCTTGAGGTGACTGACGAACATGGTGTGCAGCGGCAGCCGGGCCGCGCGCAGCCGGTCCATCCAGCCGATGACCTCCTCGACGGCGTCCGAGCCGTCGGTGCGGTCCAGCGGCAGGTGGATGGCGAAGCCTTCCAGACGGACGTTCTCGATGGCGGCGTGCAGCTGGGGCAGCTCCTGCTCGCTGACGCCGTGCCGCTTCATCGAGGACATCACCTCGATGACGACACGGGCGCCGACGAGGCCGTAGACCCCGTCGATCGACGACACCGAGCGGATCACCCGGTCGGGCAGCGGCACGGGCTCCTCGCCGCGCCGGTAGGGCGTCAGCACCAGCAGGTCACCGCCGAACCAGTCCTTGATCCGGGCGGCTTCGTACGTCGTGCCGACGGCCAGGACGTCCGAGCCCAGCCGGGTGGCCTCCTCCGCCAGCCGCTCGTGCCCGAAGCCGTAGCCGTTGCCCTTGCAGACCGGGACCAGCCCCGGGAACTGCTCCTGGACGTGCTTGTGGTGCGCCCGCCAGCGCGCGGTGTCGACGTAGAGCGTGAGCGCCATGGCCGGACCTGGAACCTTTCTGGTTGCTGCGGTGTGTCAGGGGTGTGGGAACTGTCGCCGGGGTCGGGGCGAGGGGGCCCGGGTCAGCGCCGCGACATGTAGATGTCGAGCGCCTTGTGGAGCAGCTTGTTCAGCGGGAAGTCCCACTCGCCGAGGTACTCGGCGGCCTGCCCGCCGGTGCCGACCTTGAACTGGATCAGACCGAAGAGGTGGTCGGTCTCGTCCAGCGAGTCGGAGATGCCGCGCAGGTCGTAGACGGTGGCGCCGAGGGCGTAGGCGTCGCGCAGCATCCGCCACTGCATCGCGTTCGAGGGCCGGACCTCCCGGCCGATGTTGTCGGAGGCCCCGTAGGAGTACCAGACGTGCCCGCCGACGATGAGCATCGTCGCCGCGGACAGGTTCACCCCGTTGTGCCGGGCGAAGTACAGCCGCATGCGGTTGGGGTCCTCGGTGTTGAGGGCCGACCACATGCGCTGGAAGTACGAGAGCGGGCGCGGCCGGAAGTGGTCGCGCACAGCCGTGATCTCGTACAGCCGCTGCCATTCCTCGAGGTCGTAGTAGCCGCCCTGGACGACCTCGACACCGGCCTTCTCGGCCTTCTTGATGTTGCGCCGCCAGAGCTGGTTGAAGTTCTTGTGCACCTCTTCCAGGGACCGGTTGGCCAGCGGCACCTGGTAGACGTAGCGGGGCTGGACGTCGCCGAAGCCGGCGCCCCCGTCCTCGCCCTGCTGCCAGCCCATACGGCGCAGCTTGTCGGCGACCTCGAAGGCGCGGGGCTCGATGAAGTCCGCCTCCAGATCGCGCAGCCGCTTGACGTCCGCGTCCTGGATGCCGCGCTTGATGGTCTCGGCGTTCCAGCGCCTGATGATCACCGGGGGGCCCATCTTCACCGAGAAGGCGCCCTGCTGCTTGAGGTGCGCCAGCATCGGCTGGATCCAGTCGTCGAGGTTCGGAGCGAACCAGTTGATGACCGGACCCTCGGGCAGATAGGCGAGGTACCGCTTGATCTTGGGCAGCTGGCGGTACAGGACGAGGCCCGCGCCGACCATCTCGCCGGTGCGGTCGTCGAACCAGCCGAGGTTTTCCGAGCGCCACTCCGCCTTGACGTCCGCCCAGGCCGGAACCTGCATGTGACTCGCCGCCGGCAGGCTCTGGATGTAGGCCAGATGCTGCTCTCGACTGATGGTCCTCAGGGTCAGGGTCATTCGGGGCGCTCCTCGGGCTGGCGTGTCCCCATGGGTTCAGGGGCTCCGGCTCTCGCGCGAAGCCTACTGTGCCGGGGGAGCGCGCAGACTGGCCGCACGCAACCCTCGTCCCGGCCGGTCGACCGCCAGGGCGTCCTCCGGCGGGCACGGGCGGCGTCCGGGCCGTACGGCGGACGCCGCCCGTGCGGTGGGTCTGCGGTACGGCCGGCGTCAGCCGAAGACACCGCCGAAGGGGCCGCCGTGCCACATGCCGAGGAAGAAGCCGATCGCGGCGGCGCCCAGGCCGAGGATCAGCCCGAAACGCTGGCGCGTCGTCACCGAGATCCACTGGCCGTACGCGCCGGTGAGGATGCCGACCAGGCCGGTCCAGGAACTCAGCAGGTGCAGGCCGGGAGCGGTGAGTCCGGTGATGAACGCGGTCAGGCCCAGCGCCAGGGTCACCATGAGCAGGGTGTCCTGGAGCGGGTGGGGCTTGCCGTCCGTGGCGAAGAGTCCGCCACTGGCGGTGGTGTTCGGTCGCATCGTCTGTGCCATGGGCACCTCCTGCGAAAGGCGGCGCATAGTAGCGCCGTGTACACCCGAGGTGTCCAGATTGCCGGGACCGACACCTCGATTTCAACCGGAAGCGGGGGTGCGGGTACTCTGTACCGTCTGCACCCGTGTCTGCCGTCCAGATCCGCCGTCCAGGCGGAGCGCAGGACAGTCCGGTGATTCCGCCGGCCGACCCCGCTTGTCAGTGCCGGCTGTTTTACTGGCGAACGGCGAACACGGATGCGTACGCATAACAACCCTCCTGCCACGGAACGACCGTGGCCGCTGAGTCCAAAGGAGGTGGGTTCCACATGCGTCACTACGAGGTGATGGTCATCCTCGACCCCGATCTCGAGGAGCGCGCTGTCTCCCCGCTGATCGAGAACTTCCTTTCTGTCGTCCGTGACGGTGGCGGAAAGGTCGAGAAGGTCGACACCTGGGGCCGTCGTCGTCTCTCGTACGAGATCAAGAAGAAGCCCGAGGGCATCTACTCGGTCATCGACCTGCAGGCCGAGCCTGCGGTCGTCAAGGAGCTCGACCGCCAGATGAACCTGAACGAGTCGGTCCTCCGGACCAAGGTCCTCCGCCCCGAGACCCACTGAGCCCTCCCGCTCAGCTGATCTCGGGATTCGAGTAGCAACCAAGCAGCCAGAGCAGCAAACCCGCCGAGAGGTTCCCCATGGCAGGCGAGACCGTCATCACGGTCGTCGGCAATCTTGTCGACGACCCCGAGCTGCGCTTCACCCCCTCCGGTGCGGCGGTCGCGAAGTTCCGCGTCGCGTCCACGCCCCGCACCTTCGACCGCCAGACGAACGAGTGGAAGGACGGCGAGAGCCTCTTCCTCACCTGCTCGGTCTGGCGTCAGGCGGCGGAGAACGTCGCCGAGTCGCTCCAGCGAGGCATGCGCGTCATCGTGCAGGGCCGACTGAAGCAGCGGTCCTACGAGGACCGTGAGGGCGTCAAGCGCACGGTCTACGAGCTGGACGTCGAGGAAGTCGGCGCCAGCCTGCGCAGCGCCACGGCCAAGGTCACCAAGACCGGCGGCCGCGGTGGCCAGGGCGGCTACGGCGGCGGTGGCGGCCAGCAGCAGGGTGGCGGCGGCTGGGGCGGCGGCCCCGGCGGTGGCCAGCAGGGTGGCGGTGCTCCCGCCGACGACCCGTGGGCGACCGGCGCTCCTGCCGGTGGCCAGCAGGGTGGCGGCGGCTGGGGCGGCGGCTCCGGCGGCGGTGGCGGCTACTCGGACGAGCCTCCCTTCTAGACCTCGTTCCGGTTCCCGGACCGGGTCGGGTCGAGGGCGGGTCGTACCCACACTTCTTGATCACACAGGAGAAACACCATGGCGAAGCCGCCTGTGCGCAAGCCTAAGAAGAAGGTCTGCGCTTTCTGCAAGGACAAGGTCACGTACGTGGACTACAAGGACACGAACATGCTGCGGAAGTTCATTTCCGACCGCGGCAAGATCCGTGCCCGCCGCGTGACCGGCAACTGCACGCAGCACCAGCGTGACGTCGCCACGGCCGTCAAGAACAGCCGTGAGATGGCGCTGCTGCCCTACACCTCCACCGCGCGCTAAGGGAAGGGTGAGCCATTCATGAAGATCATCCTTACCCACGAGGTGTCCGGTCTCGGTGCCGCCGGCGACGTCGTCGACGTCAAGGACGGTTACGCCCGCAACTACCTGATCCCGCGGAAGTTCGCTATCCGCTGGACCAAGGGTGGCGAGAAGGACGTCGAGCAGATCCGTCGTGCTCGCAAGATCCACGAGATCCAGACCATCGAGCAGGCCAACCAGGTCAAGGCCCAGCTCGAGGGCGTGAAGGTCCGTCTGGCCGTCCGCTCCGGCGACGCCGGCCGTCTCTTCGGTTCCGTCACGCCGGCCGACGTCGCCTCGGCGATCAAGGCCGCTGGTGGTCCGGAGGTCGACAAGCGTCGCATCGAGCTGGGTGCGCCGATCAAGACCCTGGGCGCTCACGAGACGTCCGTGCGTCTGCACCCCGAGGTTGCCGCCAAGGTCAACATCGAGGTCGTCGCGGCCTGATCGCCGTGCTCGGCTGCAGCAGCTGAGAGAGGGGCCGCACCCGGTGGGGTGCGGCCCCTCTTCGTGTCCCGGGCGGGTCGGAGTCAGGTGCACGTGGCAGCACGTTTCACGTGAAACAGCGTGGCTGCGGTCGGCGTCTTACGGGGAACGATGCGAAGCGACGGTGCACGAGGCGAGGCCGTGCGGCTCTGCCGCTCAACGCGTCGCGCCCGTGACCAGCCAGCGGCCCGAACGGGCACGCAGCCACAGAGTGAGCATGCGTACGGCCATCATCAGCGTCATCGCTCCCCACAGGGCGGTCAGACCACCGCCGAGCACGGGCACCGCGAGTGCGGCCGGAGTGAAGACCGCCAGGGTGATCAGCATGGCCCCGGCCAGATAGGGGCCATCGCCCGCACCCATCAGCACGCCGTCGAGGACGAAGACGACACCGCAGATCGGCTGGGAGAGCGCCACGACCAGCAGCGCCGGCAGAGCGGTGTCCTTCACCGTGGAGTCGCCGGTGAACAGCGGCAGGAACACCGGACGCGACACGATCACCAGGAGCCCGAGGAGGACCCCGACCGCGATGCCCCACTGCATCATGCGGCGGCAGACTCCACGGGCACCCTCGGTGTCCCCGGCGCCCAGGAAGCGTCCGATGATGGCCTGCCCGGCGATCGCGATGGCGTCGAGCGCGAAAGCCAGCAGAGACCACAGGGACAGGATGATCTGATGCGCGGCGATGTCCGCGTCACCGAGGCGCGCGGCGACCGCTGTGGCGATCATCAGGATGGCCCGCAGGGAGAGCGTACGGACCAGCAGGGGGATGCCGGCCTGCGCGGACGTTCTGATGCCGGCGGCGTCCGGCCGGAGGGAGGCGCCGTGTCTGCGGGCTCCGCGGACGACCACGGTGAGGTAGACGGCGGCCATGCCGCACTGGGCGATGACGGTGCCCCAGGCGGAGCCGGCCACGCCGAGCCCGGCGCCGTAGACGAGGCCGGCGTTGAGGCCGGCGTTGACGATGAAGCCGGCGACGGCGACGTAGAGCGGCGTCCTCGTGTCCTGCAGTCCGCGCAGGACGCCGGTCGCGGCGAGCACGACGAGCATGGCGGGGATGCCGAGGGAGGAGATGCGCAGGTACGTCGTCGCGTACGGAGCGGCCGTGTCCGAGGCGCCGAAGAGGTCCACCAGGCCGGGCGCGGCGGGAAGGGCGACCGCGATGACGACGCCGCCGAGCACCAGCGCCAGCCAGACGCCGTCCATGCCCTGTCGGATGGCGGCTCGGAGATCACCCGCGCCGACGCGCCGGGCGACGGCGGCAGTGGTGGCGTAGGCGAGGAAGACGAAGACGCTGACAGCCGTCGTCAGCAGGGCCGAGGCGACTCCGAGTCCGGCGAGTTGAGCCGTGCCGAGATGGCCGACGATCGCGCTGTCGGCCATCACGAAGAGCGGCTCGGCGACGAGCGCGCCGAAGGCCGGGACGGCCAGCGCGGCGATCTCTCGGTCGTGCTGTCGCCGCGGGTCCGGACGGCGTGCGGGGGCCTGTGTCATGGGCATCAATCTAGTCGTCCACAGGTAAGTGATGCAATGCGATATAGACCCTTACTGTGCGTCTTGGCCTGCGCACGTGTGCGCATCGTTCGAAGCGAACTCGGCCCGAGTGGCGAAGTTTTTCTTCTGCACAAGCGGTGGACGGGAAAGCAGCAGGTCAGAGGGGTCTTGTGGAAAGCGGCGAGGGCTTGTTCACAGTGCTGTCCACCGGGTCGTGCACAGGTTTCGCCGAGTTCTCCACAGCATCGGGCCGCTCGTCCACATGGCCTGTGGATAACCAGATTGGCTGACGGTGCCCGGGGGCCTACCGTGGTCCGGCGCCTGCTCCGTCGACCGGATTCCAAACCGTCGCAAACCGACCTGTCGGAAGCGGAGTCGGGCTTCCCGATTTGTCAGTGCCGTGCCGTAGAAAAGAGGGCACGGCGAGGTCCGCTCGGCGGACGGGAGGAGGTGGCTCGGTGAGCATTTCCGAGCCCTTGGACGACCCGTGGGCCGACAGCGGGCCCAGCGATCGTCTGCCCGCCTCCCGGCGGCGCCCCGACGGCGGCCGCGGCCGGGACGAGCAGCACGACCGCGGCGGGGACAACGGGACCTGGGACGGCGGGGGCTCGTCCTTCGAGCGTGTCCCGCCGCAGGACCTCGACGCGGAGCAGTCCGTCCTCGGCGGCATGCTCCTGTCCAAGGACGCCATCGCCGACGTCGTCGAGATCCTCAAGGGCCACGACTTCTACAAGCCGGCGCACGAGACGATCTACCAGGCGATCCTCGACGTCTACGCCAAGGGTGAGCCGGCCGACCCCATCACCATCGCCGCCGAGCTCACCAAGCGCGGCGAGATCAACAAGGTGGGTGGCGCTTCCTACCTGCACTCACTGGTGCAGACCGTGCCCACGGCGGCGAACGCCGCGTACTACGCGGAGATCGTCCACGAACGGGCGGTGCTGCGCCGCCTGGTCGAGGCCGGCACTCGCATCACCCAGATGGGGTACGCCGCCGACGACGACGTCGACGAGATCGTCAACCGCGCCCAGGCCGAGATCTACGCGGTCACCGAGCAGCGCACCAGCGAGGACTACCTGCCGCTGGGCGACATCATGGAGGGCGCGCTCGACGAGATCGAGGCCATCGGTTCGCGCAGTGGGGAGATGACCGGTGTGCCCACCGGCTTCACCGACTTCGACTCCCTGACGAACGGTCTGCACCCCGGCCAGATGATCGTCATCGCCGCTCGCCCCGCGATGGGCAAGTCGACGCTCGCGCTGGACTTCGCACGGGCCGCTTCGATCAAGCACAACCTGCCCAGCGTCATCTTCTCGCTGGAAATGGGCCGCAACGAGATCGCGATGCGTCTGCTGTCGGCGGAGGCCCGCGTCGCCCTGCACCACATGCGCTCGGGCACGATGACCGACGAGGACTGGACGCGGCTGGCCCGCCGGATGCCCGACGTCTCCGCCGCCCCGCTCTACATCGACGACTCCCCGAACCTGTCGATGATGGAGATCCGCGCCAAGTGCCGGCGCCTGAAGCAGCGCAACGACCTCAAACTGGTCGTCATCGACTACCTCCAGCTGATGCAGTCCGGCGGTTCCAAGCGCGCCGAGAGCCGCCAGCAGGAGGTCTCGGACATGTCCCGGAACCTCAAGCTGCTCGCCAAGGAGCTGGAGATCCCGGTCATCGCGCTCTCCCAGCTCAACCGCGGACCCGAGCAGCGCACCGACAAGAAGCCGATGGTCTCCGACCTGCGTGAGTCCGGGTCCATCGAGCAGGACGCCGACATGGTCATCCTGCTCCACCGTGAGGACGCCTACGAGAAGGAGTCGCCGCGCGCCGGCGAGGCGGACCTGATCGTCGCCAAGCACCGAAACGGCCCGACCGCCACGATCACGGTCGCCTTCCAGGGCCACTACTCGAGATTCGTGGACATGGCGCAGACCTGACCGTCCCTGCCACGTGTCGCCGAGCTCTGACGCACGCCGGATCAGGATCGGACACGACACGGAGCTGAAACGGGCAGGCCGTGACTGACCGTCACGCTTACCTGTGAAGCAGGGAAGTCGTCTCGCCGTCAGCGTGTCGACGAGGGCGCTGGGCCGTGGGCGGCAGGCACTCGGCGAGCAGGTCCACGATGTCGCGCCAGGCCCGCCCCGCGTGCTGGGGGTGGAGCCCGGTCGGGCCGGCCGTCACCTCCGGCCGATGGATGGCTCTGGTCCTGGTGGAGTACATCGCCCCGGACCGCCGGCCGTCCCCACGTCGGTGAAATCGGTTCGACGTGTGCGGGAGGACCGGATGGACTGGGGGCATGACGACGACTTCTCAGGACGAACTGCTGCCCGGCACGCGCCGGGCTCTGTCGCACCGGATCGCCGTGGCCCAGACGGAAGGGCGGGCGCCCTCGCTCGTCGCGGCGGTCGTGCGGGACGGGCGAACGGTGTGGCAGGGCGGGCGGACATCGGTGGCCGGTCACGCGCCGGACGAGAACACCCAGTACCGCATCGGTTCGATCACCAAGACCTTCACCGCCGTACTCGTCCTCCGGTTGCGGGACGAGGGCGTACTCGACCTCGGGGATCCGCTGGAGAAGCATCTGCCCGGCACCGGTGCCGGGGAGGCCACGATCGCCGAGTTGCTGGCGCACACCGGCGGCCTGGCCGCCGAGTCGCCCGCACCCTGGTGGGAGCGAACGCCCGGGAGCCTGCGCCCCGGACTCGCCGACGTACTGGGCGAACAACCGCTGCGGCATCCGGTCGGCCGGCGGTTCCACTACTCCAACCCCGGTTACACGCTGCTGGGCGCGCTCGTCGAGAAGCTGCGCGACGCTCCGTGGGAGGACGTGCTTCGGCGGGAGGTGCTCGAGCCTCTGGGGCTGCACCGCACCAGCGCACAGCCCTGTGCGCCGCACGCGGGCGGCTGGGCGGTGCACCCCTGGGCCGACGTGATGCTGCCCGAACCCGTGGAGGACCTCGGCCGGATGGCTCCGGCCGGACAGCTGTGGTCCACCACGGGGGACCTGGCCCGGTTCGCGGCCTTCCTCGCGCGGGGCGACGACCGTGTCCTGAGCGTCGAGTCGCTGCGGGAGATGCGTACTCCGTCGGCTCCGCCCGAAGGGGCAGACGTGGTGGCCGGATACGCGTACGGGCTGGGGCTGGAGTCGAGGCGGTCGGGCGAGCGGCTGCTCGTGGGGCACTCGGGCTCGCTGCCGGGCTTCCTCGCCTCCCTCACCATCGCGCTGGAGGACGACGTGGCCGCCGTGGTGCTGGCCAACTGCACCTCCGGCGTGTCACCGGCCGCCGTGGGCGCCGACCTGGTGCGCATCGTCGCCGACGCCGAACCGCGGATTCCGGAGCCCTGGCGGCCGTTGCGGGCCGTCGAGCCCTCGGTGCTGGAGCTGGTGGGGCAGTGGTACTGGGGGACGCACGGCTTCGGTCTTCGGCTGACCACCGACGGGTTGCTGTCCCTGGAGCCGCTCACCGGCAACGGGCGTGGGTCGCGGTTCCGGGCGAACGGCGACGGCACCTGGACGGGGCTGGAGGGGTACTACGCGGGAGAGCCGCTGAGGGCCGTACGGCGGGCCGACGGTTCCGTGGACCACCTGGACCTCGGATCGTTCGTGTTCACCCGTCAGCCGTACGACGAGGGCTCTTCGGTACCCGGCGGTGTGGACCCGGAGGGATGGCGCGGTATCGGGTAGGGCCCGGGGGCACCAAGAGGCTGATGGGCCGTTTCACGTGAAACGGCCCCCGCACGGCCCCCGCGTTCACAGGGACAGCTTGAAGCCCACGTGGGACGCCTCGAACCCCAGCCGCTCGTAGAAGCGGTGGGCGTCGGTGCGTGTGCTGTCCGACGTGAGCTGTACCAGTCGGCATCCCGCCCGCCGGGACGCGTCGATCGCCCACTCGATGAGCTGCGTGCCCAGGCCGCTGCCGCGCTCGTCGGTGTGGATGCGCACGGCTTCGATGATCGACCGGGTGGCTCCGCGCCGGGACAGCCCGGGAATGACGGAGAGCTGGAGTGTTCCGACGATCCGGCCCTCCCGCACGGCGACCACCAGTTGCTGGTTCGGGTCGGCGCTGAGGCGTTCCAGCGCGGCCAGATACGGCGCGAGGTCGTCCGGCGACTCACGCCGGGCGCCCAGCGGGTCGTCGGCGAGCATCGCGACGATGGCGGGCACGTCGTCCGCGACAGCGGTGCGTATGTCGAGATCTCCCATACCCGGCACCCTATGCGCGGCGGCCGGCCCGGTAGGCGATCACACGGAAGCCGGCTCGTGCGGCGACTCGACGACCCGGACCAGGGGCGCCAGCTCCGGGTTCTTCGCGGCCTCGTCGAGTGCCTCCCGCAGGGCTGCGTCGTTGGTCGGCCGGGCTTCCTCCAGGAGCGTGAGGCCGGCCGCGGTGACGTTGGTGTAGATGCCGCGGCGGTCGGTGGGGCAGAGGTACCGCTCGAGCAGACCCCGGTCCTCGAGCCGGGTGACGAGCCGGGTCGTGGCGCTCTGGCTGAGGACGACCGCGTCGGCGACCTGCTTCATCTGAAGATGGCCGCCCTCGTCGTCGTGCTGACGGCTGAGCACGTCGAGCAGCGAGTACTCGCGGACGCTCAGGTCGTGCTTCGCCTGCAGGGCGCGCTCGATGTGCGCCTCGAGCCTCCCGTGCAGCAGCGAGAGGGCGCACCAGCCCTGGGCGAGGGCGGTGAGCGAGGGGTCCGTCGCTGTCATGGGCGTTTCCTCCATCCCGTGGGGCTGCTAACAGGATAGAGCAACGGCGCAATAGACAGCGGTTGCATTAGCCCGCGCTTGCAATTATTGTTCAAGCTGTTTAGGCGCATCAGCAATCGTCTGGGAAGGGTTGTCCCCCATGCCTCTCGCGCTTCTGGCCCTCGCGATCGGGGCCTTCGGAATCGGCACGACCGAGTTCGTGATCATGGGGTTGCTCCCCGAGGTCGCGAGTGACTTCGGGGTCTCCATCCCCACGGCCGGTCTGCTGGTGACCGGCTACGCGCTGGGCGTCATGTTCGGTGCCCCGCTGATGACCGCGCTCGGCACCAGGATCTCCCGCAAGCGGATGCTGATGCTGCTGATGGGGCTCTTCATCGCCGGGAACCTGCTCTCGGCGCTGGCTCCCGTCTTCTCGGTCATGCTGATCGGTCGTGTGGTCGCGTCACTGGCCCATGGCGCGTTCTTCGGCATCGGCTCGGTGGTGGCGGCCGAACTGGTCGCCCCGGAGAAGCGGGCCGGCGCCATCGCGATGATGTTCACCGGACTGACGGTCGCCAACGTCGTGGGCGTCCCGCTCGGCACGCTGGTCGGCCAGTCCGCCGGATGGCGCGTCACCTTCGGCGTCGTCGCCGGACTCGGTGTGGTCGGCCTTGTCGGCATCGCTCGGCTGGTCCCCGAACTGCCCAGGCCGCAAGGCGTGCACCTGCGGCACGAGATGGCCGCTCTGAAGAACGCCCAAGTGCTGCTGGCCATGGCGATGACCGTCCTCGGCTTCGGCGGGGTCTTCGCGGCCGTCACCTACATCGCTCCGATGATGACCCGCGTCGCCGGTTTCTCCGAGGGCTCCGTCACCTGGCTGCTGGTCCTCTTCGGCCTGGGCATGGTCGCCGGCAACCTCGTCGGCGGCAAGTTCGCCGACCGGGCCCTGATGCCCATGCTGTACGTCTCGCTGAGCGCCCTGGCCGTCGTCCTCGCGCTCTTCACCCTCACCGCGCACGACAAGGTCGCGGCGGCCGTCACCATCGTTCTGATCGGCGCCCTGGGCTTCGCGACCGTACCGCCCCTGCAGAAGCGCGTCCTGGACCAGGCGCACGGCGCTCCGACACTGGCCTCGGCCCTCAACATCGGCGCCTTCAACCTCGGCAACGCCCTCTCCGCCTGGCTGGGCGGCATCGTGATCGCGGCCGGCTTCGGCTACACCGCGCCCAACTGGGTCGGCGCCGTCCTCGCGGCAGGAGCCCTGGTCCTCGCCATCCTCTCCGCCGCGCTGGAACGCCGGGACAGCACCGCCGGCACGTCCCTCGCCGCCGCCCCGGTGGAGCAGCCGACTCCCGTCCGGCACTGATCCGGCACCGGACGGCGCGGACCCGGGGAAGCACCCCGCCCCGTCCCGCCCCGAACTGCCCGTAACACCCTTTTCGAGGAGAACCCCCCATGAGCACCACCACCGCCGCGGTACCGCTGACCACCCAGGAGGCCGAGGCCCTGGTCACCGCGGCCCGGCGTGCGGCCGAGGCCGCCGGCGTCGCGGTCAGCGTGACCGTACTGGACGCGGGCGGGCACCTGCTCGCCTTCCGCCGTGACGACCGGGCCGTCCTCATCTCCGGAGAGACGAGCACCCGCAAGGCCTACACCGCCCTCCAGCTGGATGCCGCCACCGCCGACCTCGTGGCCGCCGTGCAGCCGGGAGGCTCCTTCCACACCCTGCCCACCGCGCTCGACCGGCCGCTCCTGTTCATCGCGGGCGGTGTGCCCGTGCGGCGTGACGGCCGTCTGATCGGCGCCGTCGGTGTGGGCGGCGGCGCACCGGAGCAGGACCACGGCTTCGCCGTCGCCGCGGTGGAGACGCTCGCCTGACGAAGTCCCCCGACGATGCGCGCCGGTCCCTTCGGAGGTGGAAGGGACCGGCGTTCACGCTCTCGGGAGCGCCGGTCGCTCAGCCGGCCGCCACGGTCAGCGGAGCGAACCGGCGGGTCCAGTCCCCGGGCAGCTCCGGGGCGCCGTACATCATGACGGAGTTGAACGCGATGGACCTCAGACCGCGTTGTTTCACCCAGTCCAGCAGTTCTCCGTGGCGTACGTCGATGTCGGTGCGCAGCGGGCGGTCGGTGCGGGCGGCGATGGCGGTGACGAGGGCCTTGGCGGTCCTGGTGTCCCTGGCGATCAGCGGGCCCACGACATGGGTGTCCATGTTGGGCCAGGCCGCCGTGTAGCCGATGATCCGGCCGCTGTCCTCGGCGACCAGCAACTGGTCGGCGAACGCGGGCAGCCGGGTGATCAGGGGAGTGCGGTCGGAGCCGAACACCTCCTCGTCCAGTTCGAGGATGCGGGTGAGGTCCTCGGCGGTGGCCGCCCTCGTGGCGACGGGAGACCGTGCCTCCTCCGACGTGAAACGGCCGAGCACCATCTCCGCCCGGCCGGTGACCTTGAAGCCGAGTTCCTCGTACAGCGGCCGGCCATGGGGCGTCGCGTGCAGGGTCAGCGGTGTGGTGCCCATCCGCGAGACGACATGACGCATCAACCGGCGTCCGACGCCCTGACGGGCGTGCCGCTCGGCGACCAGGACCATGCCGATGGCGCCCAGATCAGGACGGTCCCGCGGACCGTACTCGGTGACGACGCAGGCGGCCACGAGTCCTCCGTCCGGATCGTCGATGCCGTATCCCGTCCCGGCGGTGAGGAGGAAGTTCCACTTGTGCTCTTCGCGCTGCCACCCCCGGTTCTCGGACAGGTCCGCACAGGCGGTGCGATCGCGGAGCGTCAGGCGGCGGATGGGCAGGGCGGCAGGGGAAGGAGTCGACACGCAGGTCAGGCTGTCCGACCGGCACCGTCGGCGTCCACCCGTTTCAGGAGAGACGTACGTGCTTTTGGTCATGCCGTGAGCGCTTCCACAGCCTGCGGGCAGGTGCAGGGTGTTTCACGTGAAACACCGAGGGGCGCCGTTGCGGCCATGGTCCCCCGAGAGACCCGCGCAGGCGCGGGGTCCGTCGCTGCCCTGCCGTCAGCCGAGGTCCGGGGCGTGCATGGCCCGGACGCCCTCGATGTTGCCGTCCAGGTAGTGCCGCAGTGACAACGGCACGAGATGGACCGAGGCGATGCCGACCCGGGTGAACGGCACACGCACGATCTCGTACTCGCCGACGGGTTCCTCCACTTCGGGGCCGTGCCGTAGGGAAGGGTCCATCGACTCCAGACGGCAGACGAAGAAGTGCTGCACCTTGACGCCGGTCGCACCACCGTCCGCACCGATGTGCTCCACGGTGTCCACGAAGCAGGGCACCACATCGGTGATCTTGGCGCCGAGCTCTTCGTGCACCTCCCGGTGCAAGGCCTCGATGACGCTGGTGTCCCCCGGCTCGACCCCGCCACCGGGAGTGACCCAGTAGGGATCGACACCGGGCTTGGTGCGTTTGATCAGAATCAGGTCGTCACCGTCGAGCAGAACGGCGCGGGCGGTGCGCTTGACCACGGGTCGGACGGTCATGGGAGAAATGTGGCCCAGCCGGTTCCACGTGAAACATCGTGAATCGTCACCGGACGAGTTCGGTGTGCGACGGCCCCGGAGGAAGGCTCAGCACCAGTGGGAGGCCGCGCGCAGCAGCCACTCGTGGGCCCGCGCTATGTGC
Source organism: Streptomyces sp. NPDC015220 (assembly GCF_043079345.1). Lineage (NCBI taxonomy): Bacteria > Bacillati > Actinomycetota > Actinomycetes > Kitasatosporales > Streptomycetaceae > Streptomyces > Streptomyces sp. NPDC015220. The sequence goes on along the minus strand of NZ_JBIBUK010000003.1, from coordinate 86,577 downwards.
GGCATCGCCAGCGTGCCGGTGCGCACCACCAGGAAGTATGTGCGCAGGGGCGGAACCGCCGGCTCATGAAGGGCCACCACGTCCCCCCGCGCCAGTGCGGGGGCGCACAGATAGCGAGGAAGCACCGCGAGCCCGGCACCCGCCGCCGCACAGGCGAGGACCGCGCGCAGATCGGGGACGATCACGGTCCCGGCCGCGCTGGGCCGGGAGTCGAAGACCGAGGTCCAGTAGCGGGAGACGAAGGGCATCGACTCGTGGACCTCGATCACGGGGATGTTCCTCGGGACCAGCCCTCCTTTGGCCCGCGGCCGCCCGGAACCGGTTTCCCCGGCCCAGCGCGGGGCGGCGACCAGGACGTGCTCCTCGTCGCAGAGCGGAGCGGCCGTGAGCAGACGGCCGCGCGGCCGGACGGTTCCGATGGCCAGGTCATGGTGGCCGGCGGACAGCCCGTCCAGGACTTCCTCGGCGTTCCCGAACGAGGCGCGCAGGGCGAAGCCCTGTCCGTCCTCGCCGGTCAGCGCGGTCAGCGCGGGCAGCGCCCGTTCGGCGGTGAACTCGGGTGGCCCCGCCAGATGCAGGGTGCGCACGGAGGACTCGTCGTCGAGGCCCGACTCGGTGATCTCCACCAGGGCGTCGAGGTGCGGCGCGGCCTTGTGGGCGAGTTCGTCACCGATGGACGTCGGTGTCACACCACGGGCCTGGCGCAGGAACAAGGGGCGGCCGAGCTGCCGCTCCAGTGTGCGGATCTGCGAGGTGACGGCCGGCTGGGACAGGCCGAGCAGCGCCGCCGCGCGGGTGAAGGAACCCGCCCGGTGCACGGTCACGAACGTACGAAGCAACGCCAGGTCCACGGCCCGACCTCCCTCCCGGCGCCCCTGGGGCCTTTGGTACGGATCAGGCCGGATCCGCGGACGAGACCCTGGCCCCGGTCCTGTGGGCCGCGCTCAACTATAAATATGTCGATAGGTCTCTGTCGCTACCGTGATTGGACACTGACGACGAGTCAATTAGCCTTGTCCAGGCGGTTCTTCGTGCGGTTCTTCGTACGGAGCCGAGGGCGGTCCGAGCCACGAGGGGGGAGGCTTGGACCGTCCGCCGTCCGCGGCCAGGCCGGTCCGGCCACGCGGAGGCGGTCAGTCCGCCGATGTGTCCAGCGCGCTCAGTACGTCGGCCAGCAGATCCGCCGGGTCCTCGGCGCCGACGGACATCCGGATGAAGCCCTCCGGCACCGCGTCGCCGCCCCAGCGCCCGCGCCGCTCGGCCGTGGAGCGCACTCCGCCGAAGCTCGTCGCATCGTCCACGAGCCGCAGCGCGTCGAGGAAGCGCTCGGCCCGCGCGCGTGTGGGCAGCGTGAAGGACACCACGCACCCATAGCGCCGCATCTGCCGCGAGGCGACTTCGTGCGAGGGGTCTTCGGGCAGTCCCGGGTAGCGCAGCCCCGTCACCTCGGGGCGCTCCCGCAGCGCCTCGGCGAGCGCCAGTGCGGAGGCGTTCTGCCGCTCCACGCGCAGCTGCAGGGTGGCGATCGAGCGATGCGCGAGCCAGGCCTCCATCGGTCCGGGGATCGCTCCGACGATCTTGCGCCAGCGGCGTACGGCCGCCATGGCCCCGCTGTCACGGCCGGTGACGTACCCCAGCAGGACGTCGCCGTGCCCGGTGAGCTGCTTGGTGCCACTGGCCACCGAGAAGTCCGCGCCGAGCTCCAGCGGCCGCTGCCCCAGCGGCGTCGCGAGTGTGTTGTCGACGGCGACCAGGGCGCCCCGCGCGTGCGCCGCACCGACCAGCCGTCGGATGTCGCACACGTCGAGCCCCGGGTTCGAGGGGGACTCGATCCACAGCAGTCGGGCGCCGTCCAGCACGTCGAGCTGGGCGTCCCCGCCGGTCGGCGCGGTGCGCACCTCGATGCCGTACGCCTCCAGCTGGGTGCGCACCAGCGGCAGGGCCTGGTAGCCGTCGCCGGGGAGGACCACGGCGTCGCCGGCGCGCAGCTGGGAGAAGAGCACCGAGGAGATGGCGGCCATGCCGGAGGCGAACACCAGCGTCTCGGCGTCGTCCCGGCCGGGCGCCTCCAGCTCGCCGATGGCGCGCTCCAGCAGCGTCCAGGTGGGGTTCTCGTCCCGGCCGTAGGTGTAGGGCCCCGTCGGGTCGCCCGGCAGATGGAAGTGGGCGGCGAAGACCGGTCCGGGAAGCGTCGGCTCGTGCTTGACCGGCTCGGGGAGACCGGCCCGCACCGCGCGCGTGCCGTCACCGGCGCGGACTCCGCTCTCCTGTCGCGTGCCGTCCGTGTTGTCCGCAGCGGAATCGCTCATGCCGCCCGTCCTTCCCGTGCTCTCGTTCTGCGGCGATCAGGCCCTGACTCGCCGCCTCCAGCCTCTCAGAGCGTGTCACCGCGCCGTGTGGTCGGTCGCTCAGTCCTCGTCCGGCAGGACCATGTGCAGTGCCCAGGAGACGACCGAGATGATCAGACCGCCGATGACAGCGGTCCAGAAGCCCTCGACGTGGAAGCTCAGCTGGAGCTTGCCGCTGACCCATGAGGTCAGCAGCAGCATCAGCGCGTTGACGACCAGGGTGATCAGACCGAGCGTGAGGATGAACAGCGGGAAGGTCAGCACCTTCACGACCGGCTTGACCAGGAAGTTCACCAGACCGAAGACCAGGGCGACCACGATCAGCGTGCCGGCCTCCTTCGCCGTGTTGTCGCCGGTCAGGGTGATCTTGTCGAGCAGCCAGACGGCGACCGCCAGGGCACCCGCGTTGGCGATCGTCTTGACTACGAAATTCTTCATGTGTCTGATCGTGGCAGACGAGATCGACGACGAACACGGGCGAGGGCGATGAAGGCATTCCGGCTGGACGAACTGGAGGCGGAGCGAGCCGCCAACGAGGGCGCCTACCTTCAGTTCCTGCGGGAGCGGAACGTGTCGGTGGGCCTGTACGCGCTCGACGCGGGCGACCACGACCCCCAGCAGCCGCACGGCCAGGACGAGGTGTACTTCGTGGTGAGCGGCCGTGCCTCGATCACGGTCGGCCTGGAGACGACCGAGGTGGCCCGGGGCAGTGTGGTCTACGTGCCGGCCGGCGTCGCTCACAAGTTCCATCACATCAGCGAGGATCTGCGGGTCCTGGTGGTGTTCTCTCCGCCGGAAGCCTGAGGCGTCGTCTCAGGGTTCCCTAGGGGGACGGTCAGGGGAGGACAAGGGACGCGGACGGCCCGCCGGGCCCTTGGCCCGGCCTAGCATCGGGTGCAGGACATCGACGGGACCCGGCACAGCGCGGGCGAGAGGTAAGGACGAGGGCAATGCGAGAGATCTTCGCTGGTCTGCCGTGGTGGGTGAAGTGGGTCGCGGTGCCGGTCATCGCCCTAGTCGTCTTCGGTGGGCTGATGGTGACCGTGGTCCACTTCGTGATCAGCCTGCTGTTCAAGCTGCTGGTCTTCGTGGCCCTGGTCGGCGGACTGATCTACATCGTTCGGAAGTTCATGTCGAGCTCGTCCTCGCGCAGCGACTGGTGAGCGCCGCGGGACACCGGTGACCGGTAACGGAAACCACCGGTTCCCTCGCGGGAGGGAAGTTTTCCGGACAAGCCGCCGGTGAGCGGTGACAGGCGGATAGGGTCCGGAGATCGACGCGGGGCCGGCCCCGCGGGCGGCGTACCCCCTCCCGTGTTTCCCGCACGGGCTGCCCCCACGCGCTACGGGAGTGACCCTTGGCCACGGTTGACACCGCACCCGCAGAACGGCCCGCGCCCCCCGCGCCCCGGGTGCCGTCCCGCTCCATGGCGCTGCCCGCGCAACCGCGCTCCGCACCCGCGGTGGACCGGACCCGCCCCAGAGTGCCGGAGCAGCCCCCGGCCCGGACCGCGCAGACCCTGATCGGATCGGTACAGCGCGCGATGCGGCTGCTGGAGACCGTCGCGGGGCATGAGCACGGGGCCCCCGCCAAGCAACTCGCCCGCGAGACGGGGCTCGCCCTGCCCACCGCCTACCACCTGCTGCGCACCCTCGTGCACGAGGGCTATCTGTACCGGGACAAGGGGCTGTTCTTCCTCGGTGAGGCGGCCGAGCGGCTGAGCAGCGGCGGGGCGGCGCAGAAACGTCGCAGCACGATCGCCGACACGCTCGCACAATGGCGGGATTCGATCGGTGCCCCGGTGTACTACGCCATGTACCGCGACGGCGAGATCGAGGTCATGTGCGTCTCCGACACCCCGGGCACTCCGGCCGCCGAGGAGTGGGCCAGTTTCCGGGAGACCGGTCACGCGCACGCCATCGGCCAGTGCCTGCTGTCCCAGTTGGACGAGGGCGCCCGCCGGGACCACCTCGCCCGCCATCCCGTGCGGTCCCTCACCCCGTACACGGTCCGTGATGAGCACACCCTGCTGCGCCGTGTGGACCGGGTGGGGAGGATGCAGCCGGTGACGGAGCACCAGGAGTACGCCCTGGGGACGGTCTGCGCGGCCGTTCCCCTCACGATGGGCGCCACGGCGGTCACGATGGCCCTGTCGCTCCCCGCTCACCAGGCCGGCCGGCTGCTGCCCGCCGCGCGCCAGTTGCAGATCGAGGTGGGTCGGCGGGTCGGCTCCCTCGCGCTCGCTATCAGTATCTGAAAACTCACTCCTTGTGATCCGGTGTGTACTTTCAGCAAGATGCCTCAAGTGTCACTTGGATGATTCCCGGCCAGTCGACGGCAGATGACGGGGTAGCGATGCGCGAGTCCGTGCAGGCAGAGGTCATGATGAGCTTTCTCGTGTCCGAGGAACTCTCCTTCCGCATTCCGGTGGAGCTGCGGTATGAGAGCAGCGATCCCTATGCCGTGCGGCTGACCTTCCATCTGCCCGGTGACGCCCCGGTGACCTGGGCCTTCGGCCGTGAGCTGCTGATCGACGGGGTGGGTGCGCCGTGCGGGGACGGCGATGTGCGCATCTCACCCGCCGACAGCGACTCGCTCAGCGAGGTGCTGATCCGGCTTCAGGTCGGCAGCGACCGGGCGCTGTTCCGGTCCTCCACGGCCCCGCTGGTGGCCTTCCTCGACCGCACGGACAAGTTGGTGCCGCTGGGGCAGGAAGGTTCCCTGGCCGACTTCGACGCTCACCTCGACGAGGCGCTGGACCGCATTCTGGCGGAGGAGCAGAGCGCGGGCTGAAGCGTTTCGGCAGCGGGGCGCACGCGGTGGCTTCTGGCACACCGGGTGGCCCGGGGACGCGGATCGGCGCCATCCCGCTCCGAGGTCCGGTCACCGCTTGCGACGTCTTCCCCTCCCGCCGCGCGTCGGAGCGGGCACGCCCCCCGTGGCCCGCGCCGGTCCCGGGCGGTCGGCCGAGACCACGAGCGCCGCGAGGGCCGTGGTGACCGGCACCGAGGCGACCAGACCGATCGAGCCCACCAGCGTGCGCACGATCTCCTCCGCCACCAGCTCACTGTTGGCGACGGTCGCCACATCGCTCCGCGCGATGGAGAAGAGCAGCAGCAGGGGCAGCGCGGCTCCGGCGTACGCGAGAACGAGCGTGTTGACGACGGATGCGATGTGGTCGCGCCCGATGCGGATACCCGCCCGGTACAACCCGCGGCGGCCCATCGCCGGGTTGGCCTCGTGCAGCTCCCAGACCGCCGAGGTCTGTGTCACCGTCACGTCGTCGAGGACGCCGAGTGAGCCGATGATGACCCCGGCCAGCAGCAGACCGCTCATGTCGATCGACGGATACAGGCCGTGGATCAGACCGGTGCTGTCGTCGGTGTTGCCGGTGAGCGCGGCCCAGCCGATGAACAGCGAGCCCAGGATGCCGATCAGGACCAGGGAGATCAGTGTGCCCAGCACCGCCACCGAGGTCCGGGCAGACAGGCCGTGACACATGTAGAGCGCGATCAGCATGATCGCGCTCGATCCCACCACGGCGACGACCAGGGGATTGGAGCCCTGGAGGATCGCGGGCAGGATGAACAGGTTCAGGACCAGGAAACTGATGGCCAGGGCGACCAGCGCCATGACGCCTCGGATCCGCCCCACGACCACGACGGCCAGTGCGAAGACACCGGCCAGCAGTGCCACGGGGAATCGCCGGTTGACGTCGGTGACCGAGTACTGCAGTTCTCTCGGCGCGGAGGGCTCGTAGGCGACCACCACCTCCTCGTCCTGGTGCAACTGCCGTGTCTGGTCGGGCTGCACGACCTCGGTGAACGTCCGTCCCCTGTCCTTGCCGCTGTCGACGCGGATCGTCGCCTTCTTGCAGGTGCCGGGCGTCCGTTCCGGTGCGGAGCCGTCCCCGGGGGCGGACGCGTCGTCGGCCGGCATGCCACCGGAGGCGTTCACCGACTTGCAGCTCACCTCCACCACCCGGGTGACCGTGGCCTGTTGGGTCTGCCGGTCGAAACCCACGCCGGTGCGCTCGTGCGACGGGGCGCCGCCGGGCCAGAGCACGGCCAGCCCGACCACCACCGCTGCGGCGAAGGGGATCAGGACGGCGGCGATGACTTTGCGCAGGTGTTTCGAGGCCGGGGCGGCCGGTCCGTGGCCGTGACCGTGCGAGTGGCCGTGGCCGGCCCCCTGCTCGGGCACGTGTTCCTGCCCGCTCCCGGCGGCGAGGCCGGGCCCCGGTTCGGGCGGCGGATGGGGGGACTGCTGTGTCGCGCTCACCGCCCGATCATCGCAAGAACGGCGGGGGCCCACTGTTCACCGCGCCACGAATGACGCTAGCGTGGAGGCACCTTTGCACACGCGGGAGCTCGGAGCACCGGGCTGAGAGGGCGCTGACCTTCGTCTTCGCCGTGTTTCACGTGGAACGAGCGATGTTCCACGGGATACGACGGCAGACGGGAACCGCTGCGTCGACCGCCGAACCTGTTACCGGGTAATGCCGGCGTAGGGAGTAGGTCTGATGACCAACAAGGACGCACGCACGCCTGCCTCCACACAGCTGTCCAGCGACGGGGAGCAGATCGCTCCCCGCGGGGAGGCCGGGAAGTCGATCGGCTGGCACAAGGCGTACGTCGAGGGCACACGCCCCGACCTGCGCGTGCCGGTTCGTCAGGTGCACCTCACCAACGGGCAGTCGGTCACGCTGTACGACACGTCGGGCCCGTACACCGATCCGCTCGTCGAGACCGACGTCCGCAGGGGGCTGCCGCCGCTGCGGGAGAACTGGATCATCGCCCGCGGCGACACGGAGGAGTACGCGGGCCGTCCCGTCCGACCCGAGGACGACGGGATCAAGCACACCTCGCCGCGCGGCGGCCTGCGCAATCTGGACGCGGTGTTCCCGGGGCGGCCGCGACAGCCGCGTCGTGGCCGGGACGGCGGCGCGGTGACACAGCTCGCCTACGCGCGCCGCGGGGAGATCACGCCGGAGATGGAGTTCGTCGCGGTCCGGGAGAACGTCGCTCCCGAGGTCGTCCGCGAGGAGATCGCGGCGGGCCGCGCGGTGCTGCCGGCGAACGTCAACCACCCGGAGATCGAGCCGATGATCATCGGTAAGCGGTTCCTGGTGAAGGTCAACGCCAACATCGGCAACTCCGCGGTGACCTCCTCCATCGAGGAGGAGGTGGAGAAGATGACCTGGGCCACCCGGTGGGGCGCCGACACGGTCATGGACCTCTCCACCGGCCGCAACATCCACACCACCCGGGAGTGGGTGCTGCGCAACTCCCCCGTCCCCATCGGAACGGTTCCGCTCTACCAGGCCCTGGAGAAGGTCGACGGCAGGGCCGAGGAGCTGACCTGGGAGATCTACAAGGACACGGTCATCGAGCAGGCCGAACAGGGTGTGGACTACATGACGGTCCACGCCGGCGTCCGCCTCCCCTACGTCCCGCTGACGGCGAACCGCAAGACCGGCATCGTCTCGCGCGGCGGATCCATCATGGCGGCCTGGTGCCTCGCGCACCACAAGGAGTCGTTCCTGTACGAGAACTTCGAGGAGCTCTGCGAGATCCTCGCCGCCTACGACGTCACGTACTCCCTCGGTGACGGCCTCAGGCCCGGTTCGATCGCGGACGCCAACGACGAGGCGCAGTTCGCGGAGTTGCGGACGCTCGGGGAACTCAACCGGATCGCGAAGCGGTTCGACGTACAGACGATGATCGAGGGGCCGGGACACGTCCCCATGCACAAGATCAAGGAGAACATCGACCTTCAGCAGGAGATCTGCGACGAGGCCCCGTTCTACACGCTCGGCCCGCTGACCACGGACGTCGCCCCGGCGTACGACCACATCACCTCCGGCATCGGCGCCGCGATGATCGCCTGGTGGGGCACGGCCATGCTCTGTTACGTCACCCCCAAGGAGCACTTGGGCCTGCCCAACCGGGACGACGTCAAGACCGGGGTGATCACCTACAAGATCGCCGCGCATGCGGCCGATCTGGCCAAGGGACACCCGGGCGCGCAGGAGTGGGACGACGCTCTGTCCGACGCCCGTTTCGAGTTCCGGTGGGAGGATCAGTTCAATCTCGCACTGGACCCCGACACGGCGCGGGAGTTCCACGACGAGACCCTCCCGGCGGAACCCGCCAAGACGGCCCATTTCTGCTCGATGTGCGGTCCGAAGTTCTGTTCGATGAAGATCAGTCAGAGCATCACGGAACGGTTCGGCGGCACGGCTGCCGAAGGGGCGTCGCCCGAGGAGATCGCCGAGGGGATGCTCCAGAAGTCGAAGGAGTTCGCCGCGAGCGGGAACAGGGTGTACCTGCCGCTGGCCGACTGATCGGTCCGGGACGCCATTTCGTTCCGGCGGACCTCGCCGGTCCGGGGTGCCGCTCAGGCATCCCGGACCAGCCGGTGCCGCACGGACCCGCCGGGGAGGGCCGGCGGCCGGTGCGGCTTCCGGTGGCCGCTCACTCCGGCTGGTGCTCCGGACCGCCGAAGTCCGGACTGGTGAAGTCGGGGCTGGTGAAGCGCGGACGGGAGTGCGGGGCTCCGTCGTGGGGGCTGCTGAAGCCAGGACGGTCGTAACCGAGGCGCGGGATGCGGTCACCCGGCGCGGCCGGGCCCGGGCGACGCGGTGCCGCGGAGCCGGGATCGGCGAGCGCCTCGCGCAGGAACGGCAGGATGCCGCGCTCGAGCAGGGCGTCGTGCCAGGCGTCCCGTGCCCGGCCGAGTTCCTCGCCGAGTTCGCCGTAGCGGGCGGGCTCGGGCGAGGGGTGGTTGCGCAGGGCGGTGAGCAGCAGCCCGGTGCCGGCGACGACGATCGCGGCCGCGGTCATGACGCCGAACACCCACCCCGCCGTGATCATGGTCCGGGAGAAGGCGGGCGCCGGGTCGAGCATCTTCAACAGATAGCCGACGAGAAGGAACAGGGCCGCCGCGATCCCGGCGAGGACCGGGGCGAGGACCGCGACGACGGCGCCCGCGCCCGCGCCGGTGGTCACGCCCATGACGGCGGAGCGGTCCGGCGAGGCCGGGTCCGTCTCCACGGCACCGGCCTCACCGGCGTACGAGGGGACGGCCGGAACCGGCCGTCGCAGTTCCTCGCGGACCTTCACGTAGTGGTGGTACTCGGTGGCGGCGGCCGCCGTGATCAGAGCGGTGGCGCCGAGGGCCATGGTGCGCAGTTGTTCGGTGTTGAGCCGCTGTCCGACAGCGGCGAGTTCCGGGCGGTGTGGGGCGGAGCGCAGCGCCTCATCGAGGACCCGCGCGAAATCCTGGCGGTCCTCGTTCAGCAGGTACTGCGGAACGCTGTTCATGTGCATCCCCCGATGCTCCGTAGGGCTTGGGGCTCGCATGGCGGCGAGCCGTCGGGCAGAAACGGAGGGGAGCCTGCTACGGATAAACCGATGGTAGAGCCGTGACGGCGCGCGGTGACAGGGGGTTTCCACAAATTGGGGGTGGACCCGCGCGGCCGTGCCGGCTCAGGGGATCGTGCGTCGAACGGTCAGTTGTCCAGCGGCAGTTGCTGGACCAGCAGCTTCCCTGCCATGGTCACGCCGCCGTCCATCGCGATGGCCAGTCCGTCGGCGTAGACGTGCGGGCCCGCCACCACCGGACCCGTCGACTCGTCGCCGTCCTCGGAGCCGACTTCGCCCAGCAGGTAGGGGATCGGGCTGTGGCCGTGGACGATGCGGGTGCCGCCGTACGTGTCGAGCAGGGAGCGCACGGCGTCGGCGCCGCCCTCGTCGCGGAAGGAGAAGCGCTTGGTGAACTTGCGGAACAGGTCCCACACCTCGTCCGCGTCGTTGCGCGTCAGCGCCTCGCGGACGTTGTCGTTGACCTCTTCGATCGAGTCGCCGTAGTCGAGATAGGCGGTGGTGTCGGAGTGGACGAGCAGGTAGCCGTCGACCTCCTCGACCGCGTCCAGGCGGGCCATCCACTGCAGGTGGTGGTCCTGGAGGCGGTCCATGTCGGACTTCTGGCCGCCGTTGAGCAGCCATGCCGCCTGGAAGGTGGCGGTGCCCGCGCCCGAGTTGACGGGTGTGTCGCCGAACCGCCGGGCGCCGAGCAGCAGCAGTTCGTGGTTGCCCATGAGGGCCTTGCAGTACCCACCGGCGGCGGCCGCCTCGGCGGACAGGCGCATCACCAGGTCGATGACGCCGATGCCGTCCGGGCCGCGGTCGGTGAAGTCACCGAGGAACCACAGCCGGGCGGTGCCCGCGCACCAGTGGCCGGCGGAGTCGACGAGCCCCTGCTCCTGGAGGGCGGCGACCAGCTGGTCGAGATAGCCGTGCACGTCCCCGACGACGAAGAGCGGGCCGGGTCCGGTGGCGGGCTGCGGGACCGGTGCGGGGACCGGGTCCACGGACGCCTGGAGCGTGTCACCCCGTTTGATGACCGGCAGATCGCGCTCCGTCGGCGTGTACCCGTCCTCGGGGTACCCCTCCGCGGCCACCGGGTAGCCGCCCTCGGTCGGTGGCACGGGCTCGACCGCGTGGCTGCCCTGGGCGTACGGGCCGGTCTCGTTCATGTACGCGGGCACTCGGAAGTCACGCAACGTCGCCGTCCGCTCCACATCGGGTCCCTGACCGGCCCCCTGAGTCATCGACCCCTCCACCATCGCGCCGCATCTGCACCGCTTCGGACTGCCTGGTCGCAGCGGCCCGCGGTGTCGTGGGCCCATCATAGGAACGCGGATCGCGCCGTGTGATGACCCAGGGGTGGTGAATCGGAGCAGGAGTCACGTTCGCTGCGGCTTTCGCCCCGATTGGGCCGTCTTCGGCGGTCCCGCGACCGGCTGTCCCTACTGTTCCTCCGGTGCGCGTGGCGGGCTTACGGTCGTGCGCGGCGGGCGCCGCTGGGACGAGGTGCGCACGATCAGCTCGGTCGGTATGACCTGCTCGACCGGGTGGTCCGACTCGACTCCCTCGATCGCGTCGATCAGGAGCTGGATGACCGCCGTGCCGATGCGGCGCGGCTTCAGGGAGAGCGTGGTGATGGGCGGCTCGGTGTTGGCGTACACCGTGGACTCGCTGCAGCACACCAGGAGCAGGTCCTCGGGGACGCGCAGTCCGTAGCGGCGGGCGGCGGCGAGCAGGTCGGTGCCGTTCGGGTCGAACAGTCCGTAGACGGCGTCGGGCCGGTCGGGTCGGGCCAGCAGCCGGTCGGCGGCGACGGCGCCGGCGCACGGGTCGTGGGCGGGGTAGGCCTCGTAGACCGGATCCTGGCCGACGAGCTCGCACCAGCGCAGGTAGGCGGTGGTCGACAGATGGGTGTACGTGTCCGTCGTGGTGCCGGTGAGCAGGCCGATGCGGCGGGCGCCGGCCTCGGCGAGGTGGTCGAGGATGTCCAGCACCGCGGCCTCGTGGTCGTTGTCGACCCAGGCGGTGACCGGCAGCGAGCCGACCGGGCGGCCGTCGCTGACCACGGGTAAGCCCTGTCGGACCAGTTCGCTGACGACCGGGTCCTGGTCGGAGGGGTCGATGACGACCGTGCCGTCCAGCGCCACGTTCGACCACACGTCGTGGCGCGAGGTCGCGGGGAGGATGACGAGGGCGTAGCCCCGGGCGAGCGCGGCCGAGGTGGCCGCCCGGGCCATCTCGGCGAAGTACGCGAACTCGGTGAAGGTGAAAGGTTCATCCCCGTACGTGGTCACGGTCAGGCCGATGAGGCCCGATTTGCCGGTACGGAGGGTGCGGGCGGCGGCCGAGGGGCGGTACCCCAGTCGGTCGGCGACCTCGCGGACATGGCGGCGGGTGGCGTCCGGGAGCCGGCCCTTGCCGTTGAGGGCGTCGGAGACGGTCGTGATGGAGACTCCGGCGGCGGCGGCCACGTCTCTGATGCCCGCCCGGCCCGGCCGGCTGCCTCGGCGTGAGGTATCCGCGCGGCTCACCTGGTGCTTCCCTGCTGCTGTCATGGCGAGCCGATAGTAGGGCTCATGCGACGGGGGAGCGCGGACGCATATGCATGCGTTGACAGGCACGTTTCTGCATGGTCGCTTCGCTTAAACCACCTTGGAAAAGAAGGTAGTTGTACGATTCAGAGGTAGGACGTGATGCGAGGGCGGGCGTAGGCCTGCCGAGTCTTCGAGGTCTCGAAGAGGTCTCAACTCACCTTCACGAGGGATGCGCGCCACGGCGTGAATCACCGGCGCGTAGATATATGTGTGGCGCGCCCCCCAAATCGTACATATTCGTACAGTGATGCCGCTGTTGCCGCTGTGGCAGGTGAGGTTCTCGGTCCTCCGGCGCGAGTGATGGCCGCAGACCCATACGCAGCGGCGTCCAATCCTCATAAAGTGTGGAGTATTGGAAGCCGGTGGTGGTCACGAGGAGGACTGCGGTGAGCGAGACGAACCCGAAGCTGCGTGCCGAGCTGGAGGGTATCCCCACCTACAAGCCGGGAAAGCCCGCGGCGGCCGACGGCCCGGCGGCGTACAAGTTGTCCTCCAACGAGAATCCCTACCCGCCGCTGCCGGGCGTCATGGAGACGGTGACGGCTGCCGCCTGCTCCTTCAACCGGTACCCGGACATGGCGTGCACCGCCCTGACGAACGAGCTGGCCGAGCGTTTCGGGGTGCCGGCCTCCCACGTGGCGACCGGCACCGGTTCCGTCGGCGTCGCCCAGCAGCTGGTCCAGGCCACCAGCGGCCCCGGCGACGAGGTCATCTACGCCTGGCGCTCCTTCGAGGCCTACCCGATCGTCACGCAGATCAGCGGCGCGACCTCGGTGCAGGTGCCGCTGACGCCGGGTGATGTGCACGACCTGGACGCGATGGCGGACGCGATCACCGACCGCACCCGCCTGATCTTCGTCTGCAACCCCAACAACCCGACCGGCACGGTGGTGCGCCGGGCCGAGCTCGAACGCTTCCTCGACAGGGTGCCCCGCGATGTGCTGGTCGTGCTGGACGAGGCCTACCGCGAGTTCATCCGCGACACCGAGGTGCCGGACGGTGTGGCGCTGTACCGGGACCGCCCCAATGTCTGCGTGCTGCGCACGTTCTCCAAGGCCTATGGCCTGGCCGGGCTGCGGGTGGGCTTCGCGATCGCCCATGAGCCGGTGGCGGCCGCGCTGCGCAAGACCGCGGTGCCGTTCGGTGTGAGCCAGCTGGCGCAGGAGGCGGCGATCGCCTCGCTGCGGGCGGAGGACGAACTGCTGGGCCGGGTCGGCTCGCTGGTGTGCGAGCGCACGCGCGTGGTCGACGCGCTGCGCGCGCAGGGCTGGACGGTGCCCGAGACGCAGGCCAATTTCGTCTGGCTGCGGCTGGGGGAGCGCACGGTCGCCTTCGCCGAGGCATGTGAGCGGGCGGGCGTGGTGGTGCGGCCGTTCCCGGGTGAGGGTGTACGGGTGACCGTCGGGGAGACCGAGGCGAACGACATCTTCCTGAAGGCGACGGAGGCGTTCCCCAGGGAGGTGTGAGTAGCCTTCCGGTCTTTCGGGGCCTGTCCGGCGGTGCGGTCTTTCACGACCCGGTCCGCCGGGCGGGCCCTCAGTCGTTCACGAGCTCCACGCGGACGGGGTCGCCGTCGCGTACCGTCGCCAGCCGGCGGGGGTCGCCGTCGATCCGGCCGAGGACGTTGCACGGGCTGGCGAGACGGCACTCGGCGCCCCGTGAGATCGGCGTGGGCCCGTAGGGGAGGGCCAGGGCGTCGCCGTCGGTCCAGAAGGCGACCGTGCCGGGCTCGACGATCTGCCGGGCGTCCGTTTCACGTGGAACGTGGAGACCGGTGTCGAAGTAGACCTCCTCGCCCCATGTGTGAGCGGCGGAGACCAGTGGCAGCGCCTCGGCGAGCGCCCGGGTGGTCGGGGTGTCGTCGAGCTGCGCGGTGAGGTGGCCGGCGGGCCAGGAGACGCGTATCTGCATGGCGTGCAATTCAACAAGTTGTTGAAGTTCTTGCCAAGGGGCTGACGCGGCGGAGAAGGGGGGACCCCCGGTGCCGCGTCGAAAATCGGTACGTCATAATTGCTTGTGAATGTGAACGCGTTCACAAGCGAGTCCGATTGCTGCCCTGTTGTGCGGGACGTACCAGGGCAAACCGCCGCCGTGACCACGGCGACGTAAGGAGAGTGACGACGTGAACCTGGCTTTGGCGCCGGAGACACTGGCGCGCTGGCAGTTCGGCATCACGACCGTCTACCACTTCCTGTTCGTCCCCCTGACGATCTCGCTGGCCGCCCTCACGGCCGGGTTGCAGACGGCCTGGGTGCGCACGGAGAAGGAGAAGTACCTCAGGGCGACCAAGTTCTGGGGCAAGCTCTTCCTGATCAACATCGCCATGGGGGTGGTCACCGGCATCGTGCAGGAGTTCCAGTTCGGCATGAACTGGTCGGACTACTCCCGCTTCGTCGGTGACATCTTCGGGGCTCCGCTCGCCTTCGAGGCCCTGATCGCGTTCTTCTTCGAGTCCACCTTCATCGGCCTGTGGATCTTCGGCTGGGACAAGCTGCCCAAGAGGATCCACCTGGCCTGCATCTGGATGGTGTCGCTCGGCACGATCCTGTCGGCGTACTTCATCCTCGCGGCCAACTCCTGGATGCAGCACCCCGTCGGTTACCGGATCAACAAGGCCAAGGGCCGGGCCGAACTCACCGACTTCTGGGCGGTCCTGACCCAGAACACCGCACTCACTCAGGCCTTCCACACCCTCTCCGCGGCCTTCCTGACCGGTGGCGCCTTCATGGTCGGCATCGCCGCCTACCACCTCGCCCGCAAGAAGCACGTGGGGACGATGAAGACCTCCCTGCGGCTCGGCCTGATCACGGTGGTCATAGCCGGCCTGCTCACCGCGATCAGCGGTGACACCCTCGGCAAGGTCATGTTCAAGCAGCAGCCGATGAAGATGGCCTCCGCCGAGGCGCTGTGGGACGGCCAGGAGCCGGCGCCGTTCTCGATCTTCGCCTACGGCAACGTGGAGAAGGGCCACAACTCGGTTGCCATCGAGATCCCCGGTCTGCTGTCCTTCCTGGCCGACGACAGCTTCAGCTCCTACGTCCCCGGCATCAACGACGTCAACAAGGCCGAGCAGCAGAAGTTCGGGCCCGGCGACTACCGGCCCAACATCCCCGTCACGTTCTGGGGCTTCCGCTGGATGATCGGGTTCGGCATGGCGTCCTTCGCGATCGGCATGGCCGGACTCTGGCTCACCCGCAAGAAGTTCCTGCTGCCGCAGCACCTGCGCGTGGGCGAGGACGAGGTGCCCCACCTGGTCCTGTTCAGGAACAAGGCGCTCGGTCCGCAACTGACGAAGTGGTACTGGCGAATCGCCGTCTGGACGCTGGCCTTCCCGCTGATCGCCAACTCCTGGGGCTGGATCTTCACCGAGATGGGCCGCCAGCCATGGGCCGTCTACGGCGTCCTGCAGACCCGGCAGGCGGTCTCCCCCGGCGTCTCGCAGGGCGAGGTCATCACCTCCATCGCCGTCTTCACGGCGCTCTACGCCATCCTCGCCGTCGTCGAGGTGAAGCTGCTCGTGAAGTACGTCAAGGCCGGCCCGCCCGAGCTCACGGAGGCCGACCTCAACCCGCCCACCAAGATCGGCGGCGACCTCCGTGACGCCGACAAGCCGATGGCCTTCTCGTACTAGGCCGAGGGAGGCACAGTCATGGAACTGCACGACGTCTGGTTCGTCCTCATCGCCGTCCTGTGGACCGGCTACTTCTTCCTGGAGGGCTTCGACTTCGGGGTCGGCGTCCTCACCAAGCTGCTCGCCCGGAACCGGCCCGAGAAGCGGGTGCTGATCAACACCATCGGCCCCGTCTGGGACGGCAACGAGGTCTGGCTGCTCTCCGCGGGCGGCGCCACCTTCGCCGCCTTCCCCGAGTGGTACGCCACGCTCTTCTCCGGCTTCTACCTGCCGCTGCTGGCCATCCTGGTCTGCCTGATCGTGCGGGGTGTCGCCTTCGAGTACCGGGCCAAGCGGCCCGAGGAGAAGTGGCAGCGCAACTGGGAGACCGCGATCTTCTGGTGCTCGCTGATTCCCGCGTTCCTGTGGGGTGTCGCCTTCGGCAACATCGTGCGGGGCGTGAAGATCGACCGGAACCTGGAGTACGTCGGCAGCCTCGGCGATCTCCTTAACCCGTACGCGCTCCTCGGCGGTCTGGTCACCCTGACACTGTTCACCTTCCACGGCGCGGTGTTCACCGCCCTGAAGACCATCGGGGACATTCGGGAGCGGGCGCGGAAACTGGCCCTGCGCGTGGGGCTGGTCGCGGCCGTCGTGGCCCTCGGCTTCCTGCTGTGGACCCAGGCCGACACGGGCAACGGCCGCAGCCTGGTGGCGCTGGTCGTGGCTGTCGTCGCTCTGGTCGCCGCGCTGGTGGCGAACCAGGCCGGACGGGAGGGATGGTCGTTCGCGCTGTCCGGCGTCACCATCGTGGCCGCCGTGGCCATGCTCTTCCTGTCGCTCTTCCCGAACGTCATGCCGTCCACGCTGGACGCGAACTGGAACCTGACCGTCACCAACGCCTCGTCCAGCCCGTACACCCTGAAGATCATGACCTGGTGCGCGGGGATCGCCACCCCGATCGTGCTGCTCTACCAGGGATGGACGTACTGGGTGTTCCGCAAGCGGATCGGCACTCAGCACATAGCCGAAGCCGCGCACTGAGTCCGGCAGGGGTGTGTTTCACGTGAAACACGCCCCTTGGACCCGAAGGGCATGTCTCACGTGAAACCGATCGATCCGCGACTGCTGCGCTACGCCCGGGCCACCCGGCTCTTCCTGCTGGCCGTCGTCGGCCTCGGTGCCCTCGGCGCGGGCCTGTCGATCGCGCAGGCCATGCTCATCGCCGAGACCGTGGTCGGCGCCTTCCAACACGGTATGACGGCCGGCGAACTCCGCACTCCACTACTGCTGTTGGTGGCTGTCGCCTGCGGTCGTGCGCTGGTGTCCTGGCTCACCGAGCTGGCCGCCCACCGGGCGAGCGCGGCGGTGAAGTCCGAGTTGCGTGGACGGCTGCTGGCGCGAGCGGCGGCCCTGGGACCCGGCTGGCTGAGCGGGCAGCGGACCGGCTCGCTGGTCACGCTGGCCACGCGCGGAGTCGACGCCCTGGACGACTACTTCTCGCGCTATCTGCCGCAGCTGGGACTCGCGGTGGTCGTCCCGGTGGCGGTGCTGGCGCGGATCGTGACCGAGGACTGGGTGTCCGCGGCCATCATCGTCGGCACCCTGCCGCTCATCCCCGTCTTCATGATGCTGATCGGCTGGGCCACGCAGTCGCGCATGGACCGCCAGTGGCGGCTGCTGTCCCGGCTGTCCGGGCACTTCCTGGACGTGGTCGCGGGACTGCCGACCCTGAAGGTGTTCGGCCGGGCCAAGGCACAGGCGGAGTCGATCCGGCGGATCACCGGCGAGTACCGGCAGGCGACCCTGCGGACCCTGCGGATAGCCTTCCTGTCCTCCTTCGCCCTGGAACTGCTGGCCACGCTGTCGGTGGCCCTGGTCGCCGTGACGATCGGCATGCGGCTCGTGAACGGCGACACGGACCTCTACGTCGGCCTGGTCATCCTCGTGCTCGCGCCGGAGGCCTATCTGCCACTGCGCCAGGTGGGCGCCCAGTACCACGCGGCGGCGGAGGGACTGGCCGCCGCGGAGGAGATCTTCGCCGTCCTGGAGACACCGGTGCCGGCGACCGGCACCGGCGCCGTGCCCACGGGAACGCTCACCTTCGAAGGCGTGAGCGTCCGCTATCCCGGACGGTCGGCCAACGCGGTGACGGAGGCGTCCTTCGCCGTGGAGCCGGGGGAGACGGTCGCGATCGTCGGGCCGAGCGGCGCGGGCAAGTCGACGCTCCTGAACGTTCTGCTGGGCTTCGTCCGGCCCACCGCGGGGCGGGTGCGGATCGGCGGGGCCGACCTCGCCGATCTCGACCCGTCGCAGTGGCGCTCGTGCATCGCCTGGGTGCCGCAGCGCCCGCACCTGTACGCCGGGACGATCGCCGAGAACGTCCGGCTGGCTCGGCCCGAGGCGGACGACACCGCCGTCCGTGGCGCGCTGGCCGACGCCGGAGCGCTGGACTTCGTGGACGCCCTGCCGGACGGGGTGGACACCCGGCTCGGAGAGGACGGCGCCGGGCTGTCGGCCGGACAGCGGCAGCGGCTCGCGCTCGCCCGTGCCTTCCTCGCCGACCGGCCCGTCCTGTTGCTCGACGAACCGACCGCCGCGCTGGACGGGGCGACCGAGGCCGACATCGTGGCGACGGTGCGGCGGCTGTCCGCCGGACGGACCGTGCTGCTCGTGGTCCACCGGCCGGCACTGCTGGCGGCTGCGGACCGGGTGGTGCGGCTCGACGGCACCGGGTCACCGCGGCCCGTACGCCCCGCGGTGGGCGCGCCCGCGACCCGCTCCGCCGGGGCGGAGCCGGGGGACGACTCCGTGAGCGCCGAGCCCGAGGCCGGACCCGTGACGGCCACCGGCAGTGTCCTCACCCGGGTCCGCGCGATGTCCGGCCCCCGCCGAGGTCGCCTGGCCCTCGCCCTGCTGCTCGGCAGCCTCGCACTGGGCAGTGCGGTCGGACTGATGGCCACCTCCGGATGGCTCATCTCGCGGGCATCGCAGCATCCCCCCGTGCTGTACCTCATGGTGGCCGTGACGGCGACCCGGACCTTCGGCATCGGCCGGGCCGTCTTCAGGTACGCGGAAAGGCTCGTGTCCCACGACGCGGTGCTGCGGATGCTGGCCGACACCCGCGTCGCCGTCTACCGACGGCTGGAGCGGCTGACGCCCGCGGGACTGCGCCGGGTCCGCCGGGGTGATCTCCTGACCCGGCTCGTGGCCGACGTGGACGCGTTGCAGGACTACTGGCTCCGCTGGCTGCTGCCCGCCGGCGCGGCACTGACCGTCTCCGCCGCCTCCATCGGGTTCACGGCCTGGCTGCTGCCCGAGGCCGGTGTGGTGCTCGCCGTCGGGCTGCTCGCGGCCGGAGCCGGTGTCCCCTTGGTCACCGGCGCCGTCGCACGACGCGCCGAGCACCGGCTGGCCCCAGCCCGTGGGGCCCTGGCGACCCGGGTGACCGACCTCCTCACCGGGACCGCCGAGCTGACCGTCGCGGGCGCGCTGCCCGACCGCGCCGCCCGGGCGCGGAGGGCGGACACCGCGCTCACCCGGATCGCCTCGCGCACGGCCACCGCCACCGCCCTCGGCGACGGCCTCACCGCACTGGTCTCGGGGCTGACCGTCGCGGCGGCGGCGCTGGTCGGTGCCCGTGCCGTCGCCGACGGCCGACTCGGCGGCGTGGCCATGGCCGTCGTCGTCCTCACCCCGCTGGCCGCCTTCGAGGCGGTCCTCGGAATGCCGCTCGCCGTCCAGTACCGGCAACGGGTGCGCCGCAGCGCGGAACGCGTCCACGAGGTCCTCGACGCGCCCGAGCCCGTCCGTGAGCCGGAGCGGCCCCGCCAGGCGCCCGCAGCGCCGTTCCCGCTCACCGTCAAGGGGCTCACGGCCCGGCACGCCGGGCAGGACCGCGATGCGCTCGCCGGTCTCGATCTGACGATGGAAGAGGGGCACAGGGTCGCCGTCGTCGGACCGTCCGGGTCAGGCAAGACGACACTCGCCCAGGTGCTGCTGCGGTTCCTCGACGTTAGGGCGGGCGCCTACACCCTCGGCGGGGTCGACGCCCGGTCCCTGGACGGCGACGACGTACGGCGGATCGTCGGGCTGTGCGCCCAGGACGCCCATCTCTTCGACAGCTCGGTGCGCGAGAACCTGCTGCTCGCGAAGAAGGGCGCGACCGAGACGGAACTGCGCGACGCTCTTGCGCGGGCCCGGCTGCTGGACTGGGCCGACGCCCTGCCCGACGGGCTCGACACGCTGGTCGGCGAGCACGGGGCGCGGCTGTCCGGAGGGCAGCGACAGCGGCTGGCCCTGGCCCGGGCGCTGCTCGCCGACTTCCCGGTCCTCGTCCTCGACGAGCCCGCCGAGCACCTCGACCTGCCCACCGCCGACGCGCTCACCGCGGACCTGCTGGCCGCCACCGAGGGTCGTACGACCCTGCTCATCACTCACCGGCTGGCCGGGCTGGAAGCGGTGGACGAGGTGATCGTCCTGGACGAGGGGCGGGTGCTCCAGCGAGGGACGTTCGCGGAGCTGGCCGCCCTGCCCGGACCGCTGCGCCGGATGCTCGAACGCGAGGCCGCGGCGGAGCGACTGGTCGGGGCGCGCTGACGGGACCGGCCGCACGGCCGGCCCGACGCCGGTGGCCCGGCCGTCCCGCCCCCTCCTCGGGAAGCGGGCCGCCGTTACTTCCGCGCGACCGTCACGGCCGCTCCCCCAGGATCCGCTCGATCACCACGGCGACACCGTCCTCGTTGTTGGGAGCCGTGCGCCCGGTGGCCGCGGCGACGGCGGCCGGGTGCGCGTTGCCCATGGCGTACGACCGGCCGGCCCAGGTGAGCATCTCGACGTCGTTCGGCATGTCACCGAAGGCGACGACCTCCTCGTGCGAGATGCCCCGATCGGCACAGCACAGGGCGAGCGTG
This sequence comes from Streptomyces sp. NPDC015220, assembly GCF_043079345.1. Taxonomy (NCBI): domain Bacteria; kingdom Bacillati; phylum Actinomycetota; class Actinomycetes; order Kitasatosporales; family Streptomycetaceae; genus Streptomyces; species Streptomyces sp. NPDC015220. The sequence goes on along the minus strand of NZ_JBIBUK010000003.1, from coordinate 65,742 downwards.
CTGGCCTTGGAGACGCCGGGTCCGCTGATCTCCAGCAGGGCGCTGGGACTGGAGCGCGTGATGGTGACGCGTTCACCGACGGCGAGGCGGGCTGCGGTGAGGAAGCCGTCGGGGTCGAGCGTCGGGTGGTGAGCGAGGATCTTCAGGATCGGGTGCTCGGCGACGGCGCCGCCCGGCCCCAGTAGCTCCTCGGCGGGTGCGAGCGCGTCCGGTGCCTCCATGTGCAGCTTCGGGTACTCCGGCTCCTGGTGGAAGCCGTACGTCTGCTCGACCGCGAAGACCGTGCCCGGCGCCGCCGCGCGCACCAGTCGCACGGCGTCCAGCGCGTGCTCCCGGGCCAGCTCCCGCACCTTCACGAAGCGGTGGGCGCCGGGGCCGCCGTGCAGATCGACCACCGCGGCGCCGTTGCCGCAGATCGCCAGGCCGTGGCCGTGCACATGGTCGGCGACGACGTCCATCCAGCGGGCCGGACGGCCGGTGACGAAGAAGACCTCGATGCCGGCCTCCTCCGCGGCGGCGAGGGCCGCGACGGTGCGGGGGGACACGGACTTGTCGTCGCGCAGCAGGGTTCCGTCGAGGTCAGTGGCGATCAGCCGCGGGGGAACGATCGGGGCGCCTCCCTGCCCGAGCGAGGTCGAGAGCTGAGGGGGGGCCGGGGTCTCGGGCTTTCGAGTCGCTGAGGTCACCGCGTCATTGTCCCGCATACCCCGCACGGGCGTGCGGGACCGCGCACATTTGAGGCATCGCCTCGGTCACGTCCGCTACGCGAGCTGACCGGGTGCCTCCATGGCGATCCGCTCGAAGACCTTCTCGTCCGCCGCGAAGTCCGAGTCCGGGATCGGCCAGTGGATCACGATCTCGGTGAACCCGAGCTCCTGGTGCCGGCCGGCGAAGTCGACGAACGCGTCGAGCGACTCCAGCGGTCGCCCGCGGTCCGGGGTGAAGCCGGTGAGCAGGATCTTGTCGAGCCCGGAGACGTCACGGCCGATCGAGGCGCAGGCCTCGGCGAGCTTTTCCCCCTGCCCGCGAAGGGCCTGGACCGACTGCTCCGGCGTGCCGGTCTCGAACAGCTTGGGATCGCCGGTGGTCACCCATGCCTGCCCGTACCGCGCGGCGAGCCGCAGGCCGCGCGGACCGGTGGCGGCCACCGCGAACGGCAGCCGGGGACGCTGCACACAGCCGGGGATGCCGCGCGCCTCGTGCGCCGAGTAGAACTCGCCCTGGTACGTCACCGTGTCCTCGGTGAGCAGCCGGTCGAGCAGCGGAACGAACTCGGCGAGGCGGTCGGCGCGCTCTCGCGGGGTCCAGGGCTGCTGTCCGAGCACGGTGGCGTCGAAGCCGGTGCCGCCCGCGCCGATGCCGAGCGTGATCCTGCCGCCCGAGATGTCGTCGAGCGAGATCAGTTCCTTGGCGAGGGTGACAGGGTGCCGGAAGTTCGGCGAGGTCACCAGGGTGCCCAGGCGCATGCGCTCGGTAGCCGTCGCGGCGGCGGTCAGCGTCGGTACGGCACCGAACCACGGGCCGTCCCGGAAGGAGCGCCAGGACAGGTGGTCGTAGGTGTAGGCGGCGTGGAAGCCCAACTGCTCGGCCCGGGTCCATGCCGCACCGCCGCCCTCGTGCCAGCGGCGGTGCGGAAGGATCACGGTGCTCAGACGCAGACTCATGGCCCCGAGCGTACGGGCCGCCGGTGTTCCACGTGAAACAGTCACCGCACCTGACCGCTGAGCCACGAAGTGAGGCCGATCATCGGCACGGGCTCCTTGTAGGTGCGGTCGCCGGGCAGTGGCACGACCAGGCGGTAGCCGGGCGGGAAGCGCCGACCCCTCACGAAGGCCCTGCCGTCCAGTACGGAGCGGAGGAAGGCCGGAACGTCGTCCCGGGGAAGGTCGGGGAACTCGACGCCCTCGACGCTGATCAGCGCGTCGTCCTCCGGGTAGAGCCGCACGGTCATACGGGGAAGCCCGCCGAACTCGACGAACGCCTCGTGCGGGAGCGAGCCGTCCGGGTCGGTGGTGACCCCGACGCCCGCGGCGCTCCGGCGTGAGGTCTGATCGGCGCCGATGTCATGGGTCACCTCGATCTCACGCGCGTACTCGGCGGCGATGGCGCGGCAGACGGTGACGGCGGCCTCGGTGGACGAGAGGTGGCGGTCCATGCCGTCGATCATGCCGGACCGGTGTCAGTGGCCCGGGGAGAACCGCAGGTACCGGGGTGGTACCGCCTTCGTCAGCCACACGCCGTTGGCGCTGACGTGGAAGACATGGCCGTCGCGGTGCATGGCGGAGGCGTCCACCGAAAGCACGACCGGACGTCCCCGGCGGGCGCCGACACGGGTCGCGGTCTCCCGGTCGGCCGACAGGTGCACATCGTGCCGGTTCATGGGGCGCAGGCCCTCGGCGCGGATCGACTCCACGTTGCGGGCCACGGTCCCGTGGTAGAGGTACGGCGGCGGAGTCGCCGGCGGAAGCCCGAGGTCGACGTCGACGCTGTGCCCCTGACTGGCGCGGATCCGGGTCCCGTCGATCGCGAAACGGCGTTTGTCGTTGGTGGCGACCACGTGGGCCAGCTCGTCGCGGGTGAGCCGGAAGCCGTGGGCGGCCGCCGCCGCGATCAGTGCGTCGATCGCGACCCAGCCGCCCTCGTCGAGCGTGAGCCCGATTCTTCCGGGCTGGTGGCGCAGGTGCCGTGAGAGGTACTTCGACACCTTCACGGCGCGTCTTTCGTGCATGCCACCAGCGTGCCGGGAGAGACGTGCGTCACGCATGCCTTTTTCGGTCCGGAGGTTTGATCCACAACCAAGTGGAGTTATCCACAGGATAGGGCGCGATTCTGTGGACAACTGGCCGCCGGAGCGGGTGGTTCCGCCGGGATCGGCCGCCGGCTCAGAGCCGCGGCTCCACTCGCGCGAGCCTGCGCAGGGCCCGCGGGGCGAAGCGGGACATCGTGTGGAGGACGCGGGCCTCGACGGTCACCGGCACCACGGCCTCGTCGCGCACGACCGCGCGCAGGATGGCGTCGGCGACCTTCTCCGGCGGGTAGTTGCGCAGCCCGTACAGGCGGGCCGTGCGCTTCTGGCGGCGCTTCTCCTCCGCCGCGTCGACGCCCGCGAAGTGCGCCGAGGAGGTGATGCCGGTGTTGACGAAGCCGGGACAGACCGCGGTGACGCCGATCCCGCGCCCGGCCAGCTCCGCGCGCAGGCACTCGCTGAGCATGAGCACCGCCGCCTTCGAGGTGCTGTAGGCGGACAGGGTCCGGGAGGGCTGGTAGGCCGCCGCGGAGGCGGTGTTGACGATGTGGCCGCCCTGTCCGCGCTCGGCCATCTGCCCGCCGAAGAGCCGGCAGCCGTGGATCACCCCCCACAGGTTGACGTCGAGGACCTTCTTCCAGTCCTCCGGGGTGTGGTCGAGGAACGAGCCCGCCATGCCAATGCCGGCGTTGTTCACCAGGACGTCCACCACGCCGTACTCGGCGGCGACCTTCTCCGCGAGCTTTTCCATGGCCCGTCCGTCGGAGACGTCCACCGGCTCGGCCCACGCGGCCGGTGCGCCGAGCGGCCGGCACAGTTCGGCCGTGCGGGCGGCGGCCTCGGCGTCCCGGTCGACGGCCACCACCCGCGCACCGGCCTCGGCGAAGGCGAGCGCCGTGGCCCGTCCGATACCGCCGCCCGCGCCGGTGACCAGCACGAGCTGCCCGGCGAAGCGGTCGGCGTGTTTCCCGGTGGCGGTGGGCATCGGCCGTCCGCCCTCGGTGGCGGTCACGAACTCGCCGATCCACGCGGCCAGCTGGTCGGGCCGGGTGCGCGGTACCCAGTGCCGTGCGGGCAGCGTGCGGCGCACCAGTCGCGGGACCCAGTGCTCCAGGTCGTCGTAGAGCCGCTCGGACAGGAACGCGTCGGCCACCGGTGTGATGAGCTGCACGGGCGCGTGTGCGTGGGCGTCCGGCCGCGGCCTGCGCAGCCGGGCCCGTACGTTGTCCCGGTACAGCCAGGCGCCGTGCGCCGCGTCCCGGGGCAGGGACGAGGTCGGGTAGTCGTCGCCGGGCACCTTCTCGACGCGCCGGAGGATCTTCGGCCAGCTTCTACCCAGCGGACCGCGCCAGGCCAGCTCGGGCAGGACGGGCGTGTGCAGCAGGTAGACGTACCAGGACTTGGCGCCCTGGCCGAGCACCTGGCCGACCCGGCGGGGTGTGGGGCGCTTGACGCGCCCGGCGATCCAGTGGCCGAAGTGGTCGAGCGACGGGCCGGACATGGACGTGAAGGAGGCGATCCGGCCCTTGGCGCGGTCGACGGTGACGAACTCCCAGGACTGCACCGAGCCCCAGTCGTGGCCGACCAGGTGCACCGGCCGGTCCGGACTGACGGCGTCCGCGACCGCCAGGAAGTCGTCCGTGAGCTTCTCGAGGGTGAAGCCGCCGCGCAGCGGCCGCGGTGCGGTGGAGCGGCCGTGGCCCCGGACGTCGTACAGGACGACGTGGAAGCGGCCGGCGAGGCGCTCGGCCACCTCGGACCAGACCTCCTTGCTGTCCGGGTAGCCGTGTACCAGGACGACCGTCGGCCGGCTCGGATCGCCCAGCTCGGCCACGCACAGCTCGACCCCGCCGCTCTGTACCCGGCGTTCCCGTGCGCCCTTCAACGGCGTCACGCGCGTCACCTCTCCTCCGCCCAGCGCCGCGGTCGCGACGCGTCGTCGTCCGGTCAGAAGGCGATGGCCGGCCACGGGACACCCGCCCGCGCGGCGGCCTCGGCGACTGTGACACTTGTTAGACTGAACGTCAATAGGGTGGCCGGGAGCCGCGGTTCCCCAGGTCGCGCGAGACTTCGGGCGGGCGACCCCTAGGGTCTCGTAGTACTGAAGTCTGACGTCAGGACAGCTCTGGGGTCTGACGACTTGCGTGGTGCGCGTCACTACTGTCGAAGACGTGACTGTGATCGCGACCGAAAGCCTGAGCAAGCGGTTCCCCCGGGTGACCGCGCTTGACCGGCTCTCCGTGGACGTCGGACCCGGTGTGACCGGTCTCGTCGGCGCCAACGGGGCCGGCAAGTCCACACTGATCAAGATCCTGCTGGGTCTGTCCCCCGCCACCGAGGGCCGTGCCGAGGTGCTCGGCCTGGACGTCGCCACCGAGGGCGGCGCCATCCGCGAGCGCGTCGGCTACATGCCGGAGCACGACTGCCTGCCGCCGGACGTCTCGGCCACCGAGTTCGTCGTCCACATGGCGCGCATGTCCGGCCTGCCGCCCACCGCCGCGCGCGAGCGCACCGCGGACACCCTGCGCCACGTCGGTCTGTACGAGGAGCGCTACCGCCCCATCGGCGGCTACTCCACCGGCATGAAGCAGCGCGTCAAGCTCGCCCAGGCCCTGGTGCACGACCCGCAGCTGGTCTTCCTCGACGAGCCGACCAACGGCCTCGACCCGGTCGGCCGCGACGAGATGCTCGGCCTGATCCGCCGCATCCACACCGACTTCGGCATATCGGTCCTGGTCACCTCCCACCTGCTGGGCGAGCTCGAGCGCACCTGCGACCACGTCGTCGTCGTCGACGGCGGCAAGCTCCTGCGCTCCAGCTCCACCACCGACTTCACCCAGACCACCACGACCCTCGCGATCGAGGTCACCGACAGCGACGAGCACCCGGACGGCACCCGCGCGGTGCGCGACGCGCTCCACGCGCGCGGAGTGCGGACCGAGGACGGCGCCGGCCTGCCGGGCGCGGGGCACGTGCTGCTGCTCACCGCGCGGAGCGAGGAGACCTACGACCTGGTGCGGGACGTGATCGCGGACCTGGGCCTCGGCCTGGTGCGCATGGAGCAGCGGCGGCACCACATCTCGGAGGTCTTCCGGGACGAGGAAGAACAGCGCGACGGACAGCGCAAGGAGGCGGTCGGCCATGGCGGTTGAGCAGCCCATGCGGTCACCGGTCCCCCCGTCGGGTGACCAGACCCGCATCCACAACATCGGCTACCGCAACTACGACGGCCCCCGGCTCGGCCGCGCCTACGCCCGCCGCTCGCTGTACTCGCAGTCCCTGCGCGGCGCCTACGGCCTCGGCCGCTCGGTCAAGTCCAAGGTGCTGCCGATGCTGTTGTTCGTGGTGATGTGCGTGCCCGCGGCCATCATGGTCGCCGTGGCGGTCGCCACCAAGGCCAAGGACCTGCCCGTCGACTACACGCGCTACGCCATCATCATGCAGGGCGTCATCAGCCTGTACGTCGCCTCGCAGGCGCCCCAGTCCGTCTCGCGCGACCTGCGGTTCAAGACCGTGCCGCTGTACTTCTCACGGCCCATCGAGAGCGCCGACTACGTGCGCGCCAAGTACGCGGCGCTGGCGTCGGCGCTGTTCGTCCTGACCGCCGCGCCGCTGCTCGTCCTCTACGTCGGCGCGCTGCTGGCCAAGCTCGACTTCGCCGACCAGACCAAGGGATTCGCCGAGGGACTCGTCTCCGTGGCACTGCTCTCACTGCTCTTCGCCGGCATCGGCCTGGTGATCGCCGCCGTCACACCACGCCGCGGCTTCGGCATAGCCGCCGTGATCGCCGTACTGGTCATCTCCTACGGCGCGGTCTCCACGCTGGAGGCCATCGCCGACGCCCAGAACAACACCGGGGCCATCCCCTGGATCGGCCTGTTCTCGCCGGTCACCCTCATCGACGGGGTGCAGACCGCCTTCCTCGGCGCGACCTCCTCGGCACCCGGCTCGGCCGGCCCCGGGAGCGGACAGGGCATCGTCTACGTCCTCGTCGTCCTCGGGATCATCGCCGCCGCCTACGGCCTCCTGCTGCGCCGCTACAAGAAGGTGGGACTGTGACCACGCCCGGCCCGTCGCCCGCCACCGCCCTTCCAAGGAACGGGTTGCGCCCATGAGCACTCTCTCCATCGACCACGTCTCCCGCTGGTTCGGCAACGTGGTCGCCGTCAACGACGTCACCATGACGATCGGTCCCGGCGTCACCGGACTGCTCGGTCCCAACGGGGCCGGGAAGTCCACGCTGATCAACATGATGGGCGGCTTCCTCGCCCCCTCGACGGGCTCCGTCACCCTCGACGGGCAGCCGGTGTGGCGCAACGAGCAGATCTACCGGCACATCGGCGTCGTCCCGGAGCGGGAGGCGATGTACGACTTCCTCACCGGCCACGAGTTCGTCGTCGCCAACGCCGAGCTGCACGGCCTCGGCGCCAAGGCGGCACAGAGGGCACTGGCCACGGTCGAGATGGAGTACGCGCAGGACCGCAAGATCTCCACGTACTCCAAGGGCATGCGGCAGCGGGTGAAGATGGCCAGCGCCCTCGTGCACGATCCCTCGCTGCTCCTGCTCGACGAGCCGTTCAACGGCATGGACCCGCGCCAGCGCATGCAGCTGATGGACCTGTTGCGGCGCATGGGCGACGAGGGTCGCACCGTCCTGTTCTCCTCCCACATCCTGGAGGAGGTCGAACAGCTCGCCTGGCACATCGAGGTCGTCGTCGCCGGGCGGCACGCGGCCAGCGGCGACTTCCGCAAGATCCGCCGCCTGATGACCGACCGCCCGCACCGCTACCTGGTGCGCTCCAGCGACGACCGCGCCCTCGCGGCCGCGCTGATCGCCGACCCGTCGACGTCCGGCATCGAGGTGGACCTCGCCGAGGGGGCGCTGCGCATCCAGGCCGTCGACTTCGGCCGGTTCACGACCCTTCTGCCGCGCGTCGCCCGGGACCACGGCATCCGGCTGCACACGGTCTCGCCGTCCGACGAGTCCCTCGAGTCCGTCTTCTCGTACCTGGTCGCGGCGTAGGAGGCCCAAGATGTACGACCCCACAGTCGCCCGCCTCACCTACCGGGCCCTGCTAGGCCGCCGCCGGGCCCTCATCCTCGGCGCGCTGCCGCTGCTGCTGATCGTGATCTCCGTGGTGGTCCGCGCCCTCACCGGCGCCGACGACCAGACGGCGGTGAACGTCCTGGGCGGGTTCGCGCTCGCCACCATGGTGCCGATCATCGGCGTCATCGCCGGCACCGGCGCGATCGGCCCGGAGATCGACGACGGCTCGGTGGTGTACCTGCTGTCCAAGCCGCTGAAGCGGCCGGTGATCATCTCCACCAAGCTGATCGTGGCCATCGGCGTCACCATGGTGTTCTCGGCGGTGCCGACTCTGATCGCGGGGCTGATCCTCAACGGCAACGGGCAGCAGGTGGCCGTGGCCTACACGGTCGCCGCGCTCGTCGCCTCCATCGCCTACGCGGCCCTCTTCCTGCTGCTGGGCACGGTCTCCCGGCACGCGGTGGTCCTCGGCCTCGTCTACGCGCTGGTCTGGGAGGCGCTGTTCGGTTCCCTGGTGCCCGGCGCGCGCACGCTCAGCATCCAGCAGTGGGCGCTGGCCGTGGCACACGACGTGGCCGGCGGCGACCTGGTGACCTCCGACGTCGGGCTGACGACGGCGTCGGTGCTGCTGGTGGCGGTGACCACGCTGGCGACCTGGTACGCCGGGCGGAAACTGCGCGCCCTGACCCTCGCCGGCGAGGAGTGAGGGCCGAACGCCTTCGGCGGGAGGGCTGACCCGTCCGCCCTTGACGGAGGTTTCACCTCCACCCGCGCACACTGGGCGGCACGGACGACCGGGAGGACGGAGACATGGCGGACACGACACCGGAAGACGGCGGGCCGGAGGGCGCCGCCGGGAGCGGGTGGGACGACGTCGTCCTGGACGCCGGCTTCATACGGGCCGCCGAGACCGCCGAGCCGTCCGCCCGCGCCCGGATGCTCGCCGCCCGCTGGCGCCGCGAGCGGCCCGAGCCGCAGCCGTGGCGCTCCGACGAACCGCCCGCGGGATGGTTCTTCAGCAAGGTGCGCCGACGCAGGTGGCGTCGGCGCTGACCGGTCCGCCGGCGCGCCCGGCGCCGACGGCCGTGGCGGGAGGGGCGCCCGGCAATTCGGTGGCCTCGCGGACGGCGGGGCGGCACAGTGGTCGGGTCCGCGGCGCCGGGTCGAGCCGGCGCCATGTTCCGGGAGAGGAGCTGGGCGATGTCCATGCACGGCAGTACGCCGAGCTCCCGACCGGGCAGCCCGCGGCGGGCTCGGGAGTGACCACCCGCTCCGTCGAGCCCGCTCCGCCCGGGGGAGCTGCCCGGGGCGGCCGCTTCGAGCACGCGATCCGCTGTCGCGTGGGCCGCCCACCCGGAGGATCGGCCGAGTGGTAAGGCACAGGCCCTTGAAGCCGTGGTCGGGGTCATCCCCGCGCACGTTCGATCCGCGCATCCTCCGCGCGGTCCGAAGGCCCGGCTCGGTTCCAGAGCCCGGCCTCAGCCCAGCAGCCGCTCCAGTACGACGGCTATGCCGTCCTCCTCGTTGGAGGCCGTCACCTCGTCGGCGACCGCCTTCAGCTCCTGGTGGGCGTTGGCCATGGCCACGCCGCGGGAGGCCCAGGCGAACATCGGGATGTCGTTGGGCATGTCGCCGAAGGCGAGCGTGTCGACCGCCTTGGCGCCCAGCCGCCGCGCCGCGAGCGAGAGCCCCGTGGCCTTCGACAGTCCGAGGGGGAGGAGCTCCACCACGCCCTCGCCGGCCATGGTGACCGACACGAAGCCGCCCGCGGTCCGGTGGGCCACCTCGGCCAGCTCGTCGTCCGAGAGGGTCGGGTGCTGGATGTAGATCTTGTTGAGGGGAGCGCTCCACAGGTCCGACGCGTCCGTGAACGGAGTGGCCGGCAGCTTTCCCGTGAGGGCGTATCCGGGACCCACCAGCACATCGCCGTCGAGTCCGTCCCGGCTCGCCGCCAGGTACAGCGGGCCGGTCTCCGCCTCGATCTTGGCCAGGGCGACACCGGCCAGCCGCCGGTCCAGGGTCACCGAGGTCAGCAGACGGTGCTCGCCGGCGTCGTACACCTGGGCGCCCTGGCCGCAGACCGCGAGGCCCCGGTAGCCCAGGTCGTCGAGTATGTGCCGGGTCCAGGGCACCGCGCGACCCGTCACCACCAGGTGCGCGGCGCCCGCCGCGGTGGCCGCCGTGAGCGCTTCACGGGTGCGCGCCGAGACCGACCCGTCGGAGCGCAGCAGCGTTCCGTCCAGGTCGGTCGCGATCAGTCGGTACGGGAGGCCGCCGGACAGGTCGCCGGCGGCCGTCGGAGCGGTGGCGGTCACTTGGCCACCGGCTCCAGGACCTCCCGGCCGCCGAGGTAGGGCCGCAGCACCTCGGGCACGCGCACGGAGCCGTCGGCCTGCTGGTGGTTCTCCAGGATGGCGACGATGGTGCGCGGCACGGCGCACAGCGTGCCGTTGAGCGTGGCCAGCGGCTTGACCTGCTTGCCGTCGCGGACGCGGATCGAGAGTCGCCGGGACTGGAACTCGGTGCAGTCGGAGGTCGAGGTCAGCTCGCGGTACTTGCCCTGGGTCGGGATCCACGCCTCGCAGTCGAACTTGCGCGCAGCGGAGGCGCCCAGGTCGCCCGAGGCGACGTCGATGACCCGGAACGGCAGTTCCAGCGACGTCAGCCACTGCTTCTCCCACTCCAGCAGCCGCTGGTGCTCCGCCTGCGAGTCCCCGGGCGCGACGTACGAGAACATCTCGACCTTGTCGAACTGGTGCACGCGGAAGATGCCGCGGGTGTCCTTGCCGTGCGAGCCGGCCTCGCGGCGGAAGCACGGCGAGAAGCCCGCGTAGCGCAGCGGCAGGCGCTCGGCGTCGATGATCTCGTCCATGTGGTACGCCGCCAGCGCCACCTCGGACGTACCGACCAGGTAGAGGTCGTCCTTGTCGAGGTGGTAGACGTCCTGGGCGGCCTGGCCGAGGAAGCCGGTGCCCGCCATCGACTGCGGGCGCACCAGCGCCGGGGTCAGCATCGGGGTGAAGCCGGCGGCGGTGGCCTGGGCGATGGCCGCGTTCACCAGCGCGAACTCCAGCAGCGCGCCGACACCGGTGAGGAAGTAGAAGCGCGAGCCGGAGACCTTGGCGCCGCGCTCCACGTCGATCGCGCCGAGGAGCTGGCCGAGCTCCAGGTGGTCCTTGGGTTCGAAGCCCTCGGCGGTGAAGTCGCGGATCGTGCCGTGCGTCTCCAGCGTGGCGAAGTCCTCCTCGCCGCCGACCGGCACGTCGGGGTGGACGAGGTTGCCGAGCTGGAGCAGCAGCCCCTGGGTCTCGGCGTCGGCCTCGTCGCGTTCGGCGTCCGCCGCCTTGACGTCGGCGGCCAGCCGGCTCGCCTTCTTCAGCAGTTCGGCCTTCTCGTCGCCGGCGGCCTTGGGGATGAGCTTGCCCAGTGCCTTCTGCTCGGCGCGAAGCTCGTCGAAGCGGACGCCGGACGACCTGCGCCGCTCGTCGGCGGACAGGATGGAGTCGACGAGCGCGACGTCCTCTCCACGGGCGCGCTGGGAGGCGCGCGCACGGTCGGGGTCCTCACGGAGCAGGCGAAGGTCAATCACGCGGTCAAGGCTACCGGTGCCGCGTTCCGGATCACGACCAGGTATTCCGAGCCGTGCCCCGCGCGGCCGTGCACCTCGGGGGGAGGAATTGCGACGCTGTGTCAATAACGTGAGTCCCGCTCCCCGGATGGAGGCAGGTGGCGGATGCCTGGTTGACTGGATTTCCTTGTGGGACAGGCGACTTGGCCATCCGGTTGTCCACAGGGATCCACGCCTCCGGAAGAGTTGTCCACAGGCTGTGTGGAAGGTCTGTGGACTCAGGAATTGATCACCCGCAAAGCGGCGGCCGGAAGGAAGAATTCCTGGCCCAAACCGGCCCGACGGCCACTTTCGGGTGGAAAAGGGTCGCCCCAAAAGATGAACCAAGGGAAACGAGTGGACGAAGGGTGGCTCGTGGACCGGTGGCCCCGCCGAGGGGTCCCAGGGCGATTTGTCGACTGAGTCCCGCCTCCCTGTCGACTTGTCCCCAGGTCGATCGAGGGGCCTGTGGATAACTTCTGTGGATAACTGAGATCCGCAGGTAGGACCGGCCCCCTGCGGGCAGGACTGGCTAGAAACGGCCGTCCTGGCAGCGCGTCACCCAGTCCGCGGCCGCCATGAACTCCTCGTCCGAGGTGCCCATGAACGGGGGGCGCACGTCGGCCACGCCGATGTCCGCGCGCGGGTACGAGCCGAGGAACCGCACCTGTAGGCAGAGCCGCTTGAGTCCCATCAGGGCCTCGGCCATCCGGCGGTCGGCGATGTGCCCCTCGGCGTCGACGCAGAAGCAGTAGTTGCCGATGCCGGCGCCCGTCGGACGGGACTGCAGCAGCATGAGGTTGATGCCACGGGTGGCGAACTCGCCCAGCAGATCACGCAGCCCGCCGGGATGGTCGGCGCGCTGCCACAGGACCACGGAGGTCTTGTCCGCACCGCTCGGAGCGGCGGGCCGCGCGGGCCGGCCGACCAGGACGAACCGGGTCTGCGCGTTCTCCGCGTCGTGGATCTCCGTCTCCAGGGCCTCCAGGCCGTACCGGGCGGCCGCGAACTCGCCCGCGAAGGCGGCGTCGTAGCGGCCCTCCTGGACCAGACGGGCGCCGTCCGCGTTGGAGGCGGCGGACTCCCAGACGGCGTCCGGCAGGTTCGCCTTGAGCCAGTTGCGCACCTGCGGCTGGGCGGCCGGGTGGGCGGTGACCGTCTTGATGTCGGACAGCTTCGTTCCCGGCCTGACCAGCAGGGCGAAGGTGATCGACAGCAGCACCTCGCGGTAGATCATCAGCGGCTGACCGGCGACCAGTTCGTCGAGGGTCGTGGTGATGCCGCCCTCGACGGAGTTCTCGATCGGCACGAACGCGGCCTCGGCCTCCTGGTTGCGGACCGCGTCCAGCGCGGACTGCACGGACACGTACGGGACGAGTTCCCGGGTGGCCGTCTCGGGAAGCGTGCGCAGGGCGACTTCGGTGAAGGTGCCCTCGGGACCGAGATACGCGTAGCTCGCTGGCATGACCTCACCCTAATGGCCGCGAGGGGACTCGGCCCCCGCGTCTCATGATCGCCCCTCGGCCGGGTGAACCTCCCGGACCTCAGCCCTCCAGCAGCCGCTGGCCCACGTACTCGCCCTTCGCCGCCCCGCCCGGCACCGCGAAGAGCCCGCTGGCCTCGTGCCGGACGTACTGGGACAGGGCGTCGCCGCGGTCCAGCTTGCGCTGCACCGGCACGAAGCCGCGCAGCGGATCGGCCTGCCAGCAGATGAACAGCAGGCCCGCGTCCGGGACACCGCCGGCGTCGAAGCCGTCGTGGTAGGAGAAGGGGCGCCGCAGCATGGCCGCGCCCCCGTTCTGGTCGGGCCGGGTGATGCGGGCGTGGGCGTTGACCGGCACGACGTAGGAGCCGTCCTCGCCCGTCTTCTCCAGGTCCATCTCGGTCGTCTCGGTGCCCCCGCTGAGCGGCGCGCCGTCGGACTTGCGGCGCCCCATGACGTTCTCCTGCTGGGTGAGCGACAGCTTCTCCCAGTCGTCCAGGAGCATGCGGATGCGGCGTACGACCACGTAGGAGCCGTTCGCCATCCAGCCCGGGTCCCCGTCGGCGGGGACGAAGACACGCCGGTCGAAGTCGGCGTCGCCCGGCCGCGGGTTGTGGGTGCCGTCGACCTGCCCCATCAGGTTGCGGGCCGTCCTGGGCCGCGCGGTGGCGCCCGGGGAGCGGTTGAAGCCGTTCATCTGCCAGCGGAGACGGGCGGCGCCGCCCGCGTCCTTCTGGACGGCGCGCAGGGCGTGGAAGGCGACCAGCGCGTCGTCGGCGCCGATCTGCACCCACAGGTCGCCGTCGCTGCGGGCCCTGTCGAGCCGGTCGGAGGAGAAGGCGGGCAGCGGGTCGAGGGCGGCCGGGCGCTGCTTGAGCAGTCCGGTCCGGTCGAAGAAGCTGTGCCCGAAGCCGAAGGTGATCGTCAGAGAGGAGGGGCCCGCGTCCCGGGCGACCTCCGTGTCGCCGTGCGCGGCCGGCTCGCCCGCCATCAGCCGCTCGGCCGTTGCCGACCAGCGGCGCAGCAGCGCGGCGGCCTCCTTGCGGCCCGCGCCGGCCGCCAGGTCGAAGGCGGCCAGGTGGCCTTGGGCCTGAAGGCCTTCGGTGATGCCGGGCTGATGTTTCCCGTGAAACACCGCCCGGTCGGAGCCGAGCGCGGTGAGCGGCGTGGCACCGGCGGGCGCCGCCGCGTACCCGATGCCGGCGCCCGCGGCGCCCAGGACGAGACCGGTGGCGCCGGCCGTGCCGAGCAGCCGCCGGCGCGACAGAACGGTCCCGGTGGCGGTCTCCGCCTTCCGGGGGTCGGGCACGGTGGGCCGGGATTCCTGGGTGGTCCGGTCGGTCATGGTGGGTTCAGCCGATCTGCGCGTTCTTGGTGACGGTCACCTGGTCGATGTCGGAGGTCCGCACGGTCACGGCGACCTTCCAGTCGCCCGCCATGGGAATCTGCACTCCGCTCGCCGCCCAGTGCCCGGTGGTGATGCGGTCGGGGGCCACCGGGAGCGGCCCGATCCCCTTCGCGGTCAGCGTGAAGGCGACCTTGACCTCGGGCACGTCGATGGCCCGCCCGTCGGGCCGCTGCACATAGAGGTGCAGCTCGTTGCCGCCCACGCGCGCGGGGTCGATGTCGAGCCGCACGACGCCCTTGCCGCTCTGCCCGCCGGTGTCGAACGGCATGTCGAGGGTGACGGCTCCCGCGGCGGGGGCCGACGAGGAGGACGGGGACGACGCGGCGGCCCTGGCCTCCTGCTCCGTGCGCCCCGGCTCGGTCTGGGTCAGCACGGTGGTGACGGCGAGGAGCACGACGGCGACGCCCGCCTCCGCCAGCACCGAGCGGCGCAGCCCGAACCGGTTGGGGTCGGCGTCGCGCAGCCGCTTGTTCCGGGCCGCGTCCACGGCGGCCCGCTGCCGGGCGAGCTGGGCGGCCCGCCGGGTGTCCTCGTCGGCCGGAGCCTTCCCGCCCGCCGCGTCCAGCCGCGCGCCCGTGGGTTCATGCCGCCCGGCGGGTTCCGCCGCGTCGGTCGCGGCACCGGGCTCCGGGCTGCCCTTGATACCGGCCTTCGCCTCGCCCTCGGTGCGGTCCTCGGCGCCGTCCTCGGTCCGTGCCCCGGCCGGGTCGGCCACCGACCGGGCCAGTCGTCCGGTCCAGCGCCGGGAGGCCCAGGCGATCCCGACGAGCAGCAACACCAGCGCGATCTTGGCCAGGAGGAGCTGCCCGTAGCGCGTTCCGGTCAGCGCGGACCAGGAGCCGAGCTGACGCCAGGACTGGTAGGCGCCGGTGGCCACCAGCGCGAGGACGGAGCCGAAGGCGACACGGGAGAAGCGGCGTACGGCGAAGGACTCGACCGGGGTGTCCGCGGGCGCCCGGTAGAGCGCGACCAGGAGTGTGGCCAGCCCGCCGAGCCAGGCGGCCACGGCCAGCAGGTGGACGACGTCGACGGGCATGGCGATGCCCGGCTGGAGTCCGACCGAGGCGTGCTCGGCCATCGACCAGCTGGCGGCGAGCCCGGCGGCGACCACGGTCCCGCCGATCGCGAGCCCGAAGGTCAGGTCCCGCTTCTCCGCGTCCTCGCGCTTCTCGTACGCCCCGAAGAGCACCGCGACGAAGAGCGCCGCGGCGGCGAGCAGCAGCAGCCGGGAGACGAGGGCGGCCCCCGTCTTGGTCTGCAGTACCTGTCCCAGGAGGTCCAGGTCGACGATGTCGCCGACCTTGCCGGAGGTGGTGTAGGAGCCGCGCAGGAGCAGCAGGGCGAGCGTGGCGGCGGTCAGCGCGAGCCAGCCGGAGACGACGAGCCGCTGCACGGCCCGCACCCCGGCGCCGCGCTGCCAGCAGGCCAGCACGAAGGCGGCGCCGCCGGCCAGGACGATGAAGCCGGCGTACGACACGTAGCGGCCGAGCCCGTACAGCAGGCCGACGACTCCGCCGCCCGCCTCCTGGCCGCCGACCGCGACCGAGGTCTTGGAGGGCGCGCCGACGGAGAAGGTGTAGGCGCCTGCGACGGGGTGGCTGTCGGCGGAGACCACCTGGTAGGCGACGGTGTAGGTGCCCTTGGCCAGGCCGCCGCGCAGTCGCACGGAGTAGGTGGTTCCGCCGGCGTTGTACGGCTTCCCGGCGTCGACGCGCTCGCCCTCGGGGTCGAGCACGCGCAGCGAGTCGTCGCTCATCGCGACCTCCTCGGAGAAGGTCAGCGACACCTGGGCGGGTGCCTCGGCGACCACCACCCCCTGCCGGGGGTCGCTGCCGGTCAGCGCGGCGTGCGCGGAGGCCGGTCCGGCGGCGGCCAGGAGCAGCCCGGTGACGGCCAGGAGCAGCAGCGCCAGGGTCCGGACGCGGGGGGTGATGGTCTGCGTCAAGGTGGTCCCTCCCTCAGTGGCCGGTCGCGGGGTTGTACGTCGCCGACTTCACCGGCATCTCGACCCGGAGGTCGCCCGACTTGGCGAAGTGCAGTTCGACGGAGACCGTCTGGCCCTGTTCGGGCCTGTGCTTGAGCCCGTCGAACATCAGGTGGTTGCCACCGCTTCCGAACACGAGGCGGCCGTGGGCGGGCACGGTGAGGCGCCCGGCCTCGCGCATCGTCCCGCCGACGGTCTGGTGCACGGTGACGGAGCCGGCGGCATCGCTGGTGACCGAGGTCAGCTCGTCCTCCGCGTCACCCTTGTTGACGATCGTCAGGAAGCCGGCCGCCATGGAGTCCGAGACCGGCCGGGGCATGTAGGGGGAGCTGACGGACAGCTTCGCCTTCCCGTCGGAGCCGGAGTCGTTGCCGGACGCGGAGGCCGATCCACCGCACCCCGTCAGCAGAACCGTTCCGGCCAGGGCGCCCGCCAGCAGCGCGGCCGCGGCCGCCGGACGCCTCACGGGTTCTCCCCCTTGATGATCCTGGGGAGGTCCTTGGTGTAGTCGTCGACGGTCGTCTCCTCGCCGTAGACCACGTAGCCGTCGTCGGTCTTCGGCGAGAAGGCGACCACCTGGGTGCCGTGCACCGAGACGAGCTTGCCGTTCTTGTCCTTACTGGTCGGCTCGATGGCGATGCCGACACTGCGCGCACCGGCCTGGATGGTGGCGAAGTCACCGGTCAGGCCGACGAACTGAGGGTCGATGCCGTTGAGCCACTTGCCGAGCTCGGCCGGGGTGTCACGGGCGGGGTCGGTGGTGACGAACACCACCCGCAGCTTGTCCTGCTGGGCCTTGGGCAGGGCCTTCTTGGCGACCGCGAGGTTGTTCATCGTCAGCGGGCAGATGTCGGGGCAGTGGGTGTAGCCGAAGTAGATCAGTGTGGGCCGGCCGGCGGTCTCCTTGCGGAGGTCGTACTTCTTGCCGTGCGTGTCGGTGAGCACCAGGTCGGGCTTCTCGAACGGCTGGTCGAGGACCGTCCCGGCCTTCTGCGAGGTCTGCTCGGCGACCACGTTGGCGGGCTTGTCGCTCCCCCCGCTGCCGCAGGCGGAGAGGGTCATCGTGGCGGCGGCCAGCAGCGCCGCGGCGGCGAACGTCTTCTTGCGCATAGAAAAATGTCCCAGATGTGAGAAATCCGGCGCGCACCGGGGTCGTACGCAAGAGTCGCACGACCCCGGAGCGCGCAGCGGACCGACAGGTCAGGCGGCGGTCCGCCGGCGGCCGGCGAGGACGCCGAACGCCACACCCGCCACGCCGACGACGATGCCCACGACGCCGAGGACGCGGGCGGTGGTGTCGCTGCCGGAGGCGGGCTCGGAGGCGGTGGCGTCCTTGGCGGCGGTGGCGTCCTTGGCCGGCGCGTCGCCGTCGGCCGCCGCGGCCAGCTGCAGCGTGGGCGCCGGGTTGTCGGGCTCGGCCTGCCCCTTCTGCTGCACCTCGATCCAGCGGACGACCGCGTTGTCGGAGTACGTCTGCAGCGCCTTGAAGACGAGCTGGTCGGTGTCCTCGGGCAGCGCGCCGATGGAGACCGGGAACTTCTGGAAGTACCCCGGCTCCACGCCCTTGCCGTCGGCGGTCCAGGTGACCTTGGTGACCGCCTCGGAGATCTTCTCGCCGTGCGTCTGCAGGGGCTTGGCCAGCTTGGACTTGGTGACCTGGATCTTCCAGCCGGTCATCGGCTGCGGCATCACCGAGGCGAGCGGGTGGTCGGTCGGGAAGTTGACCTCGAGCTTGGTGGTGGAGGCGTCGTCGCGCTCGTTGGGGACCTTGAAGTCGACGACCGTGTAGCCGCCCTTGGCGGGCGTGGATTCCGGCTGCACGCTGACGTGCGCGAACGCGGGGACGGACAGGGCGAGGACGGCGCCGCCGGCGAGGGCGCCGACGGTGGCGAGACGAGAGGTACCGCGGCTGATGGCCTTCATGGCGATGAGCACTCCACTTCAGTGGGTTCCGGTGATGAGGAGGAGTACGCGTGCGCGGGGCGGCCGGATCGTGCCGGGCCGCCCGGTGAACGGGCACACGCGCGTGCCGCACGACGGCGGCCGCTCCCTCGGGCGGAACCCGCTTCGCGGGCTCGGTCGGGGCGCTGGTCGCGTCGTGTCAGGCAGCGAGGACGAGGGCGGCGGCCGGCGGGCCGCGGCGGATCACCGTGTGCTGGAGTGCGGTGGTGGAGGGCATCGGTGCCGCGGAGTCCGCGGTCCGCGAGAAGCGCGGGCCGGTCCGGGGCGCCGTGGGCAGACCGACGCGGAGAGCGCGTACCAGCGCGAGCGCCCCGCGCAGGGACCGCATGAGCGCTCCCTCGGCGACTCCGTGCGCCGACAGTCCGATCAGCCGCAGCAGGGCGAGGTCGCCGCGGCGCAGCAGCCAGCCCGCGGCGAGGGCGGCGAGCACATGGCCGAGCAGCATGGGCAGGGACGGCAGCAGCGAGGCCGCCGAACCGGCCGTGGACAGGGCGTCCGCCGGCTGGTGCGCGGTGCTGCCCGGTCCCGGGGCGGGCCCGTCGTAGAGGTGCGCGTCGACGAGGATCCGGTAGGCGTGGGCCGGGCTGATCGCCGCGGCGGTGCCGCCGCACACGTACCGCGTGGCCCGTTCCACGAGCGCGGCGTCGGACAGGTGGTGCAGGTGACTCATCGAGCCCATGGAGCCCATCGACCCCGTCGAGCCCATGGACATCGCGCCGGACGCCGGGCCCCCCGCGCCGTGCTGCCCCATACCGAACAGCGTGTGCAGCGCGGTCTGGCCGACCGCGAGCAGCCCCGCGATCCCCGGCAGCGACCGCGTACGCCCGGCGAGCGGCGCCACGACGACGAACGACCCCAGGAATCCCACACCCAGCGTCCACGGCGGAACCGTGGCGCAGGAGGCCAGTGTGTGACCGGCCGCGGCCAGCACGACGCAGACCGCGGCGAACACCGCGGCCCGCAGCATGCGCAGATCGCGTCCGGCGGGCACCGCGCGCGAGTGGGGGGCAGTCATGGCGGGCTCATCATCCCACCGTCCCACCACGCGCCGTGCGGCAGGTCCGCGAAATGCGGTACGTCCGAAAGGTTGTTTTCCGTGTCCGCCGGCCGCGCATACCCCGATTCCGGCCCGCGCATACCCCGATTCCGTGTCCGTCACATCCGCCGAACGGATGGACCGGCGACGACTCCGTGCTTACGTTCGGGCGCTCGGGGCAATACGTAACGGTATGTCGAGCCGCGGCCGGGAGGCTGGAGAGCATGAGCATCTGGTGGTCACTCCATCTTCGGCGTGACGCTGCGAGTGTGCCGCTCGCCCGGCGGCTGCTGCTCGGCACCATGGAGACCGCGGGCGTCGACCCCGACGTCTCCTACGACCTGTCCGTGGCCCTGAGCGAGGCCTGCGCCAACGCGGTGGAGCACGGCGGCGACACCGACTCCTGCGAGGCCTACCGCGTCACCGCCTACCTCGACGGGGAGAAGTGCCGCATCGAGGTGACCGACGTGGGCCCGGGCTTCCCCTCCGGCGTACGCCACGCCCCGGCGCGCCCCGCGCACGCCGAGGCCGAACACGGCCGCGGCCTGTGCCTCATCCAGGAACTCGCCGACCACGTCCACTTCGGCAACAAGCCGGGGCGAGGCGGTGCGGTGGTGAGCTTCGACAAGGTCCTCAAGTGGCGCGCGGACGCACCGCTGATGGCGGTGTAGGGCCCGGCGTCCGTCCCCTTCCGCTCCACCGGGCCGCCGGGGGTCCCAGCGCCCCCGACGAGCCGACTCACGGACCGTCACGTCCTGCCGGACGAAGCGCACCGCCGCGGCCGAACCGCGCTCACGCCCCGTCCAGGACCTTCGCCAGCACGTCCAGCGCCTCCGGGTAGACCCGCTCCCTGGGCGTCCCGTAGCCCACGACCAGGCCCTGCGGCCGTCCCGCGCCCGGAGTGTGCCAGTGCTCGCCCAGCCGGCCGAGCGCCAGGCCCTCCGCCTCCGCACGGGCCAGTGCCTCCTCCTCGTCGGCGACGTCGACCAGGGCGTGCAGCCCGGCGGCGATCCCACGCACCCGGCGGGAGCCCAGCCGGTCCAGGAGCTGGTCCCGGCGGCGCCGGTAGCGCAGCCGGCACGCGCGGATGTGCCGGTCGTAGGCGTGGCTGTCGATGAGCTCGGCGAGTGCCAGCTGCCCGATGGTCTCGGTGTGGTGGTCGCTGTGCAGTTTGGCGTCGGCGACCGCGTCGACCAGGTGCGGCGGCAGCACCATCCAGCCCAGCCGCAGCGCCGGACCGAGGGTCTTGGACGCGGTGCCGAGATAGGCGACGTGACCGGGCGCCATTCCCTGGAGCGCGCCGACGGGCTGGCGGTCGTAGCGGAACTCGCCGTCGTAGTCGTCCTCGACGATCAGCGCGCCACGCGCGCGTGCCCAGTCGGTCAGCGCCCGCCGCCGTTCGGGCCGCAGGGTCACGCCCGTCGGGTACTGGTGCGCCGGGGTGACGACGACGGCCCGCTCCTCGCCCAGGTCCTGCGCGCACACGCCGCGTTCGTCGACCTCGACCGGCACCACCTGTCCGCCGTTGCGCCGCACCACCTCCCGGTGGAAGGGCAGCCCGGGATCCTCCATGGCGACGGCGGCGCCGTCCAGCACACGGGTGAGGAGCGCGAGTCCCTGCACGTACCCGGAGGTGATCACGATCCGTTCCGGCGGGGCGACGACCCCGCGGGCCCGCCCCAGGTAGCCAGAGAGCGCGGTGCGCAGCTCGATCCGGCCGCGCGGATCACCGTAGTCGTACGCCAGTGAGGGCGCCGTCGCGATGGCGCGGCGCAGTGCCCGCAGCCATGCCGCCGCGGGGAACGCCCCGACGTCCGGGCTGCCGGGACGCAGGTCGAACCGGGGCGCTCGCGCGCGTGCCGCCGCGTCCGGCTCATCGGTGTCGACCGTCGGCAGTGCGGCGACCTGGGTCCCCGAGCCCTGCCGGGCGGTCAGATAACCCTCTGCGACGAGCTGGTCGTAGGCGGCCTTCGCGGTGCCCCGCGAGATGCCGAGCTCGTCGGCGAGCCGCCGGGTCGCCGGCAGCCGGGTCCCCGGCGACAGCCGCCCGTCCCGCACGGCGTCCCTGAGCGCCTTCTCCAGTCCCGCCCGGCGGCCTGCCGCCGCGTCCGGTTCCAGATGCAGGTCCACCCCGACACCGGACCAGAAGTCGTCCACGAGAACCCTCCCCCTAGGCACGTGAATCCACCCCGTGCCGGGCCACGTGTCCCGGCACGGCGAGGCCGGGCACCCCGCGGGTACCCGGCCGTCGCGTTCGTGTCAGCCCTTCAGCGACGCCATCCAGGCCTCGACCTCGTCGGAGCGGCGCGGCAGGCCCGCCGAGAGGTTACGGTTGCCGTCCTCGGTGACGAGGATGTCGTCCTCGATGCGGACACCGATGCCGCGGTACTCCTCCGGGACCGTCAGGTCGTCCGCCTGGAAGTACAGGCCCGGCTCGACGGTGAGCACCATGCCCGGCTCCAGCGTGCCGTCCACGTAGGTCTCGGTGCGCGCGGCGGCGCAGTCGTGGACGTCCATGCCGAGCATGTGGCCGGTGCCGTGCAGGGTCCAGCGGCGCTGCAGACCGAGTTCCAGCACCCGCTCGACCGGGCCCTCGACCAGGCCCCACTCGACGAGCTTCTCGGTGAGCACGCGCTGGGCGGCGTCGTGGAAGGCGCGGTGCTTGGCGCCCGGCCTGACCGCCGCGATACCGGCCTCCTGGGCCTCGTACACGGCGTCGTAGATCTTCTTCTGGATCTCGCTGTAGCGGCCGTTGACGGGCAGGGTGCGCGTGACGTCGGCCGTGTAGAGGGTGTGCGTCTCCACGCCCGCGTCCAGCAGGAGCAGGTCGCCGGAGCGGACCGGGCCGTCGTTGCGCACCCAGTGCAGTGTGCAGGCGTGCGGGCCGGAGGCGGCGATGGTGCCGTAGCCCACGTCGTTGCCCTCCACGCGCGCACGGAGGAAGAAGGTTCCCTCGATGTAGCGCTCGCTGGTGGCCTGAGCCTTGTCGAGGACCTTCACCACGTCCTCGAAGCCGCGCACGGTGGAGTCGACGGCCTTCTGCAGCTCGCCGATCTCGAACTCGTCCTTGACCAGGCGGGCCTCGGAGAGGAAGACGCGCAGCTCCTCGTCGCGCTCGGCGGTGACCTTGTCGGTCAGGGCCGCCTCGACGCCGGCGTCGTAGCCGCGCACGACGCGCACCGGGCCGGTGGCCTCGCGCAGCCGGTCCGGCAGCTCGCGCACGTCCGCGGTGGAGATGCCGTGCAGCCGTTCGGCCTCGGTCAGGGAGTGGCGGCGGCCGACCCACAGTTCGCCCTGGCCGGACAGCCAGAACTCGCCGTCCGCGCGGTTGGACCGGGGCAGCAGGTAGAGCGTCGCCCGGTGGCCGTCCGCGGTGGGCTCCAGGACCAGGACGCCGTCCTCGGTCTGGTTGCCGGTGAGGTAGGCGTACTCCACCGACGACCGGAAGGGGTACTCGGTGTCGTTGGAGCGGGTCTTGAGATTGCCGGCGGGGATCACCAGGCGCTCGCCGGGGAAACGCGCGGACAGCGCGGCGCGGCGGCGGGCGGTGTGCTCCGCCTGCTCGACCGGCTCCAGGTCGTGCTGCTCGGTGTCGGCCCAGCCCGACTTCATGTTCTCGCCAAGCTCGTCGGACACGCCCGAGTAGAGGCCGTTCTTACGCTGCTTGGTCGGTTGTTCGGACTCGGTCTCCGGGGTCTCCGGGCTGGTGAGCTCCTCCGACACGGTCTTCCTCCTAGGTGCGGCACTGGACCACCCCCATCGTACGGTCGTACGGAAGGGGGTCCGAGGGAGAAGCACCCATTACCGGTGGTGCCCGGACCGCTACGCGAAGCGGGCCGCCAGCAGCACCACGTCCTCCGCGCCGTCGGTCATGTCCAGGCCGTCCGGCAGCACCGTGCGCAGCACGTGGTCGGCGACCGCCGCGGGGTCGTGGCGCAGCGCGCGCGGGACGGCGGCGGCCGCCGCGTGCAGCCGGGCGAAGGCGCGGTCGACGGGGTCGCCGGTGCGGTGCAGCAGCCCGTCGGTGTAGAGCAGCACCGTCTCGCCGGCCGCCACCTGGAACTCCACGCTCGGCGCCTCCCAGCACGCGAGCATGCCCAGCGGCGCGGAGACGGACGTCTCCACGAACTGCGTGCGCCGTTCACCGACCAGCAGGGGCGGGCTGTGCCCGGCGCCGGCCAGGGTGACCCGGCGCAGCGCGGGCTCGCAGTAGGCGAACAGGGCGGTGGCGGAGCGGGCGGGCTCGGCCAGCCGCAGCAGCAGTTCGAGGTCGGAGAGGACGGCGACCGGGTCCTCGCCCTCCATCACCGCGTACGCCCGCAGCGACGCCCGCAGTCGGCCCATCGCGGCGACCGCGCCGGGTCCGGAGCCGGTGACCGCGCCGACCGAGAGGCCGAGCGCGGCGTCGGGCAGGCAGATCGCGTCGTACCAGTCCCCGCCACCGCGCGGGCCGGTGCGGTGCCGGACGGCGAGCTGGACGCCGGGGACCCGGGGCAGCCGGGAGGGCAGCAGTTCCTCGTGGATCGTCGCCATGCGCGCGCGGGTGCGTTCGCCGTCGAGCAGGCGTGCCAGGTGCTCGGTGGCGAAGCGGGCGTAGAGGCGGGCGAGGTGGCGCTGCCGCTCGGCCGGCTCGGCGGGCTCGTCGTAGAGCCAGACGGCGGCACCGAGGCGGCCGGCGGTCCCGGTGGACAGGGGCAGCGCGTAACCGGCGGCGTAGCCGAGGCGGGCGGCCACCTCGCGGTGACGGGGGTCGAGACCCTCCTCGGCGAACAGGTCGGGGCACAGGACCTCGCCCGCGCCGCCGGGCGGCCCGGCGGCGGGGCCCAGGAGTCTGCCGTAGGGCATGGCGTCGCGCGGGACGGTCTCGATGTGGCCGAGGTCGGCACGGGCCAGGCCCAGGCCGACCGTGGTGTCGGGGCCGAGGCCGTCGGCGGGTTCCAGCACGACGAGTCCGCGCCGGGCGCCCACGAGGGCGGCACCGGCGCGCAGCAGTTCCGTCAGGGCGGCGTCGAGCCCGTTGGTGCGGGCCAGCCGCTCGGTCAGCTCGTGGAGGGTGGTGAGGTCGGAGACCCAGCCCGCGAGCCGGTCCTGGAGGAGGGCGCCCGGTGGGTTGTGGGCGTGCGGGGAGTCGCCACAGTTCGGGGCGGTGACCGGCGGGGTACCCGGGGCTGATGGCACGGGCGAGACAGTGTGTGCGGGTGCGGGAACCGTTGAATCGATTCCGGCCACTTTCGAGGGGTGAGGAGCGTTCATGGCGTCCGGCTTCCCGGCCGGTGCGTACTGCTCAAAAGCATCGCAAACCCCCATGTCATTCTGCGCCGCCGGCAGTGTCTCCACATGTACACGCACTCGTGAGGGGATGTCCAGCATTGTCCTGCCGGGATTACTGGTGTCAGAGGGCCTTGCGTGGTCTTCATCCAGACCCCTTGCGCAATGGCGAACTTGGCTTGAAACTGCCTCGGGTGAAGGCCTATTGCGGTCGACTGGGTTTGCTCCACAGAGCGTCACAGCGGTCGTGATGGGTACGTACTCGGAGAAGGCCAGGGGTGGTTGGGAACCGCCCGGAACCTGGCGACGGACCCGGGCGTCCTATCCACCGACGACCGTGCCCCATCCTCGCGTGATGGCGGCGGAGAGCAGAACGCGCGACGGCAGAACGCCAGGCTCCGCCACCCCACGACACGCCCATGCTCCCGGTAGACGCAGTATGGACGGGGCTGCCGCGGAGGCAGCCAGTGCTCGAACCAGAGGGGTTCCCCGTGCCGTGCGGCAGGGGTGTGATGCGCCAACAGGTACGCACAGTGAAGTGATCGACACATGGTGTGATGTGACCACGGTGTTGCCAGCGGTGCAACGGAAAGGACGAGCGCTCATGCGCGAGATCCCCGGAAGGCGACGCAGGCTCCTGTCCCGGCGCGGTGACGGGGGGCCTGAGCAGATCAGCGCGGCCCTGACCTTCGCGGCCCAGTGGCGGTGGCCCGTACTCCCGGGTGTGGCACCGGATCCGCGGCGGCCGGGCCGGTGCTGCTGCCCCGACCCGGAGTGCACCGTGCCCGGCGCGCACCCCTTCGACCCGGGTCTCCTGGCGGCCACCACGGACGCCCGGATGGTGCGCTGGTGGTGGACCAACCGGCCCACTGCGCCGATCGTCCTGGCCACCGGCGGCAAGGCCCCCTGTGCGGTGAGCCTGCCGGCCCTCGCGGCCGCCCGTGCGCTGGTCGCGCTGGACCGCGCCGGCATGCGGCTCGGCCCCGTAGTCGCCTCGCCCACGCGCTGGTCGATCCTCGTCAGGCCGTACTCGATGGAGCAGCTCGGCGAATTGCTCCACGCCAAGGACTTCGTGCCCGGCTCGCTCCGGTTCCACGGCGAGGGCGGCTACCTCGCCCTGCCTCCCTCCGGGACGGGTGCCGGGCAGATCAGGTGGGAGCGCGCTCCGCTGCCCGGGTCCGCCGCCCCCTGGGTCCCCGACGTGGAGGCCGTCGTGGACGCCGTCGTGGAGGCCCTCACTCGTACGGGTGTGAGCGCGCCCGAGTTGTAGGAGGCGCCGGGCGCGCGTGAACCAGGGTGCCCGTTCTGGTCGTTATCGTCCCCTCATGCTGCGTCAGTCCGAGGAACACGGAGGCCGCTCGCCGCTGCGCGGCGGGCCGGACCCCCGACGAGTCCGCCTGCTCGCCCTCGCCGGCGTCGTGGCGTGCGCCGCCGTGCTGCCGCTGACCGTGGCGTCCGCGGGTCAGGTGGGCGACCAGGACCCCGCGCCCGCACGGTCCGCCGTGCGCTCCCCGCCGCTCGGCGACGACGGGGCGCCCCCGGCCGCGCCGCGTCGCTCCACCCCGCTGCTGCTCGGCCTGGGGCTGGCCACCGCCGCCCGCTGCGGCCCGGAGGTCGCCTCGCCGGAGGGCGTGGAGGCGCAGACCTGTGTGCTGAGCCAGGGCGAGGAGACCTGGGCGCGCGCCTACTACCGCAACGCGACCGGCGAGCCCCTGGACGCCGCCCTGACCCTCATGGGTCCCGGCGACCGCACCGTACGGGCGCGCTGTGCGCCTCAGAGCGACGACGAACCCCAGACCTGCGAGACACCCCGCGAACACACCCGAGGAGCGCCGGCCGGCTACACGGCCGTCGCGGAGTTCGCCCGGCCGGGCGGACAGGGCTCGCTGCTTCTCCGCTCGGGCAGCAACTCACCTGCATCGCAGGGCAGTTGACGGGCGGTTGATGCGGCGCTGCGCTCGGTGAGCGACTGCGCGCATGAAAAGACCCGGTTGCTGGCGACGGGGGATGCACCAGCAACCGGGCTAATGGCACCGTAACAAGAGATCGGCGGTTCGCAAATTCGATCTCGGCTTTCCGGTCACCGCGGAGGTGGCCTTTCCGGACACCGACTCGCCTGGGCAGGTGGGGGAGTTGTGACTGGAGTCACTTGTTCCGCGGGGCGGGGTCCGGCTGACCGGTCGGTCAGCCGGACCTCTGGAACCGACCGGTCAGCTGAGGGTGACCTGCCGGTTGGTCAGGCCGCCGCGGGCCCGCCGCTCGTCCGGGGTCAGCGGCGCGTCGGCGGCCAGTGCGGCGGCCAGCCGCTCGGCGAACTCGGCGGCCGGCTTCTCCACGTCCTGGGCGCCGACCTCGCTGGGCAGGTCCCAGACCGGCACGGTCAGGCCGTGGGCGCGGAAGGAGCCGACGAGGCGGGTGCCCTCGCCGAGACCGGACCGGCCCGCGGCGTGCAGCCGCGCGAGAGCGTCCAGCAGGTCCTCCTCCGGGTGCGGCATGACCCAGCGCAGGTGGTTCTTCTCCGGGGTCCGGCACCAGTAGGCCGCGTCGACGCCCTCCAGGCGGACGGTCGGGATGGCCGCGGCGTTGGCGCGCTCCAGGGAGGCGGTGACCTCCGGCGTCGCGTGCTCCGCGTCCGGGACCCAGAACTCGAAGCCCTCGTGCACCACCGGCTCGAAGGAGGACTCGGGGTCGAGCAGGTCCTGCAGCCGCGGCCCCTCGGCCGGAGCGCGGCGGCCCTGCACCGGAGTGCCGGGTTCGGCCTCCAGCGCGCGCTGGAGGGTGTCGGCGAGGTCGCGGCTGATGTCACCGGAGGGCGTGTCGTTCTGCAGGCCGATCAGCACCGAGCCGTCGTCGCGGCGCAGCGCCGGCCAGGCCATCGGCAGCACCGTGGCGAGGGTGACCGACGGGACTCCCTCGGGCAGGGCCTCCCTGAGCGTCAGCTCCACGGTCGCGGCGGGGACGAGCTCGCGCAGCGCCACCCAGTCGCACTCGCCGGGAAGCCCCTCGAACGGCCGTTGCACCAGCTCGGTCACCGCGTGCGCGGCGGCCCGGCCGTGGCAGGCCTTGTAGCGCCGGCCGCTGCCACAGGGGCACGGCTCGCGGGCGCCGACCACCGGGATCTCTCCGTCCGTGAGCTGCGGGCGCTTGGCCTTCGTCTGGGGTCGCTTCTTGGCCATCTGGGTGTCTCCCGGTTACGGCTCGTCTCGTACGGGCGGGAGCCTAGTCGTTCACACCGTCGACGACGGGAAGCTGTGGACAACACCGGGAATGTGGATACCGGAATCACGGAGTGAGGGGACACGCGAGTCACGGGGAAGGAGGTGCGGTGGTCGCCGGGAACGGGCGGACGGGCGAGGCGGCGGCGGACGCCGTGGCGAGGGACGGCGCCGAAGCGGCCCGCGGTGGGGAGCCGTCGCGCCGCGCGGGCGGCATGCGCGCGGACACATGGACGTACCCCGCCCGAAGCCCTGCCGGAGGCGGGCGCGTCCGGTGGTGCGGACACCGCGTGCTCGGGCGCGCCCGTCGGACGCGACGTGCGCTGGGCCGCCCGGTGGTGCGGACGCGACGTGCGCGGGGCCGCCCCGTGGTGCGGACGCCACGCCACCGGGCGCGCCCGGTGGCGTGCGCCGCGTCAGTCGAGGTCGTCGAAGGCGTCCGCGAAGCTCAGCTCGGGCAGCGCCGCCACCGGCGGGGCGGTGATCCGGGCGGCGAAGTCGTCGCGGCGGTGACCGGCGTCCGGGTCGTGCACGTCGTCGTGGACCACCACCCACACGGTGACCTCGCCGCGGACGTCGTCCCGCACCCCCCAGTCGTCGCAGAGCGCGGAGATGATGTTCAGCCCGCGGCCGCCGTGCGCCGAGACCGAAGGGGTGGCCGGGGCCGGCCGGGTCGGGCCGCCGCCGTCCGTCACCTCGACGACCAGCCGGCCGCACGCGTCCACGCGCCAGGCGGCCCGGACGTCGCCGTCGCCGGCCAGGGCGCCGTCCAGCGGCCGGCCGTGCCGACAGGCGTTGCTCAATAGTTCGGAAAGGATCAGTACGGCGTCGTCGATGACCGATTCCGCCACACCACCCCTGCGCAGCTGATCGCGCATCCGGTGCCTTGCTTCCCCCACGCCCGCAGGGCCATGGGGTACGGCCATGCTCGACGACGTGGGCACCTCCTGTGCCACCACCAACGCCACCCCCGAGACCTCCTTCGCCCCACGCCACGGTGTGGATGCCCCATTGGCCTGAACCGGAAACCGGACCCTCCACGGCCGACGACGCACTCACGACGATCGAACACGCACCGAACGCGCCGGAGCACTCCCCGTCATCGCATGGCTGGAACTTTTCGGTGTGGCCGAAATTGGAGGATTGCCTCAGCCGACCGTCCCGGTCAAGGCCCGCAACCGATCGGCGGCCGATCAGTGGCCCGCCCGTTGCCGACGGGCGGCCGGTCAGCGGCCGAGCCGGCGCAGCACCGCGAGCGGACGGTTGGTGATGATGGCGTCGACACCCAGCTCGACGCAGAGATCGACGTCCTCGGGTTCGTTCACTGTCCACACATGCACCTGGTGACCGGTCCGCCTCAGCCGCTCGACGTACGCCGGATGGCCGCGCACGATGCGGATCGACGGGCCGGCGATCGGGACCCCCACCGGCAGCCGCCCGTCGCGGAGCCGGGGCGAGACGAACTGCATCAGATAGACCGTCGGCAGCGTCGGCGAGGCCGCCCGCACCCGGTGCAGCGAGCGCGCCGAGAAGCTCATCACACGCACCGGCGACTCGGCCGCGGTGGCCGGGGCGTCCAGGCCGAACCGGTTCAGGAGCGCCAGCAGCCGCTCCTCGACCTGTCCGGCCCACCGGGTGGGGTGCTTGGTCTCGATGGCGAGCTCCACCCGCCGCCCGGCGTCGGCGACGAGTTCGAGCAGCCGCTCCAGGGTGAGGACGGAGGTGTCCTCGGGGTCCTCGGGCCGCACCTCCCAGTCCGGCTCCTCGTCCCGGCCCCGCCAGGAGGCCCGGGTCCGCCACGCGCCGAAGTCCAGGGCGGCGAGATCGGCCAGCTCCAGGGCCGATACCGCGCCGCGGCCGTTCGACGTACGGTTGACGCGGCGGTCGTGCACGCACACGAGATGACCGTCGGCGGTCAGGCGCACATCGCACTCGAGAGCGTCCGCGCCGTCCTCGATCGCCTTCCGGTAGGCGGCCAGCGTGTGCTCCGGGGCCGCCTCGGAGGCTCCGCGGTGGGCGACGACTTGAGGGTGGTCCTGCCGTGCGTGGGTCACCGCGTCATGGTGCCACCGCGGCGGGGTACGCGGTGCGGCGACCGGGTGGCGATGATATGTCCCTTTCATGCGGGATGACCTGTAATAAGGAATGGTGTCGGACCCACAGCGACGGCTTATGGTGCTCTGACGGCCCGTGGGAAAAGCTGACGACATACAGATGTCCGTGCACAGCTGAAGCACGCCGGGTCGTCGGCAGGCGTGAGCGAGCGTGACCGAGTGCGACCGACAACAACAGCCGTGGATCGAGGAGAAGAGCTGTGAGCACCGAGAACGAGGGCAACGAGGTACCCCCGGCCCCGTCCGCACCCCCCGTGCCGGTGGAACCTTCCGCAGCTTCCCCGCAGCCGCCCGCCCCGCAGAGCGCTCCCACGCCCCCGCCCCCCAGCACGCCCCCGCACCTGTCGGGCGCCCCGCGGCAGGAGGCGCCGGCCGGCCGGCCCGGCGCCGGTCCCCAGGCCGGAGTCCCCGCGGGGGCCCCCGGCGGAGCCGACGCTCCCGTCCCGGGCTACGGCAGTTCGCCGGCCGACGGCTCCTGGCCGCCCCCGCCCCCCGTCACGCCCGCGTACGCGGACGGCGGCCCCGGCGCGGGTTCCGGTGCCGGCTCCGGCTGGGGAGCGACGTACCAGGAGCCCGCGCCGAAGCCGCGCGGCCGCCGTGGCGGCCTGGTCGCCGCGGTCCTGGTGGCCGCGCTGGTCGCCGGCGGCCTGGGCGGCGGCCTCGGCTACACCCTGGCCAAGAACGACGACAGCGGCTCCACCACGGTCGCCGCCTCCGACACCGGCGCCTCGCAGGTCAAGCGCGACCCGAACTCCGTCGCGGGCGTGGCCGCCAAGGCGCTGCCGAGCACAGTCACCATCGAGGCCGAGAGCACCAACGGCCAGGGCGGCACCGGCACCGGCTTCGTGTTCGACACCCAGGGTCACATCGTCACCAACAACCACGTGGTCGCCGATGCCGTCGACGGCGGCAAGCTCACCGCCACGTTCCCCAGCGGCAAGAAGTACGACGCCGAGATCGTCGGCCACGCCCAGGGCTACGACGTCGCCGTCATCAAGCTGAAGAACGCCCCCTCGGACCTGAAGCCGCTCGCCCTCGGCGATTCCGACAAGGTCGCCGTCGGCGACGAGACCATCGCCATCGGCGCGCCCTTCGGGCTGTCGAACACGGTGACGACGGGCATCATCAGCGCCAAGAACCGCCCCGTGGCCTCCAGCGACGGCAGCGCCGAGAGCAAGGCGTCCTACATGAGCGCCCTGCAGACGGACGCCTCCATCAATCCGGGCAACTCCGGCGGCCCGCTCCTCGACGAGCGAGGAGCCGTCATCGGCATCAACTCGGCGATCCAGTCCTCGAGCAGCGGTGGCCTCGGCAGCTCCGGTCAGTCCGGTTCGATCGGCCTGGGCTTCGCCATCCCGATCAACCAGGCCAAGTACGTCGCCCAGCAGCTCATCAAGACCGGCAAGCCGGTCTACGCGAAGATCGGCGCGTCGGTCTCCCTGGAGGAGAGCTCGGGCGGTGCGAAGATCACCGACCAGGGCGTCGGCGGAGCGGCGTCGGTCGAGTCGGGCGGCCCCGCGGCCAAGGCCGGCCTGAAGGCCGGTGACGTCATCACCAAGCTCGACGGCACGGTGATCGACTCCGGCCCCACCCTCATCGGTGAGATCTGGACCCACAAGCCGGGCGACAAGGTCACGGTCACCTACAAGCGCGGTGGCGGCGAGCACACCACCCAGGTCACGCTCGGCTCCCGCGCCGGCGACAACTGACCCCACGCGCGCCTGCCGGGCCGCCGCTCCCGTCCGGGAGGGGCCTCCCGGAACCGTGCCGCCCCTCCCCCGCGGGGAGGCGGCCCGGGGAGGTGGCCGTCGTCCCCCTCGGTCCCGTCCGGCACACCGCGGACGCTTCGGTTCGGCCGGGACGCGGGCCGGCCCGCGGGTCGCGGCGGTGCCCCTTACCGTCCGGAGCGCGGCAGTTCACTGTCCGCGCCGCACACCATCGCGAGAAGGTCCGCCACTCCTTCCTCGTCGTTGCTCGGCAGGATGAGATCGGCGGCACGGCGCACGTCGCGGTGCGCGTTGGCCACCGCGGCGGCGAGCCCGGCGGCGCGCAGCATCGGCAGGTCGTTCGGCATGTCCCCGACGGCGACCGTGGCGGTGAGCCGCAGTCGGTGGTGAGCGGCCAGCCAGCGCAGCGACGTGCCCTTGTCCACCCCGTCCAGGGACATCTCCAGGAAGTACGGGGTGGAACAGGTGGCCGCGAGCCCGTCACCGGGATCGACGAGCACGTCGGCGAGCGCGTGGGCCGGTATGGCGGGGTGAACGGCCAGAATCTTCACCACCCGGTCGTCCGAGGCCGGGCCCGCGACCGCGTCGGGGACGACTTCGTGCGGCCAGCAGTCGGGAACCAGAGCGGCGAAGCCCTCCTCCAGGAAGAGGCCCCGG
Organism: Streptomyces sp. NPDC015220; assembly: GCF_043079345.1. NCBI lineage: Bacteria > Bacillati > Actinomycetota > Actinomycetes > Kitasatosporales > Streptomycetaceae > Streptomyces > Streptomyces sp. NPDC015220. The sequence continues at coordinate 33,488 of NZ_JBIBUK010000003.1, read as the reverse complement.
AGCGTGTCCACTCCCAGAACGACGTCCGGCAGCCGCCCCCGCAGCCGCCGCAGCACGAAGCCGGCCCGGTCTCCGGCGAAGCCCCGGCACATCAGGACCCGGCCGCTGGGCACCTCGGCGATGACCGCCCCGTTGCTGCAGCCCATCAGCCCCGCCGAGCCGAGTTCGCGGCTGACGGCCAGGGCGTCGCGCAGCGGTCTGCCCGTCACGCACACGACCGGTACGCGGCAGGCGGCCGCCCCGTCGAGAGCCCTGCGGGTCACCGGTCCGACGGCGCCCGCGCTGTTGAGGAGCGTGCCGTCGAGATCGGCGCAGACCAGCCGGGCACGGTCCGGTGCGGTCACGGGCCGATCCGCTCGGTGCGGCCGAGCCCGCCGGCGACGGGTATCCGCAGTCTGAGCCGGGTGGCCCTGCTTCCCGCCAGCCGCAGCTCGACCCGGCCCGTCCGCTCCAGACGCTGTTCGGCGGGCGCCTGGATCAGCGCGATCCAGATCCAGTTGCTGTCCGTGTCCAGCAGCCAGGGGATCGCGCCGGGCGAGGCGTCCACCGGTGGACCGGCACGCCTGGCCGGGGGGACGATCCCGACGAGGATCGGAGGGATGTCGAGGATGTCCACGTCGACGGGGCGTCCGCTGCGGTCCAGCGAGATCCACACCCGCGACGAGAAACTGACCTGGGTGTCATGGGACGGCGGGACGTCCGGCGCGACCTCGTCGGCCGCGACGTGGAGCAGGCCCACCCCGAGGTCCCAACTGACGCTGGTCCGTGTACCGGTGCCGGTGATCGTGTGCTCGCTCATGCCCTTCCTTCCGGGCGGCGCCGTGCCCGGGCCCGCCCTCGCCTCGTGAGCGAAGCCGTGCGGCGGCACACGGCGTGCGCCAAGGGTCCGAGGGGTGCGCGGTCGGCGGACGCCGACCGCTGGACGATTGCCGGTGCTGTGACCGGAACGGTGAGCCGGTGAACCCTTCCGGCCGCGGCGCTAGACGGCCTGGAGCCGGTCGAGACCGTGCAGGGCCGGGCAGTCGGTGATGCGCGCCGGTCTGAGTTCGATCTCGCCGACCGCGGTGTCCTCCGGTGCCTCCAGCACCCAGCGCACGGTCTCGGCGACCGAGGAGACGGCCATCTTCAGCGGGGAGTCGTCACCGGGGAGGTTGGCGATGGCTCCCGGGCTGACGAGGGTGGTGCACACGCCGTGCACGCGTTCTTCCAGCAGCAGTACCTCGGCGACCGCCTTGAGCGCCGCCTTGGTCGCGCAGTACGCGGCCCCGCCCTCGAAGAACCGGCTGCCCGCGTGACTCCCCATCAGGACGACTCGGCCCCGGCTCGCGCGCAGATGCGGCAGAGCCGCCTGGACCAGGGCGATCGCCGAGGTCAGATTGACGTCGATCGCCTCCTGCCAGCGTGCCAGGGGCAACGAGGAGAGGGCGCCGAGCGAGCGCTCGACCCCGTTGACGACCACGGCGTCCAGACCGCCGGCCGCCGTGACCGCCTGGTCCACCGCCGAACCCACTTTCTCGGGGTGCCTGAGGTCGCAGTGGACCTCTCGGAGCCAGGGCAGTCGCGCCGGTGTGCGGCTCAGCGCGCACACGTCCCAGCCCGCCGCGTTCAACGTCTCCGCGATGGCCCGGCCGGTGCCCCGGTTGGCACCGGTCAGCAGCACCGTACGCCCGGTCCGGCCGGGGGAAGCGGTGGCAGCGCCCGACGGGGCGGTCATCCGCCGATCCTTCGGACCAGACCGGACCACGCCGCGACGAGCGCGGCCTCGTCGGCGCCCTGCCGGAACAGGTCCTTGTCCAGGGGCCGACCGGATTCGTCCCGCAGCCGCATGCAGTCCGGTGATATCTCCGAGTTGATCACCGGGACACCGTCCGGGCCCACCCCGATCACCAGGCAGAAGTCCCAGAGATCGAGTGGCGCCAGCCAGCTCCGCAGGCTCTCGTTGGTCGACAGTGCGCACTGCCGGAACGCGTCGACGTCGACGCCGGTCGCCCGCAGGTAGTCCTCGCCGATGGGCTGGTCCTCCGGATCGGTCCGGTAGTCGAACTTCACCACCGGAGGATCGAAGCGGTGCCCTTCCGGGAAGAGCCCCGGGTACTTGCGAAGCGTCGATCCCGTGGCGATGTTCTTCACGATGACCTCGTACGGCGGGGCCGGGACGAAATCGGCCCGGTAGGTGATGTCCCCGAGCCGCTCCCGGAATACCGTCCGGACGCCCTTATCGGCCAGACGGGCGGCCGCCACCTCATAGAAGTCGAGACGTAACCTGGCGGTCTCTGGAAATAGCTCGTCCCGATCGTACGTATAGCTCCGAAGGCTCGGTATCAGCTCTATGTCGCAGGTTCCGTCGTCGTTTTTCCACAGCTTCTTGCTGCGGCCTTCGATGTCGGGATCCGTCAAGTGGTTCGCCATCGTCGCCTCCGGTACTCGGCTTTGTCGCCGAACTGCTCGGTGCATGGCGAAGCTACAACAGCGGGAACACGCCGGTCCACGGCCGACCGGTAAATGTACGAGATCTGTACAGGAATTGAAGCCGGCTGGGGCAACCTGTCGGAGGTACTCGATCAAGGTACCTCAGCCAGGAGGTGGCAGCAGGAGATGGGACACACCGAGCAGGGGCCGGGCGGCTGGGACATCCCGGACGAGTTGCGCGGCAAGGTGGCCGGCCGGCATTACGGAACCGCCGGCACGAAGCTGCTGTTCGAGGACGACAGAACGCGGGTCTGGCTTTTGGAGCTGGCTCCCGGAGAGGCCAGCGAATGGCATGAGCACCCGTGGGACTACGTGTTCGTGGTCGACAGTCCCGGCCAGGTGCGACTCGAGTACGAGGACGGTGAGATAGAGGACCAGGACGATTTCCTGGGGCAGGTCGTGCACCGCCGTCGTGGCAAGCCGCACCGCCTGGTCAACAGGAGCGACCACTTCTACCGGAACGTCGTCATCGAGTTCCTGGGGCAGCCGCCGCCGAAGGGCTGGCCGCAAATAGGCCAGTGAATCAGAGCAGAATTCGAGAATTCCGTCGATCAGGAGGGGTTGAATGAGCTCCATCGCAGAGTGGCTCGAGGAAAACGTCACGACCGACAAGCGCGCGCTCGACTGGTACCGGGAGCCGGAGTGCGAGCCCCGTATCGTCCGGGCGTACCGCGAACTGCTGAGCGGCTACGAGATCGACACGTCGAAGATCCTCAAGACCACCGTCGAGGTCGAGGGGGAGCACGCCGGCGTGGTCCGCGTGCACGACATCAACTACTACTCGATCTGCGCCCACCACTTCCTGCCGTTCTTCGGGAAGGTGGCGATCTCGTACGTGCCCGGTGACCGGATCCTCGGCCTGGGCAAGTTCCCGCGGCTGGTGCAGGCGTTCAGCCGCAGGTTCCAGATCCAGGAGCACCTCGTGAAGGACATCGCCGAGGAGATCATGGACTCGGGCGGCGCCCGCGCTGCGCGGGTGGTCTCCACCGGCCGTCACATGTGCATGTGCAGCAGGGGGCCGTCCGACCAGACGGCGATCACCGACACCTCCTACGTCACCGGTGACAAGGAACTGTTCACCCGGTACGGCCTGGACGCCTGACGGGCCGTCCGTTCCTCGGCACAACGGCTCCGGGTGGCAGGCGCGTCGCGCTCCTGCCACCCAGAGCCGTGTCCCCGGGCGGGAGCCCGGGCAACTCGGACGTGACAGGGGAGACATGAAACTGGACTTCCTCCCGCCGGGCGCCCTGACCGACGGTGTTCTGCACCAGTACTGCCTGCGCTGCCACAGCGATCAGGTCGAGTGGCGCACCGACGGCGGCAGGCGCCACGCCGTGTGCCGCTCCTGCGGAAGCGACGCGGAGCGTGCGCTGGTCCTGGATCCCTCGGTCCGGTGGTGGACGGACGCCGAGGGCGAGTACTGGCACGAAACGGCGGGCGTGTTCCTGTGCGACGCGCGCGGCCGACTGCTCTTCTTCGACCGCACGGCGTTCCCTTTCGGCCTGACCGTCCCCGCGGGGCATGTGGAACCCCAGGAGTCTCCGGGGGAGGCGGCGGCGCGTGAGCTGGAGGAGGAGACCGGCATCGTCTGCGGCGGTCTGGAGCACGTGGCGCGGACACCGATCCCCGGTGACGGCTGCCGCCGTGGTGCCGACGCCCATCTGTGGCACGTCTACCGGTCGGCCGACGCGGTCGAGGCGGACACCGCGGTGGAACTCGGCCCGGAAGGCACCACCGCGGTGTGGCTCACGCCGGACGAGGCGCTTGACCGCCCGCTCACGTATGCGGTGAAACACCTTCTCGCCCATTACAAAGACGTGTTCACCGCTTCCTGAGTTGGCTTGTTTGCCGCCGGGTTGGTTGACCCGGAAATCACGGCACCTAGGATCTTCTGGGGCCATCACCACGGCGCCGCTGTTCGGTGAACGCAGGAGAACGAGAGGACAGTCATCCGTGCGCATCGATGGGGCAGCGCGGGCCGGTCTGCGGGAGTGGATCGGCCTGGCGGTTCTCGCCCTGCCAACCATGCTCATCGGTATCGACATGACCGTGCTGCACCTGGCGACTCCGTACCTCAGTGAGGAATTGAATCCCAGCAGTACGGAACTGCTGTGGATCGTCGACATCTACGGATTCTTCGTCGCCGGTTTCCTCGCCACCATGGGGACGCTGGGCGACCGAATGGGCCGGCGCAGGATTTTGCTGATCGGCGCCGCCGCATTCGCCGTCGCCTCGTTGCTGGCCGCCTTCGCCTCCTCCGTCCTGATGCTCATCGCCGCGCGTGCGCTGCTGGGAATCGCCGGAGCGACGCTGATGCCGTCCACCCTTTCGCTGATCAGCAACATGTTCCGGGACGCGGGCCAACGGCGGGTCGCGATCGCCGTGTGGATGACCAATTTCAGCATCGGCGGCATGATCGGCCCGCTGATCGGCGGTGCGCTGCTGGAGCACTTCTGGTACGGCTCGGTGTTCCTGCTCGGGGTGCCGGTGGGCGTCGTACTGCTGATCTGCGGCCCGCTGCTGCTGCCGGAGTACCGCGATCCGAACGCCGGCCGACTGGACCCCGCCAGCGTCGGGCTGTCCATCGCCGTGGTGCTGCTGGTGGTCTACGGCTTCAAGCAGACGGCCCAGGAAGGTGTGCACGGGCTGCCGCTGCTGAGCGTCGCCGTGGGCCTCGCCCTGGGCGTCGTGTTCGTGCGCAGACAGCTGAGGCTGAGCGACCCCATGCTCGATCTGCGGCTCTTCTCGCGCCCGGCTTTCGGAGTGTCACTGGGCGGACAGACCATGGGGCTCTTCGTGGTGACCGGGACGCAGTTCCTGGTCCTGCAGTACCTCCAACTGGTGCTGGGGCTGTCCCCGCTGAAGGCCGGGCTCTGGGCGCTGCCCGCGATGACGGCCGGGGTGGTGGGCACGCTGCTGGCCCCTGTCGTGGCCAATCGCACGAGCCCCGGAGCCGTCATGGCGTGGGGGTTCTTCCTGTCCGTACCGGGACTCGTACTGATCACCCAGGTCGGCACGGACTCCGGACCGGCCCTGGCGGTCACCGGATTCTCCATCGCGTCCTTCGGGGTGCAGGCGGCGCTCGCGCTCACCAACGACGTGATCATCAGCAGTGCTCCGCCCGAACGCGCCGGCAATGCCTCGGGCGTGGGTGAGACGGGCGCCGAGCTGGGCAACGCTCTGGGAGTGGCGGTCGTGGGCTCCGTCGCCGCGGCCGTGTACCGCTCCCAGATGGACGGTCTTCCACGAGGCGTCAGCCCCAAACTCGCCGACGCCGCCCGTGCCACCCTGGGCGGCGCCGCCGACGTGGCCGGCCGGTTGCCCGGACGGGCCGGCGGCGAGCTGCTCACGCTCGCCCGGTCGGCGTTCACGGACGGAATGCACGTGGCGGCGCTGGTCGACGTGGGCGTCCTGCTGATCCTGGGCGCGGCGAGTCTGACCCTGCTGCGCGGACGTGCCGGACGCCGCGATCCGGAAGAGTCCGGAGCAGAGCTGCCGGACGCCGTTCCCGGCGGTCGGTAGCGCCGGCTCGTCCGGGATCAACGGCTTTCCGGCGTGGCCGCACGGACGATCTTCTGCGATTCGGTGATCTTTCGCCATTCGGTGACCTCGCTGAGTGGTGCCCTTGTTTCCTCCTTCTTCTCGGCCTGATGCCCGAAGGTCCCCTTGATGTTTTCCCCTGGGTGAGCCCTTGTGGACAGGCGTTTTATTTATCGTGCTTGGGTAGAAAAGGAGCCGAACGAAAATAATCGCTCAGGATCGCTCATGATCGCTCGGCGAGAGGAGACGGGGAGTGCAGTTCAAGATCTTCGGTTCTGTCGAGGCGTTGACGGACAGTGGGATGCCCATCAGGATCGGAGGGCCCCGCCAGAAAGTCGTACTGGCCACTCTTCTGCTGGGGTCCAATCGTGTGGTGACGGTCGATCGCCTGGTGGAATCGTCCTGGTGGAAAGAGCCTCCGCCGTCCGCGGCGGTCAACATACGCGGGCATGTGGCCGGGCTCCGCAAAATGCTCCGAAAGGCCGGGGAGTCAGTGGACCGGTTATCCACGCACAGTGGTGGATACGTTCTGGAGGTTGCCCCCGGTGAACTCGATCTCCACCTTTTCATGAACGAACTGCAAAGCGGCAGCGATGCCATGCGGGGCGGAGAGCCGGAGCGGGCGGCGGGGCACTTCGTCAGGGCCCTGCAGGTCTGGAAGGGGAACCCCCTGGAAGGGATGGCCGTGGGACCGGCCCTCCAAGGGGAGCTGGAGAGACTGGAGGAGCTCCGGCTGCTCGTCATCGAGCACTGCGCGCAGGTGCGCCTCGAAATGGGCCAGTCGGACGCCCTCGTACCGGAGCTGCGCTCCCTGACCCGGCAGCACCCGTTCCGGGAACGGCTCTGGGAAATGCTGATCATCGCCCTCCACCGCATGGGCCGGCAGGCGGACGCCCTCGCCGCCTACACGAGGGTCCGCCGCACTCTCGCGGACGAGTTGGGCATCGACCCGTCGGACCGCCTGCGGTACCTCGAGGAGCAGATCCTGCGCGGCGATCCGGACATGCGCGTCCCCGCGGTGGCCGCACAGCCGCTGGTCTGCTTCCCCCAGAGCTCGTGACCGCCGACGCCCCCCTGCCGCGCGTACGGGTGGGAAAGTCGCCATGGACCAGTGCGGGACCGCGGATCCGTGAGGAGGCCCGGCGCCCGCGATCCCCCGTCCGTTTCGGGCAGAAGTTCGATCCCCTCGCTCGCCGGCGGCCGTCAGGACCGCCCGACCCGCCGATCCGCCCCGGAAGACACCGGCCCTGATACGCCGGGCGCGATCACCGGCTCCGGGACAGAACTCACCGGGCCGACCGCGCACACGCCGGTCCGCGCACCCGACGGTGACCATGGCGAGGCCGAGGACGAGGCCGGTGGACCCCGCGTGAACCACACCCCCACGATCCGCTCCGTTCCCGGTACGCTGTACCCGCTCCGACCCTGGTGGACGGGGCAGGAGGTGGGTTGCCCGAGCGGCCTAAGGGAACGGTCTTGAAAACCGTCGTGGCGCGAGTCACCGTGGGTTCAAATCCCACACCCACCGCGTAGTAGCGGCCCCTGACCAGCACGTATGATCAGGGGCCGTTGTGCTGCGCGCCGCCCGCCCGGCACCGTGTCTCCCCGTCGTCTCCCGCTCGATCGGGCACGAAAGGGGCACGGCTCCGAAGGTTGCGAGGGCCGCGCGCCTACCGCCGGCTACCGGTTGATCGGAACCTCGTAGACGATCTCGCAGTGAGCGGCGGGCACCACGATGTCCGCGGTCCCGACGGGCCGCCCCTGGTCGCTGTAGTGCGTCCGTCGGATGTGCGTCACTCGAAGTGATCACTGGTGACGGAGGCTGCCCTGTGCCCGATTCAGGAGTGAGCTGCGTCGTGGACGCCGTGCCCGAAGCGGCCGCACTCGCCGTGGCAGGGCGGGCGGCCGGGGCCGGGGTCGTCGCGGTGCGGGGAGCGCAGGGCCGGGAGTTTCGTCCGGGAGAGGGGGATGACGGCCAGGCCGTTCTCCGCTGCTGACAGGGCGTGCGCGATGGCCAGTGTCGTGGCCTGCCGGTCGGTGGTGGCCATGCTTCATCGTCGTATGTATGTTCGAAAATGGGAAGAGCGGGGCGGGCGGCGCGCCCGGGGGCGTCGGCCCGACGGCTTTCGGCGCCCTTCCGGTGGACTCCGGCAGGAACGCTTCAGCTCTTGCGGTGACCGGGCGGGACGGCACCGTTCCGACCTTCGGCCCGGGGCCGCGGCGCCGGAAAACGTGACGGGAGGGGTTTACCGGGCCGCTCTCACGCTTGCGTGGGAATCGGGGGCTCCGGGGTGGTACACCGGCATCCGGTGGGCAACTCTGATCCCGCGACGTCGTGAGGAACCGTCCGGGCGGTCGGCCAACTGCCCGGGTGCAAGCCGTGGTTCGTGCCGCGTCGGCTCGGCCCCGCTGCTCGGGGCCGCTCGCGGCACCGACCTCCGTGGCTTCACGTGCGGCCGGCAAGGCAGCCGGTCGTACCCCCTCTTACTGGAGGAGCAATATGGCAAGCATCCGTACCGCCCGCGTTCTCGCCGCCGTCACCGCCGTCCCTCTCGCCGCCGCCCTCTTCACCGGCGTCGCGGCCGCGGACAACGGCGGCTTCGCGGGCAACGGATCGAACGCGGGTGCCGCGAGCGTCGCCGGCAGCGGCGTCGGCCACGACAACAAGGGCAACTCGTCCACCACTCAGCAGCAGGCGGTCGGCGCCGGCGCCTCGAACCAGAGCAACACCGCTCAGGTCAACGGTTCGGCGTTCACGACCGTCCAGCAGGGCAACAGGAACGTCGCCGTCGACTTCTCCCCCCTCTGGTGAGCCGGGCGGGGCCGGCGCGCGTTGTGGGGACCGGCCGGCCCCGGACCTGGTGAATGTGCTTGTGGGGACGTGACACCCGACCGCGCGGCAGTGCTCAGGCACTGTCGCGCGGTCGTGCGAGGTGCTGGGTGGGGTGCCGTGCGGCACGTCGAGGGGCGCGGAGGGGAAGGGAAGTGTCGTGATCCCGCCCCGGCGTGCCCGGGAGAACCCGCAGTACCCGGCTCCCCCTCGTCCACCCTCAGGAGGTGGGGCCCGCCCTACCCCTACAACCTGAGGGGGACGCCGCTTAGGGACCTGCGGGCGATCCGCCCCGGGTGGTGCCGCTCCTAGCGTGGAGGCATGACCACACCCGTCTGCACCAACGCGTCGACCGCCGCCGTACCGGCGACGCACAGCGTGGTGTATCCGTCGTTCGCCTCGTACATGCGGGCACGCCAGCCGGTGCTGCTGCGTGCCGCACGGTCGCTGACCGCGAACCCGAGCGACGCGGAGGACCTGCTGCAGACCGCGCTCACCAAGACCTACGTCGCGTGGGAGCGGATCGAGGACCACCGGGCGCTGGACGGCTACGTCCGCCGCGCGCTGCTGAACACCCGTACCTCGCAGTGGCGCAAGCGCAAGGTGGAGGAGTTCGCCTGCGACGAACTGCCCGAGCCGGATCCCGCGCCCGGCGCGGCCGACCCGGCGGAGCAGCAGGCGCTGCGCGACGCCATGTGGCGGGCCATCGCGAAGCTGCCCGCCCGGCAGCGGGCGATGGTCGTCCTCAGGTACTACGAGGACCTTTCCGAGTCCCAGACGGCCGAGGTGCTCGGCGTGTCCGTGGGCACGGTGAAGTCGGCGGTCTCGCGGGCGCTCGGCAAACTGCGCGAGGACCCCGAGCTGGCGCTCACCCGCTGAGTCGGCGCCCGCCCGCTGAGTCGGCGCCTTCCGTACGGCGAGCCAGGGGCCGTCCGCACGCCGGCCGTCTTCCGCCCGTACCTCCACCGCACACGACGGGGCGAACAAGGCCGCCGGTCCGCACACGCAGCCCGCACCTCCACCGCTCACCGCGGAGTGAGCGATGAGCCGCCCGGACTGCGACAGATGCGCCGCCCGCGCGTCGACCGGGTGCCCGAAGGAGAGAGGAGCCGTCCGCCGCCCGCAGGCCGACCGGCCGCCGTCTCCCGCCGTCCGCCGTCCGCGCGACGACCGTGCGGAAGGTTACGTGATCGATCCCCCCGGTCCTAGTGACATACCGCGCGGTATGTGCGCAGAATCAGCGCAACCCCTACTACCGCGTAGGCAATGCCGCCCCGGGAGGACGCCGTGCTGAGCACCATGCAGGACGTACCGCTGACAGTCACCCGCATCCTCCAGCACGGAGCGCGGGTGCACGGGCGGTCCCAGATCGTCACCTGGACCGGTGAGGGCGAGCCGCAGCGGCGCAGCTTCGCCGAGGCGGGCACGCGCGCGGTACAGCTGGCGAACGCCCTCCGGGACGAACTCGGCGTCCGGGGCGACGACCGGGTCGCGACGCTGATGTGGAACAACGCCGAGCACGTCGAGGCGTACTTCGCGATCCCCGCCATGGGAGCGGTGCTGCACACGCTCAACCTCCGCCTGCCCGCCGATCAGCTGGCCTGGATCGTCAACCACGCGGCCGACCGCGTGATCATCCTCAACGGCTCCGTGATCCCCCTGCTCGCCCCGCTGCTGCCGCACCTGGAGACGGTCGAGCACATCGTCGTCTCCGGCCCCGGGGACCGCTCCCCGCTCCACGGCGCCCGGGCGCGGGTGCACGACTACGAGGAGCTGATCGCGGGCAGGCCCACCACCTACGACTGGCCCGAGCTGGACGAACGCCAGGCCGCCGCCATGTGCTACACCTCCGGCACCACGGGCGATCCCAAGGGCGTGGTCTACAGCCACCGTTCGATCTACCTGCACTCCATGCAGGTCAACATGGCCCAGTCCATGGGGCTGACCGACCAGGACACCTCGCTCGTGGTGGTTCCGCAGTTCCATGTCAACGCGTGGGGCCTGCCGCACGCCACGTTCATGACCGGTGTGAGCATGCTGATGCCGGACCGGTTCCTCCAGCCCGCCCCGCTCGCCGAGATGATCGAACGCGAGCGACCGACCCACGCCGCAGCCGTGCCCACCATCTGGCAGGGCCTGCTCGCCGAGCTGACCGTCCGCCCCCGGGACACCTCCTGCCTGACCCAGGTCAGCATCGGCGGATCGGCCTGTCCTCCCTCCCTCATGGAGGCCTTCGACGAGCTCGGCATGCGGGTCTACCACGCCTGGGGGATGACCGAGACCTCCCCCCTCGGCACGGTGGCCCGCCCGCCGGTGTACGCGGTCGGCACCGACGAGGAGTTCGCCTACCGCCTCACCCAGGGTCGCTTCCCGGCCGGTGTCGAGGCCCGCCTGACCGGCCCGGGCGGCGAACGCCTCCCCTGGGACGGCGAGTCGGCCGGCGAGCTGGAGGTGCGCGGGCCATGGATCGCCGGCGCCTACTACAACGGCCCCGACGCGGAACCGCTGCGCCCGGCCGACAGGTTCAGCGAGGACGGCTGGCTGAAGACCGGGGACGTGGGCACGATCAGCCCGGACGGCTTCCTCACCCTGACCGACCGCGCCAAGGACGTCATCAAGTCCGGTGGCGAGTGGATCTCCTCGGTCGACCTGGAGAACGCCCTGATGTCCCACCCGGACGTCGCGGAGGCCGCCGTCGTCGCCGTCCCCGACGACAAGTGGGGCGAGCGTCCGCTGGCCACCGTCGTCCTCAAGGAGGGCGCCACCGCCGGCTTCGAGGCCCTGCGCGCCTTCCTCGCGGAGGAGGGGAAGATCGCCCGGTGGCAGCTGCCGGAGCGCTGGACGATCATCGAGGCGGTGCCGAAGACCAGCGTCGGCAAGTTCGACAAGAAGGTGCTGCGCAGGCGGTACGCGGCCGGCGAGCTGGACGTCACCCGGTTCTGAGGGGAGCCGGTCACGCCCGGGATCCGGTTCCGGGCGTGACCCGGTTCCGGGCCTGATCCGGCTGTGGGTGCCGCCGGGTTCGGGGTATTTGTCGTCCGGACCTGGACGCCGGCGTTCCCGCCCCCGCTCCCGCGCCGAGGCGGCCGGACGAGGCCGCTCCCGTGGGCGTCACCGTCGTACGGCCGTCGCCGTCCAGCCCAGGACCAGCCACACCGCCGCCACCGCGCACACCCCGGACCAGCCCCAGTGGGCGAAGGCGGGGCCGGCCACCGAAGAGGCGAGGGCGGCGCCCGCGAAGCCGGAGACGACGTAGGCGGTGTTGGCGGTCGCCGGGGTGGAGGTGGTGGTCAGGGCGAGCGTCTGGTTGGCGACGTGGGAGGCGACCAGGGCCGCGTGGATCGCGACGGCGGCCACGGACAGTGCCGCCATCCGCTGCCCGCCCAGCCAGAACAGCGGCACCGACACGGCGGCCAGGACGTACGCGGACCGTACGACCTTGGCCGCGCCGAACCGGTCGACCAGGCCACCGGCGAGCGGGGCCACCGCGCCGGCGGCGAGTCCGAAGAGCCCGAACAGACCGGCGGTCGCCGTCGACAGGCCGTACGGCCGGTCCGTCAGCAGCAGCGCGAGCGAGGTCCACAGCGCGCTCCAGGCGCCGAACATGCCGGCCTGACGCAGGCACGCGCGCCACAGGTCGGGCGAGTGCCGGACGAGTCCGGGCAGCGCGACGACGCCGGACAGCAGGGGACCGGTGCCGCGGCGGCGCTCCGCCGGCAGGGCGGCCGCGGTCGCCAGCCCGAGCACGAGGGTCAGCGCCGCCGCTCCCGCGAACACCCAGCGCCAGCCGTACGCCTGGCCGACCAGTCCGCCGAGCACCCGGGCGGCGACGATGCCGGTGAACAGGCCCGCGATCACGGCGGCGACATGCCGGGCGCGGCGGTCGGCCCGGGCGCGCTCGGCGACCATCGGGACGAGCAGTTGCGGGACCACGGTCGTGGCGGAGGCGACGAACACGGCCACCGCGAGGGCGGCGGTGCCGGGCGCGGTCGCGGCGACGACGAGCGCCGCGACCGTCGCCAGGGACAACGCGGCCACCAGCGGGCGCCGGTTCACCCGGTCGCCGAGCGGGGCGAAGAACAGCAGGCCGGTGGCGTACCCGAACTGCGCCACCGAGGCGATCCAGGCCACGGCGGAGGGCGCCGAGCCGAAGTCGTGGGCGATGAGCGGGAGCAGCGGGGCCGCGAGGTAGATGTTGCCGGCGGTGACCGCGGTGCACAGGGCTATGAGGGCCAGGAAGGCAGTGGGACTCAGGCCGGTACGGCGGCCGGGAGGTTCGGGGAGGTGATCCCCGCGGGGGTCGGTGACCGTCCTGTCGGCGGGTTCGGTGGCGGTGACCGTCCCGGCGGTGTCGGCGAGGTCGGTGGCCGTGGCGGGTCCGGCGGTGGATGACGACTGCATGGGCTGCGGGCCTCCGATGCGTTCGTGGGTGTGTATGGGGAGGGGCGTGCGGGGGCCGGGTCCGCGGGCCGCGAGCACTGCCAACCAACTGGTTGGTTGAAGCGAGGAACAGTCTGCGGCGGCGATGCATTCCCTGTCAACCAAATGGTTGGTTGCTAGCGCGCTACCCTGTCCCCATGGCAGTGAGGGACCCCGAGGCCACCAAGGCCCGGATCTTCGAGGCGGCGGTCGCCGAGTTCGCCCGGCACGGGATCGCGGGCGCCCGGATCGACCGCATCGCGAGCGAGGCCAAGGCCAACAAACAGCTGATCTACGCCTACTTCGGCAACAAGGCGCAGCTGTTCTCCCACGTCCTGGGCCGCTGCATGGTCGATCTCGCGGCTGCCGTCCCGGTCGACGCGGACGACATCGAGGGCTGGGTCGACCGGCTGCTCGACTACCACGCGGCCCACCCCGAACTCCTGCGCCTGCTGTTCTGGGAGGGCATCGAGTACGGCGCCGCCGAGCTGCCCGACGAGGCCGAACGCCAGGACCACTACGGCCGCAAGGTCGCCGCGATCCAGGACGGCCAGGACCGGGGCGTCATCAGCGACGCGATCCCCGCCCGGGACTTGATGTTCCTGCTGGTCGCGCTGGCCGACTGGGCCGTCGTCGTCCCGCAGATCAAGCGCATCATGGTCGGCGCCGACGAGAGCGCCGAGGAACGGCTGCGGGCCTCCATCAAGTCGGCGGCCCGCAGACTCGTCTCGAAGTAGTCGCGAGTTGTCGCGTGCGCGGACCGGTCGAGCGGCTGCTCGGCCGGTCCGCCGACGGGTCAGTTGGTCCCGATGCGCGCCAGCAGGTCCACGATCCGTGTCTGCACCTCGGTGCTGGTGGACCGCTCCGCGAGGAACAGCACCGTCTCGCCGGAGGCCAGCCGCGGCAGGTCCGCATGGTCGACGGCGGCCGTGTAGACGACGAGCGGGGTGCGGTTGAGCTGCCCGTTCGCGCGCAGCCAGTCCAGGATCCCGGCCTGACGACGGTGCACCTGCATCAGGTCCATCACGACCAGGTTCGGCCGGAACTGCCCCGCGAGCGTCACCGCGTCGTTGTCACTCGCGGCCCGCGCCACCTGCATCCCGCGCCGTTCCAGCGTCGCGGTCAGGGCCAGCGCGATCTCCGTGTGCTCCTCCACCAGCAGGACCCGCGGGGGGTGCTGCTCGCTGTCGCGCGGCGCGAGCGCCTTCAGCAGTACGGCGGGATCGGCGCCGTAGGCCGCCTCGCGCGTCGCCTGCCCGAGCCCGGCCGTGACCAGGACCGGCACTTCCGCGGCGACCGCGGCCTGGCGCAACGACTGGAGCGCGGTGCGCGTGATCGGGCCGGTCAGCGGGTCGACGAACAGCGCGGCGGGGAAGGCCGCGATCTGTGCGTCCACCTCCTCGCGCGAGTGCACGATGACGGGCCGGTAGCCGCGGTCGCTCAGCGCCTGCTGGGTGGTCATGTCGGGGGCCGGCCAGACGAGCAGCCGGCGCGGGTTGTCCAACGGCTCCGGAGGCAGTTCGTCGTCCATCGGCCTGGGCCGCGGGGTGTCCGCGACCTCGACCGCGCCGCCCGGACCGTCCAGTGGCTCGGGGCCCTCGGCGGCGTTCTCGTCCGGGGCGCCAATGGCGTACGACCGCCCGACGCCCTCGGTGCCCGGTGCGAGCCGGGGCTGCCCGGTCGGCTCCGGCGACGGCTGCGGCTGTGTCCGCTGCTGCGGTGGTACGGGCTGCGCGGGAGTCTGCTCGGCCGGCGGGTGCGGGCGGGCGTCCTGCTCCGGCCGCTGCTCCGGGCGCGCGGCGGCCGGGTCCGGCGGCGTTCCCAGCTTGCGGCGGCGGCCGGAACCGCCGGCCGCGTGCGGGGGCGGCGTCGCCGAGGGCTGCTGCACCTGTGCGGCCTGGCGGCTGAACGGCACGCCCTGTCCGAGCGTGCGCACGCTGATCGCCCGGCCCTGCGTCGAGTTCGGGTCGACCGGCACGGCGGCCTCGGCGGGCAGCGGCTGAGCCGCCCGCGCGTCGGCGCCGCCGACCGTGGCCGGCCCGGCTGCCGGACCGCCCTGCTCGGGTGGGAGCGGGGTACCGGCGGAGGGGGTGCCGAGGGCGGGCGTACCGGCGGCGGGGGTGCCGTGCGGCGGCGTGCCAGGAGCCTGGGCCGTACCTGATCCGGGGGCCTGTGCGGGGACCGCGCCGGGGGTCCGGGCGGGGCCGGCCGGCTGCGGGGGCGCTGCCGGGGCCGGGGGCACGGGGGCGCCCGGCGGCAGCGGAGCACCGGCCGGGCCCGCCGGGGCCACTGGAGCACCGGGCGCGGCAGGCGCCGCGGCATCGCCCGGCGGTACGGGTACGGCACGGCTGTCCGGCGGCACGGGTACGCCCGCGCCGGAAGTGCCGTCGGCGCCGGGCCAGGGCTGCGCGGCCGGAAGACCGGCGGCCGGAGTCGCCTGCGCGGGGACGCCCTGGGCCGGGCCGGCGGGCGCCGGGGCGCCGGGCGTCCCGGCGCCCTGCGCGGACTCGGCCGGGAGCGGCCGGCCGGCGACCGCCTGGTCGGGAGTGGCCGGAGCGGCCGGAGCGGCCGGCGGCTGGGCGGGAACGCGGGCGGGGGGCTGCTCCGGCATCTGGGGCCGGCTGCCCGGCTGCCCGGGAGCCGTCGGAGGAACGGCCTGTCGGGGCGCCGGCGCACCGGGAACCGTTCGTCCCGCGACGCCGGGCGCCTGCTGTCCGCCCTGCTCGGGCAGGACGGAACCGCCCGGCGCCGGGATCCCCCGGCCGGCCGTTCCCTGTGGGGGGACACCGGCAGCGGGCAGCGCGTCCGGCGCCGCCGCTTCCGGCGGCTGGGCCACCGCCCGCCGCCGGCGACCGGTCGGCGAGCTCGTGGGGTGCGGCTGCGGCGGAGTGTGGTCGTCGGCCTGGTCGTGCGGTACGGCGTCGTGCCGCCCCCCGCCCGGGGCGGCGCCCTGGGCCGGAACCCGGACCTGCGGGGCCTGTGCGCCCTCGTCCGCGGGCGAGGGCCGGTCCGCCTCGGCGGGCGGCAGGGCGAAGACGGTACGCGGAGCCGCCTCCTGCGCGGCGGCACGCTCGGTCGCGGCCGCCAGGGCACGCCGGCGGCGCCCGGTCGGCTGCGCCGGCGCGGCGGGGGAGGCCGCGGGGTCCGCATCGGCCGCCGCCGCATCGGCTGCCGCCGGGAGTGCCGGGGGCAGCGCGTGGGGCTCGCCGGTCTCACGGCGGGCCCGTCGTCCCGTGGGCACGGGCACGCCCTGCGGCGGCACCGCGCCGCCCAGGCCGGAACCCGACGCCGCCGTCCCCGCGGCGTGCTCGGCCGCCGTCACCACGGCGCCCTCGGCGACCGACCCGTCCTCGGCGGGCCGTCCGCGCCGCCGTCCCGTACCGCCGGACACCTCGACGCCCGGAGCCGGACCCACGGCCGCGACGCCCGGAGCCGGACCCACGGCCGCGACGCCCGGAGCCGGACCCACGGCCGCGACGCCCGGAGCCGGACCCACGGCCGCGTCCCCGGCCGCGCCCTGGGCCGGGATCGCCGCCGGGCCCCCGGCCGCACGCCGCCTGCGCCGCCCGGTCGGCGTCGTCGGGGTGTCGTCGGTAATGGAGTCGCCCTCCGCGTCGCCCTCCAGGAACGCGTCCGTGGAGGACCGCCGGGCCCGCCGCCGGCCGCCGGCCGGGGCCTGCGCGGTCAGCGCGACCTCCGCGGACACCGGAGTGCCGTCGCCCGGTCCCGCGTCCACGGCGGCGGGCGCCGGATCCTGGGTGTACTCCGGGGCGTGGTCGGCGGCGACGGCACCGGCTCCGCCGCCGATGGGCACCTCGAGGACGTACGCGCTGCCGCTCATCCCGGGGACCTCGTGGGTCTGCAGCACGCCGCCGTGCGCCCGGACGATCCCGCGCACGATCGGCTCGTGCACCGGGTCTCCCCCGGCGTACGGCCCGCGCACCTCGATCCGAACCACCGCGCCGCGCTGCGCGGCCGCCACCACGACGGTGTTGTCCATGTAACCGCCCGTCGACACGGGCGCGTTGCCGGTGGCGTCCACGCCCGCCACGTCCGCGACGAGGTGCGCGAGCGCGGTGGCCAGGCGCCGCGGGTCGACCTCGGCCTCGATGGGCGGCGCGTGCACGGCGAACTGCACCCGGCCGGGCCCGACGAGCTCGACGGCCCCGTCGATCCCGGCGGCGACGACCGCGTCGAGCATCACCTTGGTACGGGTGATGTCCTCGCTGCCGACGTCGAGGCGCTGGTAGCCGAGGACGTTGTCGATGAGGGTGGTGATCCGCGAGTAGCCGGCGGACAGGTGGTGCAGGACCTGGTTGGCCTCGGGCCACAGCTGGCCGGCGTCGTCGGCGGCGAGGGCGGCCAGTTCCCGGCGCAGTTCGTCGAGGGGCCCGCGCAGGGAGTCGCCCAGCAGGGTCAGCAACTGCTCGTGCCGGGCGGCGAGTGCCTCGTAACGGTCCTTCTCGCGCTCGCCGAGCGCGGCGTACCGGTCCTCGTTCGCGGCGAGTTCCTCCGCGTGCCGTTCGGCGAGCTCCTCGGTCTCGGTGACGTGTCGCTGGCGCAGGGCGGTGAGCTCGGAGGCGTGCTCCTCGGCCAGCCGTTCGAGCTCCGCCGCGTGCCGCTCCTCGGCGGCGGCCTTCTCGTCCACGAGGGCGTCGAACGGACGCCGGTCGGTGAAGGTCATCACCGCGCCGACGAGCTGGTCACCGTCCCGGACGGGCGCGGTGGTCAGGTCGACGGGCACCTTGTCCTCGGCCTTGGACCACAGCACCTGCCCGCGCACCCGGTGCTTGCGCCCGGAGCGCAGGGTGTCGGCGAGCGGCGACTCGTCGTACGGGAAGGGCGAGCCGTCGGCGCGCGAGTGGAGTACCAAGGTGTGCAGTTCCCGGCCGCCGAGCTCGCCGGCCCGGTAGCCCAGGATCTGGGCGGCGGCGGGGTTGACGAGCACGATCCGCCCGTCGGTGTCGGTGCCCACGACACCCTCGGAGGCGGCCCGCAGGATCATCTCGGTCTGCCGCTGCGAACGGGCCAGTTCGGCCTCGGTGTCGACGGTGCCGGACAGGTCGCGGACGACCAGCATCAGCAGTTCGTCACCGGTGTAGCCGGAGGCGTCGTAGGCCTGCTGGCCGTTCTGCAGATTCGCGCTAGTGACCTCGACCGGGAACTCTGTGCCGTCGGTCCGCCGGGCGACCATCCGGGTCGGCTTGGTCCGCCCGAGCGGGTCGATGTGGTCCGGCCGGCGCATGGAGCCGGGGATGAGCTTGGAGTCGAACTGCGGCAGCAGGTCGAGCAGTCCCCGCCCCACCAGTGCCGTCCCCGGGGTCTCGAACGCCTCCAGGGCGATGGTGTTGGCGTTGACGACCGTCCCGTTGGCGTTGACCAGCACCAATGCGTCGGGCAGCGCGTCGAGTATGGCAGCGAGGCGAGCAGCGCCTCGGGATGGCCTGCTGCTCACGAGACGCTTCCTCCCTGTTACCGCACCTTGCCCACCGCGGGGGCCATCTTGCCAACCGGCCCGCGGCGTGTCACGCGAGGGAGTCTAAGCGCTGAGGTTGCGCCCGCGATGCCGGATGAGAGGGAGGTCGCACGACGAGGTGACGATCCGCCCGTGACCACGCGGTTCCGCTTCGCGGCCCCGTCGCCGGCTCTTCGCCCGGCCTTCGCACGGCCTTGGCACGACCTTTACGGACTCCGGGCCCGGGCGTTTCACGGACTCCGGGCCCGGCGCTTCACCGACTCCGGGCCCGCGCGCTCAACGGACTCCGGGCCCGCACGGTCCGGGCGTCCCGGGAGAGCTCAGGAGCCGAGGCCGGGCAGGAGCGGCACGAGGCGGTCCCAGCGGTCGATCTCGCAGCCGTTGGCGCGGCTGTACGAGGCGTCGACCGGGCGTCCCGCCCAGGTGCCGGTGACCCGGGCGGTGGCCGGGCCGCCGTACTCCAGGGTGCAGACGCTGCCGTCCGGCACCGGTGCGAAGGAGTCCCGGCCCCAGCGGGTGCCGCGGTCGAGCACACCGCAGGCGCCGCGCACATCCGGGTGACTGCCGCCGCCGGGGTGGCAGTACAGCTCGTGCGTCCCGTCCCGGTCGCCGCCCGCGTGCCGCACGGTGACGGTGAGGTGGTCGCCGGACCGGTCCTCGTCACGGGCCGGCGGCGGCGCGGCGGCGGAGGCCGCGGCGGTACCGGCGAGCAGCGCCGTGAGCGCGGCGGCGGAGACGGAAGCGCCGAGGAGGAGCCGGCGCGTGGACCGGAGCGCGGCGGGGCGCCGGGGGGAGGACGGGGAGCTGACCTGCATCATGCCCGGACCAACGCGGCGGCTCCCGGGAGGTTGCGCCACGTCCGACACCGAGGGCCCAGGGCTTTGCCCTGGGCCCCGCCCGCCTAGTACCGTGGGTGGCGATTGGTGGCACGCCGGTTGTCTGTGTCATCATCTGCACGCACCACTCGCGCGCTCGCGGGAGAGGTTGTGCTGGAGGCGTCGCCTAGTCCGGTCTATGGCGCCGCACTGCTAATGCGGTTTGGGCCTTAAAGCCCATCGAGGGTTCAAATCCCTCCGCCTCCGCGCGTGATCACGAAGCCCCGGTCCATCGGACCGGGGCTTCGTCGTCGTCGGTCGTGACTTCGTCGTCGCCCCCTCGGCCGGGACGTCGTCGTTTTCCGGTCTCCAGGCCCCGCCCCGGAGCCTCGCCATCGACCCCCGCTTCTGCGCCCCGGACGCGTTTTCGCAGGTCACAAGGGGTTTGGGGAATGGATTTCACATGACGGCGGCAGTCATGTAATGTTCTTCCTGTCGCCGCGAGCGGGCCGAAAGGACCGGGAGCGAAGACGAAAACAGAACAAGCACTCGTAGCTTAACGGATAGAGCATCTGACTACGGATCAGAAGGTTGCAGGTTCGAATCCTGCCGAGTGCACACAGTTCAGAAGCCCCGCCGGTTCAACCGGCGGGGCTTCTGGCATCAGCGGGTGACGCCAGCGCACACGTTGGGCAGTCGGACGACGTGAAGGCATCCGATGACAAGATCTTGTCCAGATCCTCGCCCGGCGCGTCGTCCATCCGATCCGCGACCGCGCGCAGCCTCGTCCCCGTTGCATGCGCGTAGGTGCCCAGCGTCGTCGTGATCGTGCTGTGCCCCGGTGTCCCGTGATCGTCCGCGCGGCGGCCTCCTGAGCCGGCAGCGGCGACGCGCGGGTGTGGCGCAGGTCGTGGAAGCGGACCTCGCGGACGCCGGACCGGACGCGCAGCGTCCTCGAAGGAGCTGCTCGGGTTGCGCGGCCCGGAGGGGGGGGCCGTTCCTCGCAGTGGGGACGAGGCCGCGCCCCGTCACCTGTGCTCGGCGCGCCTGGCGGGGGCGGAGAGCGACCGGTGCCGGGGCGCGCGGCCACGCCCCGGCGGCTCCCCGTCGGGATCAGGTCGTCGTCGACGACTTACCGGCCGACGACTTACCGGCCGACGGCTTCTCGCGGAGGGCGTTGACGACCGCGCGCTCCAGGACCGCCGACTCGTTGATCAGGGTGCCCTTCTTGCCCATGGAGGTGTCCCTGCTGAGGTAGCTCCGTTCGCCCAGGTACTCCAGGGTGGTCGAGTCGAAGATCCAGGTGGTGCGGTCACCGGTGCGGGTGTTGTCGCGGGCCACGCCGATCCCGTGCCGGCCGGCCGCGTCCACCGCGTCGGCGTCCACGGTCACGCCGGGGATCTTCGCCGCGGCCTTGTAGAAGGCCGCCGCGGTCTTCGGCGGCATCACCGTCTCCCGCAGCAGCTCACCGATGGTGTCAAAGGTGTCCTGGGCCTGGTTCCGGTCCGCGGCCGGGGTGTCGCGCTCGTCCTGGTCCCGGGTGATCTCGGTGGTGAGCCGTCGGAGCAGGGCGTCGGGGTCGGTGGGCAGGGAGGCCAGCCACTTGTACGTCGGCCGGCTGAGGCCTGCCGGGTAGCCGACGGCGGGCTCGCCGTCCGGGACGCCGACCTCGATCGGGTAGTACGAGCCGTCCTGGTGGATCAGGCCGACATCGATCACCGGTCCTGCCTTCTGCGACATCCAGACCTCACGCTCGCGGGGCCCGGTCAGCTTCACCGGGCCGCCGAACTTGCCCTCGTTCTCGGCCTGCAGTGTCTTGACGTACACGAACTGGTCATCGGCGACCTTCTGTTCGTCCTGCTTCGCGGCGACCGAGGCGATCCGGTCGAGCAGCACGGCCGCGCCACGCGGGGCCGTGGCCTGGGAACGCGTGCCCGCGGCGGACGGTGCCGGGGCGCTGTCCCGGCCGGTGGCGGCGAGCGTGGTCAGCAGCACCCCGCCCAGGGCCAGTCCGGCGGCGGGCAGCAGAACGGCGGGGCGCAGGAGCCGGGGGCGGGTGGGGGCGCGGTCGCCGTCCTGGTCGATCAGACGCATCAGGGTGTCCTTGTGGTGGAGGTGACGACCAGGGGGCAGGTCCCGTTCGGCCGGGGCCGGCAGCAGCCGGGCCAGTTCCTCGCGTTCGGCCCGCTCGGGGCCGGAGGGACGGTCGTTCATCAGGCTTCCTCCTGGATGGGCAGGGCCACGAACGCGGCCCTGCTCTCTACCTCTCCGCGGCCGGGGCGGGGTTCCCTCCCGGACCGGACCGGTTCTCCGGGGCGGGTTTCCCGCGCGGACCCGCCCGGCGTCCGGCCGAGTTCCTCGTCGGTGAGCCGGCGCAGCCGGGTACGGGCACGGGACAGCCGCGACCGCACGGTGCCCACCGGGACGCCCAGGGCCTCGGCGGCCTCGGCGTAGTCCAGCCCGGACCAGACGCAGAGGGCCAGCACCTCGAGTTCCGGGCGGCGGAGTTCTCCCAGCGCCTGCCGGACCGCGGCGAGCCGCCGCGCGTCGTCGACGCGTCCGGCCGTGGCGTCCGCGATGTCCGCCACCAGTTCCGGGGAGGGGCGGCGGGCCAGGAAGGCCAGGCGCCGCCTGATACCGCGGTTGCTGTTGCGTGCCTTGTTGGTGGCGATCCCGAGCAACCACGGCCGCAGCGAGCCGCCCTCCGGGTCGATGGCGTGACGGGTGCGCCAGGCCGCCAGGAAAGTCTCGGACAGCACCTCCTCGGCCGTCGACCAGTCGCCCGACAGCCGGTAGGCGTGGTTGTAGACCTCCCGCGCGTATTCCTCGTAGAGCGCGGTGAACGCCTCGTGGTCGCCCGCACTGATCCGTGCGCGCATGCGCTCCCGATCTCCCTGTTCATCACATCTCACACCCCCTACCTCTCCGACCGGGCCGAGGAGTTCCCGTGACCCGCGCCACACCATGAGACCGCGAGTCGCGCGCTCGACGAGCCAGGAGCGGGTCGCCGGGGCCGCGACGGGCGCTGACAGTCAGTGGCAGCGTCATATGTGACGGCAGTTCTGACGGCGACGACAGCACATGGACACGGCTGATCACGGGCCCTGGCTGACGCGGTCGCCGTACTCCGCTGCTGTACGACCTCGAAACGATCAGAGGCCCCGGATCTCTCCGGGGCCTCTGATCTGTGCGCGCTCGGCGGGATTCGAACCCGCGACCTTCTGATCCGCGGGGCCGGCAGCACGGTGGGAGGAAAAACCTCCCGGTCTAGAAGCCGCTGGCCGAGTAGCAGCTGACGGTTCCGCCGATGTACGTGTCCGCCGAGTTGCTGGGGTCTTCGTCGAGGTGCACGGCGAAGGGAGCGCCGGTGAGGTTGGCCGACAGGGTGACGTAGGTGTCGAAGGGCAGGAGCTTGCTGGCCGCCGGGGCGTTGGTCTGGAGGACCTTCACGCGGCGCGAGCCCGTGAAACCGTGGATGCGGCCCATCCTGAGGCTGGTGGAGCGGCAGGTGGTGTTGCGAGTGGTCGCGAAGAGGTCCATGGCGTCGTCCGTGGTGATCTTCGCGTCGTAGGCCAGGAGCCGGTTGCCGACACCGATGGTGCCGGACGAGTACTTCTTCGGGAAGAACTTGCTGATGCTGATGTTGCTGTAGGCGTAGAGCCAGTGACCGCGGTACGTGAGGGTCTGGTTCTTGGAGTTCAGGACGAGGATGCGGTAGCCCCACCTGCCCTGGGTCGGGGCGGTGGTGGTCACGGAACCCTTGCCGTTGACGGCCTTCAGGGTGTTGATCGTCTTGTAGGTGTGGCTGCTGCCCGTTTCGCGTCGGAGCTCGACATGGCTGCCCTTGGGCAGGTTGGCGAGCGAGTAGTTGATCGTCACCTTCGAGCTCGCGTCGACTCGCGCGCCCTTGCCGAAGGCGAAATTGACGCTGGGGGTGGTCGCCGCGTCAGCGGCCGGGGCCGCGAGGACGGGAAGCAGTGTGGCGGCGGCAAGCGCCAGACCCGTACGGAACCGCACGATTCTCCCTGTGGTGAATGTGTGTAGCTTGTGAGTAGATCTCGTAAGTAGATCTTGAAGGCGAAGTGAATCAAAGGCTTCTGTGGTTCGGCAATGCTCCGCATCCGGAGCAGTTGGCATGTCGGGTTCCAGCGGGACGTGTGCGCTCGAAGCGCGTGGCGGAAGAGGCTGCCCGACCCCGCGGCCCGGAGGGGCGAAGGTGCGGAGCCTGCCGAGTGCACACGGGCCGGAGGCCCCGGAGCGAGCCGGGGCCTCCGGCATCTCAGAAGGTGTACGGCGGTGAAGTACGGCTACCGCGTCAACCGGTACCGCCCATCGCGTCGGACGGCGTGACGATCGCGGCCCGCGCCGTGGACGGGGACGGGCGGGCGAGGGTGGTTCCGCGGCTCACCGCTGATGATGTCCCGGGCGCCGTCCTCGGGCGAAGCCGGCGCGAAGACCGGCCGACGGCGAACGGCGGACCGGCTCCGCGTGCCGCCGCGTCCCGAAGCCGTCCGCGTTCCGAGGCTGCCCGCGCCCCCGAGACCGTCCGTTCGCCGGAGGCCCTCCGTTCGCCGGAGGCCGTCCGCCCGCCGGGACGTTGTCAGCGGCGGCTCGTAGGCTCGGGAGAGATGACACGGGTATGGCGGTGTTCGGGGCTGCGGTGGTCGGCGGACGGCCCGGTGCTGAGGTGGGAGGGCGGGCGGTCGAGCGCGCTGCCGTGGGGGAAGCGGGTGTCCTTCGGGGTCGCCGAGGGGGGAGTGCGGACCTGTGTGGGAGCGCGGGGGCACGCCTGTCCGGCCCGGACCGCCGTGCCGGGGCGGAGCACGGGGGCGCGGTGCGAGGAGTGCGCGCGGCTGGACCGGGCCCACTCGGTGGCCGCCGACACGATCGCGGACGATCCACGGCCGTACCACGTGTATCTGGCGTGGTTCGGGCCCGGCCTGACCAAGGTGGGGATCACGGCCGTCGAGCGGGGGTCCGCACGGCTGCTGGAACAGGGCGCCGTCTGCTTCAGCTGGCTCGGCGCCGGGCCGCTGATGGCCGCACGCCGCACCGAGGAACTGCTGCGCGCCGCGCTCGGCGTCCCCGACCGGATCCCGTACGCGCACAAGCGGGTCGTACGGTCAGCGCTGCCGGCGAGTCCGGTGGAGCGGGCCGCCGAGATCCGGGAGCTGCACGCCCGGGCCGCCGCGCTTCCCGGCTGGCCGGAGTCGCTGGCGAAGGCGCCGTGCCGGCCCGTCGATCACACGGCCGCGTTCGGACTGGACGGGACGGCGGCGGCCGTCGGCGAGGTGAGCCGGCTGGTCGCGGGCGGGGACGTGAGCGGTGAGCTGGTCGCCGCCGCCGGGCCGGACCTGCACCTGGCGGCCGCGGGCGGAGCCGTCGTGCTCGACACACGGCTCATGGCCGGCTGGGGGCTCGGCCCGGCGGGGAGCGCCGGGATCACGGTGCCGGTGAGGGAGTTCGGGGAGGCGGCGGGGGTGCAGGACGGGCTGTTCTGACCGTCACCGCCCATGCGCTTGCAGGGTGTTGCCTGAGAGAAGCCTGTGCGTTTCTCAGGGAAATCACAGATTCGTGAAAGCGTGCTCTCAGAGCGTGCCGACATGGTGTGGACCATGACCACGACCTCGCCCCAGGGGCGCACCGAACTGCTGAGGCCGGACGGGAGCCCCGTCCGGGTGCTTGTGGTGGACGACGAGCTGTCGATCACCGAACTGCTGTCCATGGCCCTGCGATACGAGGGCTGGCAGATACGCAGTGCGGCAGACGGGCAGGGCGCCGTGCAGACCGCGCGCGAGTTCCGGCCGGACGCCGTCGTCCTCGACATGATGCTGCCCGACATGGACGGACTCGCCGTCCTCGGACGGCTGCGCCGGGAGCTCCCCGACGTGCCCGTCCTGTTCCTGACCGCCAAGGACGCCGTCGAGGACAGGATCGCCGGGCTCACCGCGGGCGGCGACGACTACGTGACCAAGCCGTTCAGCCTGGAGGAGGTCGTCGCCCGGCTGCGCGGGCTCATCCGGCGCTCGGGCGCCGCCGACCGGCGGTCCGACTCCGTGCTCGTCGTCGGCGACCTCACCCTGGACGAGGACAGTCACGAGGTGTCGCGCGGCGGCGACAACATCCACCTCACCGCCACCGAGTTCGAGCTGCTGAGGTTCCTCATGCGCAACCCACGGCGCGTGCTCAGCAAGGCGCAGATCCTGGACCGCGTCTGGTCGTACGACTTCGGCGGACAGGCCAACGTCGTCGAGCTCTACATCTCCTATCTGCGACGCAAGATCGACGCCGGGCGGGAGCCGATGATCCACACCCGGCGCGGCGCCGGTTACCTGATCAAGCCCGCGACGTCATGAGCGGGCGGCGGCGGACGCGGACGCAGCGGCGAGCGACCAAACCGCGCACGCTGCGGACGCGGCTCGTCGTCGCGTCCGTGGTGCTGATCGCCGTGGTGTGCGCGGTGATCGGCACGGTGACGACGCTGGCACTGCGGTCCCACCTGTACCAGCAGCTCGGCGGCCAGCTCGACGAGGTCGCGTCCCGCGCGTCCGGCCGGTTCGGCCCCCCGGGACAGCCCGGCAAGGACGCGGCCGCCGGCCCGTACCGGGAGCTCGCGCGGATCAAACTCACCGACTTCGTGACCAAGGGGCCGCAGCCGAGCGGCACGACGATCGCGGCCAGGGTGGAGGACGGGCGGATCACCGAAGCCCGGCGCGGCCAGAAGTCCCAGTCCGACTTCCAGATGAGCGCCAAGGAACTGACCGGGGACCAGCTGGCCGCACTCGCCTCCGTCCGGCAGGCCGACGGGGCCCGGGAGACCGTCGACCTCCCCGGTCTGGGACGGTACTTCGCCGAGTACCGGTCGGGCCCCAACGGCAGTTACTACGTCGCCGTCCCGACCAGCGGTGTGGACGGCACCGTGAACACGCTCATCCTGGTCGAGGCCAGCGTCACCGCCGCCGGCCTGACAGCCGCCTTCCTGGCCGGCTCCGTTCTCGTCGGGGTCGCCACCCGCCCGCTCCGCCGCGTCGCCGCCACCGCCACCCGGGTCTCCGAGCTTCCCCTGCACACCGGCGAGGTGAACCTCCCGGAACGCGTCCCGGAGTCGGAGACCGACCCGCACACCGAGGTCGGCCAGGTCGGCGCGGCGCTCAACCGCATGCTCGACCACGTCCACGGCGCCCTGCACGCCCGGCAGCGGAGCGAGACGCGGGTACGGCAGTTCGTCGCGGACGCCAGTCACGAACTGCGCACGCCGCTCGCCTCCATCCGCGGGTACGCCGAGCTCACCCGGCGCGGGCGCGAGCAGGTCGGCCCGGACACCCGGCACGCGCTGGGCCGGATCGAGTCCGAGGCCGGGCGGATGACCCTGCTCGTGGAGGACCTGCTGCTGCTGGCCCGGCTGGACGCGGGCCGGCCGCTGCGGTTCGAGCACACCGATCTCGTACCGCTCGTCGTGGACACCGTCAGCGACGCGCGGGCGGCCGGGCGGGACCACAACTGGCGGCTCGACCTGCCCGACGAACCCGCTCCCGTGTCGGCGGACGCGGCACGGCTGCAACAGGTGCTCGTCAACCTCCTGGCCAACGCCCGGACGCACACACCGCCCGGCACCACCGTCACCGCACGCGTGCAGCGGCGCGGCCCGTGGCTGTGCGTGGACGTCGAGGACGACGGGCAGGGCATCCCGGCGGAGTTGCTGCCACACGTGTTCGAACGCTTCGCCCGGGGCGACTCGGCCCGCTCCCGCGCCACCGGCTCGACGGGGCTCGGACTCGCCATCGTGCAGGCCGTGGCGACCGCGCACGGCGGCGCCGTCACCGTCGAGAGCGTGCCCGGCCGGACCGTGTTCACCGTCCACCTGCCCGCGCTCCACCCGGCGGCGCCCCTCCCTGCCCAGGCCCCGGCGCCCGTTCCCGTCCAGGCCCCGGCGCCCGCCCCGGACGCGGCTGCCGTCCCCGCCCCGGCACCGGTCCTCGCCCGGCATCCGGCCGCACCCGCGCACTCACAGGCCCGGCACAGCGTCACCACACGGACGAGACAGGGCCGTTGAGAAAAGTCGGTGTCATGCGAACCGACTCTTCTCCCGGCACCCTGCCGACGCGGGAGCACCTCCCGGCCGGCGACGCCGGTACGCCTGTCCTGGACGTAGTGGTACCCGTCTACAACGAGGAGAAGGACCTCCGGCCCTGCGTGCTCAGGCTGCACGAGCACCTCACACGCACCTTCCCGTACGCGTTCCGCATCACGATCGCGGACAACGCGTCCACGGACAGCACCCCGGAGGTGGCCGCGCGGCTGGCGGCGGAGATACCCGAGGTCGACAACTTCCGGCTGGAGCAGAAGGGCCGGGGCCGCGCCCTGCGGACCGTGTGGTCGGCCTCCGGGGCGCCGATCCTCGCCTACATGGACGTGGATCTGTCGACCGACCTCAACGCGCTGCTGCCGCTGGTGGCGCCGCTGATCTCCGGCCACTCCGACCTGGCCATCGGCTCGCGTCTCGCCCGCAGCTCGCGCGTGGTGCGCGGAGCCAAGCGGGAGTTCATCTCCCGCACCTACAACCTCATCCTGCGCGGCTCGCTCCAGGCCCGCTTCTCCGACGCGCAGTGCGGCTTCAAGGCGATCCGGCGGGACGTCGCCCAGGTGCTGCTGCCGCTGGTGGAGGACACCGGCTGGTTCTTCGACACCGAGATGCTGGTGCTCGCCGAGCGGGCGGGCCTGCGCATCCACGAGGTGCCGGTCGACTGGGTCGACGACCCGGACTCCACGGTGCACATCGTGCGGACGGCGACCGAGGACCTCAAGGGGGTGTGGCGGGTGGGCAAGGCCCTGGCCACCGGCTCGCTGCCCCTGGACCGGCTCACCCGCCCCTTCGGCGACGACCCCCGGGACCGCGAGATCCAGGACGTGCCCGGCGGGCTGGCCCGCCAGCTGGTCGGGTTCTGCGTCGTCGGCGTCCTGTCCACCCTCTTCTACCTGCTGCTCTACAGCCTCTTCCGGCAGTTCGCCGGTTCCCAGGCCGCCAACGCGCTCGCCCTGCTGCTCTCGGCGGTCGCCAACACCGCCGCCAACCGGAGGCTGACCTTCGGCGTGCGAGGCCGCGGCGGCGCCGTCCGGCACCAGGCGCAGGGCCTGGTCGTCTTCGCCATCGGCCTCGCCCTGACCAGTGGCTCGCTGGCCGCCCTGAGCGCGGCGACCAGCAGCCCGGCGCACTCCACCGAGCTCGCGGTGCTGATCGCCGCCAACCTCGCGGCCACCGTGCTGCGCTTCCTGCTCTTCCGGGCCTGGGTCTTCCCGGACCGCCAGGACCAGCCGTCCACCGAGGCGTCCGGCCCGTCGCGCCCGTCCGCGCCGTCGCCGGCGTACGCCTCCGGCGGCCCGTTCCCGGGCCCCGGCACCCTGCCGCAGCAGCCGACGGCGCCCCGCGCCCCGTACGACGACGCCACCGCACGCGACACCACCGTGTACCGGGGACCGGCGGGCGCCGGCTGCGTCCACGCCGGCTCCTTCCAGGGCGACTCCGCACTCGACGGCTCCGCTCACCACGGCTCGCCGTCGCGTGCCGACGGCGCCGCGCAGACCAGGGGGGACGCGACCGTGCGGGTGCAGCCGACGCGTCCCGACGACACCGATCCGAGGGACCTCCGATGACCACTGAGCACGACCGGACGAGCCGACGGGAAGCCGCGGGGCCCTCGTCCTGGGGACCGCCCCGGACCGCTCCCCCGGCGGCCACCATGACCCCGTCCTTCCCGGACACGCCCCCGTCCTCCCCGGACACGCCCTCGTCCTCCCCGGACACGCCCACGGTCTCCTCCCCGGACACGCACCCGCCCGCGCCCGCTGCGGCGCCGACGGTCACGCGCCCGTCCGCGGCTTCCGTGCCTCCCGTACCTCACGAGCCGCCGCGGACCGAGGTCGCCGACCCGCCGGCGCATTGCCCCGCCCCCGCCCCCGTGCCGGGAGCCGGTGAGCCGAAGGAGCCCCTCGCCCGCCGACTGTGGCGCGGCCGGCCCGGGGACCCGCGCTGGGCCCGCCCCGCCTTCCTCGCCCTGCTGCTCGCCACCGGCCTGCTCTACCTCTACGACCTGAGCGCCTCGGGTTACGCCAACTCCTTCTACTCGGCGGCCGTCCAGGCGGGCAGCACGTCCTGGAAGGCGTTCTTCTTCGGCTCGCTGGACGCGGGCAACGCCATCACCGTCGACAAGCCCCCGGCCTCGCTGTGGCCGATGGCGCTCTCGGTACGGATCTTCGGACTGAACTCGTGGGCGATCCTCGTCCCCGAGGTGATCATGGCCGTCCTCACGGTCGGCGTGGTGTACGCGGCCGTGCGCCGACGGTTCAGCCCCGCGGCCGGTCTGATCGCCGGCGCGGTGCTGGCGCTGACGCCCGTCGCCGCGCTGATGTTCCGCTTCAACAACCCGGACGCGCTGCTCGCGCTGCTGATGGCGCTCACCGTCCTCTTCGTGGTCCGCGGCCTGGAGGACGGCCGTACCAAGTGGCTGCTGTGGGCGGGTGTCGCGGTCGGCTTCGCCTTTCTGACGAAGACCCTCCAGGCCTTCCTGATCCTTCCCGCGCTCGCCGTGGTGTACGGGGTCTGCGCGCCCGTCCGGCTGAGGAAGCGGCTGGTCCAGCTCGCGCTCGCGACGGCGGCGATCGTCGTCTCCGGCGGCTGGTGGGTGGCGGTAGCCGAGCTGTGGCCGGCCTCCTCGCGGCCGTACATCGGCGGCTCGCAGAGCAACAGCTTCCTCGAACTGACCTTCGGCTACAACGGCCTCGGCCGGATCAACGGCGACGAGACCGGCAGCGTGGGCGGCGGTGGCGGCCCGGGCGGCGGCACGGGCCGCTGGGGCGAGACCGGCTGGGACCGGATGTTCAACTCCGAGATCGGCGGCCAGGTCTCCTGGCTGCTCCCGGCCGCGCTGATCCTGCTGGTCGCCGGGCTCGTCCTGACCAGGAGGGCCAGCCGCACCGACCTCGTCCGCGGGTCCTTCCTCGCCTGGGGCGGTTCGCTGGTGATGACCGCGGCCGTCTTCAGCTACATGGCGGGCATCTTCCACCAGTACTACACGGTGGCCCTCGCGCCCTACATCGCCGCCGTCGTCGGCATGGGCGTGACCGTCCTGTGGGAGGAGCGGTCCAGGCTGTGGGCGTCGCTCACCCTGGCCGGCGCCGTCACGGCGACCGCGGCCTGGGGCTACGTCCTGCTCCACCGCACCCCCTCCTACCTGCCCTGGCTGAAGTGGCTGGTCCTGGTCGGCGGACTCACCGCGGCCCTCGGCCTGATCTTCTCCGCCCGGCTGGGCCGCCGGCTCGCGCTCGCCGCGGTGGCGGTGGCCGCCGTGGCCTGCCTGGCCGGTCCCACCGCGTACACGCTGAGCACGGTGGACTCCGCGCACACGGGCTCCATCCCGACGGCCGGTCCGGCGGGCGCGAGCACGATGGGCTTCGGCGGCCGGGGCGGCTTCCCCGGCGGGCGCGGCATGCGCGGCGGCTTCGGCGGCGGCATGCCGGGCCAGAACGGCCAGGGTCAGCAGAACGGCCAGGGGCAGCAGAACGGCCAGGGGCAGCAGAACGGCCAGGGGCAGCAGAACGGCAACGGCTCCCCGGGAGGCGGCACGGGCAACGGCTTCCCGGGCGGCGGCACCGGTGGCTTCCCCGGCGGGGGCATGCCCGGCCAGAACGGCCAGGGGCAGCAGAACGGCCAGAACGGCCAGAACGGCGGCGCCGGCTTCCCCGGCGGCGGCCGGATGGGCGAGGTCGGCCGGACGGGTGGCATGGGCGGTCTGCTGGACGGCGCCCAGGTCGGTGCGGCGGCCAAGAAGCTGCTGGAGCAGGACGCGTCCGAGTACACCTGGGTCGCCGCGTCCATCGGCTCCCAGAACGCGGCCAGTTACCAGCTCGCCACCGGCGACCCGGTGATGGCGATCGGCGGCTTCAACGGCACCGACCCCTCGCCGACCCTGGCCCAGTTCAAGAAGTACGTCGCCGAGGGGAGGATCCACTACTTCGTCGCGGGCGGCGGGATGGGAGGCGGCATGGGCGGCAGCGGCAACGGCACCGCCGCGCAGATCACCTCTTGGGTGGAGAAGAACTTCAAGGAGGTGACGGCCGGTTCGGCCACCTTCTACGACCTCACCCGGCAGAGCGCCGGCTGAGGCCCGGCGAAGTACGGCGCGGGACGTCGCAGGCGGTGGCCCGTCGGGCCACCGCCTCGGCGCGGTCCGGGCAGGCCCGGCCGCCGTCCCCGCGAGTCGCCCGCGCACCGGACCCTCGTACCGGACCCGCGCGCCGCGGCCGTCGGGACGACGGCGCCCGGAGGGCGGCTACTCGCCGCTCACCAGCCGCGCGGGGAACCCGCCCGTCGCCACCGGCCCCCATCGCTCCGGCGTGATCCGGATGACCGACTTGCCCTGCCTGAGCATGGCCGACCGGTACTCGTCCCAGTCGGGGTGCTCGCCGGAGATGTTGCGGTAGTACTCGACGAGCGGCTCGACGGACTCCGGTGCGTCGACGACCTCGGCGGCGCCGTCGACCTGCACCCAGGGACCGTTCCACTCGTCGCTCAGCACGACCACGCTCACCCGCGCGTCCCGCTTGGCGTTGCGGGTCTTGGCCCGCTCCGGGTAGGTGGAGACCACGATCCGTCCGGAGTCGTCCACGCCGCAGGTCAGCGGCGAGGCCTGCGGGCTGCCGTCGGAGCGCCGGGTCAGCAGCAGGGCACGGTGGCGGGGCCGTACGAAGTCCAGCAGTTCGTCCAGCGAGACACGGGTGTTGGTCGCGATGTTCGGTGCCATGCCGCCCACCCTAGGCCCGACCGGGAGCCGGCGGCAGCAGTGAAGGCGGTCCCCGCCGTGCCTACCACCGCGCGGGTCACCCAAGGGTCTCGTCCGGCGTCGGTGCGCGGGCTGGAGGCCGACCGTCCACCAGGCGGGAAACCGGGAGGAGGGACGAGATAAGGTTCTGTTCGTCCTGTGCTCGCAGTCGGGAATGTGCTGCGGAGCTCTCCTGCGCACGGCCATGGCCGTGCATGCCGAAGAGGTTCGTGGTGCCTGCGTCCGACTTTTCTGAATTGCCCCATTTTTCGGGGAACATCGAGCTGGCCGAAGCCCTGACGATGGCGGCTCGGCAACTGCACGACACGGACACCCCCGACAAGACCATGCACGCCGCCGTCCGGCTCGCCGTGCGTCTGCTGCCGGGCGCCGAGCACGCGGGCATCTCGGTGGTCGAACGCGACGGCCGCCGCCGTACCGTCGCCTGGACCGACGAGGTCGTACGCACCGCCGAGGGATCGGGCGCCGACCGTGCGCAGGCGCCGTACTGGGACCGGCTGTGGCACGCGCCCGTGGTGCGCGTCGCGGACAGCGAGCAGGAGGACGGTGGCGGGCCGCTGGCCGAGGCGGGGCTGCGGTCGGCACTGGCGCTGCGGCTGCGCGCCGAGAAACGGCGGCTGACGGTGCTCACCGCCTACGCCGGCAAGCCGCGCGCCTTCGACCCCGACGCCACCCGGATAGGCCGGCTGTTCACCGCGCACGTGAGCCTCGCCCTGGACTCGGCCACGGTGCGCGAGCAGCTCACCGAGGCCATGCGCACCCGGGACCTGATCGGCCAGGCCACCGGCATCCTCATGGAGCGGCTGGACATCGACGCGGCGCAGGCCTTCGACAGCCTGGTGCGCGCCTCGCAGCGGGAGAACGTCAAGCTGCGCGACCTCGCCCGCCGGATCGTCGACGCGAAGAACGCCACCTGACGGCGAGGGCGGGCCCGCGGGGTACGCGAGCCCGCCCGATGAGCGGTGGCGGCGGACGCCGTGCGAGGACGGCCGCCCGGCCGGAGAGGGATCAGGCGGCCGGGAGTGTGGTGCCCTGGACGGCCTGGATGTCGAGTTCGATCTTGAGTGTGGTGCCGATGGCGGCGATGCCGGCCTGGAGGACCT